>JBFWVD010000024.1:0-70704 GCA_050246915.1 Acidimicrobiia bacterium | reverse complement strand
GGAACGCGATGCGCACCTGGTACTTCACGTAGGGATCGTCGACCTTGATGGCCCGCAGTGAGTGCGAGAGGTGCTCGTGCGGACCCGACACCGGTGACGACGTGGGCTCCGGGATGTCCACCTCTTCGAGCTCGATGCCGAGGTACTCGGCCATGGTCTCGATGGCGTGGAGGTTGGTCTCGCTCACCCAATGCGCGTACGTCATGTAGTCGGTATCGAGCACCGGACGGGCCAACGGCCCTTCGAACCCGAGCTGATTGGTGAGCGTGAAGAACAGATGGTGCCATTGGATGGCCGCCAGATCGACCGGCTTGCCGGTGATGTGCGCGTAACGATCATGCAGCTTGTCGAAGTCGCCGTAGGGGATGACGGTGTCACGCATGCGCCACGCGGCCAGATCCATCATCGGATCACCGAGATGGCCCAGCTCGACATCGATGAGCGAACTGAAGTGCTTGCCATCGTGATGGAACTGCCCCGAATCCCACACCACCGGCGCCTCGCGATTCGATTCGGGCATGGGATGACGCTTCAGCCATCCGAGGATGAACTCCATCAGCGGGTTGGGACGCACCTTCATCTGGCGATACACCCGCTCGAACTGGCGGGTCCCGACATAGGCGGCGTCGGCTGGCGACGTGCCACGGATGATGTCGGCATCGATGAACGGCTGCAGGGGCAACGCATGCACCCTCGCCAGCTCCTGCAGGTACTCGTCGACGATCGTGTCGCGATCAGCGGCGTCCACCCCGGCGAAGTCGGGTCGACCCGGAACTGCTTCCATGGCGTAGGCGATGGGATCGTCGAGCCATCCGTACACCTTCGGCACGGCGATGCCCTGCTCCTCGAGGACCCGTTGGAAGCGCATCTCGTGATCGAGGGGGAACGACATGGGGACATCGGCACGTTGACCGCGAACCACGATGCGCTCGCTGGATCCGCCACGCTCGACGTCAACGAACCACATGGGTCGCCAGCGGGGTTGACGCCCCCACGAGGTCACCTTGCCGCCCATGAGCGACTCGACCCACGCGATCACTCGTGCGTCATTGTCTGCCGAGCCCGAACCATCATCGAAACCAGCCACGACCACATCTCCCCTAGCAAGCGTTAGGGCACAGCCTAGCAACTGTTAGGCTGACTGGCGGCTACCGCCGTTCGAAAGGCGTCCCGCACCCATGGCCATCACCACTCGCCCGAGCCCCCGAACCGATACCCGTGCCGAGATCCTCGCCATCAGCGCGCAGCTCTTCGCCGAGCGGGGCATCACCACCACGACGGTGCGCGCCATCGCCGATGCATGCGGCATCCAGGCCGCAAGCCTCTACCACCACTTCGCGTCGAAGGACGAGATCGCGGCCGAGATCATGGGGGCCAGCAGCGTCCACGTGGTTGCCCTCTACGACGTCATCCGCGCCGCCAACCTCGCGCCGGTGGATCGGCTCGAGGCACTCATCCGGGCCACGCTCGACAACTTCCAACAGCATCCCGACGCCGCACAGATGTTCTACGACAACCCCGCCTACGTGAGTTCGGCGCCCGAGTTGGAACGAGTGCGCGCCGAGGCTCGGGCCAACGACCGTTTGTGGACGGCGACCATCGATGAAGCGCTTGCCGCCGGGAAGTTGCGGTCCGACGTCGACCCCAAGCAGCTCAAGGTCATGTTGCGCAACATGATCTGGTCAACGACACGCGGGTTGCGGCGTGGGCGCACCGCCAAGCGCGACCACGCCGACGGCGTGGTGAAGCTCCTCCTGCACGGTTGTCTGCTCGCCGACAGTTAGCCCGATCGGCACGAGCAATCGATCGGCGCTCAGCCCACTCGCGCTGGTGGTTCGGCAGGGGTGAAGCGGAACAGCTTCTCTGCAGTGCCCCGCAGGATCTTGTACTGCGTCTCCTCCGGAAGATCTTTCATGATCCGGTTGGCGAGGTGGATGGAGTCCGGCCACGACGTGTCGGTGTGGGGATAGTCCACCTCGATCATCACGTTGTCCTCGCCGATGATGTCGAGGCAACGCAGACCCGCGGTCTCGTCGATGAAGCAGCCGTAGATGTGATCTCGGAACACCCGTCGCACGTCGAGCGTGTCGAGGTCGGCCTGCAGCGACATGCTGCGACCCGTCGAACCCGAGTCACCCTTGTAGAAGTCGACGTTGGCCTTCTTGGCCCAGAAGCGCTGGCGATCGATGACCTGCTCGGCCCGTTCGATGAAGTACGGCATCCATCCGATGTTGCCCTCGGACAAGACGATCTTGAGCTGCGGGAAGCGCTCGAACATGTCGCTGAACAACCAGCCGAGCATGGTGGCGGCGGTGCGTGACGCGCCGAAGGTGAGGTTGGCCAGTGCCGGCGCGCCCGACCAGATGGCCGGCATCGTCGAGGACGAACCGACGTGCATGCTCACGATCATGCCGGTCTCGTTGGCGGCTGCCATGACCGGGTCCCAGTAACGATCGGGATCGCTGATGGTGGGCAACCCGAGCGGCTCGGGGTTCTCGGAGAAGGCGAACGTGCGGGCACCCTTGGCCGCCGTGCGTTCGATCTCCTTCGCCGCACCGGCGGGGTCCCACAGCGGGATGATCACGAGGGGGATGTATCGCCCGGGCACCGACGCGCACCACTCGTCGATCATCCAGTCGTTGTAGGCCTGGACGCACAACATGGCCAGGTCCTTGTCCTTGGCCTCCCAGAAGATCTGCCCGCAGAATCGCGGGAACGACGGGAAGCACACCGACGCCAACACCCCGGCACGATCCATGTCAATTGCTCTTGCCACCGGGTCGTAGGCACCGGGACGCATGTCCTCGAACGACACCGGCTCGATCGAGAACTCTTCCTTCTTCTTGCCGGCCGCCACCGAGAGCCCGGCGGTGTAGACCACACGGTCGTCGTAGTGCCAGGCCGCGCCCTTGTCGCTCTCGACCATTCGCGGGCCGACGTCGCGGTACTTGGCCGGCAGACGATCCACCCAGACGTTGGGCGGCTCGATGACGTGATCGTCGACCGAGATGAGCCAGTTCAGATCGACTGCACTTTCGTTCCCCATGACGCACGCTCCCCAATGAGGTCTGGGCCCGCATCCGGCGCGGGCCCAGAACAGAACCTCATTCTACCTGTATTGGGCGCGGTGTGTCGTCGTTCAGCGCTGTGCGTAGTCGAGCGGGGCGCGTTTTCGGTCAGACGCGCTCGATGAGCGTGCCAGTGCCGAGACCGCCACCGCAGCACATCGAGATGAGCGCGTAGCGACCACCGCTGCGCTCGAGTTCGTGCAGGACGCGGGTGATGAGCAGCGTGCCCGATGCCCCGAGCGGGTGACCAACGGCGATGGCGCCACCGTTCACATTGGTCTTGTCCAGATCGGCTCCGGTCTCCTTCGCCCATGCCAACACCACCGAGCCGAATGCCTCGTTGATTTCGAACAGGTCGATGTCACCGATGCTGAGGCCATTGCGCTTCAGCAGCTGCTCGGTGACGGGGATGGGACCGGTCAGCATCAGCTCGGGGTCGCTCCCGACCAACACCGAGTCGACGATGCGGGCCTTGGCGCGCAATCCGAGCTCCTTGGCCCGCTCGGCGGTGGCCATCAAGATGGCGCTCGCCGCGTCGGAGATCTGCGACGAGGTACCGGCGGTGTGGAACGCCGGGGTGCGCTCCTTCATGTTCGGCTTCAGAGCGGCGAGTGCCTCGAGCGTGGTCGGCCGCATGGCCTCGTCGCGATCGAACACCTTGCGACCGACGATGTTGCCGTTCTCATCGGCCACCGGCGCGTTGATGGGGATGATCTGACCGTCGAGGCGACCTTCGGCCCAGGCGGCCGCGGCGCGGGTCTGCGACTTGTAGGCGTACGCGTCGAGATCCTCGCGGGTGATGCCCCACCTCTGCGCGATGCGCTCACCGGCTTCGAACTGGGTGGTGGGCTCATAGCGCGTGGCGTAGCGACCGGCGCGAGGGAAGCCGTAGGGCGAATCGACAGGGAACGACGCGTTGATGGAGATCTTGCTCATCGATTCGATGCCGCAGGCGATGGCGACATCGACCAGGCCGCTCTTCACCATGGCGTGGGCCAGCGTGTGCGCCTCTTGGGACGATCCGCACTGTGACTGCACGGTGGCAGCGGGGACTTCGAGGGGCAGGCCGGCACCCAGCCAGGCGTTGCGCACGACGTTGGCCGCCTGGTTGCCGATCTGGTTGATGCACCCACCGAGGACATGGCCGACGACCATCGGATCGATGCCGGTGCGCTCGATGAGCCCGGCCTGTACGTCACCGAGGAGCTCCACCGGATCCATGTGCGACAAGCTGCCGTTGCGCTTGCCGATAGCCGAACGCACGCCTTCGATGATGACCACTTCTGACATCGGAACTCCTTCATGCCGCCCGGCGCGGCCTCATGTCGAAGATACGCCGGGACGCCCACTGATCAGGCATCGATCGATGGCTCATAGCCGGGAAAATGCAGGTCAATAGTTCGCGATCGCTTCGCGGCCGTACAGCTCGACCATGGCCGACAGCTCTGCGAAGCCCGCCCGAGCTCTGGTTCACCCCTTCGGCAGGCATGCCGGTGCCGAACGCGACACGGATGTGCTGCACATCGAGCGACTGCTCGAACTGTTCGATCTGTTCGATGACATCATCGGAGGCCTGAACAGCGTTCTACTGTGGCGTCGACCCGCGTCCGACCAGGAGTGCCGCCATGACTCGATTCCCGCAAGCGGAGCTGCCGCCCGAGCTGCCCATCCACAACAACCTGGTGCGGGCGTTCTATGCGAACCCGGCCATGTTCAAGGACTTCGGACGGCTGGCCATGAAGGTCCACAGCGCGTCGCGGATCACCACACGAGTACGTGAGCTGGCGATCTTGCGGGTGGCCGCCAAACTCGACGCGGCGTACGAATGGGCCAACCATGTACCGGGCGCGCAGGCCGCCGGCATCAGCGACGACGAACTGCGCGCCCTGCGCAGCGGTGATCTGAGCATCTTCACCGGAGCCGATCTGGCAGCGGTGCGCTACGCCGACGCGGTCGACGATCACGCCGTCGACGAAGCGGCGTGGACCGCGGTGTCGGCGCACTTCACCACCGACGAGATATTCGACCTCACCATGGCCATCGGCTTCTACGGGTTCGGCTCGCGCATGGTGCTGGCGCTCGACGTACCGATCGATGAGGGCTTGCGCGGCTTCGAGCATCCATGACCGACGGGTATCGCGGAGCAACGGGCATCCCTGATGCGTCGGCACCCGCTGCTCTCGACGGCGGGCTCCACGCGCGTCGGGGTCTACGTTGTTGAACCATGACACCCGAAGAGCTCGTCCAGACCGCCTGCCCACCCATCGCTGCCCTCGGCGGGCTGTTCTACTTCGATCCCGCCACGGTCGCCCGCGGCAAGGAGCACGGCCTCGACGGCATGCGGTTCTACATCCTCGGCCGCGGCGGCGTGCTCGGTGATGTGGAGCCCGCCGTCGTCCAGTCGGCGTTCGGCTATTTCTCGGCTGGCGTGATCACGAAACTGTGGAACTCGGCGAAGGAGAAGGTGGCCCCGCGAGACGCCGGTCGCCTCTATCACGAGTGTGCCGCGACGTACGGCCGCGAGCGGTTCGACGGCATCGAGCTCAGCGCATTCTGCGCCGCTGGCGACAAGGTGCTCGAGGCAGCCCATCCCGCAGGCTTCTCGCTGTTCGCCGGATGGGCGGCTGAGCCACGCGTCAGCGATGACGCGGGGCGAGCTATGCAACTGGCCGTCGTGCTGCGCGAGCTGCGCGGCTGTGCGCATCTGGTGGCCTTGCTCGCCTCGGGTGTGCATCCCGAGGTCGCTCACTTCATCCGCCGACCCGAGATGTACAAGGGGTTCGGCTACGACGACACCAACCCGCCGTCGGTGAGCGAAGCCGACAAGGCCAACCTGGTGGCCGCCGAACAGCTCACCGATCGCCTGGTACTGCCCGCCTACTCGGTGCTCGACGCCACGGAGGCCGAGGCCCTCGCCGATGGCGCCATCAAGATGTTGCAGATCGCCAAGCCCGAGGGCTGACCAACGAGATCACGTCGTCACGCCGACCGATCCTCGCCCTGGCAGGGCATGATGGATCGATGGAAAACGCAGCTGAGTCTGGCCCACCCCCGACGTTGGTCGGCGTCTCGTTCGAGAACCACTTCCGCGCCCAGGAGTTCGTGCTGGCTGCCTCGAGCCTCGCGGCCAAGGGAAAGCTCGTCATCAAGGACGTCGTGACGGTCTTGAAGGACGCCGAGGGCAAGACCACGGTGCACGAGACCATCGATCCGGGTCCGGCGCGCTCGGCACTGTCGGGCGCGATGTGGGCAGGGCTGTTCGGACTCATGCTCGGTGGTCCGGTCGGATGGGCAGCGGGCATGGCCGTTGGAGCGGGCGCTGGCGCCGTGACGGCGAAGGTCGTGGACCTCGGCATCCCTGATGAGTGGGTCTCCTGGTTCAAAGAAGCGGTGCAACCCGGCACGGCGACGGTGGCGTTGCTCGTCGAAGATCTCGATCGCAACGCTCTCGTGGACGAGGCCGCACGGTTCACCGGGGCCAACCTGGTGTACGCCAACGTCGACGATCTCACCATGCAACGCCTCAAGGACGCCTTCGCCACAGGCTGAACACCCAAGCATCCGAATCTGGGGTGGTCCAGGAAGCGGATGAAGACCTGAGCCGCACCAGCGGGTGCACATTCCCGGCTCTAGCGCGAGAGTCCGCCATCTCGTGGCAGCGAGCACCACCAGAATCGGTGCGCCCTCTCACATCATCTTCGGAATTGCACGATTGAAATCCGTCTCGCCCCCTTTGCAAAATGGCCATACTGCGCACCCAGAAGTAGCGAGACAATATCAAGGACAGTTACCTCGCTTACGCCGATTGTCACCGCACCGCAGTTTGGTCCTATCCGCGATTGACTTATTCGTATGTCCCAGGTTCCTGCAGCGAGCGGAAGAACGTCAACACCGTTCGGGCGAAGCAACCATGGCTCACCGGCGACCTCGACGGCGATCGGGCGATCTGCCCTTGGACGAACCCCTCCGGAGCACAGAGACAGCGCTCCGCTTCCCGGCCAAAGCCCTTCAAGCCCGGGTGAGGGCAGCTCTGTCGATCGTCGCGTCTCCGACGGGCGGATCCCGGCGCACTCCCGGGCAGCGCGAATCCGAGAGAACGCGGCTCCTCCCCTCTCGAAGTCAGGCACCCCTGAGCAACCCACTTCGCTTCGTCCCATAGCGACTGCAAATTGTAGCCACCTTGTTGTATATGTGTCGATGCCGAGACCGGGTAATTGCCGCATTCATATGCGTCAACGACGCGCCGCGCGCAATAGGCAGCGCTCGATGTTTCAATTCGATCCACGGCCAAGAACCGCCCACGTTCCCACGAGTAAGAGGCCTTCACCTCGCGTTGACCCCGCGGCCATGGACTCACCGTTGAGGGTGTCGTTCGAGCCACTGTTGCAGCGACGGCGTTGTCCAGGTGGCGACGCCGCTGCCGAGGAAGTCGTTGTCGTTCGTCCAGATCGCGGCTGTGAGCGCGAGCGCGCACGCCACGATGGGCCAGTCCCGAGGATCGCGTAGCGATCGGGCTCTCGCCTCATCCTCCAGCGCCGAGTAGATCGCCTCGTCCAGGACGACGATGTTGGCCTCGACCGCCGCCAAGCAGGAGGCGGTCAGTTCGTCGCCGATGGAGGGATCGATCCCTCGACGACGGACGAATGCTCGGATCCGTCGAGGAATCTCCACGGTCGTTTCCGCCCACATCTGCTCGGGGAGGAACAGTTCGAGCCGTTCGTCTCCCAGTCGCCGCCGTCCCGACTCACGGAGCAGTTCGCCGACGAGGACGCTCGTGTCAACGACGAGTCGCATCACTGGGAGCGGTGTTTGGGAACGATCTCACCGACCAGTTCATCCTCATCCAGCCCGGCGCGCGCCATCACGTCGTCCAAGACATCAGCCAAGCGGCCGAGCGCATCACGGCCGGCGCGGCGATCCTTGGCGGCAATGGGTACGAAGAAGCCGATCGGCTCGCCGTGGCGTTCGATCACGAGCGTCTCGCCACCAGCGAGGATCGAACTCGCCTGATCCCGGAACTCCCTGACTCCGACGGTTCGCATGGCGACCTCCGCTGGCACTGTCGTCGACCTGTGGTCACAAGTGTAGCCACAATCCGCGCTGCAACACCTCGTTTCGTCCGGTCACACGGACTGCATGTGGACTTGGAACGGCGAAGGCCCCCCTTGCGGGAGGCCTTCGTAGCGCCTGAACAGGTCTTCTGTGGTGGGCGATGGGGGACTCGAACCCTCGACCTCCGCCGTGTGAAGGCGGCGCTCTAACCAGCTGAGCCAATCGCCCGTGTGGGACCGGGTCACTGTAGCAAGCGCGCCTCGTGTCGACCGAGCCGATGGTGACGCCTCATCCCGAGCGCGGTTTCACGCACACCTTCGTACTCACCGACTCGCTCTGGAACGTGAAGGTACCCGTCGGGCAGTCCTGGTCGAAGCCCACCAGGGCCATCACCGTCCCGTCCTCGGCGCCGTTGCAGGAGGTCTCCCCCACCTGACCACCCACGTTGCCCACGGCCACACACGAACCAACCGACACCACTCCGTCGACCGGATCGACGCTGTTGATCGGGTCGTCGCTGCGGAAGGCGAACAGGCTGATGATGAACAAGATGAACAACGCCGCACCCAGCACTCCCACCACGAACACCTTGGGCAGACGCGTGAACACCATTGGCTCAGGGGACTCGTCCACCAACCAGTCGGGTCGCTCGGCGACCTCGCCCGCGGGCGTCTCCGGTGCCAGCACCTCACCACGCAGCGATGCGTCGTAGCGACGGCGTCGCTCGGGATCGCGCAAGATCCGGAACGCCTCGTTGAGCTCCGACATGGCATCGGCCCGTCGCACCTCATCGGTGCCGGCCACGTCGGGATGCATCATCCGAGCCAGCGTCCGGTATGCCTGCTTGATCTGCTGAGGGGTGGCGTCGGGCTCGAGCCCGAGTCGCTCGTAATGCGTGGTGATCAGCTGAGCGTAGGCGTGTGCGCGACCGCCAGGCACACACGGCCCTTGCCAGACTTCTTCGCTTCGTACATAGCGCGGTCGGCTTCTCGCAGCATCCGCTCGGGGTCGGCGACCGGGCCGGCTTGATGCGAGATGCCGACGCTGGCGCCGAGCATGTGCATCACACCGCTCACGTCGATCGGTTCCGACACCACGGCCACGACCCGTTCCGCGACTGCGGCGGCACCCTCGAGGGTGGTCTCGGGGCACAGCAAGACGAACTCATCGCCGCCCATCCGGGCCAGCGTGTCGCCGCCTCGGGTCAGACCTTCGAGTCGCTGCGCCACGGTGAGCAGCACCGCATCACCGGCTCCGTGCCCGAACCGATCGTTCACCTCTTTGAAGCCGTCGAGGTCGATGAGCATGAGTGCGAGCTCGTTGGGATTGCCCCGGCGCGATGCGGCCACGTGTAGGCGGCTCTGCAGCAACGCCCGATTGGCGAGGCCCGTCAACGGATCATGCAACGCCTGTCGCTTGAGCTCCGCTTCGAGATGCTTTCGTTCCGTGATGTCGCGGATGGAGAACCGCAACCCCACCGGCGCACCGTCTTCGTCGAGCACGACTCGGGTCGTGTGCGCGGTCCACACCACCGAGCCGTCGGCGCGACGGATGCGCACCTCATACGTGAGCGTCTGGCCACCGAGCACCTCCCGTACCGCCATCTGCACGTGGACCAGATCCTCCTCGATGACGAAGTCGGTCACGTTTCGACCGATGACGTCCTCCACCGAGTAGCCGAGCACCTCGGTGACCGACGGCGACACATAGGTCATGTACCCATCGAGTCCCACCAGTCCCACCACGTCGGCGGCGTGTTCCGACAACAGGCGGTAGCGCGACTCGCTGGCCTTCAGAGCACTGTCGAGACGGCGGCGCTGCAGCACCGAAGCCACGGTCTCGGCCAGCAGCCGGGCCAGCGCGAGTTCGTCCTCGGGCCAGGCGTCTTCACGACGGTCGATGATCGTCAGCGCACCGAGCACCTCACCCGCGGCCACCATCGGCACGGCCAACACACGGCGGCCGTCGGCACGGGTCAGTTGCACCGGCCGGAGATGGGCGAGTTCCTCGGTCCGGGTCTCCTCGAGTTGGACATCGCTGCCCGGGGCGCGCCATCTACCTACGCGCTTGATCAGGCTCCGCCCCGATGAGGTCGCATGAGGGAGGTTGTGGTCGCTGTGGACGGTGTCGATCGATTCGCCGTCGTGGTCCTCCACGATCACGTCGATCACGACGGCATCGGCCCCGATCAGCCGGCCCAGATCACTGGACACGTCCCCGAGACGATCGAGGAACTCCTCTGCGCCCACGTCGAGGGCCAGCTGGGTGACGGCGAACGTCATGCTCAGATGTTCGAGCCGCCGGGCTGCTGCCTCTTCTGCGTGGCGCCGGTCGGTCACGTCGCGTCCGGAGAACACCACCGCCCCATCGAGCGCGTCTGGTGCCGGGCCCGTAGTGGTCAACTCCCACCATCGGGCCTCACCTGTCGCCGACACGAGTCGCAACGTGACCTCGTCGTCGAGCACGCCACTCATCGCTCGGGTCAACGAGTGCACCGCCGACGACAGATCGTCGTGATGGATGATCTCGGTGAACAACCGCCCGACGAGCTGCGAGCTTTCCATTGCCAACAGATCGGCGAACACCGAGCTGACGAACCGGATGCGACCGCTCTGATCGACGACGATCAACCCGTCACCGGCATGATCGACGAGGGCCTGCAACCGGGATTGACTTTCGCGCAACGCCCGGTCGAGACGACGCTGTTCGAGCACGTGCACGATGGTGGCGCCGCAACGCGCCAGCACGTCGATCTCCTGGCGCTCCCAACGACGAGGCCGCGCGACATGCAGCGCTCCGATGGTTGCCGTGAGACGCCCCTCCGACCGCAGTGCCACTGCGGCCAACGCCCGCGGCACCGCCTCGTACACCTCCGCCTCGCGCGCGATCGCGTCATGAGGATCGACGACCAGATCATCGATCACGACTCGATCTTGGCGCTCCAACATCTCGATCCACGACGTCAGCTGCCCGCGCGGCACCGTCGGGTCGGTAGGGGGCAGGTCGATGGTGTCGACGCTGGCCAACGTCGTGACGTGGGTCGAACCGATCTCGTTCACGAAGATGCGATCCACATCCAATGCTTCGGCCAACTCGCCGAGATGATCGTCGAGCACGGCGAAGAACCCTTCGGGCCCCAGATCGAGAGCACTCTGCGCGACAGCAGCCAAGAGCCGATCGAACAGCGTCTGCTGATGATCGCGGCGCTCACTGGCCAGACGGCGGCGCATGTCGCGCAACGACATCACCAGACCATTGATGGTCGGATCGTGGAAGCGTCGAACGACAGCGGCCTCGACGGGGATCTCCGTGCCATCGACATGCACGACGTTGAACACGAACTCCTGCTCTTCACCACCGTCGCTGTCTTCGGCGAGCTGATCGATGAACGACTGCAACAACTGCTCGCGGTGGGTGGGGCTGATCCAGCTGAACGCGCTCGATCCGATGAGCTGCTGCATCGGGGCACCCAGCAGTGTCTCGAGGGCACGGTTGGCGTAGGTGATGCGACCAGCCGGGTCGAGCAGCACCACAGCATCGGCGGTGCCGGACAACAACTCCTGGGCACGACGCGAGCTGGCCGCCAGCGCCTCTGCCACTGCCAGCTCGGGCCGGCGATCCTGCGCGACCGCAGCGAGGTAGGCACCCCGAGGATGCCGTGGATCTTGCACGATGCGAATGTCGACCCACAGCGGGACGCGCTGACCGTCGGACGCGACCGCCGTCACGGGACCGGCGAACTCGCCGTCGCGGCGCAGCAACGGGAACACCCGGGCGTGATGCTCGTCGATCTCGTCGGCCGGGATCAGCGACATGAGATCGGTGCCGTCGAGCGGACGATCAGCCGGGAACGACACCAGATCTCGAGCGGCCTGATTGGCGTAGGTGACGCTGCCGTCGATCTCGGTGAGGACCACGCCCACCGCCGTCTGTTCGATCACCCGGCGGAAACGATCGCGATCGGCCTCGAGCGCATGGCGCGACGTGAGGTCACGACGCACATGCAGCCAGTGGCTGAGCATCCCTCGCTCGTCCATGATCGGAGTGACCGTCAATTCGCATTGACGACGATCGCCATCGGCTCGAACGCTCGGCACCACCAACGTACTCGAGACACGCGACTGCAACGCCGACATCAACGCGTCGCGCGCCAATGCCCCTTCGAGGTCCTCGGGGTAGTTGAACCACACCGGTCGACCCAGCACCTGGTCGGTTCGGTACCCAGTGTCGGCCTCGAAAGCCGGGTTGACATAGTCGATGTGCGGAGCGATGCCGGCCACGAGGTCACCGACCGAGCTGACCATGACCGAGTCAGCAGACGCATCGAGCGCGGCGAGGAGCAGACGAGATCGCGGGCCACCGAACCCGGGGAGACCATCGGCCCGATGATCACGTTCACGGGCCGCTGCCGGAGCGGGTTTGCCGCACCATGGCTGAGCGACAAGGGCCGCCATGTCGAACGCCGGAAGCGGCTCGGCGAACCAATAGCCCTGTGCCCGATCCACACCGAGTCGCAGCAACTCGTCGACCTGGTGTGCCTCTTCCACCCCCTCGGCCACCACCTCCAGACCGAGCGCATGCGACAGCTCCACGACGGCCTCGACGATGGCGGCATCAGCCAAAGAACCGTCCATGCCCGTCACGAACGAGCGATCGATCTTGACCGAGCTCACCGGCAGCTGCCGCAGATAGGTCAGCGACGAGTAGCCAGTGCCGAAGTCGTCGAGCGCCAGTTCGGCACCGAGCGATCGCAAGGACTCGAGCACCTCCACCGCGCCGGGCAGGTCGGCCAGCAAGGACGACTCGGTCACCTCGAAGCCAATGGCCCGCGGATCGAGCCCTCCGGCGATGGCGTCACGCAGGATGGTGCGCAGATCTGCGATGTGACCGAGCTGGGCCGCCGACAGGTTCACCCACGTCCGCAGCGGTGCGCCCGAGATCGTGGCTGGCCACCTCCGAGCCTGTTCGATGGCGGCCTGCAACACCCACGCACCGAGGGGCACGATGAGGCCGCTCTCCTCGGCGATGTCGATGAAGGCGCCCGGACCCACCAGACCCATCTCCGGGTGCTGCCATCGCACCAACGCCTCTACGCCCACCACCGTCCCGTCACGGAGATCGACCTTGGGCTGATAGCGCAGCCGCAACTCGCTGTTTTCGATACCCCGCGCCAGCTCGGCTTCGACCTGGCCGCGTCGCGCCACCATCGCGGCCAGAACCGACTCCTCGACCATGCCGACGTTGGTCGACTTGGCCTGGCGGCAGGCCATGAAGGCCTCTTCCACCAGGTCTTCGCCGATGGGGGCAGTTCGGGTGACCACCCCTGCGCTGGCTCGTACCGCCACCACCCGACCATCGAGCGACACCGGGGTGGCCACCAGACGCAGCAACATCTCGGCCAGGACGCGGATGTCCTCGCCGTCCATCCCCGGCACCAGCACCACGAAGCCGTCACCATCGAGGCGAGCCAGCACCGACCCGTGGGGAACAGCCCCCCGCAAACGACGCTCGACCACGGAGAGCAGTTGATCGCCGAGACGATGACCCCAACGGGTGTTGACCTGGTGGAACCGGTCGAGGTCCAGATAGGCGATCGAGACGATCGGCGCCCGATCCTTGAGATCGCGCAAGACCCTGATCGTGCCCATCAGTCGGGCACGATCGAGCACGGGGACGTCGTTGGACGGGGCCTCTGTGACAGGGATGGTGGGCAGGTCGCTCATTCGAGGTCCTGCCTCTATCGGCCACTGTGAGCGCGCGATTCAGGCCTGTCTTGGAGTGTTCACCAACTCCGGCTGAGCTCGGTTCAGTAGCCGAGCTCCACGTTGACCGGACCGATCAACGGGTCGCCGTGGGCCCAACGCTTGACGTTGGCGGTGATGCGCTCGCTCAGGAGCGGAGCCGCCATCTCCGGGGTGTTGCCGCAGTGCGGGGTGATGATGCAGTTGCGCAGCGACCACAGCTTGTGGCCGTCAGGCAGCGGTTCGGGGTCGGTCACGTCGAGCCCGGCACCGCCGATGGCCTCGCCTTCGAGCGCCTCGACCAAGGCAGCGGTATCGACGTGACGGCCTCTGGCCACGTTCACGAGCCAGGCGTGCGACTCCATGAGCGCCAGTTCGGTGGCGCCGACGATGCGATCGGTCTCGGGCGTGAGGGCGAGCGCCAGGAACACCACATCGGCCCCGGCGAGCGAGTCGTGGAGCTGATCGCTCTCCAACACCACATCGGCGCCGTCCATCTCCTGGACCCGGTTGCGCACCACGGTCACGTGCGCGTCGAACGGGCGCAGCAGCCGCAGCAGCGCCTCGGTGATGCCACCACCGCCCAGGATGGTGACCCGGCCGCCCATGAGGGTCCGGCCGGTGCGCTCACCCCAGGTGGACGACCGAGCGAACCGGCTCACGTGGCGGAGCCCGGTGAGCGCCAAGGTGAGGGCCAGCTCAGCAACGGGTTCGGCGTACACGCCCTTGCCACAGGTCCACACCCGGTCCTCGTCGAGCACGTTGCGGAACGGCTCCACCCCGGCGTAGGGCAGCTGCACCCACTGCACCTGCTCGTTGGCGCGCAGCACCTCGCGCAATTCATCGGCTCCCGACGGGTCGGCCCACACCAGTGCCTCGGCCTGTTCGATGTCGACGACCTGGGCTCCGCCCGCGGCGACCGCTTGGACCATCCAGTCGGGGGCATCCGGAGCCACCGCGATCCGGGGAGTGATCCGGGGGGTGTGACTTGGCATGATCCCGCCAAGCTAGTGGCACCCGTAGGATGCCGGGGCCATGTTCCGCCTGAGGAAGCACGCCCCCGCTGCATCGTCCGCCGTCGTCACGACATCCACCCCGGCTCCTCCGCCGACTCCGTTGATGCGCGACTCGCTCAGTGACGACGAGTTCATCCGTCTCGCCTACAACTTCGTGCTGGAGCGTGAGCCCGATCAGGCGGCGTGGGATATGTACCGCCAGAACCTCGCTGAGCAGTCGAAGTCACGGGCGTCGTTGCTCGACGAGATGCGCTACTCGAGCGAGTACCGCTTCTCGATGAACCCTCGCAACATGCTGCTCTCGCTGCATCATTCGCGTTGCGATTTCGTTCGCAGCTTCCCCCGGGCCAAGCGAATCTTGGATCTCGGTGGCACTGCCCAACACGATCCGGCGGGAGCCATGGTGGTCATGGGCTATCCGTATCGGTTCGACGAGCTCATCATCGTGGACCTACCCCACGACGATCGCCACGACATCTACACCCACTCAGCCCCGATCACCGAACATCCCCATCCCCAGGGCATGGTTCGCTATCGCTACCACTCGATGGTCGACCTGTCGCAGTACGAGGACAACTCGTTCGACCTCGTGTATTCGGGGCAGACCATCGAGCATGTGAGCCCTGACGATTGCGACACCGTATTGAACGGTGTGTACCGAGTGCTCAAGCCCGGCGGTTGGTTCATGGTGGACACGCCCAATGGTCCCGTGTGTCGCATGCAGCAGGACGAGTTCATCAACCCCGACCACGAGGTCGAGTACGGGCACGAGGAGTTCGTGGCCAAACTCCGCGCCGCCAAGTTCAACGTCCGCCTCGAGCAGGGCCTCAACTGGTGCGGCCCGTCCATCGACGCCGGTGCGTTCTCGGTGGAGAACGCGGCATGGAACCGCGGCGTGTACGGCACACCGGCCGAGTGCTACCTGCTGGCCTATGGGGCCCAGAAGCCCGACTGACCAACAGTCGGCGCGACGTCAACTCTCATTGACAGTAGCGACCGGGCTCCTCAGGTTCCGGTAAGGGTTGCCGCCACCTTCTCAGCCGAATCGCCACCGCGGCGCAGCACCATCGCCACCAAGAACAGCGACAGCAACGTGAAGCCCAACATGAGCGCGGCCGCCGCGCCGAGATCGGGCTTGATGACCGAGCGCACCGAACTGAAGATGTAGGCCGGGAACGGCGTACGGCCGGCCTTGGCCAGGAACGACGACACGACGGTGTTGTCGAGGCTGAAGGTGAACGCCAGCAGTCCGCCGGCCAACAACGCCGGGGACATGAGCGGCAAGGTGATCTGACGGAACGCCGTGACCGGCGACGCGTACAGATCGGCGGCCGCTTCTTCGAGCGACTCGTCGAGTCCGGCCAGGCGGGCCCGCACGATGAGGGTGACCACCGCCGAGGAGAAGATGGCGTGGGCGATGATGAGTCGGGTGTAGCCGCCGTTGAGGGCCGAGCCACCGCTCTGCTCCCCCAGCTTCACGAACCAGATGAGATAGCCGAGCGCGTCGACGATCTCTGGTGTGACGAGGACGAGGAAGATCAGCCCCAGGAACGGGTAGGTCCACTTGCCCGGCCGGCGAGCCAGCGCCACGCCAGCGAGACCACCGATGACGAGGGCGATGGCCGTGGACCCGGCGGCCACGATGACCGACACCTTGATGGAGTTCTTCAACGGTTCGTTGTCGAACATGCGGGTGTACCACTTCGTCGAGAAGCCGCCCCACACCAAGAACGCGCTCGACTTGGTGAACGAGTGGGCGACCACGAACACAATGGGGAGGAACAGGAACACGTACACCGCGGCCGACCACAGCCGAAGCAGGCCCATTACCGGGTCGCACGGCTTGCGATGCCTCACCGTGTGGCCGCCCTCGCTCATGCCACTGCTCCTGTCAATCCAGATTGACTGCCCATCGCACCGACGGGTTCCTCGGGCACGTCCACCGATCGTCGCAATCGGCCGATGCGCCGCAGGGCGAGACCGATGACGGCAGCGACGATGATGACGGCCAGGATCGACACGATCAGCACCACGGCGATGGCCGAGCCGAGCGGTTGGTTCTGGGCCGAGAACACCCGGTCGGCGATCGTGGCCCCCACCATGTTGCCCTTGGCCCCACCGAGGACCCGGGCGGTGATGTAGTCGCCGCTGAGGGGGATGAACACCAGCAGCAGGCCAGCCACGATACCGGGCATGGCGAGTGGCACCGTGACTTGGAAGAACGTCTTGATGCGGCCGGCGCCGAGATCTTTCGAGGCTTCCCGCAATGCCGGGTCGAGCCGATCGAGAGCGACGAACAACGGGAAGATCATGAGCGGCAGGTAGTTGTAGACCACACCGATCTGCACCGCCGGTCGGGTGTCCAAGATGCGCAGCGGCGAGTCGCGCAGCCCGATGTCCTGGAACCAGTTGGAGAAGAACCCCTTGGGCGCCAGCACGATGCGCCATGCGATCGTCCGGATGAGGAAGCTGGTCCAGAACGGCACGATGACGAGGCCGAGCAGGAGTCCCTTCCATCGGGCCGATGCCTTCACCGCCAAGAAGTAGGCCACGGGGAAGGCGATGACCAGGCACAGGATCGTGCCGAGGATCGCCACCTGCATCGTGTTCTTGAACGTGCTCCTCAGATCTCCGGTGAGCGCGTCGCGATAGTTGTCGAGGGACAAGCGATCGGTGCCGACCAACTTCGACGAACCGACCGGCGGCTTGTAGCCGAAGCTGTAGAAGACCACGAACCCGAGCGGCACGATGAAGAACAGCAGGTACCACGCCCAACTCGGTGCGGCGAGCAACCACTTGGGCGCCCGCCGAACCTTGTTGCGTTTCACAGTCGCTGCGGTCGACATCGACGTCCCCCTCGGTGCGAGCTCGAGCCGATGCTCAGGCGCCGGCCTTGGCCTTTGCCTTGGCCAAGATGTCGACCTGTCGGGACTGTGCAGTGTTCACGACGCCGCCCTGAAGCGTCTTCACCTGCGCGTCGGTGAAGAAGATCATGTCGGCGTACTGCAGATCGGCGGACGCCTCGGCCACGCCCTTCACTCCGGTGTGATAGCCGTGGAAGGCCACCTCCTTGGCCGACTCGGCAGGCTGGAGGATGTAGTTGATGAACTTGTAGCAGGCGTCGGTGTTCTTGGCGTCTTGGAGGATGCACCAGTTGTCCATCCACAGCTCACTGGCCGGTGCGCCGAGACCCCACGTGTACTGCGTCGGATCGCCACCTGCCTCTTCCACCTTCAACAGACCCTGGCGCGCATCGCCGTTGAACGCCTGCGACAACGCGTAGTTGCCACTGGTGAGACTGATGCCGGGGAACGAGTCGAACGCCTTGAGGTGCGATGCGAGCTCATCGACGATGAACTTCTCGCACGCGTCGAGATCGGCGGCCTTCTCGGTGTTCCAGTCGATGCCGTTGGCCCAGAAGTAGATGCCGCACAGATCGGGAGCAGTGTCGAGCACGCTGGTGGCACCGCTGGCCTCCGTCTGCGCCGCTTTGATGAAGTCGCTCCAGGAGTTGATGGGCGTCTTCACCACGGTGTTGTCGTAGATCCATCCCGTCGAACCCCAGTCCTTGCACACAGAGTGCTTGTTGCCCGGGTCCCACACCTGGTTGGTGTACGCGGTCTCGAGGTTGGCGAAGTTGGGGATCTTGCCCAGGTCGAGCTCCTGCAACAGCCCGAGGCCAACCATCTGCGGGATGTACGCCCCGGTCGGGCAGACCATGTCGTAGCCCGATGTGCCCTTGGCTGTCGACAGTTTGGAGATGGCGATCTCGTTGGAGTCGTACACATCGACGGTGATGTTGCCGAATGCCTCGAGCACCTCGGGATCGTCGTACTCGGCCCAGGTGTAGAGGTTGAACGACGTGCCACCGCTCGAGGTGGATCCGGCGGTGGATCCGCCCGTCGCCGCGCTCGACCCGCCGTCGTCACCGCCACATGCCGCGAGGAACATGGTGGCCAGCGCTCCCGCGCCAGCGACGCCGAGGAATCGCCGGCGGTTCATGTCCGCCGCCAGGCGCTGTGCCGTTGCGCGTGAGATGAGGATTCGAGTGCTGTCATCGTGAGCCATGGGGGGCCTTTCGAGGGGTCAGATCATTGTGCGAAGGGTCGGGTTGCGCGGTCAGTCGTCGTTGGGGGCTGCGGCCGGATCGACCAGGACGAGATCGGACTGGCGATCGGAGAACAGTTGGGCGTGTTCGGCGGAGAAGGTCAACCACACCGGCGAGCCGGGCATCGCACGGGCAGCCGAAGGGCGCGGGCTGCGCACCAGGATCTCCTTGCCGGCGGCCTGGACCACGAACTGCAGTGCGTCGCCGAGATGCGAGACGCTGGCGAGCACCCCGGCGATGACGTTGGTCTCGCCGACCGGAGCGCTCTCGTGGATGGTGATCGCCTCGGGACGAACGGCGAGCAAAGCGTTGGCGCCGTCCGTCACGTCGTCGGCTCGCACCGCCGCGGTCAAAGCTCCGAGCGCGGTGGTGACCCTCGACGCGTTGGCCGTACCGGAGAAGAAGTTGTTCTGCCCGATGAACCCGGCCACGAACGCCGAAGCAGGATGGTCATACAGGGTGTCGGGATCGGTGAGCTGCTCGATGTGACCGTCGAGCATCACGGCAATGCGGTCGCTCATGGACAGGGCCTCTTCCTGATCGTGAGTCACGAACACAAAGGTGATACCCACTTGGCCCTGCAACAACTTCAGCTCGATCTGCATCTCCTGGCGCAGCTTTCGATCGAGCGCTCCGAGCGGTTCGTCGAGTAACAACACGCTCGGCCGATTCACCAGCGCGCGGGCCAGGGCGACTCGCTGTTGTTGACCCCCGGACATCTGACGTGGCTTGCGCTTGGCCAGCTTGGTCATCTTGACCATCTCGAGCGCTTCGCCAACCTGCCGGTTGATCTCGTGCTTGTCGACGCCTTTTTGCCGGAGGCCGTACGCCACGTTCTCGGCGACCGTCATGTGCGGGAACAGTGCGTAGTTCTGGAAGACCGTGTTGACGTCACGCTTGTGGGGCGGGATACCGGCGACCTCGTTGCCCGAGATGCGGATGTGCCCCGCATCGGGCTGCTCGAACCCGGCCAGCATTCGAAGTGTCGTGGTCTTGCCGCAGCCCGATGGTCCGAGCAACGAGATGAACTCACTCGCCCGGATCTCGAGATCGAGATCGTCGACCGCGACCATCGACCCGAATCGCTTGGTGACACCGATCAACTCGACCGATCCCCGCTCGGATGCTCCAGCCGACATGGTCTCCCTGCTCCCCAGGCTGAGCACCTGGAACCCGACCCGGATGGGTAGGTGACAAATCGTAAGTCTGCCTGCGACGCGAACCCTCCCACGGCCATACCGATCGGTGCAAGGGAATCCGCCGTTCGCGCCATGATTTTCAACGCGATCCCTTGCCCGACGCCAAGTCTCCGCCCATGATGCGAACCCGATGACCAAGCCTCCGGTGACCATCGACGAAGTGGACCGCGCCATCATCGAGCAGCTGCAGACCGACGGGCGGATGCCGTACACGCGTCTGGGCGCCAAGGTCGGCATGAGCGAGGCGGCCGTGCGCCAGCGGGTGCAGCGGTTGCTCGAACTCGGGGCCATGCAGGTCGTGGCCGTAACCGACCCCATGTCGCTCGGGCTGCGACGGGTGGCGATGATCGGCGTGAAGACCGAAGGTGACGTCCGGCGGGTGGCCGACGCCATGTCCACGTTCGACGAGGTGAGCTACCTCGTGGTCACCGCTGGGAGTTTCGATCTCATGGCCGAGGTGGTCGCCGCCAACGACGAAGCGCTACTCGAACTCATCAACGACAAGGTGCGGTCCATCCCTGGCGTTCGCCGCACCGAGACGTTCGTGTATCTGCAGCTGGCCAAGCAGACCTATGAATGGGGTGCTCGATGACTGCGCCCGACGATCGTTCCCACATCTCTCCGGAGGACCTCCCATGACCCGAACGCTCCGCAACTTCGTGAACGGCGCCCCGAGCGACGCGATCGACGGTCGAACCAGTGAGGTGGTCAACCCATCGACGGGCGAGGTGTACGCCACGGCGCCGGTCTCCTCGGACACCGATGTGGACATGGCGATGCGAGCCGCGGCCGACGCGTTCGAGGGCTGGCGAGACGCCACGCCGTCGCAGCGCAGCCTGGCCCTGTTGCGCATCGCCGATGCGGTCGAGGCTCGGGCCGAGGAGTTCGTCGCTCTCGAAGCCGAGAACTGCGGCAAGCCGCTGTCGTTGACGGCCAGCGAAGAGATCCCTCCGATGATCGACCAGATCCGCTTCTTCGGCGCCGCGGCGCGTGTGCTGGAGGGCAAGTCGGCCGGCGAGTACATGGCCCGCCACACCTCGATGATCCGGCGCGAGCCGATCGGCGTGTGCGCCCAGGTCGCGCCATGGAACTACCCGATGATGATGGCGGTGTGGAAGTTCGCCCCGGCCATCGCCGCGGGCAACACCGTGGTGCTCAAGCCGTCCGACACCACCCCGGTCACGACCTTGTTGTTGGCCGAGATCGCCGCGGAGTTCCTACCGCCCGGTGTTCTCAACGTGGTGTGCGGCGATCGCGACACCGGACGGGCCATGGTCGCCCATCGCACACCGGCCATGGTGTCGATCACCGGATCGGTCCGCGCCGGCATGGAGGTCGCCAAGGCCGCGGCCGACTCGCTCAAGCGGGTGCACCTCGAACTCGGCGGTAAGGCGCCGGTGGTGGTGTTCGATGACGCCGACATCGAAGCGGCCGTGGCCGGCATCTCCATTGCCGGCTACTTCAACGCCGGGCAGGACTGCACCGCGGCGACGCGAGTCATCGCCGCGCCCGGCATCTACGACGATTTCGTGGCGGCCCTCACCGAGGCGGCCAAGGGCACCGTGACCGGAGCACCCGACAACGCCGACGCCCTCTACGGCCCGCTCAACAACCCGGCACAGCTGGCCCGCGTCGCCGGCATGGTGGATCGGGCACCGTCACACGCCGCGGTGACCGCCGGTGGGCACGCGGTCAGCGGTCAGGGGTACTTCTACGAGCCGACCGTCATCGCCGATCTCCGTCAGGACGACGAGCTCATCCAGAGCGAGGTGTTCGGACCGGTCATCACCGTTCAGCGCTTCAACGACGAGGACCAGGCGGTGGCATGGGCCAACGGGGTCGAGTACGGCCTCGCATCTTCGGTGTGGACCCGCGATCACGGACGGGCCATGCGCTTGGCCAAGCGGCTCGACTTCGGGTGCGTGTGGATCAACACCCACATCCCCCTCGTGGCCGAGATGCCCCATGGCGGTTACAAGAAGTCGGGCTATGGCAAGGACCTGTCGATGTACGCGCTCGATGACTACACCCGCATCAAGCACGTCATGACCAACCTCGACGCCTGACGAAGCACGTGTTCGGGCCGCGCCGGTCACCCATCGTGTTTCCATTTCGTGCGAGGTCGATGACGACCGCGTGACCGAGCGGCAGGCGAAACCGAGCGTTGACATGGCAGCCGTACCTTTCCGGTCGATGACTTCCGCTGCCTCCATGCCGACCCCGGTCGATCTCGTCGTCGACCATGCCGATCTGCTCGTCACGATGGACGGCTCGCGGCGCGAGATCCCCGGCGGTTGGCTCGCCATCGATGGGGGCGCAGTGGTGGGTGTGGGTGACACGACGACGCGACCACCCGCGACGCGTCGCACCATCGACGCCAACGGTTGCGTCGTCACACCGGGTTTCGTGAACACCCACCACCACATCTACCAGAACCTCACACGTTCGTTCTCGCCTGCGCTGCAAGGCGATCTGTTCCATTGGCTCACCACGCTGTACCCGGTGTGGAGCCGGCTCGACGAGGAAGCGGCGTACGTGTCCGCGTACATCGGCGCCATCGAATTGGCCATGGGTGGGTGCACGACGAGCACCGACCATCTCTACGTGCATCCACGCGGGGCCGGTGATCTGATCGGCGCGGAGATCAGCGGGGCCGGCGAGGTGGGGTTGCGCTTCCATCCCACGCGTGGCTCGATGAGTCGCAGCAAGAAAGACGGCGGCCTGCCCCCCGACGAGGTGGTGCAGGACGACGACGAGATCCTCGCCGATTGCGAGCGCCTCGTCGCCGCCCATCACGATCGCTCACCGCTCGCCATGGTGCGCATCGGCCTCGCCCCGTGCTCGCCGTTCTCGGTGACGCCACGGCTGATGCGCAGCACCGCAGAACTGGCTGATCGCCTCGACGTGCGTCTGCACACCCATCTGGCCGAGGACCGCGACGAGGACACGTACTGCGCCGAGATGTACCACTGCCGTCCGGTCGAGCACCTCGAAGCATGCGGCTGGATGAGCGATCGCACATGGGTGGCCCACTGCGTGTTCCCCAGCGACGTCGACATCGCCAACCTCGGGGCCCATCGCGTCGGCATCGCCCACTGCCCCAGCTCCAATCAACTCATCGGTGCTGGCCTGGCGCCCATCACCGAGATGCGGGCCGCTGGTTCGCCGGTCGGCATCGGCTGCGATGGCTCGGCGTCCACCGACAGCGCATCGCTGTGGATGGAGGCCCGCGCCGCGCTGTTGCTCGGCCGCCTGCGCGGCGGACCACAGGCCATGACGGCACGCGACGCGCTCGAGATGGCGACACTGGGCGGCGCGGCGTGTCTGGGACGCACGGGAGAGATCGGAACGCTCAGCGTCGGCGCGTGTGGTGACCTCGTGGTGTGGCCACGGCCACCGGTGGCGTTCGCCGGGGCGTGGAGCGATCCGGTGGAGGCGTTGCTGCGCTGTGGTCCCTTGACCGCCAAGACGACCGTGGTGGCGGGCAGGGTGCTGGTCGAAGACGGTGAGCCCACTGCCCCGATGCTCGACATGATGCTGCGCACCCATCGTCGGATCTCCAAGAACATGCAGGCGGCGCTGGCGTGATCACCGTGTCCCACTGATCACCGTGCCCAGTGATCACCGTGCCCAGTGATCACCGTGTCCCGGTGATCGAGGAGTCACGGCATGGAAACAGAATGGTCACACTGCACTCGTAGGTTCGCTCGCGCATGACCGAGATCCCGTCTGTCTCCCCACCGCTCGGCGACGATCAACAACGATTGACACGGGCCCTCGAGATGTTCTGGCACCCCGTTTGCACGCTCGAGGAGCTCACGAAACCCTCGCTGGGGAGCCACGATGGGGCCCGTCCGTTGCCGGTGCGTCTGTTGGGCCGCGATCTGGCCATCGCTGATGTCCCCGATCACGGCGTCATCGCCCTCGACGATCGCTGCCTGCATCGATCGACGAAGCTCTCGGTGGGATGGGTGGATAGCGCAGGGGTGCGATGCGCCTATCACGGTTGGCTGTGGGACGGCTCGGGCAAATGCATCGACATCCCCGCTCTGCCCGATGGTCCGATCCCTTCTCGCGCTCGGGTCGGCGCCTACTCGACGCAGATCGCCTACGGCTTGGTGTGGGTGCGCATCGACGACCGCGCCGGGACGTCGATTCCGGCGTGCCCGGCCTTCGATGATCCTGGCCTGCGGGTCCTCACCGGTGATCCGTACACCTGGCCGACTGCGGCGCCTCGTCGAGTGGAGAACTTCGTCGACCTCGCCCACTTTGCCTGGGTGCACGCCGGGACCTTGGGTCGCCGTGACGAGCCGGTGCCGCCGCTTCCGGAACTGAGCCGAGTCGACGGCGAGTTGCGCTTCACCTACGACCCGCCGGAGTTCGATCCAGCGTCGACCGCCATGTATGGCTCGTCGCGCTACCGCATGCCCATGCCGTGCACCGTGAGCATCGAGTTCACCCTCGACACCGGTGCCCGTCGTCTGCTGTGGATGACCGCAAGCCCAATTGACGCGGTCTCCTGTCGATCGTTCTGGTTCATCGCCCGCGACGACGATCTCGACGGCGACGACGAGCCGCACTTCGCCTTCCAGCGCATTGTTCTGGAAGAGGACGAGCCCGTGGTCACCAATCAGGTACCCGCGTGGTTCCCGCTCGACACCACGACGGAGATCTCGGTGCGCACCGACAAGGTCTCGATCGAATACCGCCGTTGGATGCGCGAGATCGCGGACGCGGCCGATCCCGCTCGGCTCGCCGCGCTGGTCGGCCGCGCCTCCCCGCTCACGTTGTCACCTGGCTGAGCGGCATTCCGACGTCATCGGCGGCGAACCCCGGCGATTGCCTCACCCCAGGAGATGCGGGTCCCACGCCGCAGCAGTACCTGGTCGTAGATCCGACCGGCGAGCTTCCACGCCCCCACGACGGCGAGCACGAGCAACGCCAGCGACGCGCCCACTTCGAGCCATGACGCCGCACCGGCAGCCATGCGCATCGGCATCATGAACGGTGCCACCGGAGGCACCATCGACAGGACCACACTCGCCGCCGACCGTGGATCGGAACCGAAGATGAACACGACCATGTACGCAGCAACCAACGCGGCGATGATCGGTCCAGCTGCCGCCTGAGCGTCTTCCTGCCGGCTCACCAGTGACCCCGCCAGCGCGAACAACGTGGAGTAGAGCAAGTAGCCGCCGAGGAACCACACGATGGTCGTCGGCAAGGTCGACCAGATCTCGCTGGGCACATCAGCACCGGAGATGGCGAACGACGCCATCCCTGCGGCCACCGACAACGCGAATTGCAGCAAGGCGCACACTCCGATCCCGATCACCTTGCCCGCGAGGAGTTGATCGGAGCGGATCCGAGCGAGGAGCAGTTCGACGACCGCCGTCGACTTCTCCTCGATGACGCCCATGAGGACGTAGTTGCCGAACGTCTGGAGCGAGAGCATCAACAAGATCGCCACCAGCGACCCGGTCAACAGGGCGATGTCGTCGTTGTCCTCGCGCTCATCGATGAACGACACGGTGAGCGGCGCTGGACGTAGCGCTGCATCCAGGCGGTCCGCTTCGACACCAGCATCGATGAGTGCTTCGCGGATGCTGACCTCGGCCCAAGCCTGCTGGATGATGAAATCGACGTCGTCGTCGATCTGATGTTCGTACACGACGTCGCCACGATCGCTGACGACTCCGACGTCGGCGCGACCCTCGTCGACAGCGGTGCGAACCGCTCCCGCATCGCCGACGAGGTCGACGCTGGCGCGACGTTCGGAGGCCTCGGCAACCGAGCGGAGTGTGTCGACGAAGCCGGGAGGAGCGGGCTGCGACACCGCGATCGACAAGCCGTCGGGCCCACTGTTGTCGGCCATCCGTGTGATGACGCCGATGGCCAAGATGACGACCATCAGCGCGCCAGTGAAGATGTAGAACGACTTGACCCAGAGACGGGCGACGATCTCCCGGCGAGCAACCAGAGCAATCGCCTGACGCGCGGTCATCGGTTGACGCGCGCTCATCGCTCCGCCGAGCCGTGCGCGGTGGCAAGCGACCGCAGGAACACCTCGGACAGATCGGGCGAAGCGAACGAGAACGCGACCACCGTCCCAGCACGATGGGCAGCGTCGATGAGACCATGCGGATCGACGTTGCGATCCACGGTGACGCGATGGCGACGACCATCGTCGCTGACCTCCGCCGGCGCCTCCACGGTCCAGATGGTCGGCGCGGCGAACTCGACGTCGATGTGTCGAATACCGCTGGCCGCCCGCAGCGAAGCCACATCACCACGCAGCACCACCCGGCCGCGATCGATGATGACCACCGATCGGCACACGTCGGCGACGAGGTCGAGTTGATGGCTGCTCAGCAGGACCGCAGCACCGCGCGCTGCCTGCTCACGCAGGACGTCGCTGAGGTTCTCGACAGCAACGGGGTCGAGCCCCGAGAACGGCTCGTCGAGGATGAGGACCTCCGGCTCGCCGAGGAGGGCCAACGCCAACTGCACTCGTTGTTGGTTGCCGCTGGAGAGGCTCTCGACCGTGGCGTCTCGGCGATCGCCCAGACCAAGTCGTTCGATCCATTCATCGGCGGATCGGCCGGCCTCGTGGGTCGTCGTCCCCGACAGACGCGAGTAGTAGACGAGGTGGTCACGCACCTTCATACGGGGATACATGCCGCGCTCGGCGGGCATGTATCCGAACGAGCTGCGCATCTCGGCGCTGATCGCTGAACCGTCCCAGGTGACCGCTCCACGGTCGAGCGCGACGAGGTGCATGATCGCCCGCATCGTCGTGGTCTTGCCCGCGCCGTTCGGTCCGAGGAGACCGAGGATCTGGCCTCGTTGCGCCGAGAAGCTGACGTCGTCGAGGGCCAGCAACGAGCCGAATCGCTTCACGACGCCCTCAACGCCCAACATCGCCAGCACAGTAGTGAGATCACCGCCCGAGCGTCCGGCGCCTGCCTCTATCCTCGCGGCACCGCCGGTCATCAGCGTCGATGCCGCGGGAGCACCGGAGCGTTCACATGACCGACCCATCCACCGCATCTCGCCCGCTGAGACCCCTCACACTCGGTGTTCCCACCGAGATCAAGACCCAGGAGCACCGAGTGGCGCTCACCCCCGACGGGGTACGCGAGCTCGAGCGCCTCGGGGTCGAGGTGTTCGTCCAGAAGGGCGCGGGCTCCGAGTCGGCCATCAGCGACGCCGAGTACGTCGCCGCCGGCGCAACCATCGTTGACACCGCCGCTGACGCGTGGGCCCACTCGATGGTGGTGAAGGTGAAGGAGCCGCAGTCATCGGAGTTCGGCTTCCTGCGTCCCGATCTCACGCTGTTCACCTATCTGCACCTGGCCGCCTACCCCAAGGTGGCCGACGCGCTGCTCGCCGCCGGTACCACCGCCATCGCGTACGAGACGGTGCAAGCCGCCGGCGGTGCGCTGCCGTTGCTCGCCCCGATGAGCGAGGTGGCGGGACGACTGGCACCGCAGATGGGTGCGCAGTACCTGGAACGCCACAAGGGCGGTCGAGGCGTGCTCATGGGTGGCGCTCCCGGCGTCCGGCCCGCTCGCGTCGTCGTGCTCGGCGCCGGGAACGTGGGGTGGAACGCTGCGTGGATCGCCGCGGGCATGGAAGCCGAGGTGTCGCTGCTCGACAAGAACCTCGATCGACTGCGATTCGTCGATCAGATCCATCGCGGTCGCATCATCACCCTCGCTTCCAACCGCGGCGCCGTGGAACGCGCCGTCGCCGACGCCGATCTGGTGATCGGTGCCGTGCTCGTGGCCGGCGGTCGGGCTCCGGTGGTGGTCAGCGAGGACATGGTCCGATCGATGAAGCCCGGGGCGGTCATCGTCGACGTCGCCGTCGACCAAGGCGGTTGCATCGAGACCACCCGCGAGACCACGCACGACAACCCCATTTACGAACAGCACGGAGTCATCCACTACGCCGTCGGCAACATGCCCGGCGCCGTGCCGTTCACCTCCACCTACGCACTCACCAACGCGACGTTGCCCTTCATCGCCGAGGTGGCGCGAGGTCCGCAGGAAGCAGCCCGGCGCGATCTGGCACTCGCCCACGGGTTCAACTGCGTGGGCGGCGCCGTCACCAACGCCGTCGTGGCCGAGGCCCTCGGCCGTCCCAGCGTCGACCTGCTCACCGCATTCGGGGATTGACGAGGCGCCTGCCGGCGCGGGCGAGTGGCAAGATCGGCGGGCCCCATGACCAGTTCGCCCGACCGTTCGACGACCTCCCGCACGAACCACAGCTCCTCGCGCGGAGGGACCGCGGCCGCAGCGCTGCGTGAGCGGCCGTTTCGGATCATGTGGTTCGGCGGTCTGGCCTCTGGCCTGGGCACCTGGATGCAGAACGTGCTGCTCGCACCGTTCGCCCTCGACCTGGCTCGACGGACCGGGGGCATTCGACCGGCGACCTTCGCCGGCATCGTTCTGGCCGCCCAACTGGTCCCCTATCTGTTCGGACCCATCTCGGGGATGCTCGGCGATCGCCTGCCGACCCGGCCCTATCTCATCGTCTGCCAGATCGAGCAGCTGCTGGGATCGCTGCTGTTGGCGTGGCTGGTGAGCATGGATCATCCGAACAAATTTCTGTTCGTGTTGGTCGTGCTGGCCATCGGGTTCGGCAACGCCTTCAACAATCCGGTCTGGAGCTCGGTGCTGCCTGCCATGGTCCGGCCCGAGAACCTCAGCGGCGCAGTGGCGCTCAACTCACTCACACTCAACGGCGCCCGCGCCATCGGCCCCGTCCTCGTCGTCGTGTTGCGCGATTCGTTCGGTGTGACCACCTCAGGGGTCTTCCTGTTCAACGCGGCCACGTATCTGTTCGTCATCTACGCGCTGGTCGCCGTCCGGCCACCGGCCAGGCAACGCCCGGAGCGCAACACCTCGATGCGAGCCTCGGTGATGGACGGCATACGCACCACGCGCGAGATCCGCGTGCTGTTCAACATCATCACGTCGGTTCCGTTCCTCAGCGCCTTCGTGCTCACCTTCGTCCCGATGTTCGCCGCGATCGCCGAACACAATCTCGGCATCGACTCCGACTCGTCCACCTATCGATGGCTCTATGCCACGTTCGGTCTCGGCGCGTGCTTCGGAGGACTCGGCGTGGCCACAGTGTGGAGCCATGTCGATCCCCGCATCATCCCGCGGCGATTCCTCTACGCCATGGGAGCGGTCGACACCGCGTACGCGCTCGTGTCGTCGACAACGCTGGCGTTCCCCATCGTGTTCGCCGTCGGCTTCTGCTACTTCGGTCTCATCACCTCGTGGGTCACGGTGCTGCAGACGCACTCCCCAGCCCAGTACCGGGCCCGCGTCATGGCCCTGTGGTTCGTCGGATTCGGCGGCATGACCGCGTTCGCTTCGCTCTGGGGTGGGTTCGCCATCGACCACTGGTCGGCTCGGGGGATGCTCCTCATCGGCGCTGCAGTGACCGTGCTACTCGGACGACGCGCCGATCTGGTCCCGCTGTCGGAACAGGCCAAAGCCCTCGGTCAGGTGCCCTGACGTCACGGTCAGGTGCCCTGACGTCCCGGTCAGGTGCCCTGACGTCCCGGTCAGGACGCATGCAGCGTCGGGACCGCACCGCTGCTGATGGCGGGGCACACGGGGGATGCTGGCATTGCCCCCGTCCCAGCGGGCAAGGTGAGGGCGATGCTCCAGACGTTCGGGAACGATCTCTTCGGTGAATGCGTCGGCCAGGTGCCGTCGAAGGTGCTGGCCCTCCCCGGATGGATGCGCCAGCGCAGTGACTTCCGCCTGGTCATCGATGGACTCGACGCCGTCGCACTCGACCTGCCCGGATTCGGCGGCGCGTCCCCCGAGCCGTCGTCCGGCGGCGGCGCGGCCCACTACGGCGACCTCGTCACCCCCGCGCTCATGGCATGCGCCACGCCGACCGTCCTGGTCGGCCACAGCTTCGGCGGGCGGGTGGCGGTGCACCTCGCCGCTCGCCACCCCGATCGCGTCGGAGCGCTGGTGCTCACCGGTGTGCCGCTGCTGCGACGCGACGACCGGCCGCCACCCAAGGTGTCGCTCACCCATCGCTTGGCGCGATGGGCCAATCGGATCGGCATCGTGTCCGACGAGCGCATGGAGGCACGCCGTCGCCAGCACGGCTCGCAGGACTATCGAAATGCCACGGGCGTCATGCGTCAGGTGCTGGTGACCGTGGTGCAGGAGACCTACGAGGAGCAACTGCGCGCCATCGCCGCGGCCGGCATCCGTGTGTGGATGGTATGGGGAGCCGACGATGATGCTGTCCCGGTGAGCACGGCGACGCGAGCAGCGCAGATCCTCGGCCCGTCAACGCAGATTGACATCGTTCCCGAGGTGGGGCACTTGTTGCCGTTGCAACGACCCGAAGCCCTGCGTTCCGCCGTCGACGCTGCCCTCGCCTCCATCGCCGCCGGCGGCCGCTCATGAACGCCGCAGCATGGGCGATCGTCGCGGTGTTGGGTCTTGGCGCGATCGCTCTGGCCGACCTGCGGTGGATGCGCGTCGCCCAACGCGAGCACTACCTCCCCCCGTCGACGCTGGTGTTCGCCAAGCGATGGTGGACGTCGTCGCTGGTGAACATCTTGCTCATCACCGTCGCGGGCGCATCCATCGTGTTGGCCGTCGCCGTCGAGGAGTGGTGTTGGGTCGGGGCACTAGCGGTCAGCGCAGCGGGCCCGATCGGGCTCAGCTACAAGGGCCGCACCTCGAAGCTGGCCTGGACCCGACGGATGCGCACCACGGCCATCGTCACCGGGGCACTCGACGTGGTGCTCGCCCTCGGTGCGGTGTTGCTGCCCGGCGGATGGCGAGGCGGCGCCTTCGGCTTGCTGTTGCTCGCGCAACCGATCGTTGTCGACGTCGCGCTCGCCATCCTCGCCCCCATCGAGCGACGGGGCATGAACCGTTTCGTCGATCAGGCCACTGCCAAGTTGCGCAGCGTGTCCCCCACCACCGTGGCCATCACCGGGTCCTACGGCAAGACCACCACGAAGAACTATCTGCGCCACATCGTGGCCGGCACGAAGTCGGTGCTTGCCTCACCCGCATCGTTCAACAACACCGGCGGACTGGCCCGCACCATGAACGAGCACCTGACCATGGGGACCGAGGTGCTCATCGCTGAGATGGGCACCTACGGTCCGGGCGAGATCCGCTCGTTGTGCTCATGGGTGAAGCCCGACATCGCCGCCCTGGTGAACATCGGCCCGGTGCACCTCGAGCGGATGAAGTCGCTCGACAACATCGTGAGCGCCAAGCGAGAGATCTTCGAGAGCGCTTCGACGTGCGTGATCAACACCGACGCGCATGGGTTGCGCGCCGTCGCCGATGAGTTGTCCGCGGCCGGCAAGCGGGTGATCCGCGTGTCCACCATCGACCGCGACGCCGACGCCACCGTGGTGACCGAGGGTTCGGGTTTCGCCGTCATCGTCGCCGGCGAACCGATCGCCAATGTCTCGGACTCCTCGGCCCCGGTGAGCAACGTGGCCGGTGCCGTCGGCCTGGCCTTGGCCTTGTCAATTCCAGTTGAAGTGATTGCGCGCCGGGTCGTGGATCTGCCCGGGTCCGATCATCGCCAGAGCGTGGCCACCGGGGCCAGCGGCGCCGTCGTCATCGACAACACGTTCTCCTCCAACCCGGCCTCGGCCGAAGCCTCGTTGAAGCTGCTCGCCAAGTTGCACCACGACGCCGGCGGGACCGGCCGCACCATGGTGGTCACGCCCGGGATGGTCGAGCTGGGCTCTGCTCAGTTCGACGAGAACGAAGCGTTCGCATCGCGAGCTTCCACCCAGGTCGACGAGTTCCTCATCGTCGGACAGACCAATCGCGCGGCACTCCGACACGGCGCCACCGCCGGCACCACCAACGTGCACTGCTTCGCCACCCGGGTCGATGCCGTCGAGTGGGTCCGGGCCAACGCCGGTCCCGGTGACGTGGTGCTCTATGAAGGCGATCTGCCCGACCACTATCCCTAATACCCGTGGCGAACCCACGCGACTTCTCCACAGTTCATGGGGCGAGTTGCCGTCGGTTCCGGCCGGGTATGCCCCGATGGTGTGCGGGGCTCCTGACAGGATGGGAGCCTTATGCCGTCGGTCGCTGTGCTGTTCGGGGGCCCCTCCCCCGAACACGACATCTCCATACTCACCGGACTCCAGGCCACACGCGCCCTGACCCAGACAGGGGCGTCGCCCTCGGCGATCTACTGGGCCAAGAACGGTGAGTTCTTCAGTGTCGAGCCGACCCTCGAGGCCAAGGACTTCGCCAACGGGATCCCGGCGAAGTCCTCGCGGCTCGAGCTCGTCGTGCGCCCTGGAGGCGGGTTCATCGGCGAGTCCGGTCGTTTCGGCAAGGCGCGCCCGTTCGAGGCCGAGGTCATCATCAACGCCTGCCACGGCGGTCCGGGAGAGGACGGCACGTTGCAGGCCGCACTCGACCTGGCCGGGGTGCGCTACACCGGCCCCTCCTCGCAGAGCGCGGCGCTGGGCATGGACAAGTTGGCGTTCGCTGCCGCGGTCCACGCCGTGGGGCTCCCCAGCCTTCCCCGCCATGTGCTCTCGACCGACGGACCCGACCCCGACTTCGAGGGGCCCTACATCTGCAAGCCGCGCTTCGGTGGGTCATCGATCGGGATCGAGATCCTCGACGACGCTTCCGTGGCCCGAGCTCTGCTGAAGTCCTCGCCCCACTATCGCGACGGCGCCCTGCTCGAGCCGTATCTTCCCGACGCGGTGGACCTCAACATCGCCGTGCGCGTGCACCCCACCGTGCAGCTCAGCCCGGTGGAGCGGCCGCTGCGCAAGGGTTCGGACGGTCACATCTACACCTATGCCGAGAAGTACCTCGGCGGTGGAGAGGGCCTCTCCAGCGCGCCGCGGGAGCTACCGGCCCAGATCGACGCCGACATCACGGCCCAGATCGAGCAGGCCGCCCGTCGGCTCACGACGGTGGCGTTGGTGCGCGGTGCTCCCCGCATCGACTTCCTCCTCAGCGACGGGCATCTGTACGTGAACGAGATCAACACCATCCCTGGCGCGATGGGTTGGTACCTGTGGCAGGCGTGCGGCGTCCCGTTCGGGACCTTGCTCGGCGATCTCGTCGCTGAAGCTGCTCGCCCCACCAGGCACTGGACCGTCGACGGGGCCGACGGCTCGGCTCTGCGGGCGGCGGGCTCCATCGCCGGCAAGCTCGCCTGACCCATCTCGGCGCGCTGCGCCGGCGGACCGTCACATATTCCGGCCGGTCGCACACTTCGCCCTATGGTTTCGTCCGGTCGATGAGCCGACCCACCCCACGTGCGACCATCGAGGAGAGTTCATGGACAAGGTGTACGCCAGTGCCGATGCCGCACTCGCCGGCTTGATCACCGACGGCATGTTGCTGGCGGTCGGCGGGTTCGGACTGTGTGGCATTCCCGAGGCGCTCATCGATGCGCTGCGCGACAGCGGGTGCCGTGACCTCACGGTGGTATCGAACAACGCCGGGGTCGACGGGTTCGGCCTGGGCAAGCTGCTCGAGACCCGTCAGATCGCCAAGATGATCTCCAGCTACGTCGGCGAGAACAAGGAGTTCGAGCGCCAGTTCCTCGCCGGCGAGCTCGAGGTCGAGTTCACGCCGCAAGGCACGTTGGCCGAGCGACTGCGAGCCGGCGGCGCCGGCATACCGGCCTTCTACACACGCACCGGTGTCGGCACCACGATCGCCGAGGGCAAGCCCACTGCCACGTTCGACGGGATCGAGTACGTGATGGAGCGAGCGCTCGTCCCCGAGGTCGCTCTGGTGAAGGCGCAGAAGGCCGACCGCAGCGGCAACCTCCGGTTCAACAAGACGGCACGCAACTTCAACCCGGCCGTGGCCATGGCTGGCAAGGTCACCGTCGTGGAGGTCGAGGAGCTCGTGGACACCGGCGCCATCGACCCCGATGACGTGCACCTCCCGGGGGTGTACGTGCACCGGATCGTCGTGAACGCGAACCCCGAGAAGCGCATCGAGAAACGGACAATTACCGCCGCAGGCGCAGGCAACGCGAGCAAGGGAGCTTGACATGGGTTGGACACGTGATGAGATGGCCGCTCGCGCTGCACAGGAACTGCAGGACGGCTTCTATGTGAACCTCGGTATCGGCATGCCGACCCTGGTGGCCAACCACGTTCCCGCCGGCATCGAGGTGTGGCTCCAGAGCGAGAACGGGATGCTCGGCGTCGGCCCGTACCCCACTGAAGATCAGATCGATCCCGACCTCATCAATGCCGGTAAGGAGACCGTCACGACCATTCCCGGCTCTTCGGTGTTCGGGTCGCACGACAGCTTCGCCATGATCCGGGCCGGCAAGATCGACCTGTCGATCTTGGGCGGGATGCAGGTCGCCCAGAACGGTGATCTCGCCAACTGGATGATCCCCGGCAAGATGGCCAAGGGCATGGGCGGCGCCATGGACCTGGTCGCCGGTGTTCGGCGAGTCGTGGTGTTGATGGACCACGTCGCCACCAAGAAGGACGGGACCGTGGACAAGAAGTTGCTCGTCTCGTGCGACCTCCCGCTCACCGGTCGGGCTGTGGTCGATCGCATCATCACCGATCTGGCCGTGATCGACGTGACCGCGCAGGGCTTCACACTCGTCGAACTGGCACCCGGGGTGACCCGCGACGAGGTCGTGGCCAAGACCGGCGCGCCGCTGCACTGATCGCGAGCGGGCACCGACCCGATCGGTGTCAACTCGGGTTTCTCTGCCGGGGTTCTGGCCACGTTCCACAGGTCCTCAAGCCGCGGGCCTCACCATGCCGATAGGGCGGTGTGCCTCGTCTTCCTGCGACCCGCCGCCCCTCGGTCGAGACCTTGACCAGCCCAGCGTTGTTGTGTGGCCTCGCCCTGATCTCCATGGCGGCGGTCGGTGCGCTGGCGGTCAGCCGCCCGGGCGACGCCACCGCCACATCGGGCGACAACGCTGCGGTCGTCGCCACCACCACGACCACGGCACCGATCCCGGTGTTAACGGTCCAGGTGGATCCGAACGCCCCGACGACGGTGGCCACGACAGCTCCGGCACCCACGACCACCACGATCCCAGCTGACACCACCCCTCCGGTGCTGACCATCGCTCCTGGGCTGGAAGGCTCCACGGTCACCACTGCGCAATTCGTGTTGTCGGGTACCGCCGAGGCCGCGGCCGTCGTGTCGATCGGGACGTCTCCCGCGCTGCTCGATGAGAAGGGCAACTGGGCTGCCGGCGTGGAGCTGGTCCCCGGTGTCAACTCGATCACAGTCACCGCCACCGACCCGGCGGGGAACGTCACCGCTGCGGTCGTGACAGTGAACTTCTCGGTGCCGCCGCCCTCGACAACCCCTGCCACCACTGCGACGACATCGCCGAAGAAGACAACGACCACCACGAAACCACCGACGACGGCGCCACCGGCCACAACGGCAACCACTCGTCCGCCAGCGCCGACCACGCTTCCCCCCGACGTCGAACCGGGCTGAGCAAGATACGACGATCGCTGAACGCGAAAGAGCCGGGGCCCGATGGGCCCCGGCTCTTCCTTTGTCACCGATGGTGAGACGACCCGCTCAGGCGCTGGCTCCCGCCGCCGCGGCGTAGCGACGAGCGAACTCAGCCTTCGGGGTCTCACTCACGTCGACTCCCGCAGCCTTGGCCCGAGCCCGCAGGGCCCCGACCGTGGCGTCGGCCTTGGACATGTGCTTGAACGGGTCGTAGTTGAAGAAGTCGGCCACGTTCTTCCAGGTGATCATGTGGATCTCGTCGTCGGTGCACTTGGCGTCGTCGAGTTCCTTGAGGAGCAACTCCGGCGAGTTCGGCCACGTCGAGTCGGAGTGCGGATAGTCGCACTCCCACGCCAACGTGTTCACACCGATGCGCTCGCGCAGGTTGAGCGCGGACGGGTCAGTGATAAAGCACGCCAGGAAGTGCTCCCGCCACGCCTCGGTCGGCGTCTTGCCCTTCGGGAGCTTGTCGAGATGGGTCCACGACTGGTTGGTGACATGGCGATCGAGGCGATCGAGGAAGAACGGGATCCAGCCGATGCCACCTTCGGAGAGGGCGAACTTCAGCTCGGGGAATCGCTGCAGCAGACCGCCGAGGATGATGTCGGTGGTGGTCACGGCCATCACCTGCGGGGCCAGGATGATGATGTCATCGGCCATCGCCTCGTCGGGGCGCTTCACCAACCCGAAGGCACCACCGATGTGCATGCACGGCGTGATGTTGTTGTCGAGCAAGGCCTTGAACATCGGATCGAAGTAGCCAGAGGCGAAGCTCGGCAACCCAACGCCGTACGGCGTCTCGGGGATGGAGACGGCGACGCAACCCTTCTTGGCAACGCGGTTCACCTCGGCGACGCAACGATCCATGTCGAAGGTGGGGAGGATGGCCAGTGGGATGAAGCGTCCCGGAGCGGAGCCGCACACCTCGTCGATGTGCCAGTCGTTGTATGCGGCGATGGCCGCCGCCGTCAGTTCCTGGTCCTTCATCTTGGCCAGGTGGGTGCCGGCGAAGCCGGCGAACGTCGGGAAGTTCATGCCGGCCAACATGCCGTTGGCGTCCATGTCCTTGACGCGCTCTTTCATGTCGTAACAACCCGGGCGCATCTCGGAGATGTCGGTGGGGTTGAAGCCCCACTCTTCCTTCGGCCACGACGCCACTGCGGCGAGACCGGGGACGCCGATCGCCTCACCTTGGAAGATCCACTGATCCTTGCCATCGTCACCCTTGACCAGCTGGGGAGCCTGATCCTGCAACTTGGCGGGCATGCGGCCATCGAACATGTCAGGCGGCTCGATGAGATGGTCATCGATGCTCAAAAGGATCATGTCGTTTGCGTCCACGGACGTCCTCCTCGGGTCCCGGCCCCCCGGGCCGTATGTCCAGCTACCTTGCGTCGTGCGCATCGATGCCCGACAGGGACCAAAGACCATCGTCAGATGCCCATGCGGCCGTTTGAGCCGACGAGACGACGCCGGAGACCCCCGTGGTCCTCACAGGTGGCTCCCATGGGGCAACATGTCGGGGTGGGAACTCGCATCCTGACGGTCGAAGACGACGAGCGGATCCGCGCCGCCGTCAAACTCGCGCTGGAAGACGAAGGCTGGACGGTTGAAGAGGCCGGCTCCGGTGAGGACGCACTGCTCTCGTTCGGACGAGCCCCGGCCGACGTCGTGCTCATCGACATCATGCTCCCCGGCATCGACGGCTTCGAGCTGTGCCGCTCGTTGCGGCGCGCATCGGACGTGCCCATCGTGATGGTCACCGCACGCAACGACACCCATGACGTTGTGGCCGGCCTCGAGGCTGGTGCCGACGACTACCTCACGAAGCCGTTCGCCCCCAAGGAACTCTCGGCACGCATCCGAGCACTGCTGCGCCGGGCCAAGCCTGCGCAGCCCGGCCATACCCGACTCGAGTTCGGTGATCTCGTCATCATCCCCGACGAGGGCAAGGTCACGTTGTCGAACAAACCGATCACACTCACCAAGACCGAGTTCCGGCTGCTGCTCGAGATGGCCTCGAACCCGGGGCGTGTGTTCTCCCGTGAGCAACTGCTCGACAAGGTGTGGGGCTACGACTACTTCGGCGACGGTCGCCTCGTCGACGTGCACGTCCGTCGGCTCCGCACCAAGGTCGAGGTCGACCCGGCCAACCCGATCCACGTCATCACCGTGCGCGGGTTGGGCTATCGGCTCGACGGATGATCCGGGCGGTCCTTCGCCGTTTCGGTCTGAACCGCTATCGCCCGCGTCGCCTCGGGCTACGCGCCCGCATCACACTCACCTTCGCGCTCGGCGCGCTGCTGTTGTCGGTGTTGTTGGCCGGTACGACCTACATCGTCACCCGTAGCGCGCTCATCCGCCAGCGCGAGTCGGCGATCACCCGCCAGGCGTTCGGCAATGCCACGTTCGTGCAGGACTCATTGGCCACCAAGGATCCGAACCTGGTGAAGATCGTGAGCAACCTGCCCGAAGCGAGCCGCCCGATCATCCAGTGGAACGGCATCGCCACCCCCCGCACGCCGCTCTTCACGCTCGATCAAGTGCCGGACAAGCTCGAGCAACAGGTCAGCGCGGGCAAGGCCGTCGACATGCGCGTGCGGGTGCGCAACACGCTCGTCAACGAGCCCGCGCTCATCATCGGTATCCCGTTGCCCGCGGTGAACGGCCAGTACTACGAGATCGTCTCCCTCTCGGAGCTGTCGAGTTCGCTGCGCTCGGTGGGTCTCGTGCTGCTCGGCGCCTCGGTGTTGACGACGTCGTTCGGCGTGGTCACCGGCTTGAGCGTGTCGGGTCGCGCCGTACGTCCGCTCGCCGTTGCCGCACGCGCTGCTGGGGCGATTGCCGGTGGACGCCTCGACACGCGGCTCGAAACGCCGGATGATCCCGATCTGCAGGTGCTGACCAGAGCCTTCAACGACATGGCTTCAGCGCTCGAGGCACGCGTCGAGCGCGACGCTCGGTTCGCCTCGGACGTGTCGCACGAGCTGCGCTCTCCACTCATGACGTTGTCGGCCAGCGCCGAGGTGTTGCAGTCGCGACGTGACGATCTGCCCGAACGCGCCGCGGCGGCTCTCGATCTGCTGGTGGCCGACGTGTCCCGCTTCCAGGGACTCGTCGAGGATCTGCTCGAGATCTCGCGCTTCGATGCCGGCGCGGTGCGCCTACACCTCGAGGAAGTGAACGCCGCGGAATTCGTGCAAGCGGCGTTGACGGTGAGCGACAGTGGTCGAGGCGTGCCACTGCACATCGGCACCGGTGCCGGTGAGGTGTTCATCCGAGCCGACAAGCGCCGCCTCGCCCGTGTCATCGCCAACCTCCTCGACAACGCCCGTTTCCACGGCGGCGGCGCGACCTTGGTCGCCGTCGAACTCCCCGACGGACCCAGCCCCTCGACAGTGCTCATCACCGTGGAGGACACGGGTCCGGGGGTCCCGCCCGACGAACGCCAGCTGGTGTTCGAGCGGTTCAGCCGCGGCGCCAGCGCCGGACGACGCAGCACCACCGAAGGAGCCGGCCTCGGTCTGGCCCTGGTCGACGAGCACGTGCGCCTGCACAGAGGTCGAGTGTGGGTGGAAGATCGCGCCGACGGTGCCAGCGGTGCACGGTTCGTCATCGAGCTCCCGGTGATCGACGAATGAGCTGGTCGATGTCGCGACGCAGATGGTCGTCGCAAGTCAAGTTGACGATGACCGCCGCGGCGATGTTGCTGATCATGAGCGGATGCGGCATCCCCCTCGACGACGAGCCACGCGATCTCAGCAGCGAGGACGGCGTAGGCCGGCTGGTCATCAGCGAACGCAACGCCGCCGCCGCGTCCAGCGACAGCCCGGTGATCTTCCTCGTCGATCAAGCCAGCGATGGTGATCAGTTCGTGGCAGTGCGGCGGGACACCAAGGGCACGCCGACCGACGTCATCGAAGCGCTGCTCGAAGGACCCACCACCGAGGACCGTGATGCCAACCGCGGCTCGGCCATCCCGAACGGGCTCACCTTGTTGCAGGTCACACCGGTCAGCGCCACGGTCATTCGCATCGATCTGCGCATCGACGCCTCGTCGCCGGGGTTGCAGGGAGAGCGCGGCATCACTGCGATCGGACAGATGGTCTTCACCGCCACCTCGTTGCCGTGCGTGCGCGGTGTGCTGTTCAGCTTGAACGGCGAGGCGCGCCCACTCAGCGACGAGAACGGCATCGTGCGCGACGCCCCGCTGACCCGGGACGACTTCGCGTCCCGGCGACCACCGTTCTCGGCCACCGAGAGCCGCCGCGACGACAGCGCGTGCGCCTGATCGGATCGAGGCCGCTCAGCCGAAGAAGACTGCGGCGACCTTCTCGTACAACTCCGGATCGACGCCGCGGGTCTTGTCGAGCGCTTCCGACAACGGCACACGAACGATGTCGTCACCGCGTAGCGCCACCATCGTGCCCCACGCCCGGTCGTGTACCGCATCGATGGCCGCCAGTCCGTAGCGGGTCGACAACACACGGTCGTAGGCATTGGGCGTGCCGCCGCGCTGCACGTGGCCGAGGATGGTGACCCGGGTCTCGAAGCCGGTGCGCCGCTCGATCTCGGGGGCGAGATAGGTGGATATCCCGCCCAGGCGCGCGTGTCCGTAGCGATCGACGGTGGGCTCGGGGATCGTGAACGAGCCCGGTGCCGGTGCCGCGCCCTCGGCGACGACCACGATCGAGGCGTACCGGCCGCGTTCGTGACGCTTGCGCAAGATGGAGCACACCTCGTCGAGATCGAAGGGACGCTCGGGGATCAAGATGACCGTGGCGCCACCGGCGATCCCGGCATAGGTGGCGATCCACCCGGCATGGCGACCCATCACCTCCACCAGCATGACCCGATCGTGCGACTCGGCGGTGGTGTGGAGTCGATCGATGGCATCGGTGGCGACTTGCACCGCGGTGTGGAAACCGAAAGTGGTGTCCGTGGCGGCAATGTCGTTGTCGATGGTCTTGGGCACCCCGACGACCGGCAGTCCCTCCTCCATGGCGAGTCGACCGGCCACCGACAGCGACCCGTTGCCGCCGATGACCACGAGACCATCGAGACGGAGCTGTTCGAATGTGTGCTTCACCTTCTCGACCCCTCCGTCGTGATCCCACGGGCCGCCTCGCGTCGTGCCGAGCAGCGTCCCGCCCCGAGGGAGCATGCCTCGCAGCGAACGGATGTCGAGATGGAGGTAGCGGCGCTCCATCACGCCTTCCCATGCGTCGTAGAAGCCGATGAGTTCGTCGCCCCACTCCTGCTCACCCTTGCGGACAACGGCCCGGATCACGGCATTGAGCCCCGGGCAATCGCCACCGCCTGTCAGCAATCCAACGCGCATGAGCGGGCAGGCTAGTGGCGGCTCGGCGATCGGCTCCGTCCCATCGCCGAGCGTTCACACAGTCGCGACGCGCCTGCAAAGCTCACTGCCGTGGCCTACGACAGCACTCGACCCGTTCCTTGGAAGCCGCTCATCCGTTGGGCGGCCGTCGTCTCGGTCCTCACGACAATCGCCATGTTGGTGTTGGCGCGCGAGGACTTCTCGGCGTCAGTGCTGGCCGGGGCAGTGTTCGGCGGGGTCATCTACATCGCGTTCGGCGCGTTGTTGACCAAGCTCGGCTGGACCCCGCCCGGGGTGCTGAGCCGCTCCGAGCGTGAAGCGATACGGGCGGAGCGAATAGCGGCCCGCCGCGGTCCGGCGCCGGCGCCAATCGCGCCGGCTCGTCCCAAGCCCGCACCGACCAGCCGCACCATGGGCAACCAGCGCTCGGCACGGAATCGGAAGAAGCGCTGAACGTGATCCGCACGGCGAGCGATCCGATAGTGATCGCAATCGACGCGGGTACCACCGGTGTCCGCTGTGCTGCGGTCGACACCGACGGATGCATCATCGCCTACCGCTATCGCGAGTTCACCCAGTACTTCCCTCGTGAGGGTTGGGTCGAGCACGACGCCGACGAGATCTGGGAGGCGGTGCGTTCCACGCTCACACAGCTGTGCACCGCGCTCCCCCGACCCATCGCTGCGATCGGCATCACCAACCAGCGCGAGACGATCGTGGCCTGGGACGCCCGAAGCGGTCGACCCCGACATCGCGCCATCGTGTGGCAGGACCGACGCACCGCCGCGACCTGCGATCGTTTGCGCGACGAGGGGTACGAACAGCTGGTGCGGACCCGCACCGGCCTCGTGCTCGATCCGTACTTCTCCGCCACCAAAGCGGCGTGGTTGCTCAGCGACGGCGGCGTGACCGACGACGAGCACCTCCGTCTGGGCACGATCGACACCTGGCTGGTGTGGAACCTCACCGGAGGTCGCGCCCACGTCACCGATGTGTCGAACGCGTCGCGCACCTCGATGTACGACATCGTGAACCATCGCTGGGACGACGAGCTGTGCGAGCTGTTCGCCGTTCCGACACGAGCGCTCCCGGCGGTGCGGCCGTCGTCGGCACGACTCGGCGTCACTGTCGCAGGCAACGGGTTGCGTGCCGGTATTCCCATCAGCGGTGTTGCCGGCGATCAGCAAGCAGCGTTGTTCGGTCAGGCGTGTTTCATCCCCGGCATGGCCAAGAACACATACGGCACCGGCTCGTTCCTGCTCCTCAACGCCGGAACCCGCTGCCCGAGCCCGACCGCGGGAATGCTCACGACCGTGGCTTGGCAGCTCGGTGACGACGAACCGGTGTACGCGTGCGAAGGCGCAGTGTTCGTGACCGGAGCCGCCATCCAATGGATGCGCGATCAACTGGGTCTCATCACCACGTCAGCGGAGATCGGCGAGTTGGCAGCGTCGGTCCCCGACGCGGGCGGAATGATGCTCGTACCGGCGTTCACGGGGCTGGGGAGTCCGTGGTGGGATCCCTACGCCCGCGGCACGCTCGTCGGCATCAGCCGCGGCTGCGGGCGAGCGCAATTGGCTCGGGCCGTGGTGGAATCCATCGCACTGCAGTGTCGAGACGTGCTCGATGCCATGACCGCGGCCACCGGCACGGCCCCGCGGGCGTTGCGGGTGGATGGTGGCGCGAGCGTCATGGATCTGTTGCTCCAACTGCAGGCCGATCAGCTCGGCGTTCGCGTCGAGCGTCCGGTGATTCAGGAGACCACCGCGCTGGGCGCAGCGTTCCTGGCCGGTCTGGCCGAAGGCGTGTGGGGAGACACCAGCGACATCTCGCGGTGTTGGCAACTGCAACAGGCCTTCGCCCCGACCCCCGATCGCAGCGTCGCCGATGCATTGCACGCCCGTTGGCGGCAAGCCCTCGAACACTCTCGCTCGTGGGCCACCATGTGATCGAGGCGCGTCACGCCTCGTGCGCGTGCAGGCCGAGCGCCGTGAGGCGCGCCGCAGCGACGCGGGCGAGGGCCTGGAGCTGACGACGCTCGCGAGCGCGCAATGGGCGCCCTTGACGCCCGAGCACCACGTCAATTCCAGTTGACCCGAGCGCGGCCCACACCACGTCGTCGGGCCCGGCCTCCACCGCGAACGGAGCGACCTTCACGCCGGCCAGGAACGCGGCGAGCCAAGGAACCGAGGGGGCATCGCCCACCTCCACCAACAGTTCAGCGGTCCCATCGCGCACAACCGCAGCCCATTCAGCGTCGAAGTCGCGCACAGCGTCGGCGCACAGCGCATCGAGCAGCTCATCGATGGATTCGGCCTCGACCAATCGAGCGGCGGTCTCGAGCGCTTCGAGACGATGATCGCGATCGGGGTCGCTCACCGTTCGGACGTCCTCGACCGCGACCCCGTCGACCTGCATGATCTCGGCCACCAGCAGATCGACGAGCCCTTCATCGGGCAGCGTGACGATGAGCTCGTCGATGGCACGACCGGCGCCGCGTTCGAGGATGTCGATGCCGACGACATCGCCGCGGACAGCGCCGATCCGGCTGGCGACCTGCCCAAGGGCGCCCGGACGATCGGGCAGCCACACGCGTACGACGAAGCTCTGCATCGAGTTCACCCTATGGGCCGTACATGAACGGTTTGTTACTCAGGCCCGACGATCCTGTTGCCCGTGGGGCATGACGTGGGGCATGCCGTGGGGCATCAGAACGCCGGGAAGCTCGTCCGCTCCGACGAACGCACCCGGTGGCAGGAGCTCGCCGAACACGTGATACCGCCCCTTGCCCGCCCGCTTCGCCTCGTACATCGCCGCGTCGGCCTCGGCCAGCAGCTGCTCGGAGGTGTGCGACGGCGTCGTGAAGGCGATACCGATGGAGCACCCCACGTTGGCCGAATCACCGACCGCAGGCATCGGTTCGCGCAGCGACGACACGATGCGGGCTGCGATCGCGACGACATCGCCGGCGTAGGGCAGGTCGTCGCACAACACCACGAACTCGTCGCCCCCGATGCGGGCCACGACGTCGGAAGCTCGAACACAACCTTCGATGCGAGCCGCCGCGGTGGTGAGCACCATGTCACCGGCCTCGTGACCGAGCCGATCGTTGACGTCCTTGAACCCGTCGAGGTCGATGAATATCAGTGCCGCTGCCGTCTCGTTCCGACCCGATCGAGCCAGGGCGTGGTCGATGCGCTGCATGCACATGCGGCGGTTCGGCAACCCGGTGAGCACATCGTGCGACGCAAGGTGTTCGAGCCGCGCCTCGACCGCCTTGAGATCGGAGATGTCGCGGCCGATGTGCGCAACCGATGTTGCCTCCCCGTTCGAGTCGTTGGTGACGACCACCAACTGGCTGACGGGAACCGGGGACTCTCCGTTGCGATAGAGCAGCTCGCCGGTCCAGGAGCCGAAGCTCTGTGCGGCTGGTAGCGCCTCGAAGGCGTACACACGGGCCGACTCGGGCGTCAGCATGTCGCTGAACCACTGGCCCTCTTCACGGAAGAACTGCGCGGCCTCGTTGGCGTACAAGATCCCACCGAGCATGTCGGTGACCACCACCATGTCGGAAGTGGCGCTGATGACATCGGCGAGCTGATCGTTCTGCTCGGCGAGCAACTTCTCCGCGGTGGCGTCGATGACCGTGAGCACTGCACCTGTGGGGCGATCCTCGTCATCGAGCGTCGGGGCAGTGCGGATCTGGGCCCATCGGATCTGCCCATCGGTGCGGATGACCCGGATCGAATGGTCGTAGCTGCGCCCTTCAGCGATGGCGAGGGCGCCGTGCTCGGCGACGTGGTCGAGGTCACCTGGATGGACGTGATCGAGATAGCCGGTACCGGCGAGTTGCGCCAATGACGCGCCGGTCAACTCCTCGAGGTGTGGGTTGGCGGTGAGCAACAGCCCGTTGCCATCGAGCAAGCCGATGGCGATCGGAGCGGAGTCGGTCAACGTGCGCAGCAGCGCCTCCCGCTCCGTCAATGCATGTTGCGTGCTGCGGGCCTCGGTCACGTCGAGTGACATGACGACGGCTGTCTCTGAGTCGACGAGGGCGAAGTGGTTCTCGTGCACCAAGTGCCCGCCGTGCGTCACGTACATCGTGTCGAACCGGATCGTCCCGCCCTCGGATGATGCTTCTTCGAATCGGTGCTGGAAGTCCTTCAAGTGATCGTCGCCGAAGATGTCGGCGATGGATCTGCCGACGAGCGTGGTGAGGTCGAGGTCGCGGAACTGTGACTCGTGGCTGTGGAACGTCTCGATGGTCCCGTCGCGCCGGGCCACCAACACGGTAGCCGGGAAGGCATCGATGATGGCCCTCAGGCGGCCTTCGCTGTCGATGGCCCGTTGGCGGATCGCCAGGTCCTCGGTGACGTCACGCAGCACCGCGATACCGCCCGATGCGAGGGCCATGACCCGCACCTCGAACCAGCGCGAGCTGCCGTCGGCCATGATGGACTCACCGACCCATCCAGCGAACGCACCGGTCTGCAGCGATGTCTCCCGAGCGACGAGGTACTTCGTGAGGGCGTCGCTGCCGTAGACGGTGAGCCCCGCGTCTGTCGCCTGGTCGAAGCGAGGAAAGACGAAGCCGGGCGGGATGAACGAGCTCGACACCGAGAGGTCGTTGCCCACCACGACCACGGCATCAGGCAGTGCCCGAAGAACGGCCGCGTGTTCGTCCGCGACGCGCTTGGTCTCATCGGCCAACGCGCGGAGTTCGGTGACATCGCGCCCGATCAGCAAGGTGTCCTCACCGATCGCCGACACTCGGACCTCGAGGATCCGTCGTTGCCCGGCGGGATTGATCGGAGCCCAGTGCATCGAGACCACGGAGCCGGTCCGGCGCGCCTCCTCGCGTGCGGCCAGCATCCGATCGGTGTACGCAGGTCCCCAGTACTCAGGTCCGATCGTCCCGGCCTCGGGCAACACGATGCCGGAGTCCGGACCGGTCCCCCGGTGAACCTCGGTGTACACGAGGTCCTTGTCGAGCCTGGCCACGAGGTCAGGGATGGCGTCGACCAGCGACCTGACGGTCGATTTCCGGTCCCGCAGTTCCTCGATGAGCGACTCGAGGTCGGTCACGTCGGTGTAGCTCGCCAAGTAGCGAGCCGAGCCGCGTCGCTCCGGCAAGGGAGTGAGCGCTCGCGTCATGTGGCGCACCGAACCGTCGGCGGTGACGAACTGGCGGCTCGACGTCCGATCGGCCAACAGGGCATAGGGCGTCGCGATCTCGTCGATGAACGCGCTGTGGTCTTCTGGCACGATGAAATCGATCACCGGTCGACCCACCAGATCTTCCACGGAGCGACCGAGGGCAGCAGCGAAAGCCGGGTTGACACGCTCGATCACGGCGTCACACGTCGTGACGAGCATCGGGTTCGGAGCGTGATTGAAGATGGCATCGAACTGGGCGGTTGCGGCGCGGTCGAGCAGCCGTCCCTTGCGTCGTTGCACGACCGTGGCCGCCGCCAACGCAGCCGACCCGAGCATCACCATGAGCAGCGCGGCAATGTCGGCAAAGGCGTTCCGGGTCTGCTCCTCCTCGAGCGCGCTCAGGCGTTGCACCGCGGCCGTGGCCAACGCTTCAGCGGCTGCCGCGTCGTCGAGCACCTGAGCTCGGACCTCGCGGCCGTTGACCGCTGTCGATGACCCGTCAGCACCGAACGCGATCGGCGCATCGATCTCCACGAGCAAGGACCTGGTGAGAGCGGCAAGCCCCTCCGGGCCGTCGTAGATCTCCGGCATCTCCTCGGCCACAGAACGACCGGGGCCGTCGCCGTGGACCAAGACGTCGAGCAGCTCGGCGGTTGTCGATCGCCGCTCCGCCAACATCTCGAGCGCCGCCGGAGACGGGCCGGTGGGGTCGAGGTCGAGCAGCAGGACGTGATGGCTCAGATCGGCGATCATCAGCGGCAGGCTGGCCTGCAACGCGATCTCGTCGACGCCGGTGTCGGGCGTCCACCCTCGCACGGCACGAGCGCCCGATCGCAGGACGACGAACGTCGAGGCGGCCACGAGCAACGACACGAGCGTCCACGCCAGCGCGCGACGAGATCGATTACGCCCGGCCCACGTGGAGATCATCAGCGGTCCATCGGTCCGCCGGGCCCAGTTGTGAGCCTCCCACGAGAGAAGGCCAGGTCAGGCGCATGGGCGGAGGTCCGTTCGCGGGCGGATCAGTAGCCAGTAGTCGGCCACTTGCCCAGGCATCGACACTCTGGTGATCAGAGCTTGGTGAGGCCTCGCTTGAGATTGCGGATCGCTTGACCGATGCGCTGCTCGTTCTCGATGAGGGCGAAGCGAACGAACCCGTCGCCGCCTGGACCGAATCCCACACCGGCGCTGGTGGCCACCTCGCACTCGGTGATGAGGTGGCTGGCGAACTCGAGTGAACCCATCTCGGCGTAGGGCTCGGGGATGGGCGCCCACACGAACATGGTGCCCTTGGGCTTGGGGATGTCCCACCCGATCTTGGCCAAGCCATCGACCAATGCGTTGCGCCGACTCTCGTACACCGAGCAAACCTCGGCGGGATAGTCCGGCGCCTCGTTCATGGTCACCGTGGCTGCGATCTGGATGGGCTGGAAGGTGCCGTAGTCGAGGTAGCTCTTGAGCTTGGCCAGAGCCGCGACGATCTCGGGATTGCCGACCATGAACGCGACGCGCCACCCGGCCATCGAAAAGCTCTTGGTCATCGAATAGAACTCGACCGCACACTCCTTGGCCCCCTCGGCCTGCAGGATGCTCGGTGGCTCATAGCCATCGAAACCGACGTCGGCGTAGGCGAAGTCGTGAACGACGATGACGTCTCGCTCGCGGGCGAAGTCGACCAGTCGCTGCATGAACGCCAGGTCGACGCAGGCACCGGTGGGGTTGTGCGGGAAGCTGACGATGATGACCTTGGGTCGGGGCCAGCCCACGTTCCAGGCGTTCTCGAGCGCCTCGAAGAAGTCAACGTCGGTTGACATGGGCACCTGGCGCAGATCGGCCCCGGCGAACAACGGGCCATAGATGTGGATCGGGTAGCTCGGCGTGGGCACGATGGCCGCGTCGCCGGGCTGCAGGAGCACCCACATGAGATGGCTGAAGCCTTCCTTGGACCCGATGCAGCTGATGACCTCGGTCTCGGGATCGAGATCGACGCCCCACTTGCGCTCATAGAGCGCAGCGACCGCCTCACGCAGCTTGGGGATGCCGCGAGACACCGAGTAGCGGTGGTTGCGGCTGTTGTGGGCAGCTTCGGCGAGCTTCTCGACGGCGATCTCCGGAGACGGGATGTCCGGGTTCCCGAACCCCAGGTCGACCACGTCAGCGCCTGCTCGCCGTGCCTCCGTCTTCAGGCCGTTGACGATGGCGAAGACGTACGGGGGCAGGTTCGTGATCCGACGGAACTCCATGGCGCAACCTTAGGGGAGCAGCACTGAAACAGCTGGGCCATTGCCCGGCCGGCGGAAACGATGTGACCGAACTCCGCCCGACAATGCCCCCGGCATCCTGCCTGGCCACAGCGCCGTGGGCCATCATGGGGACATGGCCAATGATGAAGACGGAACGATCGACGTCGTCGTGGAAATCCCCCGTGGATCGCGCAACAAGTACGAGATGGATCACGAACGCGGGGTCATCCGTCTCGATCGTCGACTGTTCTCCGCCACGGTGTATCCAGCCGACTATGGCTTCATCCCCGACACCCTCGGCGAGGACGGCGACCCCCTCGATGCCCTGGTACTGCTGGAGGATCCGACGTTCCCCGGGTGCTGGGTCGAGGCCCGTCCGGTCGGCGTGCTGTGGATGCAGGACGAGAAGGGTCCGGACGCCAAGGTCATCTGCGTGCCGCCCAATGAGCCGGGCTGGAAGAGCGCCCAGGACCTGAGCGATCTGCCCGAACGCCTGCTCCAGGAGATCGAGCACTTCTTCGACGTCTACAAGATGCTCGAGCCCGACAAGACCTCGTCGACGCAGGGGTTCGAAGGGCGCGAAGCGGCGTGGCGCGAGATCGACGCTGCTCGCCAGCGTCACATCGATTCCGGCGGCCACTGACCCCCTCACGGGGCCGGTTCGTCTCCGCCGGTCACAAGTCGAACAGCAGAGCAGCGCCGATGGCCGCGGATCGCGAGCCGAAGCGCGCCGGCGACAAATGCGGATGCGAGCGCAAACCCGGCGCGTAGAGCAGCTCCGCGAACCATCGTCGGGTCGGGCCCAGCAGCACAGCGGCAGAGTCCATGACCCCACCGCCGAGGACGATCTGCTCTGGGTCGAAGATGTTCGTGAGGTTCACCAGGCCGAGCGCCAGCCAACGCGAGAAGTCCTCGATGAGGCGACGATGCGACGGCGAGCTTCCATCCTCGGCGGCGGCCGCCAGGATCACCGCGCCATCATCGCCATCGAGCCCGAGTGCTCGAGCCTGCGACGCGAGTGCCGTTCCGGACGCGAAGCGCTCCCAGCACCCACGTCGACCGCATGGGCACAACGGCCCCTCGGGATCGATGACGACGTGACCGATCTCGCCGGCGAACCCGTTGGCACCACGCTGCAGCGCACCGCCGCACACGAGCGCTCCTCCGATACCAGTGCCCAGGCCGACATAGATCATGTCGCGCTGGCCGCGCCCGGCTCCTTCGCGCCACTCCGCCAGGCCGGCACAGGTGTTGTCGTTGTCGACACGACACTCGACCCCGAGGCGCTCGCGCACCAGCGCAGCCAACGGCAGGTCGGACACACCGCTCACGTTGGCGGCTGCTCGCATGACACCGTCGGCGGTGATGAGGCCGGCGGCCCCGATCCCGATGGGCCCGAGAGCTGGCGTGAGTCGGGACACCACCTCAGCGATGGCGTCCACCAGACGCGACGCGTCGGGTGTGGCGACGATGGCCTCGGTGGTGATGTCGCCTGCGTCATCGAGCACGACGCCGAGCGTCTTGGTCCCGCCGATGTCGATGCCGATGCGCATCGGGCTGACGCTACTGGCCCGTGCAGTCACACCTCAGGAGAGGCGACCCGGTGAGGTGACCAGAGATTTGGTTACGAGACGTCGCCACCATCAGGCAGCGGGTGCACCCGCCAGCATCTGGCCGCACACCGATCCACGGTCGACACTGATGTTGCTCATCCAGTCGAGCACGATCGGGTCCTCGGTGAAGTAGATGACCTGGATCGATTCGGTCATCCGGTCGAGTCGCGACAGCAGCTGGACGATGTCCTGGCTGGGCAGGTCCACGAATGTGTCGTCGAAGATCGCGGGAACCGAGCCCACGTAGGCGATCGAGCGTTGCGACGCCAATCGCGACAGCACGAAGAACTCGATGGCCTCCACATCGGCCGGCTCCAGCGGAGTGGGCTCAGGGATGCTCGAGAGGGCCTCGATCTCCGATTCCAGTTGCGCCAGGTCCAAACGAGCCGATGCCTCGGTGGATTGCGCAGCAGCCAGCTCCGCTCGCACCGACTCGAGCTGCGGTTGTTCGAGCGCCAGGCGATGCTCTGCACTGGCCAAGGCCTCTTCGGCCCGAGCGAGCTCGTCGAGCACACAGGTCCGACGTTGTTCGAGCTCGTTGCTGCGGTTGGCGATCTCTGTCAACGAAGCTTGCGCGAGCGCAAGGACTCTGGTGGCTTCCTGCGCCTGGGACTGCGTGGCCTGATGTTGGCCGCGCAGCGCCGACAACTCACGATCGATGGCGGTGAGGCTGGTGCGCAACGAGTCGATGAGAGCAAGGGTGGTCCCGGCCGACGCAGCCCGCTGATTGCGGCGCGCCTCGTCCGCCCGGGCCTGTTCCGCCTCAGCGGCGACAACGGCCGCGGGCTTCGGTGCGGGCGTAGCTGCAGCGGCCACGGCTGCGGCGACAGCTGCCCGATGTGCCTCCTCGAGAACGATCAGCGCATCGGTGGCCTCGCGCCGACGCTCGTGCAGCCGTTGTTCGTCCACGATCGCGGCACCGAGCCGCTCCTCTGCTTCTCCGAGCTGATCACCCAACTCTGCCAGCAACGACACACGGCGCGATTCAGCCTCGGCATTGCTCGCTTCGATGTCACTGGCTTCGATGTCGCTGGCCTCGATCTCGTCCACGGCCCAGTGGGTGGTCGCGGCATCATCGGCCGGGGCGAACGAGTCGGCAGGCTCGAAGCCAGCGGCGTCAGCGTCGGCCCCGGGCAGCGGAGCCCGATAGTCGCGCAGGGCGCTCACCAGATCGATGCCGGGATCGCCGCCGAGGAGATCGAGGGCTTGACGATGCAGATAGGCCTGTTGGTCTTCGATCTCCAACAGCTCTGGATCGGGCCCGGCGCCGGCTTCGGCGTGGGCCAGGCCCCGCTCGGCATCGGCGACCTCGGACCTGGCGATGGCGTAACGCAGCTCGGCCGCCGGATCGGGGCGACCCATGGTCGAGGACGTGAGCAGATAGTCGCTGAACGACGCCAGCCCGAACGTGGCCAGCAGCGCTTCTTCCTTGGCCCGCAACTCGACCAGCTGCGACTTGGCCTTGCCACCGACGAGCCGGCGGTCGGCGCGGTCCTGGGCGGCGAGGACCTCTTCATGGAGCGCTTCGATCTGACGTCGTGCCTCGGGGTCGACCATGGCGCGATGCGATGTGCGCTCGGCCTCGGCCAACTCAGCCCGAGCGCGTTCGAGCCGGGCGATCGCCTCGGCACGAGCATCGACGCCGTGACCGGAGATCGCTTGCGAGGCCAGGTGTCGTCGGCGGGCCTCCAACTCGATGAGCTGGTCGGCGAGATCGAGGGCCTCGGGGTCGGGAGTAGAAGAACGCTGCGGGCGCGCCTCGGAGGCGGGACGCGCCGGGGCAGGAGTCGGCAGCGGGGCCACCGTGCGATCGACCGAATCCGTGGCGACCCGCTGTCGACCACCGAACTCCTCGATGGGGGCAACGCGAGCTGCTTCGATGGCGCCGCGCAAGACGTCGATCTGTGACTGGCTGGCGCGCGCTTCGCGATGGGCATGCTCGATCTGCTCATCGAGCGATGTCAACTCATCATGCATCTGCTCGAGCTTCGTCTCGAGGAGCGGGTCCACCGACCGCGCCGCGAGGTTGTTCGCCGCCGATTCGGTCGCCCACGGGTCGTTGCCGTCGTGAGACCCCCCGCCACCGAGGAAGCCGTCGTCGGGCTCGTCGTCACCGTCGAGGTCGATGACCACCTCGGAAGGACCGGTGGTGAGGCGCGCATACTCCGAGGTCGCGTCGGCCAGCTGGGCCAGTACTTCTTCGCGCTCCGACTCCAGTTCAGCGATGCGCATGCCCAGGGTCTGAGCCTCGCTGAGCGTGGGACCGTCGTGACCGGTGATCCTGGCCAGTTCGCTCTCGGCCTTGTGGCGGGATTCGGCCAGAGCCAACGCCTCGTCGTGCAAGCGTTCCATCTCGCGACGGGCCGACTCGACCGAACGCCAAGCATCTTCGCGGGCGGCACGGACGTCTTCGGGCCCAGCGGTGACTGCATTGAGCTGGGCGATCAGCATCTCTCGACGGCGAACCGCCTCGACCAGGAAACGCTCCGCCTCGCTCCGGCGCGACAGGAGCTGCTCGATCTCGCGCTCGGCCCGCAGTGCAGCGCGATGTTCGGAGGTGGGGATGCGCGTGGGCAGCTCACGGGCCCTGACGATCGGATCGACCGCCCCATCGAGGGCCAACATGATCGCGGTGGGACCGTCGAGATCGAGCACCACACCGTGCACGTCGGCCACGCCGACGGCCGGCGCCTCACCCCCACGCAGCAATCGTTCGATGCCGGCGAGGATCTCAGCGCGAGTGGTTGGATCGGCGCGCACCACCGACAAGCGGGGATGGAGTCGCCACGCGCGCTGGCCGGTGACGTCGTACAGCTCGAGCAGTCTCATCGGTTCACTCCACTCCGGACCATCGTTCTCCTGATCGGCCGGAATACCGCCAGTTCAACCCTGTCAGGCCAGTTCGGAGCAACTGGCAGATGTCCGGGCTGGCCGAGGCCATACCGAGAACCCTCAGGCCAGCTGCTCGACCCGGGTCTTGAGCTCACGGACCGTGTTGAGGATGCGCACCTCGGCGCGCCGCTTCACGAATCCGGGAAGCGGCATGACCAGCTCGATGGCCAGGTGGTACGACACCTCCGTACGACCCCCGTCGAGCGCCCTGAACTCATAGGTTCCGTCGCAGCCCCGCATGAGGTCACCGCTGGTGAGCTTCCAGCTGAGCACGTCGGGGGAACCCGAGTAGTCGTAGCGCAACGTGTAATGGGTGCTCCGTCCGAACGCAGCGGCCCGGAACTCGACCTCGAGCGCCCGGCCCTGCTCGTCGCGCTCGCGCACGACGGCTTCCTTCACGTCCTTGGCCCACTCGGGATAGACGTCGAAGTCGGTCGCTACCCGAAAGCACGCCTCGGGAGCAGCATCGATGATGATCGTCTGTGTCGCCTGATCAGCCATGGTCACCATTCTTGTCCACGGGAGCGTCGTCGCGCCCGCTCTTGCCGGTGTGGACCCCGACCACCGGTGCGTCGAAGATCCGGGGGCCGAACGATCCGTGACGAGCGCCCCACAGTCCGCAGAACGCCAGCCCCAACGTCGGCACCAGGACACTGAAAGCAAGAGGATTGAGATCATCGGCCGCAGTCCGCGCGAATCCGACCCAGGCGGCAACGATGGACACCAGGCATTGCACCCCGAAGGAACCGAGCAGGTGCCACTGGACCGGGCGCGGTGCTGCCCCGGCCAAGAAGAACCAGCCGCCGATGCCGAGCTCATGCGTTCGGCTGCGTTGGGCTCCGGTCACGAACGCCATGACGAAGACCACGCAGCCGATGGCGAAGAGCACGAGATCGACCACGGTCACGGCCACGTTCGCCGACTCGGTGGCCACCGCGACAGCAGACGCCACGGTGAAGACCGCCGTCGACGCCCATGAGGCCCGCAAGATGGGCCCGCCCGGGGCGTCCACTCGGGACAACGCGAAACGTTCAGCGATGGCCATCGGTGACCATCATGCCAGCGCCTGCAACGCCGCCCAGAGGCGCGCCGCCAACACGTCGTAGGACAACTCGTGCTCGGCACGCGCCCGAGCCGCTCGCCCCATGGTCTCTCGGAGCTCGGGATCGTCGAGGAGCCGTCGCAAGGCTTCGGCCACTTGCTCGATGTCCTCGGGTTGTCGGACCACCACCCCGGTCACGCCGTCGACCACCGCCTCGTGCGATCCACCGCTCAGTCCGGCGATCGCCGGGACACCAGCGGCCGCGGCCTCGACGAACACGATGCCGTAGCCCTCTTGCTCGAGGCCGCCCCATCGATTCCGGCACAGCATGGCGAACACGTCGGCCGCCCCGTGGATGGCGCCGAGGTCCTCATCGGGCACACGACCGAGGAACAGCACCGGGGCATCGTGAGCCTTGGCCATCTCTTCGAGGCGTTCGCGATCACGGCCCTTGCCGGCGATGACCACGATCAACTTCGGATGGTTCCATCGCAAACGCGCCGCGGCCTCGATGAGCGTGTCGAACCCCTTGCGCGGCACGAGTCGACTGAGGCCCAGCACCACCTGAGCGTCGGGCTCGATGCCATAGCGCGACCGGACCGCCCGACGAGCATCATCGGTCATCGGGGCAAACCGGCTGACATCGACGCCAGGCGGGATCACCACGGCGGGAAGGCGCCGACCGGCGGCCCGCTCCCCCTCGGCGAGCGGATACCCGCCGGCGGCGATGACCAGTTCGCTGTCACGCAGGACGCGCCGCAGCAGCTGACGCGAGCCCGGCAGTCGACCCGGCACCGTCACTTCGGCGCCATGCAGCACCACGCCGTAGCGATGATCGAGCCAACGACCGAGATGCCCGAGCGGAAGCGCCGGGTCGAGCACGACGAGATCGGCATCGATCTCGTCGACCAGACGGTCGATACGCCGGGCCAGATGTCGATGCGGCAGCAGCACCGGGTCCTTGGTGCGCACGATGCGAAACGGCTGTTCGGCGTCGAACGCCGCGGTGCCCGGGTACGGGGTGGTCATCACCGCGAACTGGTCGGCGGGGAGTCGACGCCACAGCTCCCAGAGATAGCTCTGGATGCCGCCCACCTTCGGAGGGAAGTCGTTGGTGACCAGGAGATGTCGGGTCATGGGGTTGAGATGGCTCCGGGGTCTTGACCGGTGTTGTCGTGATCTGAGAAGTCCCGGCTGGCGAGTTCGTCGCGCACGAGCGTCGACTGATCATCGACCATGGAGGCGACCAGATCGAAATGGCCGAGGCGATGCGCGGCCCACAGCGCGTGGGATCGGATGATCTCGTCGTCATTGGACAACGCCCCAGCTATCGCAGATCGAACAGCGGCGTTTGCGGCGCAACCGCTGTTGCCCAGGGCGATCAACGCGTTGCGGCGCAGCGATCGCACGGAGCGGCCGGCCAGATACCAGTGCCCGAACCGATCGAGCAGATCGTCGTCGCTCGCCTCCACGATGCCGATGAGGTCGACCCACGATGCACCCGTGGGTCGCGGCTGACCTCGGCGGACGGCAAGCCGGTTGGGCGGGCACACCTCTTGACAGTCATCGCAGCCATAGATGCGGTTACCCATGGCCACGCGGTGCTCACGCGGGAACACCCCGGGAGCTTGCACCAGCCAAGCCAGGCAACGCCGACCGTCGACCACTCCGGGCTCGACGATGGCCCCGGTCGGGCACGCCGGCAAACAACGCGTGCAGCTACCACATCCATCGTCAACTGGAGTTGACACGAAGTCGACGTCGGGAGAGAAGGTGGCCGAGGTGACGACGGCGCCGAGCACCACCCACGAGCCGACGCCTGGCACGAGCAGGTTGGCGTTCTTGCCGTACCAGCCGAGGCCGGCAGTCCACGCCACCTCCCGGTCGACCAGGTTGTTCTCGTCAGCGACCACAGTGGCCTTGTGCCCCCACACCTTGAGTTGGCGTGCCAGATGACCAAGCGCATCACGCAACACGGTGTAGTGATCGCCGACCGCGTATCGGGCCACTCGTCCCGAAGGTCGCGACGATTGCGGTTCGGGCGGTTCGCCGAGGTCGTCGCCGTTGTAGCGCACGGCGCCGGCGACGAAGCTGGCCACCCACGGGATCGAGGCGCGGGCATCGGTGGATCGGGCAGGGTTCTTGAACGTGAACGACATGCCAGCGTGCATGCCGTGGGCACGGCGATGCTCGAGGGCGACGCGTGCGCGCTCCATGGGGTCGGCGGGGGCAACACCGAAGGCCACCAGGCCGTGCTGCTCGCCCAGGGCGCGCAGGACAGCGAGTTGCTCAGCGGTGATGCTCACGACGACGCGAGGCTACCGGGCGGCGTCAGACGCGGGCGTGGCGCAACTCGGGCACCAGACCGGCATCGCTCAACATCCGCATGGCCCGCAACTCCTCGACGTCGATGATGACCGCATCGCCGGGCTCACGACCACAGATGAAGCTCACCACACAGTCGCCGCAGTGATCGCTGTCGCGTCGTGCGCAGGTATCGCAGCTGATGTTGAACGACTCGCCTGTCGACATGAACCCTGATGACCCTGATGACCCTGATGACATGGAGCTACCTCCCGATCGATCCAGCGGTCACGGCGACCCCTGGGCGTGCTGCCGCGTCGAACGGCATGATCGAACTGTGATCGGGGGGTGTGATGTTTTTCGTGAAGTGCGCCTGATCAGCTGTTCAGGTGGTCCATCGGGCCGAGGCCACGAACGGCTCCAACCGCACTGCGAGGGCACCTTGGGCAGCCGCTCGGCGGCGCAGATCGCCGTCGTCGGTCACCACCATCACCGGGGTGCTCGGCGGCGTCGAGGCGATGATGTCCACGATCAGGTCATCGGCGATGGTGCCCGCCGGCGAGAACCGCACCCGAACCCCAGGGCGAGCGATGGCAGGACCGATCACATCGGCCCCGTCGAACACCATGAGCGGAGCACGCCCGAACCGCGTGCCCACGCCCGCCACCAGATCGATGGCCCGAGTCCGTTGGTCCACCAGTTGCAGTCCGGGCCACAGCCGCTTGGCCAGGTTGTACCCATCGATGATCACCTCGACACCATCGGCACGCAGCACGTGATCGACCGCTTCACGGGTTCCGGAGCGGACGCCGCCGGGGACGGGCACCGACGACCGGGTCGGCCGCGGGGCGCGAGCGGGTCGGGCCGCCGACGGGGCGACGTCGCTGCGGGTGACGACACCGGCCGCCGCGCCGACGTTGCTCGCCGCGCCGATCTCACCCACCTTGGCGGCCACATCGGCCAACGCAGCGCCGAGCGCTCTGCCCGCATCGGCGGCCCGGCCGATCGCGTCCACCAGCGACGGGTCGAGCGGCGCCGGACCACGCGCGGGCACGGGAACGCTGGAGACTTCGCCGAAGTGCTCGATCGTCGTCGACTCGGACGAAGCCCGCAGCAACTCCAATTGCGCCCGCAGCAGATCGACCTCGGCCCGGCTCACCGCGAGCGCCGCCTCGGACTCTGTCAACCTCGATTGCAGGAGTTCGGACTGGGCTGATGCGTCGCTGGCCTCGGCCGCCACGGCGTCGATGCGACGACGAGCACCGCGCAACTCGGTCTCGAGCTGAGCGATGCGCGCCCTCGCCTTGGCCAGTTGCTCCTCGGTGTCACGCCGATCGGCGCGCTCTCGATCGGCTTCGGCCCGCAGTTGGTCGGCCAGGCCCAGAGCACTCGCCTCGGCCGCCGCCGAGCGCCGCGCTGCAGCCTCAGCCGCGTCGAGTCGCTTGACCGCCGATCGCTCGGCACGGGCACTGGCCTCATCAGCCGATGTGCTCGCTCGCTCCTCGACGAGCACCTGCAACTGCTCTTGCCATCCCTCAGGCCGGTGCAGCCACAGCCAGCCGGCAGTGCCGACCAACTCCTCGGATGCGGCGGGGAGAACGAATCGCCGGAAGCTGTCGTCGGTCTCGAGCACTCGGCGGATCGGAGCCAGCGCTCGCTCGGGCAACCGCTGGAGCTTCAAGAACGGGCGTAGGGGCGGGGGCACGGGCACCGCCGGCCGGGCTTTCGACGCCGCGACGGCCACCATGAACGCCACCTCGATGGCGTCGCGGAGCATCTCATCGGGGACGACGGGGGCGTCGCTCAGGACGATGCCCCTTCGGTGTCGCCGACCACCTCTTCGACCGACCCTGTGGGCCCACACCAGCGGCAGGTCACCGATTCGACATCCTCGGACATGATGACCTGGTCCTCGATCGAGAGGTCCCCGCCGACGGAATAATGGTGGAATGCCCGGCTGCGTACGGTCGACACCACGTCGAATCGCGTGAGGTTCCCGCAGGACTTGCATCGGTATCGAGTGGCCATTGCGCCGATGGTATCGACCGCGATCGGGAGCCGGGCAGGCCGAGCAACCGGCGCGAGGCGATGCCGGCCGGAGGATCCTTGCCATCGAACACACATTCGCCGTACGTTTGTTCGCATGGCCGCCGGAACCGCTCCCGCTCTGCAGCGATCGTTCGAGGACCTCGGCACCCCGCTGCGAGAGGTCACCTTCTGCATCTTCGACCTCGAGACCACCGGTGGATCGCCCGAGCACTGCGGCATCACCGAGATCGGCGCCGTCCTGGTGCGCGGCGGCGAGTGCCTCGGCACCTTCCAGACCATGGTCAACCCGGGTTGCGCAATCCCTCCGGAGATCACGGTCCTCACCGGCATCACACAGTCAATGGTCATGACCGCGCCGCGCATCGAATCGGTTTTGCCCACCTTCTTGGAGTTCGCGCGCGACGCGGTGCTCGTCGGGCACAACGTCCGCTTCGACCTGGGCTTCATGAACGCGGCATTGGAACGCAGCGGACGACCCAAGCTGCCCAACGCCAGCGTGGACACCGTCGCCCTCGCCCGCCGTCTGCTGCGTGACGAGGTGCCCAACTGCAAGCTCGGCACACTCGCCGAACGCCTGCGACTCGATCATCGCCCGAGCCACCGCGCCCTCGACGACGCGCTGGCCACCTGTGATCTGCTGCACCTGCTCATCGAACGCGCTTCTGGCCTCGGTGTGCTCGGGCTCGACGATCTGCTCACGCTGCACCGCATCGGCAACGCTGCTCAGGCCACCAAGCTGCGACTCACCGACTCCCTGCCCCGCTCCCCAGGGGTGTACCTGTTCAAGGGGCCCACTGGTGACGTGCTGTACGTCGGCAAGGCCACCAACCTGCGCCAGCGGGTGCGCTCGTATTTCGCCAGCGACGAACGCCGCAAGGTGGGAGCGCTGCTGCGTGAGACGACCCGCATCGATCACGTGCCCTGCGCGTCCACGCTGCAGGCCGCCGTGCTCGAGGTGCGCCTCATCCACCGCCACTCGCCCCGTTACAACACGCAGTCCAAGAACTGGCCGCGCTATTGCTACCTGAAGCTCACGTTGGACGAGACGTTCCCGCGCCTGTCTGTGGTGAAGGCGCCGAAGGAGGACAACGGCCTCTACCTCGGGCCCATCACCTCCGCCGCGGTGGCACGACAGGTGGCCGATGCCATCGAGTCCGTTACACGCCTCCGCCGTTGCTCGGCCCGCATGGGTCGACGTGGTCGCCGCAAGGAAGGGCTGTGCACTGCCGCCCAACTGGGCGTCGCCGCGTGCCCGTGCACCGGTGATCTCACCGAACTCGAGTACGCCGCTGTGGTCGACGACGTCATCCGGGGGCTCACCGATGAACCGCGTCGTTTGCTCGATCGGCTCGAGGAGCGCATGTACGAGTTGGCGTCGACCGAGCGCTTCGAGGAGGCCGCCGATACTCGCGATCGCGCCGCAGCCCTGGCGCGGGTGCTCGATCGCCAACGCCGCCTCGATGCGCTGCGCGGCACGGGATGGTTGCAACTGCAACTACCGGGTGGCGTCATCGCCACGCTCGAGCGAGGAGTGCTCACCGACGTGCGATCGCACGATGACGCGGCCACCCTCCCGCTCCCCTCCGATCTCGAGATCCCGTCCGAGCACGGGCCGCTCCCCCGGCATCTCGCCGACGAGATGGCGTGTGCGGCGGCCTGGCTGGCCGATCACGCCCATCGCATCGGCCTGGTCGAGTGCAGCGGCGGCTGGGCGCTGCCCGCGGTACCGCTGCCCATGTTCACCCCGACGCGGTGATGGTGCGTTGCTGAGGCGACCGTGTGATAGCCCTTCGGTGAGAGCCCTCCGTCAACGGTGCCGGAGGCGGACAAGCGCGCGACGAGGCCAACCATGTCACTGCTCGATGACGCCATCATCGACGATCTCATCGCTTCTCTGACCGAGGTCACCCCAGTGGCCGCTCGGCTCAGCGCCGGAGCCCAGGAGGCGTCGCTCAGCATCGCTCATCGCGGCGCCGCCATCACCTTGAGCCAGGTGGTACCCCTGCTCGAACAACTCGGGGTGAGCGTGATCGATCAGCGTCGCCACGAACGCGACTCCGGGGACGGCCAGGCCACGGTGTGGATCGACACCTACGGCATCGCCGCCCCCGAGCCGGCTGTCCTGCGGGATCCGGCCATCGGCGCAGAGTTCGAGCGTGGCTTTCGGGCGCTGGTGCGAAATGAGGTCGAGGCCGACGCGTTCAACCGGCTGATCCTGGCCGGCCTCACCGTCGAACAGATCACGATCTTGCGGGCCATGGCTGCATACCTGCGCCAGGTCGGCTCGCAGTACTCGGTGGCGGCGATGGCCAGCGCGCTGTCAACCCATCCTGACATCGCCCGGGCCTTGGTGCGGCGCTTCGAACATCGACTCGATCCGACCACCGCCATGACCGACGCCGCGGCACGCGAAGAGCGTGACGCGATCGTGGCGTCGCTGGGGGCGGTGACCAGTCTCAACGACGATCGCATCTTGCGCGCGCTCCTGTCGCTCATCGACGCGGTGGTTCGCACCAACTACTTCCAGCGAGATGGTGGGGGGCAGCCCCGAGCGACCTTGGCAGTGAAGCTCGACCCCTCACGTGTGCCCGACCTCCCGCTGCCGCGCCCCGCCCACGAGATCTGGGTGTACTCGCCGCGCACCGAGGGGGTGCACCTGCGTGGTGGCGACGTGGCGCGAGGTGGCATTCGATGGAGCGATCGACGCGCCGACTTCCGCACCGAGGTGCTCGGCCTCATGAAGGCCCAACTGGTGAAGAACGCTGTCATCGTGCCAACCGGCGCCAAGGGCGGCTTCGTGGTCAAGCAGGCTCCGGCTGACCCGGACGGGCTGCGGGCCGAAGTCGAAGCGTGCTACCGGATCTTCATCGGCGCCCTTCTCGATCTCACCGACAACCTCGTGGGCGGCCAGGTGGTCCATCCACTCGACACGCGCATCGGTGACGGACACGATCCCTATCTCGTCGTGGCTGCCGACAAGGGCACGGCGTCGTTCTCCGATCTGGCCAACGCCATCGCGCTCGAGCGCGGCTTCTGGCTCGGTGACGCGTTCGCGTCGGGTGGTTCCGCTGGTTACGACCACAAGGAGATGGCCATCACGGCCCGAGGCGCGTGGGAGAGCGTGCGCAGTCATGCTCGAACCCTGGGTCGCAACGCTGACGCTGAGACGCTCACCGTGGTCGGGATCGGGGACATGTCCGGCGACGTCTTCGGTAACGGGTTGTTGCGGTCGTCCCATCTGCGCCTGGTGGCCGCGTTCGATCATCGCCACGTGTTCCTCGACCCCTCGCCCGACCCGGCAGCCTCGTTCGCCGAGCGTCAGCGGCTGTTCGATCTGCCGCGGTCGTCGTGGGCTGACTACGACTCCGCGTTGATCAGCCCCGGTGGCGGCGTCTGGCCGCGCAGCGCCAAGTCCGTTCCGCTCTCCGCGCAGGTCCGAGCCGTGCTCGGGATCGACGCCGCGACGACGGAGCTCACCCCCGATGAGCTCATCAGCGCGGTGTTGCGGGCGCCGGTCGATCTGCTGTGGAACGGAGGTATCGGGACCTACGTGAAGGCGACGGAAGAACGCCATGGCGACGTCGGCGATCGGGCGAACGACGCAGTACGGGTGAACGGTCGCGAACTGCGCTGCGCGATGGTCGCCGAGGGAGGCAACTTGGGTTTCACTCAGCGCGGACGCGTCGAATACGCGCTCGCTGGTGGGGCGAACGGAAACGGCGGACTCATCAACACCGACGCCATCGACAACTCTGCCGGGGTCGACTGCTCCGATCACGAGGTGAACATCAAGATCGCGCTGGGCGCCGCGGTGGCCGACGGCGAGATCAGCGAGGCGGAACGCAACATGCTCCTCGCGTCGATGACCGACGATGTGGCCGAGCTGGTGCTGGCCGACAACATCGCTCAGAACCGAGCGCTGGCCAACGCCCGCCAGCAGTCGGCCCCCATGATCGATGTGCACGCCCGCTACGTGCGGTCATTGGTGACCGAGGGTCTGCTCGATCGCGAGCTCGAGTTCCTCCCCACCGATCGACAGATGGGTGAACGACATGCGGCAGGGCGCGGTCTGGTCGGTCCCGAGCTGGCGGTGCTCATGGCGTATACGAAGATCGCCGACATCGCGGACGTCTTGCGATCGACGCTGCCCGACGATCCGTTCCTCGAGCGCGAGCTGTTCGCGTACTTCCCGCCGCAGATGCGCGATCGGTTCACCAGTGGCATTCGCTCACATCGACTGCGGCGCGAGATCATCGCCACCGCGATCGTCAACCGCATGGTGAACCGTGCTGGGCTCTCATCGGATTTCCGGCTCAGCGAACAGACCGGCGCCACCGTGGCCGAGGTCGTGGCCGCACACATCGTGGCCGCCGATCTGTTCGAGTTGGAGCGACACTGGTCGTCCATCGAGGCGCTCGACGGCACGGTCGACGCCGCCGTTCAGGTTGAGCTGTTCCTGCGGTTGCGTCGGCTCATCGAACGCGCCGTGCTGTGGCTGCTGACGCATCGACGCTCACCTCGTCCACTGTCGGAGGCCATCAGCGAATTGGCACCCGGCGTACGTCTGGTGGTGGGGATGTTGAGTGACATCGTGGCCGGCGAGGACCGCGACGATCTGCTCCGCGCTGGCCAGCAGTTCCGCGACGCGGGCCTGCCGGCGGAGTTGGCCGACATCGCCGCGGCATGGCCGTTGGCGCACGTGACCCTCGACGTCGTCGACGTGGCAGTCACCCGGCGACGGGCCGTGCACGATGTCGCGAGCGTGCACGAGTTGGTCGGCGACATCCTCAACCTCGACTGGCTACGCCGCCGGCTCGACGCGCTCCCCCGCAACGATCGTTGGCAGACGCAGTGCCGGCACGCGCTCCGGCTGCAGTTGGCCGATGAACATCGAGCGCTCACCGCGATGGTGTTCGCCGAGGCGCCGTCGACCGCGCTCCCCGACGATCTGGTGAGCGGCTGGCAAGGACGTCATCGTCGATCGATCGATCGTGCCATCGCCGTGCTCGGAGAGGTTCGGGCTCTGGCGACCACCGATCTGTCGACGCTCACCGTGTGTGTGGCGGCGCTGGCCGACATCCGCCGCAGCGAGTAGCGATCGCGGCCGACGGCGCTGCCGTCCGAGGTCGCGGACGTCCCATCCCGACGGCCTGAGGTTTGGTCGTTTTGTACCGCCAGGCGGCACGAAACGACCGAACCTCGGATGGGATCTGATTGTTCGGTACACCCCTCGACCGGGTTCACTCGACCGTGGTGCCGGCGTGATCGACGCGCAACACCTTGGCGTGTCCGTGCTCGGTCGGCAGGGCAGCAGCCAGCGCGTCGGCCGCGGTCAACGGGCAGAGCAGCGCGATGGTCGGCCCCGATCCGCTCAACCATCCGCACCATGCCCCGTTGGCAAGTCCCGACTCGAGCGCCTCGCTCGATCGCGGCACAGCGGCCAACCGTTGCGGTTGATGCAGGCGATCGCGCGTCGCGATCCTCAGGGCCGCAACGTCCCCCGACGCCAGCGCCGCCACCAGCAACGCGACGCTCCCGACGTTGAACACCGCGTCGGCGAATGGCACCGAGCCACCCAGCCGGGTGCGGCTCGCGTCGGTCGATGTCTTGGTTCCGACGGGCACCCAGCACACCACGGCCGGGTCGAACCCGAGGGGTATCCGTACCGTCGTCCCCGAGGCCGTGGCCACCGCCCCTCCGTACAGCGAGGCCGCCACGTTGTCGGCGTGGCCCTCGAGATCAGCGGCCATGGCCACCAGTTGGGCACCGTCGTTCGTGGGGTCGAAGTGTCCGGTTCGCTGCACGTGCGCGGCGACCACTCCAGCTACCCGAGCAGCACCCGAGAAGCCCAGGCCCCGTCCCATCGGGATCGGTGAGCGGACCCACACCGGCCCGACACCACCGCCGCGAGCGAATGCCACCGCCGCAGGATGGGTGCTCTCGATCGGTGCACCACCGGGACGATCGTCGAACGGAGCGTCGCTCAGCTCGAACGACAACGACAGAGCCAGAGCCAAGGTGTCGAACCCGGGCCCCATGTTGGCCGAGCTGGCCGGCACCGACACGATCACGCAGCCAGCCCTCGCAACACGTCAATGAGAATTGACGCGCCCTCGCTGGCTTCGTCGGCGGTGATCGACAGCGGCGGAGCGATTCGCAAGCAGTTGCCGTGCAGCCCACCCTTGCCGATGAGCAGCCCCCGTCGACGGGTTTCGTTCAACACCGCCGTGGCCAGCGCCGCATCGGGGGTGAACCCATCGGCTGTGACCAACTCGACGCCGATCATCAGGCCACGACCGCGCACTTCTCCGACCTTTGTCAACGTGTGTTGCAACGGCATGAGAGCCGAGAGGATCTCGTTGCCGCGAGCCAAGCAGTTGGTCTGCAGATCGGCATCGAGGAGATAGCGCAGGTTGGCGAGTGCGCCGGCCGACACCAAGGGGTTGCCACCGAAGGTCGAGATCGAGTTGGCGGTGAGGCAGTTCATGATCTCCGCAGGGGCGATGACACCACCGAGCGCCAAACCGTTGCCGACCCCCTTGGCGAAGGTGACGATGTCGGGGGTCACCCCATGGGCCTGCCATCCCCAGAAGTGCTCACCCGTTCGACCCCATCCGGTCTGCACCTCGTCGCTGATGAACAAGATCCCGTTCTCGTCGCACACCTGCTCGATGGCCCGGAACATCCCGTCGGGTGGGATGGTGAACCCCCCGACACCCTGGATCGGCTCGGCGATGAGCGCCGCCACGTCGCCGGCGGTCATGGTGAGCAGCACATCGCGGAGATCGTCCACGATGGCATCGATGAACGCAGCGTCGTCGAGGTGACGGAACGGAGAGCGGAACCGATATCCGTTGTGCATGTAATGGACGTTGAAGGGTGTGAGACTCGAGGCCGACCACCCACGGTTGCCGGTGACACCCATCGTGGCGAACGAACGACCGTGGTAGCTGTTGCGCAGAGCCAGCATCTGGTTGGACCGGCGGTACTGGCTGGCCAGCAGTAGTGCGGTGTCGTTGGCCTCCGATCCGGAGTTCGTGAAGAACACCCGTGCATCGGGGATGTCGGACAACGACGTGATCATCTCGGCCAACTCGATCATGGGTTCGATCAGGTACAGCGTCGAGGTGTGGAGCATCTTGGCCGCTTGCTCCCGCAAGGCCTCGACCACTGCCGGCACGGCATGCCCGGTCATGGTGGTGAGGATCCCCCCGAAGAAGTCCAGATAGCGCTGGCCCTCGGCGTCGGTGACGTAGCGACCCTCCCCCGACACCAGGGCGATCGGCTCGTCGTAGAACAGCGTCAGCCAGTTGGGGAGGACCTCACGATGGCGGGCCAGGAGTTCAGCATGCGTCGACACACCCGAAATGGTGTCACAGCGTTGCGCCGACCTCCTGCCCGGACCCGATCAGCGGTCGACCCGCTGGCGATCAGGGGGCGATCAGCGGTCGATCAACTCCAAGATCCGAGACGGTGGGAGATGTTGTTCGGTGATGCGCACACCGAGGTGAGCGAGCGCGTCCTCGATCGCGTTGGTGATGGCGGCCGGTGCGGCGATCATCCCGCCCTCCCCCACCCCGCGATAGTTGGCAGTGATGCCCGACGGCGTCTGCACGTGGATGATCTCGATGTCGGGGATCTCGGCCGCCGTCGGGAGGAGGTAGTCCAAGAACGTCCCGGTCTGGCACTGGGCGTTGTCGTCGTAGATCACCTTCTCGTACAACACCGCCCCGATGCCCTGAGCCACCCCGCCGGCGATCTGGCCATCGACAATGGTCGGATTGATCAACTCACCGCAGTCCTCGACCACGAGATATCGATCGATGTGCACCTTGCCCGTCGCCGGATCGATCTCGACCCAGCACAGATGCGTGGCCTGTGCCCATCCGCCGTCACCGCCGTCCCAGGTGCCAGTGGCCGTCAATTCGACGTGACGCTGACGGGCTGCGTCGGCGACATCGCACAAGGGCACGCCCCGCGACGGCACGCCCGCCACGTGCGCGACACCGTCGGTGATGGTCACGTCCTCACGTGCCGCCTCGAGCAGATCGGCCGCCAGATCGACGATCGATGAACGCAGAGTCGCCGCTGCGGCAGTGACGGCGCCACCGGCCATTGCCGCCGAACGACTGCCGCCGGTGCCGACGAGACCGAACGGGGTGGTGCGGGTGTCGCCGTACACGACGCGTACCGAACTCATCGGTACGCCGAGTTGATCGGCGGCGACCTGGGCCAGCGTGGTCTCGTGGCCCTGCCCATGGGGCATCTGCTGCGTGAACACCGACACCGTGCCATCGTCGTTCAGCTGGGCGCGTGCCGGTTCCTCACCGGCCATCGTGGCAAAGCCCCCGATGACATGATCGAAGAACTTGGGGGGACCGGGCGCCGCTTCGATGAACGTCGACATGCCGAGTCCGACCAGTCGACCCTCGGCCCGGGCCGCTGCCTGCATCGCGCTCCAATTGCCGTAGTCACCCGCCTCGAGGGCCGTTGTCAATGTTCGTTGCGCGCTCATGCGCACGTCGAGCATGGGGCCGGTGATCATCGGTGTCGGCAGCTCGTCGGGGCCGATGATGTTGCGCAGGCGCATCTCGGCGGCGCTGATGCCCAGCTCGCGAGCCACCAGATCCATCATGCGTTCGCGCACCCAGGTCTCCACTGCCCACGGACCACGGTAGGCGCAGTACGTCGCCTTGTTGGTGGCGACCACTCGGCTGCGGAACCCCAACGCCTTCCAACGGTACGGCCCCGGGATCATCACGCGGGCCAACTGGCAGAACAGCGGAGCGGCGTACGGGAACCCCGGGTAGGCCCCACCGTCCATGACGAGGTCGGCCTTCATGGCCAGCAACGTGCCGTCGTCGTGCACCGCCACCGAGACGTCCACGGTCTCCTCGCGAGCTTGCGCGCCCACCAGCAGATGCTCGTTGCGATCCTCGATCCATTTCACCGAGCATCGCAGTTGCTGAGCAGCCACGAGCACGGCCACGTCCTCGCGGCTCACCGATGTCTTGGCTCCGAACGCACCACCCACGTCCTCCGCAACCACGTGGGGGACATCAGCATCGGACTTGGCGAGCAACGCCATGAGCCCCTTGGTGAGCGCCACCGAACGTTGCGGTTGGCGGCGCATCTGGCGCAGCATCGCCGGGGCCTGCAGCTTCCCGGCGCCGATCAGCTCGGGTCTCGATGACAGCTCGGCCCGAGTGCCCTTCACGAAGCGGGTGACGTTGTCGCGCCGCGACATCAGCGTCCGGATCGACTCGGTCATGGTCGACCGCCCCACCATGAGACCGAGCCCCCATCGCATCACGTGCGGGGCTTGGGTAGCGCTGTGATAGGTGACCGAACCGGTCGCCGGATCGAGCTCGGCGACGCAGCCCCGCGCCTCCATCGGCTGGTTCGACTGGCGGTGCTGCCGAAAGCGATGGGTCACGACACGGTCCGCCGCGGCGAACAACGAGTCGATCTCGCCGACGTTGCGTTCGTCGCGGTACAAGACGTTGCCGCCGGCGGCGGACCACAGTGCCGGCTTGGTCGAATCGAGGGCGTCGGCGATCCCAGCGATCGGCTCGAGCGGCTCGTAGTCGACATCGATCAACTCGCACGCATCCTCCGCGATGGCCCGCGATCGCGCCACCACGATGGCGACGGGGTCACCCACCAGTCGCACCCGGTCGGTGGCCAGTGCGTGGAACTGCGGATCGAACAACCCATCGAGGGTGATCATCCCCACGAAGGGGTTGGTATGGGCGGCGATGTCGGCGCCGGTGAACGCACCGAGCACCCCATCGAGTCGGCGGGCGGCGGCGATGTCGATGCGCACGATGCGGGCATGGGCATGAGGACTGCGCAGGAATGCCGCGTGGGCCATGCCCGGTGCCACGACGTCGTCGACGTAGCGCCCCTGCCCGGTGAGGAGTCGATGATCCTCCACACGCCGCTCGCGGCTGCCGACGAGGCGACCAAGGGTGTGCGCAGGGACCGATTCGTGCATCGCGGGGACACTACCGACGCAGTCGAGACCATCAGTGACCCAACTGCGTCACCACGCGATGACTTCTGGGGCACCACGCGATGACTTCTGGTCACCGGCAACGTCTCACCCGATGATGCGACCGATCGATGCCCGCAACAGCGCCGCACGCGGGGATGGCCAGATGCGTGGATGGGTAGGGTCGTGCCGATGGCCCGATTGATCTTCACCAAGGCCCTCCGCCGCCACGTGGAATGCCCCGACGAGACCGTCGACGGCAACACCATCGGCGAAGTGCTCGCCACCTACTTCGCGGCGCATCCGGCGGTGCGCTCGTACGTCGTGGACGACACCGGCGCCATCCGCAAGCACGTCACGGTGTTCGTCAACAGCGAGCAGATCGCAGATCGCAACCAACTCACCGACCCCATCGCGGCCGGTGACGAGATCCACGTGTTCCAGGCACTCTCGGGAGGATGACATGAAGGTTCTGGTCGGTACCCGCAAAGGGTTGTTCACCCTTGCCGACAACGGTGGATCATTGAGCGTCGACCACGTCGACTTCCTCGGAGTGCCTGTCAACTTGAGTTGCGTCGACCGACGCGACGGTGCCCTGTACGCCGCGCTCGACCACGGGCACTTCGGACCGAAGCTGCATCGCAGCGACGACGGCGGCGCATCGTGGACCGAGTTGAACGCACCGGCCTATCCGCCCAAGCCCGAAGGGTTCGTGGACGTGTGCCCCATGCGTCAGACCGAACGACCCTGGAGCACACAGCTCATCTGGTCGATGAGCGCCGGTCATCCCGACCGACCCGGTCAGGTGTGGGCCGGAACCATCCCCGGAGGCCTGTTCCGGTCCGACGACCGCGGCGAATCCTGGGAGCTCGTCCGCAGCCTGTGGGATCGACCCGAGCGGCTCGAGTGGATGGGAGGCGGGTTCGACCTGCCCGGTATCCACTCGGTGGAGGTTCATCCGCACAATCCCGATGAGGTCGTGATCTCGGTGTCGTGCGGCGGCGCGTGGCGCACCATCGACGGTGGCAAGACGTGGGACGTCACCAATGGCATGCGCAACGCCTACATGCCTCCCGATCTGGCCTACTCACCGGTGGCTCAAGATCCCCATCGCACCGTCCGCTGCGCTGCCGTACCCGACGTGCTGTGGACGCAACATCACAACGGCATCTTCCGCTCGACCGACGCCGGGGAGAACTGGACCGAGTTCGAAGATGTGCCGCCGTCCACGTTCGGCTTCGCAGTTGCCGTTCACCCCCACGATCCCGACACCGCGTGGTTCGTGCCTGGGGTGGCAGACGAACTGCGCATCCCCGTCGACGGTCGCTTGGTGATCACCCGCACCCGCGACGGCGGGCAGAGCTGGGAGAACATCGGCAACGGCCTCCCGTCGGAGCACTGCTACGACCTCATCTACCGCCACGGCCTCGACGTCGACGCGACCGGTGAGCGCCTGGTGATGGGATCCACGACCGGATCGGTGTGGGCCTCGAACGATGCCGGCGACAGCTGGACCAACGTGACCTCCACGTTGCCACCGGTCTACAGCGTCATGATCGTCGACTGATCCGGAGCACCCCGCGTGCCCGGATCGGGCGCTCGGTCAACCCAGCGACGCGGCCACCAGTCCATCGAGCACGGCGAGAGCGCGCCCATCGTCGAGCACCGCACGGGCCAGGTCGACACCCTCGGCCATCGAGGCCGCGGCACCACCGACATAGAGACCCGCTCCAGCGTTGAGCGAGACGATGTCGCGCACCGGACCGGTCTCGCCGGCCAACGTCCGGCGGACGATGTCGGCGTTCAGCGCCGGCTCACCACCCTTGATCGTTTCGAGGGGCGCCAGCGCGATACCGAACTGGGTCGGGTCGATGGTGTGCGGGCGAACCACCCCATCATGCAACTCGAGCACCCGACTCGGGCCGGAGATCGACAGCTCATCGAGCCCACCGTCGCCCTGGACGACCATGGCGCGAACCACGCCGGTGTTGCGCATGACCGCCAACATGCGATCGGCCACCGACCAATCCGCCACGCCGAGCACGTAACGACGGACCCGCACCGGGTTGGCCATCGGGCCGAGCTGATTGAACAACGTGGGCACGCCCAGTTCACGACGCACCGGGCCGGCGTGTCGCAACGCCGAATGGAACCGCTGCGCGAAGCAGAACGCCATCCCGGTGCGCTCCAGACAACGACGCACATCGTCGGGGTCGAGCTCGATCCGCATCCCGAGCGCCTCGAGCACGTCCGCAGCACCACATTTGGATGACGCCGCCCGCGATCCGTGCTTGGCCACGGGGACACCGCCACCGGCCACCACGAGCGCGGCCATCGTCGACACGTTCACCGAATGTGTGC
>JBFWVD010000023.1:0-75231 GCA_050246915.1 Acidimicrobiia bacterium | reverse complement strand
CCCACGCCGCGTTCCCATTCGCGATGTGCCTCAGACTCGACTGAGCACTTGTCACAATCCGCTTCGGATGACCCGACGTGCACCGCGTCGCGATCGACCGCATCCCTAAGCTCGACGACCGTGCCTGAAGCCCGTTCGCTCCCATCGCCGCTGCGCCGTCTCGTCGCGGCAATCACCGTCCTTGCGCTCGCCGCAACCGCCGCGCTCGTTGCCACTGTCGCCTCTTCACCTCCGGCCAGTGCGCTCACGCTGACGAGCGGCTACTGGATGCTCGACGGCGAGGGAAGGCTCTACAACTTCGGCGCCGCCTTCGCCTACGACCAGGTGTCCGTGCCCGAAGGCGCCACTGCCGTGAAGGTCGAGTCGACAGCCGACGGCACCGGCATTTGGATCGCCGACTCCCAGGGCAATGTCTACGGCCGGGGCAACGCCATCGTCTACGGCGTCAAACCGACGCTGAACGCCGGTGAGGAGATCGTGACGCTGTCGCGGACGCCGACCGGGCTCGGCTACTGGCTCACCTCATCCACCGGACGCACTTTTGCTCGCGGTGACGCCACGCCATTGGGTGACATCACCGACTTCACCCCCAACAACGTCCCACTGAACCAGCCCATCATCGACTCGGCCCCCACCGTGGACGGCAAGGGCCTGTACCTCGTCGCGCTCGACGGTGGCGTGTTCGCCATGGGTGGCGCCAGCTTCCGCGGATCGATGGGTGGCACCCGCCTCAATGCCCCGGTGCGTTCACTCGTTCCCGATCCCGACGGTACGGGCTATTGGCTCATCGCGGGTGACGGCGGCGTGTTCGCTTTCGACGCGGCGTTCCGGGGGTCCATGGGCGGTACCGCATTGAACAAGCCGGTCGTTGGCATGGTGTCGTTCGGCAACGGCTACCTGCAGGTGGCTGCCGACGGTGGCATCTTCAACTTCTCGGACAGGGACTTCCACGGATCGCTCGGTGGCCAGTCTGTCCCATCCGACATCGTCAGCGTTGCGGCCTTCTCGCGCCCACCGGTGAACGCGGTCATCGCCACCGCTGCTCTGCCGGAAGGCCGAGTCGGCCAGACCTACTTCCTGCAACTGGCCGGCACAGCGCTCACGCCGTCGACGTGGACCGTGACCGGTCTCCCCGCAGGGTTGTCGATGTCCAGCAGCGGACTCATCTCCGGCACGCCGAGTGTCGGTGGAACGTCGTCGGTCACGGTCCGACTCACCGGCGACGACCTGGGCACCACCACCCGCACCTACTCGCTGGTCGTCACCACCGCAGCGGCGATGTCCATCACGGCGTTGGCGCCGGTCCCGTCGGGCAACACCAACAACTGGTCGGTGTCGGCCAACGTCACCGGGCCAGTGGCCGGTGTCGACTTCTACGTCGACGGCATCATCCTCAACACCCAGAACCACGGCGCCGTGTCATCGGTGGGCTCGACCTACTCGCAAGGGTTCAACGCCTGGACGCGCAGCGACGGCACCCATACGTTGACTGCAGTCGCCCGACCCTCCAGCGGTTCGGCCTTCGTCACCTCCGCTCCGGTGACGTTCACGATCTCCGGTCTCAGCACGACGGGCGACTTCACTCGACCGCTCGTGTCCCTCAGCTTCGATGACGGTTTCATCTCGCATTACACCGTGGTCAAACCGGCCCTCGATGCGCGCGGCCTCAAAGGCACCTTCTTCCTGATGTCCAATCCGACGCACCCCACCGACGGCAACCGCTATCCGTACATGTCGATCGCCCAGATGACCGACATGCGCAATGGCGGCATGGAGTTGGGAGCCCACACCATCGACCATCCCCACCTCATCGGGCCCGCCTACCCGGGCACCGAGGCCATCCCGACACTCCGCCGTTCACAGCAACCGGCCGGTTGGTTGACCGACGGCACGGCCAACGCAGCCCTCACGCCGGCTGGTCGGGCCGGACAGTACGCAGACGTGAAGAACTGGCTGGCCACCACGATGGGCGTGTCGGGCACCCCGGGGTTCGCGTCGCCCTACGGTGACACCGATGCCACGGTGTTGTCAGAGTTGGCCGCCAACTTCTCGTACCACCGCACCATCACCCCGGGCGAGAACGGCCGCAACGAGGGTCGCACCATCAACAAGAACAACCTGTTGACGTTCAACATCCGCGGCACCACGACGTGGATGGATGTCGAGGCCCAGATGGCGCTGGCCCGCAAGCACAACAGCTACCTCGTGTTGGTGTTCCACGACCAGTTCGATGGCGCTCCGGCCGACCCCACCAGCTACAACAGCACCCCGGCCAACTTCGTCCAGATGCTCGACGCGGTGGTACGCAGCGGTGTCACGGTCAGACCCATCAAGGACGCGTTGACCGAGCTCGGCCTGTGATCTGAAACGGCCACACACTCGCAAGGGCCCGGACACCGGTGGATCCAGCTCCACGGCGTCCGGGCCCTTGTCAATTCTTGTTGACCGAGTCAGCAGGTATCTGAGAGTTCAGCCTTCCACCGTCACGTAACGGCGGGACGCGGCAGCGGCCTTGGCGATCTCTTCGGGGACTTGGCGGTTGAGCGTGTCGACGTGAACGATCGTCGGCCGATAGTCGGCGATCTCGCGGTCGTCGACCTGGGTGTAGGTGATGATGATGATCCGATCGCCGATGTCGACCAGATGTGCAGCGGCCCCGTTGAGGCAGATCTCCCCAGGCTGACCCACGATGGCGTAGGTCACGAGTCGAGCGCCGTTGTCGACGTCCACGACGTGCACCTGCTCGAACTCCAAGATTCCCGCCGCTTCCATCAGCGCCGGATCGATGGAGATGGAGCCCACGTAATGGATGTCGGCTCCGGTGACGACGGCGCGGTGGATCTTGGCGCGCATCATGGTGCGGTTCATTGCACTCTCCTTCGGTGGACACCCGGACGGGTTGCCCCCTACGACGCACATCATCATGTCTCGGCGCAGCCCAGGGCAAGAGGTCGGTCAGTTACTCGGGTCACGTCCATGGCCAATACGATCGGCTGACGAGCTCCTGGCAGCACGCCAGCGGGTCCGCTCCTGGGGAAAGGCTTCACCATGCATTTCGGATTCACGACCATGAACAACGCGAGCGGGCTGCGACCGGCCGAGCTGGCCAAGCTGCTGGAAGAGCGTGGCTTCGAATCGCTGTGGATCGGTGAGCACAACCATCTCCCCGCCACGGGCAAGACGCCGTACCCCGCCACGGGAGGAGAGCCGCCCGAGCCGTACCGGGGGATGATGGACCTCATCGCCTCCATCGCCGTGGCAGCCCAGGCCACCACCACCTTGAAGATCGGCTCCGGCGTGATGCTGGTCCTCGAGCGCAACATCTTGTCCTGTGCGAAGGAGATCGCCACGCTCGACGTGCTCTCCGGCGGTCGGGTGGAGATCGGTGTGGGCGTGGGCTGGAACCCCGAGGAGCTCGAGAACATCGCGCCCAACATCAGCTGGCGCCAGCGTTATCGCGCCCTGGAGGAATGCATCGCCGCGCTCCGCGTCCTGTGGTCGCAGGACAAAGCCGAGTTCCACGGCGAGTTCTTCGACTTCCCCGCGGTGTACTCCTACCCGAAGCCCGAGACCAAACCGCATCCGACACTGTGGTTCGGCGGCACCGGGCGCATCGGCCTCGGCCACGTGGCCCGCTGGGCCGACGGATGGTTCCCCATCGACATGGGCGAGCGCGACTTCGGCGTGAAGATGAAGTGGCTCGATGCCGCGCTCGAGACCGCCGGGCGCGAGCCGGGCTCTGTTCCGGTCTCGGTGATGGTGTGGCCGGGCAACACGCCGAACATCGAGCGTTACCTTGAACTCGGTGTGCACCGCGTCGTGGTCGGACTCTCCAACGACGAACCCCAAGGCCCTGATGAAATGAAGCGCTTCATCGACGATCAGGCCGCCATCATCGAACGCCTCCGCTGATCGACGTCCGCGACGCACGCCCCGTTCATGGATCCCACTGGTGAACACGTCAAGGTGCAAAAGGCCGGCGAGCTGGTCGCCGACCGGCTGCGCCGGCGCATCATCAGCGGTGATCTGAGCGTCGGTGATCGACTCCCGCCCGAAGAAGAGCTGACGGCCCACTTCGGCGTCGCCCGCACGACGCTGCGCGAGGCGCTGCGGATCTTGGAGACCCAAGGCCTCATCGAGATCCGCCGGGGCCGGGGCGGCGGGGGCGTCATCACGCGGCCGAAGCCCGATCAGTTGGCGTGGAACCTCGCATTGCTCCTGCAGTTCGACGGGGTCACGACGGCGGACCTCGACAACGCCCGCCAGCTGATCGAACCAGCGTTGGCGCGCCAGCTCGCGGCCCGTCACAACGACGACGACGTCGCCGCACTCGCCGCTGCCATCGATGTCGCTGACGGCGCCGCCGATGCCGGCGACGTGGCACAGTTCGCCAGCGCAGCAGCCCGGGTGCACGAGACGATCGTCGAACGCTCGGGCAACGTCACGCTCGCAACCTTGTCCAACCTGCTCCACCTGCTGGTGCAGCACTACTACGAGCAAGGTGCGCGCCGTTCCGACCAGGCCCTCATGCGACGTGCGGTGCGCTCGTATCGCAAACTGCTGGCGTTGGTGATCGCTGGTGACGCCGAAGGTGCCGAGGCCCATTGGCGAAAGCAGATGGCGACCACGCTCGCCCATCGGGATCCATCAGAGCCTCTCCAGATGTGACGCTGTGGCAAGCGCAGCGCCGATAGCGCACAACACTTGCACTACTATCGGCCCGTTCGTGTCCGGCGCCGATGGCCGAACAAGGCCGATCACTCGCCGCGAGGTACATCGATGAAGCACCCCTGGGATCAACGACTCGGCGTGTGGTGGATCGCCGAGGACCGGCCGGACTTCCCGGCGATCCTCGATTCGCCGTCAGGCCCGCGGTCCTATGCCGAGCTCGCCGGCAACGCCCACCAACTCGTGCACGCCCTGCGAGCCGAAGGTCTCCAGCCCGGCGATCCGGTCGCCGTCATGCTCACCAACGACGTCGACATCATCGAGATCTCGCTGGCCTGTCACGAAGCGGGCCTGTACTTCCTGCCGCTCAACACCTACCTGACCGAGGCCGAGGTCACCGCGATCATCGATTCGTCGGACACCGCCGCGTGCTTCGTGCACGAGAGGTACGCGGCTGCCATTGCCGGTCGCACCCCGGGCGACAACACCCGCTGCCGCTTCTTCTCCGTCGGCGGGACCATCGAGGGGTATCGCTCGATCGACCAGCTCCGCGCCGGGCATCCCACAACGATGCCGTCGGCCCGGCGGCCCGGCGCGTTGTTCTCGTACACCTCCGGCACCACGGGCAAGCCCAAGGGCATCCGGCGCAAGATGCCCGAGGGCGATCCATCCGAAGTCTCGAACGCCGGCGCGACGTTCGGCCGCGCCTTCGACTATCGCCCGTTCGAAGGCCCCCATCTCGTGTCGACGGGCATGTTCCACGGCGGCTCGCACAGCTTCTACATGGCCGCCCTCAACGTGGGGCACTCCCTCGTCATCATGGGCAAGTTCGATCCCGAAGGTGCGCTCGCCAACATCGATCGATACAAGATCACCACGGCCTACATGGTGCCGACGCAGTTCCATCGACTGCTGCGTCTGCCGGCCGAGGTCCGGGCCAAGTACGACGTGTCGAGCTTGCATTCGGTCGTCCACTCGGCAGCGCCGTGCCCCAAGGATCTCAAGCAGCAGATGTTCGACTGGTGGGGCCCGGTGATCTGGGAGACCTACGGTGGGATGGAGGGCGCAGCGACCATCGCCAAGCCGCAGCGGTGGCTCGAGAAGCCCGGCACCGTGGGCCGAGCCATTGCGGGGGTCGAGGTGTTCATCCTCGACGACGACGGCAACGAAGTGCCTCGCGGCGAGGTCGGCCACATCTACTACCGCACCGTCGACAGCTTCCAGTACCACGGCGACGACGACGGCACCAAGCACGCGTTCAAGGGCAAGTCGTTCTCGATCGGCGACATGGGCTACCTCGACACCGACGGGTATCTGTTCATCAGCGATCGCGCCAAGGACATGATCATCTCCGGCGGGGTCAACATCTACCCGCAGGAGATCGAAGCGGTTCTGGCCGCCAACCCGGCCGTTGCCGACGTTGCCGTCATCGGAGTCCCCGACCCCGATTGGGGCGAGCAGATCAAAGCGCTGGTCGAACCAGCCAACGGTCGAGGCGCCTCGCCCGAGCTCGAGGCGGAGCTGATCGAGTACTGCAAGGAGCGTCTCGCCGCCTACAAGGTGCCGAAGTCGGTCGATTTCCGCGCCGAGCTGCCGCGCACCGAGGCGGGGAAGCTCTACAAGCGCATCTTGCGCGACGAGTACTGGGCCGACAGCGGCCGAAACGTGTGAGTATGCACGCCGATGGATGGGCTCGACCTCGGGGAGGTCGCTGAGGCGATCGCTCCATCCTCGCCCTGAGGGGTCGATCCATCCGATCCGATGTACGAGCGTCCCCACCGGCGCTCGACGAACTGAGAGGACATCATGAAGATCAACGTGAATCGCGCCGCTTGCTCCGGACATGGACGCTGTGCTGCGTTGGCCCCCGAGGTCTACGAACTCGACGACAACGGCTACAACAGCCGCGACGGTGAGTTCGAGGTCCCCGCTGGGCTCGAGGCCGCGGCCCGTCTCGGCGCCGACAACTGCCCGGAGCGTTGCATCACCGTCGTCGAGTGACCAACCGCTCGACCCGATCCTGGCCACCAGCTTCCTGGCGCGCCGGATCGGGCCGGGCCGATCAGCCAGCGGTCCATCCTGCGTCGGCGGTCACGACCGCGCCGTTCACCAGCGACGCTTCATCCGAGGCGAGGAACACCACGAGCGCAGCGATCTCATCGGATGCACCGGTGCGGATCGCTCCCGCCATCATCGGGTTCAAGCGGGCCATGCCCTCGGTGTTGATCGATGGCGTGCTGGACATGATGTTGGTCTCGACCCCGCCGGGACACACCACGTTGCAGCGGACGCCGTCGCGCGCGTAGAGATACGCCGTCGAGCGGGTGAGGCCGATGAGGCCGTGCTTGCTGGTCGTGTACGCCGCGCCAGCCTTGGCGCCGGAGATGCCGGCAATGGATGCCACGTTGACGATGTTGCCCTTGCTCTCGAGCAGCGCCGGGATGGCTCGGCGAATGGTGTGGAACGGGCCGTTCAGATTCACGCCGAGCACCCGCGCCCATTCGGAGTCGCTCACCTCATGCACCGGACCCATCGAGTCCAGCACCCCGGCCACGTTGGCCAAGACATCGAGTCGTCCGTGGGCACTGATCACAGCGTTCACCAGACGATCGACATCGGCGACGTTGGAGACGTCCCCGACCACCGCCCCCATCTCGTGGCCCTCCGCCCGGTTCGCCGTGTCCGCGGCCAGGGCCACGGTCTCGGCCAACGTGGTGGCGTTCCAATCGTTGGCGACGACATGCGCGCCCTCGGCGACGAAGCGCAACGCCGTGGCTCGCCCGATGCCCGACCCGGCTCCGGTGACGATGACGACCTTGCCCGCTACTCGACCCTGCGACGCCCGGCCCTCCGATGCATGACCAGTATTCGACGTGACGTTCATGGCAGTCCTTTCGCTACTCGGGCGAAGTCCCGCAGGTCCTGAGCCAACAGGTCCGGGACCTCAATCGCGGGAAAGTGCCCGCCGCGATCGTGCTCCCGCCAGAACACGATCGGATAGGCCCGCTCGGCCCAAACTCGAGGGGTCTTGTAGATCTCTGAGGAAACTCGTCACCTAGATTCGTCTACGGGCGTGCAGTGCCGCGCCCGAGGCCTTGGGGAGACCATCGTGACCAACAGTGCCGCTGACGAGCTCACCGGACCGGGCGCGTTCGACTTCCGGGTGCTGGCATCGGCCACGCGCACCGATCCGTCGTTGCTGTTCAGCGACCGCACCCTGCACGGCCTCGAGTTGGAGGGCACCTACCTGTACGGGACGTTCAGGGACGAAGCGGGCACGCTCTACACACCCATGCGCCGCATCCCGTTGCGGGCACCCGGGCCACCGCGCAAGCTCGCCATGCACACCAGCGCCAACGGCACGCTCACGTTCGACCGGGTGAGTGGCACCACCGCGGCGAGCGAATCGGTGCAACGACATGTCGATGGTGAGGGCTACGACAGTGTCCTCACCCTCACCGCCTCCGATGGTCAACCCGAGTTGACATCGGTCGTGTCGGCAACCGAAGGAGCGTGGCGCGAGCATGATCTCATCGATGTGTCGGGCACCAACGCCGGACCGACGTTGCAGTGGTATCTCCCCGACCCAGACGGCGGTATGTACTACTGCTCCCAGCTCTACAGCGTGCGCGGCACCATCGCCGGCCGTTCCGTCACGGGCTTCTTCGGCATCGACGAGATGTTCCAGCCTGCTGGCATACGGACCTACGTCAACGACGCGCTGACCCGCCATCACGTCGCCCGCAGTTGGGTCACGTTCGGCAACTGGTACGCCGACGGTACCGCCGAGGTGGGCCATGCCGCCGTCGGACGCGGATCGTTCCGATTCGGGCTGCGCGCCGGCACTGACCTGCATCTCCTCAGCACCGGCGACGTCACCAGCGATGCGACCATCACCCTGCCCGCCTCGGCGCTGCCCGACTTCGCCATCGACATCGATGGCCAGCGCTGGAACTACACCGGCGATCCCAAGGGCCTCTACGCCGACACCATCAACGGACCGGTGGTGCGCGGTGAGGGATGCCTGCGCCGCGACGGCGACACGCGCGAGCTGCTGGCGTGGTTCTGCGCCACCGAACTCACCATTGGAGACCATCGATGACCGCTGCCCCATCCCCGTCACCGTCACCCGCGACGTCACTGTCGAACGAGTTCGCCGGCAAGGTCGCACTCGTCACCGGGGCGGCCAGCGGGATCGGTCGTGGCACCGCATTGTGCTTTGCCCGCCGCCGCGCCAGCGTGGTGGTCGCCGATTGGAACCTCGACGGCGCCAACGAGACCGTGGACCTCATCCGTGAGATGGGCGGCGAAGCCATCGCGGTCCAGTGTGACGTGTCGAGCAACGACTCTGTCGGGGCCATGATCCACACCACGCTCGAGGCGTACGGGCAACTCGACTTCGCCCACAACAACGCCGGTCTCGTGGGGGCACAGAAGCCGCTCGTGGGCTACAGCGAGATCGACTTCGATCGAATCATGGCCGTCAACGTCAAGGGCGTCTACCTGTGCATGCAACACGAATTGACATATATGATCGCCCGTGGCCAGGGCGTCATCGTCAACACCGCGTCAGAGGCGTCGTTGAAGGGCAGCGCGGCGGACGCGGCGTACACCGCCAGCAAGCACGCGGTGGCCGGCATCACCAAGACCGTGGCCCTCGAGGTGGCGACCAAGGGCATCCGAGTCAACGCGGTGTGCCCCGGGGTCATCAGCTCGGGCATGACGGCGGCCATCGAGAGCAACGACAAACTCCGGGAGCGGGGTGCACAGATCATGCCGGTGAACCGCTACGGACGCCCGGAAGAGATCGGTGAGGCCGTGGCGTGGCTGTGTTCCGACGGTGCGTCGTTGGTGACCGGCATCTTGTTGCCGGTCGATGGCGGTTGGTCGGCCAAGTAGCCGTGAACGACCGCCACCCGGGCGATGGTCAGCGCTGTCACATCTCGAAATCGATGAGCACCTTGGCCTGATCGGTGGGGTGCTTGAGCGCTTCGAACATCTCGGGCACGTCGCCGAGAGCGACTCGGTGCGTCACCATGCCTCGGATCGGTAGCTCATCGGCTGCCAGTGCTTCGATGGTCATCGCCCACTCCGCTGGCTGATACCAGCTCGGGAAGACCATGGTGATCTCCTTCTGCAACGCACGGGGGATGTCGATGCCCACGGGAGCACCCGCATAGGCGGCGGTCACGATGCGTCCGCCGGTGCGAACAAGTCGCATGGCCTCACCGAGTCGTCCGCCGGCGCAGTCCACGATGAGATCGGGCCGAGTGCCGAACGTGTCACGACAAGTTGACACGAGATCGCCGTTGATGGGATCGACGGTCACGTCAGCGCCACACTGATGCGCCCTGTTCCGTCGTGACTCCACCGGGTCGCTGCCCACGATGGCCGCTGCACCGAGATGGCGAGCCCACGCGATGACGGCGAGGCCGATGGGACCGCAGCCGATGACCACGACGCGCTGGCCAGCTTGGAACCCGCCGGTGCGCAGCTGGTGCAGCCCGATGGTGAGTGGTTCCACCAACGCCCCCAGCCACGGCTCGAAGCTCTCGGGCAACGCAATTGTCTCCCGGCTGCCGACCAGGACGTAGTCGGAGAAGCAGCCGGCGTGATCGAGGCCGAGGTACTGCACGCGGTCACAGTGCACCGGATCGTGAGCGACGCACGCGGCGCACCGTCCGCACCCCAGCGCGGGAACGGCGGTGACCAACTGGCCGATCTTCCACGTCGACGCGACGTCACTGCCGATCTCGACGATGCGGCCGCACATCTCATGGCCGAGCACCGTGCCTGACGGGAGGTACTCCCCCGCCTTGAGATCGGATCCACAGATGCCGGCGCAGCAGGTCTGCAAGATGAGCTGATCGGGCCCCGGTGTCGGATCGTCAACATGCTCGATCGCAACCGTGTCACCCCGCAGCACAGCTGCTCGCATCGCTCCCCCTTCGCACGGACCGGCAGTGGGAAGACAATATCTATAAGGTTTCCCATCAATTCTGCCGGCGCGCTCGAGGGGGCACGATGTACCAGTCGATGGACGACGAGGCGTTCTGGGACCAGGTGCCCGCCGGCGCCGATTTCCTCGAGACCCTTGTGGTGCAAGGGCGCGAGAACTCGATGCTCACGTCCATCTTCGCCCTCGGCGATCCCACCGATCTCAACACCGTCGGAATCGCCGTCATCCGCAACATCGAACCCGGCCACTTCTTCCCTCGCCATTGCCACGATTGTGAGCGCTCCGAGGTGCTGGTGCAGGGATCGTTCGTCGACGGGGCCGGCAACGAGTACGCGGCCGGTGACGTGATGGTGGCCCACAACATGGACATGTACGGACCGCACGTCGCCGGGCCCGAGGGCTACACCGTGGTGGAATTCTTCGGCTCGGTGCTCGGCACGTACGAGTTGTTCTGGGAGACCAGCCGTGGCCCCAAGAAGGTCAACAAGATCGAGGAGGACGCCCGCAAGTCCGGCGTGCTGGTCGACGGTCAATTGGACTTGCCGGTGCGCGGGCGGCCGCGACCCATGTCGGACAAGACCGTGCGCGGAGCGACCCACGACTCGATCCACAACGAGTCGTTCTGGAACAAGGTGCCGCGGCCGTATCTGCAGCCGTTGGTGGATGGCTTCGTGAACTCCGGATATGACGGCATGGCATACACGATGGTGGCGCTCGGCGATCCCGACGATCCCGAGACGCCAGCGGCTGCGGTATTCAAGGCTCCGGCCGGGTACATGCTCCCGCGCCACAGTCACGACTGCTATCGCTTCGAGGTGTTGCTCGACGGATCGATCACCGACGAGTTCGGCATCGAGCGCGGCGTGGGCACCGTGATGACCGCCAGCCCCAATGAGATGTACGGACCCATCGTCGCTGGGCCGAATGGCTATGCGTCCGTGGAGTTCTTCAGCCGGTTGATCGGGACCTATGAGATCACGTGGGACACGCCGCGTGGCCCCTGGCACGACAATCGCTTGCTGAGCATCGCCAAGCCCGCCGACTGAGGTCATCGATGCTCATCGCGAGGTTCGTCCGTTGTTCGCCGCCACGCGATACACGGAGGCCAAACGTCGAGGAGGCACAGGAACCAGCGGGAGACCGGCGCCTCGAGCTGCTCAGGACCGACCAGCGAGCCGTGGCAACGAGAGTTGCTCGGCGAGTCGGCACAAGGCGAGTTTGTTGTTGCGGCGGATGAACGCACGCGCCATCGGGGCGGTGAGCCGATCGATGAGCGGAGCGACGATCCAGCGGTACTCGAACGTGATGCGCGTTCCCCCGACGGCGAGCGCGTCGAGCAGATAGGTGCCTTGGCCGAGCCGACCCGCCTTCTCGGCATAGTTGCGCTCGACGATGCGACAGGGACGCTCGGACTCGGTGACTTCGATCATCACGTTGTCGCTCATCCCGAGGGCGCGGGTGGCCACTCGGGCCTTTGATCCGACTCCACTGGGTGGTCCGGAGTACTGCCAGTTGCGCATGAGATGGTCGTTGAACGGTTCGTGGTTGGCCATCACGTCGAGGAAGTCGAAGACCTGTTCTCGATCGTGAGGAACATCGATGGAAACGGTGACTGCTCTGGGTCTGTACAGAAACTGCATGTACCAAATGGTACATGTCAGCCCCAGCTAGGTACACTGCATTTCTCGTGGCCCCCGGACAAGCGCGTCAGCACCTACTCGAGGCCGCCATCGACTACGTGGCCAACCACGGGCTGACCGACCTGTCACTGCGACAGTTGGCGGGCGAACTGGGGACCAGCCACCGCATGCTCATCCACCACTTCGGCTCCAAAGAGGGCCTGCGGATCGCCATCGTTCACGAAGTCGAGGTTCGTCAACGAACGATTTTGGAGACTGTGGTCCCCGACCCGACGTTGTCGCTCGAGGACTCGATGCGCGCGTGGTGGCGGCACCTCTCCGATCCGTCGCTGTGGCCAAACGAGAAGTTGTTCTTCGAGCTGTACGGACAGGCACTGCAAGGACGGTCGGCGATGAGCGGCTTCCTCGACGGCATCGTCGACAACTGGGTGGGCCCGGCCGCAGCGATGGCCGAGGCCATGGGCGTTCCTGCTGATGAGGCGCGCGCCTACGCGCGACTCGGGGTGGCCGTGACCCGTGGGTTGCTACTCGACCTACTGGCGACCGAGAACCGCGCCGAGGTGGACGCGGCCATGGATCATTGGATCACGCTCAGCACGCACACGTTGTTGCGTGCCCCCCGCGGCAACTGATCGCTGCGCTTGTCGAGGTTCGGCCGTTGTGTGCCGCCACGCGGTACGAAACGGCCAAACCTCGCGAGACACGGGAGTCAGCGCGAGGCTGGCGCCTCGAGCCTCAGCGCTGAATGGCCTTGGTCTCCAAGAACTCGGCGTAGCCGTGGTGGCCGTACTCGCGCCCGAGGCCGGACTGCTTGTAGCCACCGAACGGAGCCAGCGCGTTGTACGCCCCGAAGTTGATGGCCACCTGGCCGGTGCGCAGGCGACGAGCAACGGCCAGCGCATGCTCCTCGGTGGCGGCAACGACACCGCCGTCGAGCCCGTAGATGGTGCCGTTGGCGATGCGGATCGCGTCGTCCTCATCGGCGTAGCCGATGATGCACAGCACCGGGCCGAAGATCTCTTCCTGCGCGATGGTCATCTCGGGGGTCACGTCGGAGAAGATCGTCGGCTTCACGAAGAAGCCAGTGTCGAGCCCATCGGGAGCGCCGAGGCCGCCGATGACGACGCGTGCACCTTCTTCGATGCCCTTGGCGATGTAACCCTGGACCCGCTCACGCTGTGCGGCCGACGCGAGCGGACCGAAGTGCACGCCATCAGCGAACGGATCGCCGACCACCATCGAACCGCACGACGCTGCGGCGATCTGCTCCGCTTCGGCCACACGAGCCTTCGGCACCAACAGTCGCGTGAGCGCCGAGCAGGTCTGACCTGAGTTGAGGAACGCCTTGCCGATTGCGCCCTTGATGGCCTTGGAGAAGGTGGCATCGTCGACGTCCTCGCAGATGAGGTTGACGGACTTGCCACCGAGTTCGAGCGCGACGCGCTTGATGGTCTCGGCGGCCAGTGCCATGACCCGCTTACCAGCCCGGCCCGAGCCGGTGAAGCTCACCATGTCGACGTCGGGATGCGAGGCCATGGCCTCACCCACCACCGGACCGGTTCCGCACACGAGGTTGAACACACCGGCGGGCAGCCCGACCTCGTCGATGATCGAGGCGAGGATGAACGCATCGACCGGCGCGAGCTCACTCGGCTTGAGCACGACGGTGCAACCGGCGGCCATGGCGTAGGCGACCTTGGCGCAGATCTGGTGCAACGGATAGTTCCACGGCGTGATGCAGGCCACGACGCCGATCGGTTCCCGAACGACGAGTGAGTTGCCGAGCTCCTCGGTGGTCGGGAAGGCCTCGGCGAGGCGGGCGGCCTCAGCGAAATGGGTGAGGGGCAACCCGACCTGGATGGCCTTGGCCAGCTTCTTGGTCATGCCCGTCTCGCGGCTGATGATGGTGGCAACCTCGTCGACGCGTGCCGACAGCGCATCACCGATGCGGCTGAGGTACTTGGCCCGCTCCTCGGGGGCCTGCGATGCCCATCCCCCGAACGCGGCGCGAGCAGCAGCCACGGCCGCCGCAACATCAGCGGCGTTGCCGTCGGGGACCGTCGCCATGATCTCCTCGGTGACCGAGTCGATGATCGGCAAGGTCGCGGACGATGCCGACGGCACCCACGCGCCGTTGATGTAGATCTTGTCGAAGATGGTGGCTGCAGTGGTCATGGCTTGTCCTCTTTCACGATGCGGCAAAGTCTCGCGAACACCCGCGAGCGAGCAGTTGGTCAGCCGAGCAATTCGTCGGCCGAGGCGAGCAGGAGCGGGATGAGCGCGGCCATGCGCTCGGGATCGACGCCGGGCTGTGGGAGCTTGCGGTTGTTCTTCACAATGAGCGCGGTGACCGACGCCTGCTTGTAGCGCACGAGCGCTTCGAACCACTCGACATCGACGAGCTTCTGACCACAGGCATCCTCGTAGGCGTCCACGAGCGCATCGCGCGATGGCATCACGCCGTGGTTCACGGTGCTCGGATGGCGATCGTCGGAGTTCAGCAGGAACCAGCCGAGGTCGACGCGACGGTCACTGAGGGACCAGATCTCCCAATCGATGACGGCATCGATGGACGAACCGTTGCACTGCATGTTGCCGAGGCGCCAATCGCCGTGCAGCACCGAGGGCGTCATCGGTTCCGGAATGCGCTTGGTCAACTTGGCGTGGGTGACATCGGCACCTGGTCGCAGATCGTCGGCGACCGTCGAGAAGGCCTTGGCCCAGCGACCCACTTCCGCGTCGAGCCCCATCACCGGCTCGCCACCGAGACCGGGATGATCGACCGGGAACTTGTGGAGAACCGCCGCCATGCGGGCCGCCGCGTAGGCGCGATCGCGCAGCTGCTCCGTGGTGGCCGTCGTCTTGCCGGTGCCCGATGCCGGCTCGTAGGACTCACCCGGGACGAACGACATCACGAAGAGCGGCGGCACGTCGACCGGTGCGCCGAGATCGGTCCCGAACACCTGGGGTACGGCGATCCCCTCGGCGCCGTGGAGCGTCTGGAGCAGCCGCGCCTGACGGAGCACGTCACGATTGCGCACCGGTTCCACACCGGGAGGTGCTGCCTTCACCACCACCTTCGAGGTGACACCGTCGTGGGTCATGTCGGCGGAGTAGGTCAGCGACGAAGTACCACCGATGAGCTGCTCGACATTGGTGACGACCGCACCGGGAAACCCCGCTGCCACCGCGGACGTGGACCGCCGTGCGAGATCGATCGGGTCGAGGCTGGTGACGCTCATTGACTCCCCTTGTCGTGAGTTCAGCGGCACGGACCGTTCGTGGTCAGCGATGCCAGCCGGGTGGCTCGACCCATTGGGTGTTCGCAGTGGCCGCGGAGCGACAATAGCGTCCACATCCGCGCCGACTCAGACCGCGCCGGGCAGCATCAACGGGGGATCGCATGCTCCACATCGAAGATCACGGGCGGGTGCGCGTGCTGCGCCTCGATCGCCCCGATCGACTCAATGCCTTCGACAACGTCCACTACGGACTGCTCGCCGACGCCGTCGAGGCGGCCGAGAGCGACGACGCGGTGGGCGTCGTGGTCATCACGGGGGCCGGCAGGGCCTTCTCCGCTGGCGCTGACCTCACCGCCATCGCGGACCCATCGCTGTCCGACGATTTCCTCGCCCAGTTCACCCGCCTGCTCGAAACGCTCGACGCGAGCACCAAGCCCCTGATCGCCGCGGTCAACGGGCTGGCCGTCGGGGTCGGTACGACGATGTTGTTGCACTGCGACCTGGTGCTGGCCGACGCTGCCGCTCGGTTCCGCACCCCGTTCCCACAGTTGGGCACCACCCCCGAAGCGGCATCGAGCATCTTGCTCCCCCGCCTGGTCGGTCCCCAGTTCGCGAAGTGGATGCTCCTCACCGGTGAGTGGGTCGATGCCGACGCCGCCCTGCGCATGGGCCTCGTCGCCAACGTGTATCCAGCTGGGACCGTTCTCGACGAGGCCTTGGCACTGGCGGAGCGGATGAGTGTGCTCCCTGGCGAGGCCCTTGCCGCCGCCAAGCGCCTGCTGGCGGAGGGACTCACCGAGCAGGTGCGGGCCGCCATCGATCGCGAGATGATCGCTGCTCGCGCCCTGGTGGCCGGCGGCGTGCCCAGCGCCCTCTCACCCGGTTCCTCCCCAACCGCTCCCCCATCGGGTGCTGCGTCGTGACCTTCGATCTGTCAACCAAGGTTGCGCTCGTCACCGGAGCCACGGCGGGCATCGGCAAGGCGTGTGCGCTGGCGCTCGCCCGGGCCGGAGCCGACGTGGCCGTCACCGGACGACGCAACCTCGAAGCGGGCGCCGAGATGGTTGCCGAGATCGAGGCACTCGGACGCAAGGCGATCTTCATCGCCGCCGACGTTCGCGACGCCGATGCCGTGGACCAGATGGTGGACCGCGTGGTGTGCGAGCTCGGCGGACTTCACATCGCCGTCAACAACGCCCTTACCCAAGTTGGTGGCGGTGACCTGTTCGGCGACCGAGCCGTCGACGCCTGGATGCGCAGCATGGATGCCTTCATCACCGCACCGTTCCTGTGCTGTCGCGCCGAGGGTGCCCACATGGCGGCCAACGGTGGCGGCTCGATCATCAACATCGCATCGGTGCTGGCGCGGGTGATCAACCGAGGACCGACCAGCACCGGGGTTGTGGCCTACGCAACGGCCAAGGCCGCCATCGTCCACATGACCAAGGCCCTGGCCACCAATTGGGCGCCGATGAACATTCGGGTCAACTCGGTGAGCCCCGGTTTCGTGCGAACCGCCGCCACTGTCTACCTCGAGCAGATGCCCGAGGAACGGCTCCGGCTCGAAGGGAACACGCCACTCGGCCGCATCGCCGAGCCCGACGAGATCGGCGGCGCCGTGGTGTACCTCGCCTCCGATGCCTCCAGCTTCACCACGGGAAGCGATCTCCTCATCGACGGCGGGTACTCGATCTGGTGAGCAGCGGTTCAGTACTGCCACCGCTGAGCGCAGCGTCAGTCGATGTCGACAGGGTGACCAGTAGGGCCGACGCGATGACGCAGTCGCACACCGTCGGTCGAGTTCCACGACAGCGTCACGAAGGTCTCGTCCTCGACGTGTTGCCACGCCGCGGCATCGACGAGCACCTCGAACACCGGCGAGTCACCGAACAGCGACGGGTCGATGTCGAGCCCGGCGACCGCATGGCGCAAGACGTCGAGCCGAGCAGCGTCCTGCGTCACCTCGCGCAGCATGCCGAACAACTTCCCCTCCCCGCCGACATCGTCCTTGTCGGCGACCGGCGTGAGAACGCACACCCTCGGATCGCGCCGGGCGTCGATGCACTTGAGCGACCCCGGCATCATTCCCATGTACAGCCCGCCACCGAAGAAGGTCACCTCGATCGGACTCAATCGAGGCGAGCCATCCGACCGGAGCGTTCCCAGGATGGCAAGAGAAGTTGACACCAACCGATCCCGGATCGGGACGGCGATCTCGGGCACCACCTCGAGGAGATCAGCGAAGGCGAGCATGGCGACAGCTTCGCGCGCTGATGGTCACGCGAGATGCGCGCTCACCCGCGATGTGCGGCGAAGAGTCGCACCGGAGCCGTCCACGTGCGTTCCACCTCATGCGCCGCGGACAGACCGCTGGCGCGCAGCATCGACACCATCTCGGCGACCGACCACGCCGTTCCCCCGGACCGCACGATGCGCAGGTCGACCAGCATCTCGCTCAGCGCGCCCGGAGGCCCGGCGAAGGTGCCGGGAAGGAGCCAACCACCGGGCCGCAGCGCACCGACCGCCGCTTCGATGATCGACGGCAATGCAGACGCGGGGAGGAACGGCAGCGGTAACCAGATCATGTCGTAGGTCGGCTGGCCGGCGAGCGTCGACGCGTCCTGGTGTACGAGGGTCACCCGATCGGTGAGGGCTGCTCCCGACACGTTGGAACGAGCCAGTTCGAGCGCCGGCTCGAAGATGTCGATGCCGGTCACCGAAACGGCAGGGAACGTTCGCGCAAGCGCGATTGACAACCATCCTGCTCCGGTCCCGACATCGAGCACCGCCGATCCCGGCGTCGCCAGGCGCTCGCCGAGCGCGGGGAGGACACCGGCCGCGGCCGACACGGCGTCGACGATGGCCATCGACATGCGGCCCATCCCCTGCAGGATGACATCGTCGGTGTGGCTCCACTGCCCGATGCGGTCGGGGTGTTCAGCGACGTCGCTGCTGAGCCGCAGCAACGATCGAGTCATGCCGATCACCGCGTCGACGACGCTCTGTGGGGTGTGAGCGGTCGGCCCGGCGACTTCGTGGGCGATGGAAGCGAGCAGCATCCGGATCTCGTCGGGTACCGCGAGATCCTCACGTTCGACCCGCAGATGCGCGGCCAACGCAGCCAATGCCTCCATCGAGGCGGCCAACTGCATCGCCGTGGCCAACACGGGCGGCGGACCTTGCGTTGGTGGGCCGTCAAGAGGTAGGCCATCAAGGGGTGTGGAACCCGGCGTGTCGCTCATGGGGCAGCCTTTCACTCATCCGTCCGTCGATCACGCCAAGGGGCGTTCCGGGTCAGCTGGAGGGATGGCGGCGATTGGAGGCGAGGATCTCGTCGATCGTCTCCGGTGAGAACGCCCGCATGACCACCTCTTGGGTCAACGACGCGACACGAACGCGATCGCGCGTGTAGATCGCGCCCGTGTAGAGGCCGCGCCCACGGGTGGCGATGAGCGGCTCCAGCGCCAGCAGCAACCAGTCATCCACCGCGGCCGGACGATGAAACCAGACGGCGTGGTCGAGCGTCGGCCCTCCACCGAACGGGACGCCGGGGATGTCCAGATCGCAGAACCCGGTCCCCACGTCGGACAGGTACGTGATGATGCAGCTGTTGACGATGGGATCGTCACCGATCACGAGACGAGGCCGGATCCACATCTTGGTCGGCGGCCGCGGCGTACCCGGCGGGACCGATGGATGAGATGGCCGCTCCCACACCCGGAGCTCGAACATGCGCGCCAACTCGGGGTCACCTTGGGCGGGACGGATCGGCGGCACTGCGTCGATGTCCCAGACGTCGACCGGCGGAGCGGACTCGACCTCGGGGCCATCCTCCGGATCGTGGAACGAGCATGCCATCGAGAAGATGACCTCACCGTCCTGCAACGCCACCACCTGGCGGGCCGAGTAGCTGCGGCCATCGCGATCGCGATCGACGCGCAAGATGTTGGTGCGGTCACGCGTGCCCCGTCGCAGGAAGTAGCCGTGTATCGAGTGGGGCAGGCGACCTTCCGGCACGGTGTTCGCAGCAGCCCGCAAGGCCTGCGCGGCCACCAGCCCACCGTAGAGATGGGTGTAGGTCGCGCTACTGGGGTTGTAGCCGCGGTAGAGATCCCGATCGAGGGTCTCGACGTCGAGCAGCTCGAGCAGCACGGTCAGATCGGTCAGCTCGGGGGCCATCGCTTCTCGCTCATTTCCTCGTCGGGGGAATGATCGACTCTACAAACCACGACGCGCGGCTGACGGGAACTGGTCGAGGTAGCTCAGGTGATCGCCGACCGTCGCCGCCGCCAGCGTGGCGTGCACGATGGCCCGGGCCACGGCATCGGCCGCTGCGGTGAAGATCACCGCCAGCTCCATCAGACGCGCCGCAGCGAGCTGCGACGGCGACACGTCCGCATCGGCGCAGGGCTCGCCGTCGCTGGGAGCGTCGCAGTGGGCGCCTGTGGCCAGTGCGAACACCACGTCGCCATCGGTGTAGGTGTGGATCGGTTTGAGCGCGCGCGCCATGCCGTCATGACCTGCCCCTGCCATGCGGGTGCATTCCGCCTTCGACAGCGACGCATCGGTGGCAACGATGGCCAGCGTTGTGTTGAGAGCGCGAGGCATCTCGTGCAACGCGGCGAACGCCTTGCGTTCCGCGGCCGATGGCCGCCGCAGGTGGGCGAACTCATCACCGACTCCATGCGCGGCACCCCACAGCAGCCCGGTGCCGAGATCGACAGGGCTCCCCGCGCTGTTCAACGCGACCAACGCCGCGACGGTGATGCCCGCCGGCGTCACCACGCTGGCCGACCCGATCCCACCTTTGAGCCGACCAGCGAACGCGCCGGTCCCTGCGCCCACGTTGCCCTGCGCGATCGGCCTCGGCCGCGCCCGTGACGCAGCCCGATACCCGAACGATGCATCGGGGCGGTGCTCGAACCGACCGCCTCGCCCGAGGTCGAACAACACCGCGCCAGGAACGATGGGCACCACGTGATGGGGCTCCGGTCCCACGGTGAAACCCCGGTTGCGTTCGGCGAGGAACCCCATCGCACCCGTCGCCGCGTCGAGTCCGTATGCGCTTCCACCGGAAAGGCAGATGGCATCGACGTTCGACACGAGGTTGATGGGGTTCAACGTGTCGGTCTCTCGGGTACCGGGACCACCGCCGCGCACGTCCACTCCCCCGACGGCGCCACGCGGGGGTATGACCACGGTGGTGCCGGTGAGCCAACCACGTCCGATGCGCTGATGGTGTCCGACCGCGATGCCGCCGACATCGGTGAGATCGTTGCGCGGACCACGGCTCATCGATGCCATGGGCCGACGCTATCTCCGAGCGATCCGACGCAGGGGTGGCTCGGACTTCGGGGGAACCTTGCGCGGCGGCAACTCGGCCAACAGCGCAGTGGTCGCTTCGGTGACGATGCGCACGGCGCGCTCGAACGCGTCATGCGACGTTGCCGTCACGGACTGCACGCCGCTCACCTTGCGGACGTATTGGCGAGCGGCGGCCTCGATCTCCTCAGCGGTGGCGACCGGTTCGAGACCTCGCAGCGTGGTGATGTTCCGGCACATGCTCGGACCGTAGCGGTGGGCGCCCGGCGCGGTGGGTCGAAGATGGCAAGATCCTTTGATGGAACCGGGAGACCACCTCGCCACCACGCCCGATCGTCCCGCGGTGATCATGGCCGACAGCGGCGTGACGGTGACCTACGCCGAGCTCGACGAGCGCTCCAAGCGTCTTGCCCAGCTGCTCTCCGCGGCCGGTCTGCGCACCGGTGAACATCTGGCGGTGCTGCTGGAGAACCATCCGCGCTATTTCGAGGTGTATTGGGCCGCGTTGCGCACCGGCCTCTACATCACCCCGATCAACTGGCACCTGCGGGCCGAGGAGGTCACCTACATCATCGAGGACTGCGGCGCGTCCGCGCTCGTCACCTCGGTGGCCATGGCCGGCATCGTCAACGGGCTCGGTGATTCGTTGGCGAACGTGTCGACCCGCCTCGTCATGGATGGCGACATCCCCGGGTTCGAACGCTACGAGGACGCCATCGCCCGATTCCCCGCCGAAGCCTTGCCCGACGAGATCGAAGGCCACGCGATGTTCTACTCGTCGGGAACGACGGGCCGCCCCAAAGGCATCAAGCCGCCCATCAGCGGCGAGGCGTTCGGCAGGACCACCCCGCCGATCATGGCGCTCATCCAGAACCTGTTCGGGTTCACCTCCGACACCATCTACCTCAGCCCCGCGCCGCTCTATCACGCGGCCCCACTCGGCTGGACGACCGCTGTGCAGCGCATCGGTGGCACGTGCGTGGTGATGGAGCGCTACGACGCCAAGCGGACGCTGGAGCTCATCGAGGAGCACCACGTCACCCACGCCCAGTTCGTGCCCACCCACTTCGTGCGCATGCTCAAGCTCGCCGACGCTGAACGCCACGCGCACGATCTCTCGAGCCTGCAAGTGGCGGTGCACGCCGCTGCCCCGTGCCCGGTGCCGGTGAAAGAGCAGATGATCGAGTGGTGGGGCACCAAGATCTACGAGTTCTACGCCGGCAGCGAGGGCAACGGCTTCTGCTTCGTGGGCCCGGAGGATTGGCTTGCCCATCGCGGCACCGTGGGCAAGGCGATGTGGGGGTCCATCCACATCCTCGACGAGGACGGCAACGAGCTCCCGGTCGGGGAGCCCGGCCAGATCTGGTTCGAGAGCGCGGCGACGTTCGAGTACCACAACGATCCGGTGAAGACCGCCAACGCTTTCAACGACAGAGGCTGGAGCTCGCTGGGCGACGTCGGCTATCTCGATGCCGAGGGTTATCTGTACCTCACCGATCGCATCTCGCACATGATCATCTCCGGCGGTGTGAACATCTACCCCCAAGAGGTCGAGAACCTCCTCACCATGCACCCCGCCGTGGCCGACGTCGCGGTGATCGGCGTCCCGCATGCGGAGATGGGCGAGGAAGTGAAAGCCGTCGTCATCGCCAGCGATCCAGCCGCGGCCGGACCACCGCTCGAGGCAGAGCTGATCGCCTACTGCAAAGAGCACATGGCGACCTACAAATGCCCCGCCACCGTCGACTTCGTCGACTCGCTCCCCCGACTCCCCACCGGCAAGCTGCTCAAGCGCGAGCTGCGCAACCGCTACTGGCCGTAACGCTCTGCGACGATGTCGCTCAAAGCGAGAACGCCGTCAAGCGCCCCGCAGCGTCGAACATCTCGAGATCCGCGCGCGCCACAGTGATACGGGTATCGCCGCCCAACTCCTCGAGCACGGCATCGCTCACCCAGGCCTCGGCCACGTGCAAGGTGTCCACGATGCGCATGGCACGAACGCCGGCCACATCGATGACCCCAGCACCGCGGCAGCACAGCTGCCAAGCATGGCGATCGTCGTCGGCGACGACCGGGAGCTTGCCGCGCAGCAGGAAACCGGACGTGACGATGTTCTCGCGTGTCGCAGCGTGATCGATGTCGTCGGCGACCGCCCGGGTGACGACATCGGCGAGTCCGATGCCAGTGGCGTTGCCATGCGACGCGCTCGTGAGATGGTGACACGAGATCATCGAGACGCGTGGCGATGCCGGCTCGCTCTCACCGGTCACGAGTAGGCGCCCGATGACGTTGGTGTCCATGCCCACGCCGCTGATGTCCTTGCCCATCTGGTCGATGATGAGGACATCCAAGTCCTCGACCAACAGGCGGGGCATGTGGGCCCGGGCCACTTCGAGCAGTTGCACTTCGCGCTCGCGCACTTTCGACACCGGCAGGGCCTCGACGATCATGGTCTGGTCGAGAGCGTTCTCGACGATGGCGACGCCCAGCACGATGTTGCTGTGCGCCAGCACCTGTTTCGCCACGAGCGGCATGAGATCGCGCAGTCCCCGCACTCCGTACGAATGCAGCGCCTCGGCGGCCACGCGATTGCCGAGCCCGATGGCTGACATCTTGGAGATGCCGCTCTCCACCGGTCCGTGGAAGTCCGTGTGGGGCTTGACGCGGTTCACGATGATGGTGGCATCGGCCGCCGCGGCCTCGGCGTCGGTGACCACCATGACCGGACAGTCCCCGCGTGGCAACTCGACCACGTCCATGGTGGCGCGCACCTCGCAGCCGAACCGCTCCGGGGTGAAGCCGTACGCGGCGAGCACCGCCCGCTGCCCCTCGGCCGTCGCACCACCGTGGCTTCCCATGGCCGGTACGAAGAACGGCACGGCACCCTGTTCCCGCACCCAACGCACGACCTCGTCAACTACCGTTGACAGATCGCTGATGCCTCGCGATCCAAGGGCGATGGCCACCTCCCATCCATGGTGCAGCACGACGCCGCTGGAGCGCAAAGAGGCCGCCGTCGCCGCGCCCACGTCGAGGAGCCGGGGCTCGTCGATCGCCATCGCGACGTGGTGCCAACGCGGCTCGGTCCTGGCGGCCGGATCGTTCATGTTGCAGCTCGACGTCCAGCGAGCTTGCGGGCATAGCCCAGCGCATGGTCGAGCGACTCGGTGAAGGCCACACCGGTCCAGGCGATGTCGAACGCGGTGCCGTGGTCCACCGAAGTGCGGATGATGGGAAGTCCCAGCGTCACGTTGACCCCGGTATCGAACGCGAGCAGCTTCATCGGGCCGTGCCCTTGGTCGTGGTACATGCACACGATGGCGTCGTAACGCTGACGATGCACCGCTTGGTAGAACACGGTGTCGGCCGGATGCGGGCCACTGGCATCGATGCCGGTGGCCACGGCTTGCTCGATGGCCGGAGCGATGTGGACGATGTCCTCATCACCGAACAGGCCGTGCTCGCCGGCATGCGGGTTGAGTCCACACACCGCGATGCGCGGTCGGTCGAGGAAACGGCTCAGCGTCTGATCGGTCAGTTCGATGACGTCGAGCACCCGCCGCGTGCGGACGCGTTCGATCGCGGTGGCCAGTGAGCAGTGGGTGCTCACATGGGTGACCGCCAGCGGACCGTTGGTGAGCATCATCGTCACGCGCTCGGCGCCGCACAACGTCGCTATGAACTCGGTGTGTCCAACGAATCCCGGATCGGACAGCTGGGTGGCTTCCTTGTTCATCGGCATGGTCACGAGTCCACCGTTGCGACCCGCCAGCGCGTCGAGCGTCGCCCGCTCCACATAGGCCCGAGCCGCCGCGCCTGACGCGGCATCGAGTTGGCCTGGCCGATGATCCGACGCGCCGAGGCATCCGAGGTCCACCACGGTCAGGCGGCCCGTCGTGGTGGCCCGAGGATCTTCAACGGCGATGACCGAGACATCGAGCCCGAGCAGCGCGGCTCCGGCCCGCAAGATGTCGGCGTCTCCGTACACCACCACATCGTCTCCGAGTCCGCCGGCAGCGAAGCGGCGCAACACGATCTCGGGTCCGACCCCCGAAGGATCACCCATCGTGATGGCGAGTGGCGCTGTCATGACTCCATCCTGCCCAACACCAGATCCCGGAGCGTCATCGCCGACCCGAGGCCACCAGCGCGCGTCACGATCATCGGTGTGTCGACGGTCGGCGGGCACCACGGTGTCCCCGGCGCCAGCAACCCGCCCACCCATCGCTCGGCGTCGCCCAGGATCATCGCCGCGCTGTCCCCACCGATGACGATCAACGTGCCGACGGCAACCGTGTTGGCCGCGGCCGCCAGGAGCGATGCCAGGGCTTCAGCATCGCGTGACGACACCGGCAACTGCCTCGGCACCTCGGTGGTCAACACCGCCGGACGCCCAGCGGCCAACGCGTCACGGACTGCTCGGGGCAGCTCGGCCCGATCCCCGAGCGTTCCCACAGCCACACCATCGGCGGCCAACGCGGCGATCTCGGTTCGCGCTCCTTCATGCAAGCTGCCGCACACCAGCAGCAGTGGAGCGGGCAGCACGGGAGCAGGCAGAGGCAGCGGCGGTTGTGGCACAGAGGAGGAGCCGAGCACAGCGGCCGCACCCGCTCCCAACATGGCCGAGGTCCCGGCCAGGAGCACCTCGGCACACGCCGACCAGAGATGAGCAATCGCCTCGAGATCATCATCACTCGACGCATCCATGACCGCGCACGGGCCGGAGCCGGCCAACCATTGCTCGAGCGCTCCGGCATCGGGCAACTCGTCAACCTCAATTGCGCCTGCCCCTCGCAGGTGATCGGCTGGACGCGAGGAACGTATTGCGTCCCGAGCATCACGGCCAGCCGCGCCGAGTGCGACCGGCACATCACCATCGAACACGACACCGCCCCGGCACACCCGACGCGCTGCGGGCAACGCCGGGACCACCAGCACGCGCGCCGAGCGCACCAACACCTCGGCAGCCCAGTTGCCGCGCAGCATCGAATCGATCTTGTGACCAGCCGGCCGCGTGGTCGGGCACTGCGCCGATCGGAGCGCCGCATCAGGCGCGGTCAGATGCCTGCTGCCCAGATCGACGACGATGACGTCGTCCCCGAGACCCGACAGCTCGGCCGTACCGTGCACGACCATCCGCACAGTGCGGCCGATGCGATCGGCGATCGCTCCCGCGGTTTCCAGCGCGCCAGTGCGATCGTCGGCTGCTACGAGCACGTGATCACCGGCGCCATCACCTCACGTTACGAGCGGTAGCACCTCGTTCTTGAAGCGGCCCAGTTGTTCCACGGCTTTGGCGTAGGTGTCGCCAGGGAGCATGGGGAACACGGTCACATAGTTCATTCCCAGCGCGTCGACGTACTCGCTCACCTGCGAAGCGACTTCCTCGGCCGTACCGACCAGGATCGTGCGCTGTGCCATCGACTCCTCGAGCGTGGGGATGAGCCCGGGCTGCGCCGGTCTCCCATCGGCGGCCAGATAGTTGCGGCTCCAGCCGTAGGGACCGAGGAACTTCCAGAACTCGTCGTGCCCGTCGCGCGCCGAGGCCACCGCTGCTTCGTGCGTGTCCTCGATGCGGATCTGCAACACCAACATGCGCTTGTCCCCTCGCCCCAACTCCTGGCCGGAGGCGGCGGTGTACACATCGGCGTAGCGATCCCACGCCCGCTTCACCAGCTTGGGGTTCTGCAGCCAGAACACTGCGCCGTTGTCGACGCCTGCGGCGTAGTCCACCGACGAACTGCTCGAGATCGTCTGCCACACCTCGAACGGATAGGCGGGCCGCGGCACCAACGTGAGCTGCTCGACCGTCTTGCCCCGATCGGGGATACCGGGGACGGGCAACGTGAAGTGTTTGCCGGAGAACGAGAACGTCTCGTTCATGAGCGCCAGTCGCACGATCTCCATCGCCTCTTCGAACCATTCGCGGTTGCGCTCGTCGGCGGCGACGCGGTCGGGGTTGTCATGTGATCCGATGGAGATCTCGGCCGAGTTGAGATGGAGGATCTCTCGCGGCACCGTGCCGCGGCCCACGCCCAGGATGCCGCGACCACCGGACAGGTTGTGCATGGTGGCGAAGTCCTCGGCCAAGCGCAGCGGGTTCCACTGCGTCACGACATTGCACATGGCCCCGAGCTTGATCTGCTTGGTCCGCGCCGCGATCCACGTCGATACCAAGATCCCATTGGGGATGACCTCGAAGCCCTCGTACTGGAAGTGGTGCTCCGTGGTCCAGAAGCTGTCGTACCCCATCTCATCGGCGGCGACAGCTGCATCGATGTATTTGAGCGTGGCATCCCAACACGCGGCGTTGGAGAAGCGACGATCCATGGGATTGGGGAGCCCGGCCCCCGCATCGGTCATCTCGACACCGCCGAAGAAGAACGCGCCGACCTTCATCAATTCCTCCGTCCCGGCCCGCGAGCCGACAGTCCGCCCCCCGGCCCTGCCAGCCTCATCGACCGAGGTCGGGCGCCTCCAGCGGCAAAAGTCCTCAGATGAGAGGCAATCGGCCCGGCCCCGAATCCCCAGGGGCCGTGTTGCTCAGGCGAACTTCTCGTCGAAGAGATCGAGCATCGCCCGCCACGAGCGACGGTCGGTCGGTTCGTGATAGCGAAGGCCGGCCATGCCGTTGTCCTCGGCGCCGGGTCGGGTGAAGCTGTGCTCGACACCGCCGTAGAGGTTCATGCGCCAATCGACACCGCCGGCGCGCATCTCTTCTTCGAACGCGGTGCGCTGCGCGGGTGGTACGAACGGGTCCTCGGTTCCGATGCACACCAGGACCGAACCGGTGATGTTCACCGCGTCCTGCGGCCGGCTGGTGGACAGGCCCGAGTGGAATCCGACGACGGCCTTGATGTCCGCGCCGCTGCGAGCGAGCTCCAGCGACATCGTCCCGCCGAAGCAGTAACCGATGGCCGCCAACTTGTTCGTGTCGGTGCGAGCCTCGGAGGTGAGCACCTCGAGGCCGGCGTAGGCGATGGTGCGGATGAGGGCGTTGTCTCGCGCCAGCGCGCTGAACCGCTCACCCATCTGATCGAAGGGCAGTGGTTTGCCACCGCCGTAGTAGTCGAGAGCGAACGCGACGTATCCCAGTTCGGCGAGGCGGACGGCCAGGTCTTTCTCGTAGTCGCCGAGGCCGCCGCCTTCGTGGGAGATGAGCACGCCTGGACGCTTCCCGTCTCCCGACGGCAGCGCCAACCGCCCGACCATGGCGATGCCCGCCGCCGTGTATTCGATGTCCCTGGACGTGACCGCGCTCATGCGACCCCCTTGCACCGTGCAGCGCCCCATGACGCTCCCCCGACGGGAACCTTACGGGCCGAGATGGTGCACTAGTTCACGACCGCCATAGGGTGGCGCGGCAGGGGCGCACAATGCGCCGGGGAGTTGGGGGTAGCGGTGAAGGCCTACGACGAGTTCTCGATGTTCCAGGACAACGCCACCGAATACGGCGTTGCATGGAAGGGTGCTCCAACGGTGCGACGCACCGAGGTCGATACATCCGGGGGTCGCATCAGCGCGCTGGTGTGGGGCACGAGTGAACCGGAGTGTGTGTTCATCCACGGCGGCGCGCAGAACGCTCACACGTGGGACACCGTCATGTTGGCCCTCGACCGCCCGGGGATCTGTGTGGACGTCCCCGGTCACGGCCATTCGCAATGGCGCGACGACGGTGACTATTCACCGTGGCGAAACGCCGACACCCTCGCCGAGGCCATCGCCGCGCTGGCCCCGCAAGCGAAGGTCGTCACCGGCATGTCCCTCGGTGGACTCACCACCATCCGCCTGGCTTCGGCCCATCCACACATCGTGCGTCGGGCGGTCATCGTGGACGTGACGCCGGGGGTCGACGCCGAGAAGAGCAAGCTCATCACCAACTTCGTGAACGGTCCGCAGTTCTTCGAGTCGTTCGACGAACTGCTGGCCCGCACCATCGAACACAATCCCACCCGCACCGAGGCATCGCTGCGTCGCGGTGTGTTGCACAACGCCCATCAACTCGATGACGGCACGTGGAAGTGGCGCTACGACCGGCTGAGCCGCGGCAAGGGCATGACCGAGGGCGTCGTGGACTTCGCCAAGCTCTGGGACGACGTCGACAACATCACTGCGCCCGTGCTCCTCGCCGTCGGAACCCAAACCGGCACCGTCGTCAACGCCGACGACGTCGCCGAGTTCCAACGCCGGCAACCGACGCTTCGCGTCGAGTACTTCACGAACTCCGGTCACTCACTCCAAGGTGATGAACCGGTGAAGCTGGCCGAGACCATCCGCAGCTTCGCCTTCTCCGACTGACACGGGCGACCGGCCGCCTGTCTGAACATCGCCGAGCGATCTCGGCAGGATCGCTCCCGAAGGTTTGGGCCCGGGCGGAAGCGGGAAGTGCGACTGGATGCATCGACGGACCGCGCTGGCGGGAGCGAGCAGCCGATCAGCCCGACGCGCCATCAACTCATCCCGACGCGCCATCAACCGCGTCTGGTGGGTCGCAGTGCCAGAGCGAAGCGCGCCCAGATGAGCACCGCCGCGCACCCCACCGACACCGCGCTGCCGACGCCAAGCCCGATCGCCCACCACACCGGTGACAGCTGCGAACAGACCGCAGCAGCAACCGACGTCCCGAGAGCGAGCATGCACACGCCAACGATCACCACAACGCGCGTGCAGCGGCGGATCACCGACCACACGGCGCGGCGACGACGCAGTCGCCACGGGAGGCGCTCCCCCGAGAGCATTGACACCAGCTTGGGGTCCGTGCGCGCCAACTCGATGACGATGAGCTCGTACGATCGAGGCCGCTCCACTGACACGCGCGTGCACTACCCCGATGCCGGAGAAGTACACACGAGATGGCGAACGAATCATTGATCGGTCACCACGGCGACTCGCGGTCGCGCTCACGACCTCCGCGCCCGCAGCTGGTGCGTTGGGGGCACAACACCGACCTGGCCGTCGCCAACTTCCCGGTCTCCGGGTCGGTGATGCCCATGGCCATCGTTCGATCGCTGGCCCTCATCAAGGGCGAGGCCGCCGCCGTGAACTGCGCGTTGGGGACTCTCGATCGCGCACGCGCCATCTCGATCACGGAAGCGGCCGAAGAGATCATCGACGGGGCGTTCGACGATCAGTTCCCGGTCGACGTGTTCCAGACCGGGTCGGGCACCAGCACCAACATGAACGTCAACGAGGTCATCGCCCATCGAGCTACCGAGCGACTCGGCCTCGAAGTGCACCCCAACGATCACGTGAACATGTCCCAGTCGTCCAACGACACGTTCCCATCGGCGGTGCGCATCGCAGGTGCGATGTCCATCAGCACTGCGTTGCTCCCCCAATTGCGCAACATGAGCGAGGCGCTGCGCGATCTGGCATCGGAACATGACACGACCGTGAAGCTGGGACGAACCCACCTGATGGACGCCGTGCCGATGACGTTCGGGCAGGAGGTATCGGGGTGGGCCCGGTCGATGGATCTCGCCGCCGATCGCGTCAGTGATGCACTCTCGCGCTTGGTCGAGTTGCCCATCGGCGGCACTGCGGTGGGTACCGGTCTCAACGCCCCAGCGGGCTTCGGCTCGATGATGGCCGCTGGCCTTGCTCAGCGCACCGGCATGCCCTTCGTCGAGGCCATCAACCATTTCGAGGCGCAATCGACGCAAGATGCGGTGCTCGAGATGAGCGGTGCGGTGAAGGTGGCGGCCCTGTCACTGCACAAGATCGCCGGTGATCTGCGTCTCCTCGGCTCTGGGCCCCATGGCGGGCTCGGCGAACTCCGATTGCCCGCGCTGCAGCCCGGTAGTTCGATCATGCCCGGCAAGGTGAACCCGGTGATGTGCGAGATGGCGCAACAGGTGGTCGCCCGGATCGTGGGCAACGACGCCACCATCACGTTCGGGTCCACCGCTTCCACGCTGCAGTTGAACACCGCCATGCCTGTGATGGGCGTGGCGTTGTTGTCATCGATCGATCTGCTCGCCACCGCAGTGTCCTTGTTGCACACCAGGTGCATCGCCGCGATCGCGGTCGACGCTGCCCGCATGCGCGACCTGGCCGACCGCTCGTCGGCGTTGGTGACCGCACTCGCCCCGGTCATCGGTTATGACCGGGCGGCGTCGGTCGCACTGGCCATGGTCGATCGCTCGGTGTCACTCGTCGAGGCGTTGGCCTCCGAAGGGCTGCACGATGTCGAGATCGCCGACGTGCTCGATCTGACCAACGTCGAGCGAAGCTGACCTCGCGCTCGGCCGCCCGCTCGCTGGTCAGTCCACAGTGACCGAGGCCGGGCGAGCAGCCACTCGTGGCGTACGGGAGATGACGACCGCGGCGACCAGACTCAGCGTGGCGCACACGAGGAAGCCGACGATGAAGCGCGGCGGCGTGTCGGCGTCGGCCGCGATGGCACTCACCAACCCCGAACCGAACACGGCACCGATCTGATTGCTGGTCTGCTGCAGCGAGGTGGCGATCCCCAAGTCGTGATCTGCCACCGACCCCGACGCCATCGACATCAGCGATGGGCTGACGTGCCCGATGAACCAACCCCCCAAGCTGATGGCGACGACCACCAACACGATCGACTCGAGCGAGGAGGCCACGGCGAGCAGACCCATGGTGCATGCCAATGTCGTTGCGCCGAGCAAGCCGACGCGACGCTCACCGTGTCGCATGGCCAGACGAGCGGCCACCGGTGCGGCGAGTGCAATGAACGTCGCTCTCGGGAAGCTGGCCAGCGAAGACTCGCTCAGCGACAGGCCCAGGACCGATTGCATGAGGATGGGCGTGATGATGAACGCGCCGTTCCAACAGCCACCGATCATGAAGGTGGCAATCGACGACAGACGAATCTCGCGGATCTGGAAGAGTGCGAGCGGCAGGATCGGGGTCGAGGCGGTCCGCTCGATGCGCAAGAACGTGTAGAGCGCGACAGGGAACAACGCCAGCAGTCCGAGCACCAACGGCGTCGGCCCCCAGATGGGGAGTCGGTTCACCGCGAAGATCCCGCTGAACGCCGTCACGGCCAGCGCGCCGGCGCCCGGCCAATCGATGCTGCCCGGCTGCATCACATCATCAGCGGGTCGCAACACCACCAACGCGGCGAGCAGCGCCACCAGCGACAAGCCCCCTTGCAGGATGAAGATCAATCGCCAGCCGAACGCATCGGTCAGTGGCCCTCCGACGACCAGACCCGACACCGCGGCCGACGCGAGTATCGACGATCCCCACGCCGACACCTTCAACCGGCCGCTCGGCCCGTAGGCCCGGAACAACATGGCCAGCGACGACGGCACCGTGGCCGTTCCGGCCAACTGACCCACCGTGCGCAGGGCGATCAGCGATCCGGCATTCCCCGCGGCCACCGTGAACCCTGCCAACACGATGCAGATGGTGAAGCCGATGAGGAACAGGCGGCGATGCCCGCGCAGATCACCGAGACGCCCGAGGATGGGCGTGGCCACCGCAGCGGCGAGCATGGGAGCGGTTGTTGCCCACGCCACCGTGCTCACCGTCGAGTCGAGGTCTGTGGCTATCCGTTTGAGCGACACCGCCAGGATCGTGACCGGGAAGGTCGTCGAGTACATGCCGACGAGGCAGGTGATGGCCAGCAATCGCCGATGATCCGGCCGAGCGTGGACTCGTCCCCGCAGCTCGCTCAGTGCTCGCGGTGTCGAAGGCATCGGACCCCATCGTGGCAGGCAACGGCCCTCGAGACCGAGAAGGACTGACCCAGTGGACCATCGCTCCACGCCTGCACCAACATCCGTATATTCCTTGCATCGCATATTCCTCCAGAAGCATACTGTGGCCATGACGACGGTGTTCGAGGTGCTGGCCCAACCCACGAGGCGCTCGATCCTCGACCTCCTGCGAAGCGGCGAGCAGCTCGTCGGCGACCTCGCCGATGCGGTTGGCATTGCCCAGCCGGCGGTCTCGAAGCATCTCAAGGTTCTGCGCGACGCGGGGTTGGTGACGGTTCGGATCGACGGCCCGCGCCGCTGGTACCGCCTGCGGGTCGAACCTCTGGTCGCCGTCGACGACTGGCTCGCTCCGTACCGCTGGATGTGGGAAACCCACCTCGATCGCCTCGGCGCCCATCTCGACAACATGCCCGATCACCCAGGAGTGCCCGATGTCCACTGAACAGTTCCTCGAGATTGCTGGGCGACCGACGGTCCGCGTCCAGCGGCGCTATCCACATCCGATCGACAAGGTCTGGCGCGCCGTGACCACGCCGGAGCATCTCGGGAAGTGGTTCCCCAGTCCGGTGCAATTCGAGTTGCGGGTGGGGGGCGAGATGCGCTTCGGTGCGTTCGGGGACAGCGTCGACGCGGCCGGACGTATCGAGGCGGTCGACGCGCCGTATCGACTCGAGTTCACGTGGGGCAACGACACGATGACGTTCGTGCTCGTCGCCGACGGCGACGGCACCCTGTTCACGCTCACCCATACCTTCGACGACCGCTTCGGCGCGCCGAGCTTTGCCACCGGTTGGGGACTGTGCTTGAGCGGCCTTCGCGCCCTGCTCGCCGACGAGCCGCTCCCGGCTGCAAGCTTCGGCGTGGCACGACACGAAGAACTCGTCCACGAGTTCGGGCTGGATACACCCGAGGTCACCCAATCGAACAGGGGATGGACCGTACGTGTCGAACGGCAATTGACCTGCCCTGCGACCGTGGCATGGGATCTGTGGTTCGGTTCCGACGTCGTGAGTGGCGCTCAACGATCAGCACCTCGGGTGGGTGAGCCGATGACGCCGTACCAGGCACCAGATCGCGTCATCGGCGTCGTCACCGAGGTGGAGGAGCACCGATTGCTCGCCTTCGACATCACTCCCGATGGCGGTCCCGGCGACCACCTCCGTCTCGAGTTCACCAACGGCACCGGTCACGGGGTTCGCATCGTGCTGATCGTCACCGGCACCGACGCCGCCGAACGCGATGCCGCGGCGCAGATGTGGGGTACCAATGCGATCGGCCACCTTGCTCGGTGCGCTGCCGAGTGGGCCACGTTGCAGTCGCCGTTGTCGTCATGACGCGCGCCGTCGTGATAGGTAACACCCGATGACGACAACCAAGGTCATATACGTCCTCGAAGCGCGCGACGAAGGCGATCGCCGGGCCTTCGTCAGTGACCTCCTCGCCATCGCCCACAAGATGGCCGATCTCGCCCCCGCCGGACTTCGCGTCAACGTCCAAGACGGCGACGTCGACTGGGGCGACTGCGTCGAGCATCATCCAGCACTCGGACTGCGCAGCGCGTTCGGTCCGTTCGAGGCAGTCGCGCAGCTCTGGCTCGACGATGCAAACGACGCCGCTCTTGCACCGTTCGAAACATTGCTCCGCACAGTTACACCCCGCGTTCATGGCTATCTCGTCGACGAGCGCGTGCTCGTCCACAACCTCCGCCAGTCGGCCGTTGCCGGCGGACGCAACGACGGTTACTCGCAAATGGCGTTGTTGCAGATCCCCGAGCGGCTCACCCGCCAGCAATGGCTGTCAGCTTGGCAGGATCGACACACATGGGTGGCACTGTCCATCCATCCGCATCTCGAGTACATCCAGAACGTCGTCGTGCGCGCAGTGACGCCCGACGCTCCCCCGATTTCCGGCATTGGTGAAGAAGCATTCCCGATGGCCGGTTTGCACGACGAGCGACCGTTGTTCCGTGGCGGTGAGAGCGATGACGCCAAGTACGAAGAGCTGCACACGATCATGTACGAGGACGCGTCCCGCTTCATCGACTTCGACCATCTCGACATGATCGTCTCGTCGCAGTTCGACCTCGTCCAACCGCCGCGCTGACGCCGGATCGAGAGATCAGTCCTCCAACAACGTGTCCCGCAACGACTCCAGCTGACCAGCGGTCACGCCGGCGCCGCGGAGGAACCGCTCCACACTTCCGTGCTGCGACCGGATGGCTGCCAGGAGATCGAGGATCGCGTCGGGCCGGATGGGACGAAGCTCCGGCGGCACCTGGGCCAGCAGCGCCGCGAACTGCGGCTCGTTGGCCTCGATCCATGGGCGACTGCGCGCCCGGGAGCGTTCGGTGAGCACGTAGTCGGAGGCGATGACCTCATCGTCGACACCCAAGATGTCGAGCAAGAACGCGGCCACGATGCCGGTGCGATCCTTGCCGGAGGTGCAGTGGAACACCGCCGGCAACGCACCATCGGCGGCGAGTAGCCCGAACACCTGTGCAATGGAGCCGGCGAAGCGATCGGCGATCTCCGCGTAGCCGTGCCCGGTCGCCAGCGGCTTGGCCAGCGCGTCACTCAACTCGGCGTCGGTGCGCGGGATGAGCCGGATGTTGTCGAGCATGGCCACGTGATGCCACGCCAGCCCCGGCTCCGACGCTCGCGACGGTCCGTGGTCATCGAGTTCGGTCACCGACCTCAGATCGATGATGGTGCGCAACTCCAGTTGACGGATGATGTCAATGTCAGCGTCGGTGAGACGATGCAAGGTGTCGGAGCGGTAGAGCGTCCGCCACCGCGTCGTCCGACCGTCGCCGGCCTGGTACCCCCCGAGGTCGCGGAAGTTGAAGCACGCCTCCATCTCCACATGCCGCATCGACAGCCTCCCCCTCAACGTCGATCGTAGACACATTGTGGAGGATATAGAAGCTCGTTCTCATGGTGAACACGGTCGCCTCGCCGACCGCCCGGAAGCCCGAACGTGAAGATCCTCGCGACGGTCACGGATCCCTCGTCGGTCGAGTTGAATGGTGCGATGCCGTCCTACGATTCAATTCCCTCGTCGCATCGTGACCTCGTCGATGGGCGCCACCTCGCAGTGCTGACCACCGTCGATGCCCAGGGAGATCCCCAGTCCACGGCGGTGTGGTACCTCTACGACGGCGACGTCATCCGCATCTCCACACGAACGGTGTTGCAGAAGTACCGCAACGTCGAGCGCCACCCGCGCGTCACGTTGTTCATCGCCGATCCGACCACTCACTTCCGGGCGCTCGAGATACGAGCGACGGTCGCCGTCGTCGACGATCCCGACGGCGACTTCTTCGAGACAATCGCTGTGGCCTATGGACAGGACCTGGCGACGTTCCCCGGCCTGCGCGATCGACGGGTCGTACTGGAGCTCACACCGACCCATGCCACCACCGTCGGCCTCGGTCGCCAGCATCTCGCCGGGCTCAAGCCGCCGAGCTGATCGCCCATCCCCCGCTCAGGACGGCGCGGCGAAGCGCACGCGCAGATCGCTCTTGAGGATCTTGCCCATGGAGTTGCGCGGCATCTCCTCGATGAACTCCAGCTGCTCCGGCGCCTTCTGGGTGGCGAGTCCCTTGGCCTGACAGTGCCCCACGAGCTCGGCGAGCGTCGGACGTTCCGCTCCGGCTGCCACCACGATCACTGCACAACAACGTTCACCAGTGCGTCGGTCGGGAAGGCCGATGACGGCAACATCGTTGATCGACTCATGTTGATGGAGCACGTTCTCCACCTCCACCGCCGAGATGTTCTCGGCATTTCGGATGATGATGTCCTTGATGCGTCCGGTGATGGTGACGTAGCCGCTGGCGTCACGCCGTCCGAGATCGCCAGTGCGCAAGTAGCCGTCGGCGTCGAACGCTTCTTCATCCAGCGCCGAATCCACGTAGCCGCTGAAGAGGTTGGGACCCTTCAGGCGGAGTTCTCCCTCTTCGTCCACGCCGGCCAGCCGTCCGTCGCTCGTGACGATGCGGATGTCCACCCCGAAGCACGCCCGCCCGACCGTCCCGTCGAACGCCTCCTCAGGATCGTCGGGTGACACCGAGGTCGAGTTCGGACACTCGGTGAGGCCCCACGAGTTCACGATCCCCCGCCCGCCGAGCTCCGATTTCACCCGTCGATGCACCTCCGGCGGCATCGGTGCACCGCCGGCCGCGCACACCCGCAGGTTCGGGAACAACGGCTCGGCGCCATGGCGCTTCTGGGCATCGAGGTAGGCGAGGAAGAACGGCACTGCCGAACCGAGGTTTGTTGCTCCATAGCGAGCCATGACCCCTGGACTCTCCACCGGATCGAAGCGATCGAGCACGAGGCTCCGGAACCCGAGGCGCATCTGCGTGGTGAGGACCATCATCCCGCCGATGTGGGTCATCGGCGTTGCCGCCGGGAACTTCGACTCGGCGTCGAAGCCGTAGTACTGAACGCACCCGTTCGACGCCGCCATCACCGATGCATCCGTGTGCTTGGCCCCCTTGGGTACTGCTGTCGTGCCCGACGAATAGAAGAACCAGCGCACGTCCTCGCGATGCTCGTACCGCGGGAGCGTCGATGGATCGCCCTGGGGCAACACGATGGGACCGGGAACACCCTCAGCGATGGGGAGCTCGTAGAGCTGGCAGTCGGTTCCGGCAACGATCTCTTCGGCCATCGACTTGTAGCTGAAGCCCCGCCAGTTGATCGGCACGATCAACCAATCGCTGTGCAGTTGATCGACGATGAGGCCAACCTCGGCGCGACGAAGCATGGTGATGATGGGGTTCTGCTTCACGCCGAGTCGCGAGAGCGCGGCGAACAGCACGGCGCACTCGAGTCCGCTCGGGAGCTGATAGCTCACCGTCTGGTCGGCAGCCATGCCGAGTTCGGCGAAGCCGGCCGCCACCTCCTCGGCAACGGTGCGGTATTGGCCGAAGGTGAGCGAGCGCCCGACCGGGTCGTCCAGGAACATCCGATCGGGGGTCAGCTCGGCACGCTGTACCACCAACTCCCACCAGTTCGTGTGCGTGTCCAACGGCAGTGTCCCCGACATGCCGCCACCTTCGCGTCGCGTGGGTCCGGGCCGCAAGAAATCGAACCTTCCCCCCGGTATCGGCTCACCCGGCCTGACGGCTACCACCGTCCACGGCTCTAGTGTCATCCCCGATGCCCGCCGATCCCACGGATCTCGCCGCCTCCGTCACGTCGGACCCGATCGCGCACGAACCGACCACGCTGGCGGAGCTCTTGACCCGCTCCGCTGCTGCGTTCGGGGCCAACGAGCTCATCGTCAGCGACAACCACCGAGTGACCTATCGCGATGTCGACGATCGATCGAGGTCGCTGTCGGCCAAGCTGCTGCGCGCCGGCATCGGCAAGGGAACGCGGGTCGCGACGATCCTGCCCAGTGACGCCGACTTCGTGGTGGTGTGGAGTGCGATCGTGCGTATCGGCGCCGTCGCCATTCCACTCAGCACCTTGGCCACGGCGAACGAATTGCGCGACATGATCCGTCATGCCGACGTGCAACATCTCATCGCGACGCCACAGTTCCTGCATCACGACTACGTCGCCAAGCTGCTCGACGCGTTCCCGTCGCTGCGAGATGCGGCCCTGCCGATCGAGATCGAGGAGGCACCGTTCCTCCGCACGGTCTGGTTCACTGAGCCGGCCAACGCGTCGTGGGCGATAACACTCGATGCTCTTCCCGCATCGCCCGATGCCTTGGTCCGCAGCGCGGAATGCAGCGTCGCCGCCGCCGACGCCGCCGTCATCGTGTTCTCCTCCGGGTCGACAGGAACGCCGAAGGCCGTCATTCACACCCACGGCACACTCACCCGCCAATCGGGCAAGCTCCTCGATGACTGGAAACATCAGCCAACCGACCGCATCTACTCCGCACTGCCGCTGTTCTGGGTGGGCGGGCTCAGCTTCGTGCTCGTCACCTCGATGCGAGCCGGTGCAGCGATCGTGCTCACCGATGACGGCTCCCCGCGCGCCGTCCTCGATCTCCTCGAGCGAGAACGGATCACCGTGGTGCTCATGTGGCCGCACGCCGCCCGCTCCGTCGCGGCCGATCCAACCTTCGGTGAGCGCGACCTCGTCGTGCATGCCGGCCAGTTGTACGAGGCCTGGCTGGGCGATGGCGACCCGACGCTGCTGAGCGAGGCGCTCGGCATGACCGAGAGCGCCGGACCGCACACCGCCGGCCAGACCAAGCCCTTGCCCGAGCATCTGCGCGGCTCGTTCGGTACCCCGATGCCCGGCCTGGAGCATCGAATCGTGGATCCCGAGACGGGCAGCGAGGTTGCCGCCGGCGAACGTGGCGAGTTGCTGCTACGCGGTGACACGATGGCGGTGGGATTGCATCGACGCGAACGACACACCGTGTTCGATCGCGACGGTTGGTATCGGACCGGCGACATGTGTTCCCTGCGCCACGGGCATCTGTTCTTCCATGGTCGCGTCGATGATCAGATGAAGGTCTCCGGCGTCAACGTGTCTCCCAACGAGGTCGAGCGCGCCCTACTCGCATTGCCGGACGTCGCCCAGGCGTTCGTCGTGGCCATCCCCGACACCGAGCGGGGATCGGTGGTCGCCGCTGCCGTGGTTCCGGCACGCGACGCCGAACCCGACCCGCATGTCATCCGAGACGAGCTGCGCTCATCGCTGGCGTCCTACAAGGTTCCGCGCACCATCGCTCTGTTCAGCACCGAACAGGTCCCGCTGAAGGGCACAGGCAAACTCGACCGGGCGCGACTGTCGGAGATGCTCGCTGCGCTCCCCCGACTGTCCTGAACCGCCGAGGCAGTATGTCCATTGGGCCCGGTCAGGGTGCCGGAGCACGCGACCATCGTCGGCGGATTCGCCCCGCTCGTGGGTCGATTGTGGTCGAATGGCCTCGATGTCGAGCACAGGACCGGATCGATGAGTCGACGACCCGATGATCTGCTGTTGGGTGAGTGGGCGTGCCTGGGGCTGCTGTTCTTGGAACCGTCGCACGGTTTCGCCATCGCCGCACGCTTGAAGCCCGATGGCGACATCGGCCGCGTGTGGTCGCTGTCGCGGCCCCTCACCTATCGGGCGCTCGAACAACTCGAGCAGCGCGGTCTCATTGCCGCGGTTGGCGAAGAGCGCGGCATCGCCGGCGGCAACCGCACCATCTACGCCCCGACCCGCGCTGGGCGCGCTCGGATCCGCAAGTGGATGAAGGAGCCAGTGGCCCACTCCCGCGATCTGCGCAGCGAGTTGCTGTTGAAGTTGTTGATCGCCGAGATGGCCGACATCGATGTGTCGAGCATGCTCGATGCGCAGTCCGATGTGATCGCGGCGGTCGCCGCGGCCCACCGGGCCAAGGTTCCCGATCGAGGACGAGCCGATGTGGTCGACCTGTGGCGGGCAGAGTCGTCCGAAGCAGCGCTGCGCTTCCTGGAGCGCGTCAGGCGATGACAGCCACTGCCGGCCGAGCAAGACCGATGGCCGCCGCAGACCCAGCAAAGCTGGCGGAACCGAACGCGAAGATCCCGCCGTCAGCGGCAACGAGTCGATAGCCCTTGCCGGTCGACGTGGCCAACGTGTCGACGATCGGAGCCGCCAGGGTGAAACCACCGGTCGACCCGAAGAACTCCGCATCACCGAAACTGAACACCCCCCCCGTCGGAGGCGACCAGCCAGTAACCCTTGCCGGTCGGCGTCGCCAGGATCGCCACGATCGGTGAGGCGAATCGGACGTTGCCGAGCGATCCGAGAAACGGCGCGGCACCGAAGGCGAACACGCCGCCATCAGCAGTGGCGAGCCAATAGCCAGTGCTCGCCGGCAACGCTGCGATGTCCACCGTCGGCGCGGTGGTGCGGGTGGCGATGAGCGAGCCGAAGGACCCCGCGTCCCCGAAGCCGAGGACGCCGCCAGCATCCGTGGCGAGCCAGTAGCCCCTGCCGGTCGAGGTGACCGCGGCACCGACGGTCGACGCGTCCTTCACTCCGGTGGCCCCGCCGAGGTAGTTGCCACGGCCGAAGCCGAACAGACCCCCGTCCCCGGCCACGATCCGGTACCCGGCGTCGGTACCGCTCGGGGCCGTGGATGCATCGGCGACGACCGACCCGATGCCGAAGGTAGCGACGGCGACCGTGACGGCTGACGTGAACGCAACGATGGAACGGACAACTCGCACGACGACCTCCTGGGCTGCTGGCTCGACAATAGACGATTGTTGACTATTGTCATGCCCGGGAGGGTGATGACGATGATGCGACAGCGCCTGGGCGCACTTGTGGTTGTGGCGGCACTCGGCTTGCTCGGGGCATGCAGCGATGACAGTTCGACGAGCGGAACGGCGACCACCGCGGTAGGAGCGACATCGACGTCGGCGGCCGCAGCTACCACGAGCGCAGCCACTGCTTCGACGGCGGTTGCGGCCTCGGCGACAAGCACTCCGGTGACAGCTGCAACGACATCGAGCATTGCCGCCACAACGACGGGTCCCAAAGCGACGACGACGGCCGCTGCTGCAACGTCGACGACCAAGGCCGTTGCCACCACGAAGCCCAGCACCACGACGACGGTCGCCCCGATCACGGGGACGATCACGGTCTATGCGGCACAGAGCCTTTCCAACGCGTTCACCGACATGGGCAAGGCCTTCGAGGCCAAGTATCCGGGCGCGAGTGTCAAGTTCAATTTCGCGGGGTCATCGACCCTCGTGACCCAGATCTTCCAAGGTGCACCCGCCGACGTGTTCGCTTCGGCCGATCAGCCCAACATGGATCGACTGGTCGACTCGGGACTCATGTCGGGCTCTCCGCAGGTGTTCACCAAGAACCTGCTGCAGATCGTCGTGGCCAAGGGCAATCCCAAGGGCATCACCGGTCTCAGCGATCTCGTCCGAGCCGATGTGGTCACCGTGTTGTGTGCACCGGCGGTGCCGTGCGGCAACTACGCGCGCCAAGCGCTGGCACGCCAAGGCATCACGGTCACGCCCAGGTCCAACGAGCAGAACGTGGCCGCGGTGATCTCGCGGGTGCAGACCGGTGAGGCCGATGCCGGTGTCGCCTATGTGACCGACGTGCTGGCCAACAACAGGGTCGACGGGGTGTCCATACCGTTCGATCAGAACGTCGTCGCCGACTACCCGCTGGCGTCGTTGAAGGGCAATCAGAACCCCGTGGTCTCCGATGCGTTCGTCACCTTCGTGAAGTCCTCTGCTGGCCAAGCGATCATGGCCAAGTACAGCTTCTTGCCGTTGTGAGAGGCCGTCGAGCGGTTGATGACCGAGGTGACGCCAGCGCTCGCGCAGCGCCCAGCACAATGGTTGGTGCAGGGCCGGGTGGGGTATCGCGCGGTCATGACGGAACGACCCCACGACGTTGAAGATCGCGAACAAGAACGGAATCTCGTCGACACTGATCGCGACGGCCCGCTCACTCCCCTCGGTGGGACGGTCGATCTCCCGATGCTGACCGATGAGGAGCGCGCGCTCATCGACGCAGGAGGCAGGCTCCGATACGCCGTTGTTCGACCCCAGATCGAAGGACCGGACTCCCGATAGCACGACGTCGCACCGGTCGTGCAACGTCGAGCGCCCATCGAGCGTGACGGCGCATCGCCTTCGTATCATCGCCGCTCAGGCGGGCTCGTTCGGCTCGACCGCTTCGGGTGATGATTCGTCATCGACGCTGTTGCCCGGCGCGAGACCGTCGAAGGGGCCGCGTTGAGGTGACGACGCCACCAGCTTCGGATCGGGCGCGTCATCGACCTGCACTTCCCGCCGAGGCTCCGTCCGACCAGTAACGTCGACGTTGTCGCTCTCGTGGCTGCTCGGTATGGCGTCCATGCGAGTCGACGCGATCGGTGCGTCCGATCCCCCCAACGGATCGAGCATCGTCACTGTGGGATGGCCCGCCGCCAACAGCGCTGCGTCTGTTCCGGCGTCGGCAGCGGCATCCGACGAGACGACCAGTTCGAAGCTCAACGTCCCGCCTTCCACCGCCGCGGTGACACGGCCTGACGGTGCCAGCGTTGCTGCAGTGAGCGTCTGCGAGATCGGTTGACACGGCACGTTGACGTTCGCTGCGAGTATCGAGCCGTGCTCGAGCATGGCGCGCAGCTGCGACACCGCCAAGGACGCTGCCAGCGCCCAGTCGGGCGGCAGGGAACGATCCTCGGGGGGTTCGACGCTGATCGCCACGGCGGTCATGCCCAGACTCGCAGCCGTGAGTGCCGCACCGACGGTTCCGGAGTGCATCACGCCGCGGCCGACGTTTGCTCCGAAGTTGACCCCGGACAGTACGGCCATAGGCGGCTCGCCGAACGCTCCGGCGTGGGCGGCGAGCACCGCAACCGACGGTGGGGCGTCCACGGCATACATCTCCACGTCGGATCGATCCGGCAACTCGATGCGCGTCACCGGTCCGCGGCCCAATGGTCCGATGGCGGCAGCCGAGCCGCTGCGATCGCTGGATGGCGCCACGATCACCACCGACCACAGCACAGATGCTGCATCAGCAAGCGCCATCAACCCGACTGAGTCCACTCCGTCGTCGTTCGTGATCAGCACTCTCCCCACGGCCACCGTCATCGCTCCACCTCGATGGCTTCGACGATCCGTTCGATGGACTCACGTTCGCCCGAACCCAGCGTTGATCATCCCCGCGGCGACGGCGAGGCGCAACGACGAGTCGAGGTCCGACCCGCGCGCCAAACCGACGGCGAAGCCGGCGGTGAACGAATCGCCTGCACCTCGATGGTCCACTGCCTCCAACGTGGGGCCCACGGCGCGCACGACTCCTCCGTCAGCGGCGACAGCGAGAGCGCCCACCTCGGGTCGTGCGGTGACGAGCACGAGGCCTGCTCCGGCGGCGATGAGGCCTTTGGCCCCAGCCTCGAGATCAACCGGATCGTCGCTGAGAGCGAAGCCGTCGGAGATCAACTCCTCATCGCTGATCTTCACCACCGACGGGCCGCCGGCCAACGCTTCCCGCAACTCGTCACCGGAGAGATCGACAACCACGGTTGCGCCGAGCGCCCGCATGGTCGCGGTCAGCGCCTTGTATGTCGTCGCCGGCAGACACGCGTGCAGATTCGAACCGGTGAGCACGACGATCGATGTGTCGGCCGACGCGCCGATGAGCGTGGACGTGAGATCGTCCACCACGTGGCGGTCCATCATCGCCCCGCGCATCTCGGCGATGCGATCGCGCTGTCCACCTCGTCGATCGTCGATGTAGCCACCCGATGGGACCGTGCTGCGAACCAGGCGGAGCTCGATGCCAGAGTCGGACGCAGCGCGCGCCGCCACGCCCAGTTCTCCTCCCGCGCTCGAGCACAACACCGGATGCGCCCCGAGCGTGGCGATCATGCGGGCCACCCAATAGCCCTGCCCAGCTGCGTGCACATGGATCTCCGGCACATCATCGGCCAACAGTTCGATGGTGATGCTCGCCAGCAGCGCCGGGGCGAACACAGCGACTATTGCCCGGGCATCACGGGCCGGGTCGACCTCAGCAGTCGAGTCATCGGTCGTCGTTGCGTCGGGTGTCGCTACCCGCATGCCGTCCTCCAGTTGTACGACGCCACCGTTGCGCGGAGCGATCGATCACGACGGAGGTACCCAGGCCAGCACCGCTCCACACCTGTAGGACCCGGAGGTCTCACTCCCACGGGCAACAGCGCCCAGCAGGCGCGAGGCAGCGATCGCCCGATCGATCTCCGTCAGGCGCGGTAGCTCACCTCGATGTCCTGTTCGGGCCTCGTCTGTTGCGAACGCACTGCCGCGGACATCACCTGCTGGTCAGCACGCGTGAGCTTGGGAGGAAAGATCGAACGGGGCCACAGCCGCCGCGCCCGCACCACGTTGACCTCAGCGGCTAACACCACGAGCTGCCCGAGCAGGTACAGCCAGCTCAACAACCCGATCACGACAGCGAAGCTTCCATAGGTGTCCGACGCTCCGCTGATGCTGCGGTTCACGTACCAACGACCCACCAACTGCAATGCGCTGTAGCCGACACCACCGACGATCGCTCCCGGGACGAGATCACCCCACGACAGATGGCCGGACACGAGCACCTTGAAGGCCAACAGGAACACACCGGCGTTCATGACGACACCGATCACGATCACACCGACGCGCGACACGCCCGACAGTCCGTGCCAGGACGTGACGATCTGGAGCGCGGTGGTGGAGATGGCGATGGCGAGGCCCAAGATCACCAACGTCAGCATCGATCGAATCCGCTTCGGTACGAATCCCGGGCGCGCGACGCGCGGGATATCCCATACTTCGTTCATCGCATCTTGCGCCGCCTGCATGCACCCCAGTCCTGCCCAGAGCGCCACCGCGATGCCGACCACGACAGCCACGCCGCTGCCCTTGTCGTTGTTGGCGATCCCGTCGGTCAACTGGGTACCGATGACAGGGATCTGGGCCAGGGCCGAATCACGGAGGTCCTGCGCGCCATCGTCGCCCACGACGTAGACCAACACGCTCGTAGCGGCCAGCAGCAATGGGAACAGCGAGAAGAAGCCGTAGTAGGCGATCAGGGCCGCCAGACGACCCGCCTGATCGTCACCGAATTTGCGGATCACTCCGACCACGAAGGCCAATGGTCGATGTCGTTGCTGGAACAGATCCACCCAGCCGAGGATGCCGCCGCGTTGCTCTTCAGCTGATCCCGAGTCATGAGGCCCCGTGTGTTGATCGCCCTCGCCAGCAGCCGGCCGGCCAGCGGTGTCGACACGCTGATGCGCGCCGGCGAGGAGTGCGCCGACTACCAGCATCACGCCGACCACGGTGGAGCCCGTTCCAGATCGACGCGCGCTCTTCATCACCCGACCATGTGGGTGCGGGGCGTGGTGTGGCCGCTTGGCGCGTTGCGACCGAGCGTGGCCTCGGGCGGCACCTCAGCGCACAACAGCCACACCCCACGTCCCCAACGCGATGCGATGCGTGGAGACGGACGCACCCCGGGCGAGGATCAGGCTTCGCGCGTGGCTCGGTCGCTCGATGTCGCGGGCCTCGTCACTCAAGTTCACCGCCACCTCGTTGGGCCCGAACCGCCAGCGCACCACCGAGTTGTCGTAGGTCGCGGAGCTATCCACCCCGCGCTGGTTGCATGTCGCGATCTTCAGAGCGATGAGCGATCGATACCACTCGACCATCTCGAGGTGCCGGCCCGATCGGGCTTCGGACCAATCGAGCACCGATGACCGGAAGGTCGCCAGATCCACCGGGTCGACAACATCGCCCGACCACCACGGGAACTCCGCACGACGTCCCGTGGAGATGGCATCGCGCAGTTCGTCGCTCGTTGGATCAGCGAAGTACGCGAACGGCGTCGACGCTGCCCAGTCCTCCCCTTGGAACAGGAGCGTCACGAACGGATTGAGCAGCGCGATCGCCGCCGCGGCCGCCGCCGCATCGAACCCGACAAGTTGGGCGATCCGCTCTCCCACGGCCCGATTGCCGATCTGATCATGGTTCTGCAAGCACACCACGAATCTCGACGGATACTCGGTCGCCGAGAGGTCCCGATCACACCCTGGGGGCCAGCGGACGAACCCGTGCTCGAGGGCGATAGGAATCTGCGACCCGCCATCGAATGCCGCGTAGTACCCGAACTGTTCTCCGGTGAGTGCGACGTGCACGGCGTGGTGGAGATCGTCGGCCCACTGCGAGTCCAATCCCATGCCGGACTGCCGCAATGGCGTCGTGAGCTCCGGATCGTGTCGATCGTCCTCGGCGATGAGGGCGACCTTGTTCCCTGCATCGTCTCCCAGCCGCGCGGCCAGCGCCGACATCTCCTGCAGGATGTGTGGCCTGGATTCGTCATGCAGCGCATGGGTGGCGTCGAGGCGCAACCCATCCGCGCGATAGTCCCGCAGCCACATCGCGCAGTTGTCGACGATGAACGATCGGACCTCGGCCGAACCAGGACCGTCGAGGTTCACTGCATCACCCCACGGGGTCGAATGCCTCGATGACGTGTAGTCACCGAACTCGAACAGGCTGCAGTGTTCCGGCCCGAAGTGGTTGTACACGACGTCGACGACGACACCGAGACCGAGCCCGTGGGCGGCATCGACCAGACGCTTCAGATCTTGCGGGGTGCCATATCGATGGTGCGGCGCGAACAGGTTCACCGGGTCGTACCCCCAGCCGAATGCGAACGACTGCTCGGCGACGGGCATGAGTTCGAGTGCGGTCACACCGAGATACAGGAGGTGCTCCAACTTCTCGATGGCCGAAAGGAACGTCCCCTCGGCGGTGAAGGTACCGATGTGGATCTCGTACAGCACTGCACCATCGAGCACGAGCGGCCGATGTGGACGAGCGGCCCATTCGAATCTGTCATGGTCGATGATCATCGACGGCCCCAGCGGACCCGATGGCTGGTACATCGATCGCGGATCGGCACGAACTGCTCCGCCGTCCACGGACCATCCGTACAGATCGCCGTGCTCCAGATCGGCGCTGGATAGGAAACGACCGCTGCCGTCCGGTTCGGCAGCGCAGCGTTCGGCCGCCCCTTCGGGATCGACCACGATTTCGACCTGTCGAGCCCGCGGGGCCCACACCCATGGTCTCATCGCGACACCTCCAGCACCGCGACCGGGAACTGCGCAACAAGAGTTGACACCAGCGTGGTACCGCCCGCGATCTCGCGGCCATCGGCGACCGAACGCCATCGGCCCGGCGGGAGCCGAATCGTCGTCTCGTCAGTATTCCTTCTGTCCCGACGCGACCATCGCGGAACGATCACAACGACCGGCCCACGCTGATAGGCCACGGCATCGGCATCGCAGTGGGATGCGTCTCCGGAGATGGAGACGGGTTCATAGCGACCGCTCATGCGCTCCCCATGACGTCGCAGAACCCCAAGGAGCTCGGAGGTCCACGCCAGCTTCACCAGGTCTGCGTCGTCCTGTGCACCGGCTGACCACCAGCGAGATGGCGACCAGGTGCGACTGGCGATCGTCCCCAATGACCGATTCAGCGCAGTGAAGTCGGGGGATCGCCGATTGTCCGGGTCGACACCGGCGAAGGTCCATGACTCGTTGCCCTGATAGAGATCGGGGACACCACCCAGAGTGGAGCGCAAGGTGACCTGGGCCAGCGAGTTCGCCCGAGCGGCATGCGCGATGTCGACCACGACCGACCCGATCTCGCGCCAGCCGACGGTGATCATGTGCGCGGCGAGGCCGGTCACTGCCGATTCGTAGTCCTCGTCGGGACGGAGCCAGCTCGATCGTTGCTTGGCCTCACGCAGCGTCTTGATGATGATCGGCGACAGGCGGTCGGGGTCTATCGGCCACAGTCCGACGATGGTCTGGCACAACCACCAGAAGTCGCCGGGGTGCACGTCGGCGGCCGCCGCGGGCCGAGTGTCCCACCATCGATCGATGCTGTCGCACCACGCCGAACCGGTCTCGGACAATACCGCGAGACGAGCGCGCACATCTGCGCTGCGCTTGCTGTCGTGGGTCGACGTGGTGGTCATCGTCATCGGTGTTCGGATCGACGACTCGGTTCCCCACGCATGCAGATCGCTGTCCGCGATCGCCCATCGATCAGGGTCCGAGCCCACGTCATTGAGGGCGAGCAAGCGCGTGTAGCGATACAACGCGGTGTCCTCGACGCCCTTGGCGAACACTGGTCCACTGAGCTGCTGGAACCGTGTGGCCAGCTCGCTCTCCGGTCCACCGACGGTCCCGAAGACCAGGACGACTTCGAGCAGATCGATCAACGCAGCGTCGATCTCCGGATGCGATGATCGCACTCCCGCCAACGTTCGCATCACGAACCGCTTGTCGTCGTCGCTGACACGACGCCCGTCGTCATCGGACCAGCCATAGGACCGATAGCGATCGGTATGGACCAGTGCTGCGGCGAGCGCACTCGACAGCTCCGAGCGGGTGAAGTCCCGCACATGACGGCGATGAGCGCACACCTGCGCGAACAGGCCGGTGAGGCGCGCCAGGTCGGGTGCGAGCTGCCCGGCGAGCGCCTCCCGCTTCCCGGCGATCGAATGCTCGCTCCACGAGAGGGTGTCACCGGTGAACGAGCGGTATCGGGCGGTGATGATGTCCTCCCCGGAGGGATCCACCAGAAACGTGGTCGCCAACGTCGCCAGGTCATATCCGGTCGTGCCGTGGACGAGCATCTCCGATGGGATCCACTCATCGCGCGAGGTGATCTTCTCCGCTATGTGCCACGCCTCGGCGGTGACCGACCGCAGCCTCTGGCCGTACCCGATCGGATCGGCGAGCCCGTCGACGTGATCGACGCGCAAGCCATCGGCCACACCGTCAGCGACCAGTGACGCTGCAGCCATGTGGGTGGCGTCGAACACCTCCCGACGTTCGGTCCGCATGGCGATGAGGCTGTTGACGTCAAAGAACCTCCGATATCCCAGCTCACTCACCGACACCGTCCAACGCGCCAACCGCCAATGCTGGGCCTCGAGCATCTCGTGGAGTGCCTCCACGTCATCGTTCACTCGATCGACGACACCCGCGATGCGTTCACGATCGAACGATCGAGTCCCTGTTTTGTCGGCATCGGCACCGAACAGCGCATCGAATGTCTCGGGTCGGAGCGGTAAGCACAGACCCCCTGCGGTGGTGACGATGGCACCGTCTTCGTCATCAGCCGTCAATCGGATGTCTCCGCGCTGGAGCGCGCGGCCGTAGTGATCGCCGAGCACCGGCAACACGATGCGACCGTCCCCCTCGGCATCCCAATCGACATCGAACCACGACGCGTATCGGCTATCGCTGCCCAAGCGCAGCACATCCCACCACCATCGATTGGCTCGATCGGTGATCGAGAGATGATGCGGCACGATGTCGAGTACCAGTCCCATGTCGACGCTCGCTGCAACCTCGGACAGATGGCGGAGCGCGGCCTCGCCACCCAGAGCATTCGACACGCGAGTGGGATCGACGACGTCGTAACCATGCGCGCTGCCGGCTGCTGCCTGCCACACCGGTGACAGGTAGAGATGGCTCACTCCGAGCCGATGGAGCATGGGCACCAAGCCCGCCGCCTCATAGAGATCCATCGTCGCGCCGAGCTGCAGGCGATACGTCCCGACGAGTTGGCGACCCGAGCGGCCGATGCGGGTCACGCGTCCCGCCGGAGCACCATCAGACTGCGGCCCACCAACTGCAGCGGCGCGGCTGGATCGATCGACTCCGACCCGCGATCTCGCCGGCTCGCGTCGACAGCGCCGGTGCCAGCAACCCCAGCGTCGATGGCGCTCGTGTCGATCTCGATGTGCCACGGCCGATCACGAAGCGACTCCGGCACCGTGAACGATCGCTCATCCCCACCAGCGTTGATGAGGATGAGGAACGAGTCATCGATATTCGCCTCGCCGCGCGTGTCGACCTCGAGCTGGTCGCCGTTGAGGAACACGCCGAGCGCGTTCGCATCGCTGCGTTGCCACTCATCGTCGGACATCTCGATCCCATCAGGGTTGAACCAGGCGATGTCCCCGACGTCCTTGCCGTGGATTGCCCTGCCCTGGAAGAACGTCCGCCGGCGCAGCACGCGATGCGTTCGCCGCAGCGCTATCACTCGCTTGGTGAACTCGAGCAGATCGGCGTCGGCCGCGTCCCAGTCGAACCACGACAGCTCGTTGTCCTGGCAATAGCCGTTGTTGTTGCCGAGCTGCGTCCGGCCGATCTCGTCCCCTCCGAGGATCATCGGGACTCCCTGGGACAGCAGCAACGTGGCGAGGATGTTGCGTTGTTGTCGAGACCTCAGCGCGTTGACGGTCTCGTCGTCGGTGGGCCCCTCCTGTCCGCAGTTCCAGCTCCGGTTGTGCGACTCGCCGTCGTTGTTGTCCTCGCCGTTCGCTTCGTTGTGTCGCTCGTTGTACGACACGAGATCGCGCAAGGTGAACCCGTCATGCGCCGTCACGAAATTGATGCTGGCGTGCGGGCGTCGTCCGGCCGCTTCATACAGATCGCTCGAGCCGCTGATCCGATAGGCGAACTCGCCGAGACCCTGGGGCGCGCCGGCCCAATGATCGCGAACGCAGTCGCGGTAGCGACCGTTCCACTCCGCCCACAACGCCGGGAAGTTGCCGACGTGGTAGCCGCCCTCGCCCACATCCCACGGTTCCGCGATCATCTTCACCCGTGACACCACCGGATCTTGTTGGACCAGATCGAAGAACGCCGAGAGCCGATCCACCTCGTGCAGCGACCTCGCCAGGGCGGCGGCGAGGTCGAAGCGGAAGCCGTCGACATGCATCTCCGTCACCCAGTAGCGCAGGCTGTCCATGACCAACTGCAGGACATAGGCGTTGCGCATGTTCAAGGTGTTGCCGGTGCCCGTGTAGTCCATGTAGTAGCGCTGATCGCCATCCACGAGCCGGTAATACGAAGCGTTGTCGAACCCTCGCATGCTCAGCGTGGGGCCGAGGTGATTGCCTTCGGCGGTGTGGTTGTACACGACGTCGAGGATCACTTCGATCCCGGCGGCGTGCAGCGTCTTCACCATCGACTTGAAGCTCTGCACCAACTGGGTGGGATCGTCGCGCTGTCCGTACTCGTTGTGCGGAGCCAAGAAGCCGATCGAGTTGTATCCCCAGTAGTTGCGCGCACCGCGTTCCACGAGATGGCCGTCGTGCACGAATTGGTGCACCGGCATCAGCTCGAGCGTCGTGACGCCCAGACCGACGAGATGTTCGATGAACGCGGGATGGGCGATGCCCCCGTATGTGCCGCGCAGTTCCTCAGGAATGGACGGATGCCGCACCGTCGCTCCCTTCACGTGCGCCTCGTAGATCACCGTGTCGGCCCACGGCACGCGCAGGAGCCGATCGGCTCCCCAGTCGAAGTAGGGGTTCACCACCACCGATCGCGGCACGAACGGGGCCGAGTCGCGCTCGTCGAGTCCATCGGGATCACCGAAGGGATAGGAGAAGACCGCTGAGTCCCACACCACTTCCCCGGCAACGGCCTTGGCGTAGGGGTCGAGCAACAACTTGGCCGGATTGCACCGCTGTCCGTTCGCTGGATCGAACGGTCCGTGGACACGAAACCCGTAGCGCTGACCATCACGCACCTCGGGGAAGTAGCCGTGCCACACCGCTCCGGTCCGCTCCGGCAGAGGGATGCGCACCTCCGCTCCGTCGGCGTCGAACAAGCACAACTCGATGCGCTCCGCCACCTCCGAGAACACCGCGAAGTTGGTGCCGACACCATCGAACGTCGCTCCCAACGGAGCCCACTCCCCTGGCCACACATGGCTGGGAGCTGCCTGCACTTCCTCTCCGCTGATCGTGGACGGTCCGAGCAGATCTTGTCGTGGCATCGCCCGAGCGTTCCCCGCGCGCCGATGACCCAAACGTCGAGACGTCGGGCAGCGTTGGCTCACACCGTCGTCATTCGCACGGCGGCTTCAGGCGTGACGACGCGGAACGTGAAGCTCTCCTCGATGAACAAATGGAGTTCGTCGGCGTCGTAGCGGTCGTAGCCGACGGAGAGGTCCTGCCCCGATTCGAACAGGAAGTCGCCGCCGCGCATGCTCAGCACCACGGCGCCAACGAGGCCCGGAGCGCGCACGATCGGGCCGCCCAGAATCTCGCGGAGGTGGTCGAGGACCAGCAGGCCTCCACGTTCGGTCGACTCGAGCACGCCCGTGTACGCCTCGGGCGCCAAAGCGAGAGCGAACGGGCCGTCGACTCCGCCGGAGAGGAGTTGCTCTACCCCGTGGGCGACGACCGCCGGGTAGGTCGAGTAATCGGCGCCGACTGAGAGTGGCGGGATCGACGACGATTCAGCGATCCCGGCAATTCCTGCAGCGGCCCATCCGTCGAGCACCGAGATGTTCTCGGCCCGGGCGATTCGTTCTGCAGCCTCGTCGAGTGAGCCGAGATCGATACCGCGCGCATCACGTTCGAGGTCGCGCAGCTGCGAGCGTGCGATCGTGAAGTCGGCTCGGAGTTCGACGACAGGAACGACGACACGTTGAGCGGAGCGCAGGCCCTCCACCGGAGGTTCGACCTCGGTCACCCGGCCGAACGTCGTCGACGAGTATCCCCATCCGAGCGGCCCACTGAAGTCCACCAGTCTGCGGGCAGCCAGTGACGGGATCAATCGATCATGCGTCTCCTCATCGATGACACGCCACGCCTCGCTGCTGATCGGTGCATGGGAACGCAGCAGGTGACTCATGCCTTCACCGCCTTCAGACTGCCGATGCCGAGCGACTCATCGGGCGAGGCCGTCTTGGCGCGGGGACCATCGCTGGTCGCGCCCGACTCCAACGTCGTGATCGATGCCGTGGTGAACAGATAGGTCCGCAGATGGCGATCGAATCCGGAGTCGTTGCGACGCAACCACTCCAGGAGCATCGCGGCATGTTCCTTCTCCTCGTCACGGTTGTGCGCGAGCAGGGCGGCAAGCTCCGGATCGCTGGTCGCTTCGACGCGCTGGTCGTACCAGTCGACGGCCTGCAGTTCCTCCTGGATCGATTCGAGGGCGCGGTGTCGATCGATCGTTCGCTTGCTCAGCGACTTCGCAGGCTCGTGCAGGTATGCACTGTCGGGCATGGGGAACTCTCCTCGTGAAGCGGGCCGTCGCGGCATCGGCCCACTACCCCGTCGGAGTGATCCCCAAACGACCACCCGTTGGGGATGGGGCCGCGCGCATCGCACCAGGAGCCCGTGCGGAATGCGCACGGTCACGGCTGGAGCTGGCGGGCCTGGAGGACGAGTTCGATGCTGCTCACGCGCTCCACCTCGTCTCTCTCAGCGCCGAATGGCGCACGCCTGCCTGCCTGTGTGATAGGTATCCCTAACATACGTCGATCGGTACACACAACCCCATGATCCGGCGTGACGCATGTAGGCGCTCTCCCCCACTGAAGGCGATTTGACCACACTTCGTTAGGCGCGCCTACTGTTGTTGGTTGTAGCTTCCATCACATCAGAACAAGGAGCCATACACGTGACACGAGCTGTGATCGGAACCGCCGTCGGGCTGTTGTTGTTGGGGGCCGCGTGTGGTGATGACGCTTCGTCGTCCACGGACGCCGCCGCCACGAAGGTGACGCTCACCGCGAACGGATGCGATCCGCTCGCGCTCTCAGCGGCGGCCGGCGCGGTGACGTTCGAGGTGTCCAACTCCACCGAGGACAAGGCCGAGTTCGAGATCTTGTCCCCGGCACCGGAGATCCTGGCCGAGGAGTTCGTCGAGGCCGGCAAGACCGGCACGTACACGATCACCCTTCCGGCTGGCTCCTACGAGATCATCTGTGGTGCACCGTCGGATCCACGGGCGAAACTCACCGTGACCGGTGATGGTGCCGCCGCGCCGGCGAGCACCGTGGTCGACGCCGCTGAACTCGCCGAGGCGACAGCGCAGTATCAGGCCTACGTCAACGAGCAAGTCGCGTTGCTGCAATCGGGTACGACGAAGTTCACCGACGCCGTACGCGCCGGTGACACCGAACTGGCCAAGTCGCTGTACGCCGAGGTTCGTATTCCGTGGGAGCTCATCGAGCCGGTGGCCGAGCTGTTCCCTGACGCTGATGGCGTCATCGACAGCCGCGCTGACGACTTCGAGAAGGCCGAAGCCGACCCGGAGTTCACCGGCTTCCACGCCATCGAGTACGGCCTGTGGGCGCAGGGCACCATCGACGGTGCCACGGTCGATCTGCCCGCTCTGGCCGACCGCCTCGACGCGGACATCGCCGAACTGATCGCCAACATCAAGTCCGTCACCATCCAGCCCCAAGTCATGACCAACGGCGCCGCGGCCCTCATCGAAGAGGCCGCCCAGACCAAGATCACCGGCGAGGAGGAGCGCTACTCCCACACCGACCTCGTCACCTTCTCCGCCAACGTCGACGGTTCCCGCAAGGTGTTCGACCTCATCGAGCCGCTCCTGCGCACCGTCAACAACCAACTGGCTGACGACATCACCTCGTCGTTCACCGAGGTCGGAGCGTTGCTCGACCCCTACCGCGACGGGGCCGGGTTCAAGAGCTACGAGACCGTGAGCGAAGCCGACCGGGCCAAGTTCAAGACCTCGATGGCCCAGCTGTCGGAGTCCCTCAGCCAGGTGACCGGGTCGCTCGGTCTCACAGTGGCGTCATGACCGGAGCATCATGACCGGGTCCATCTCGCGCCGGCGTCTCCTCGGTGCTGGCGCAGCGAGCGCCGTCGGTGCCTTGGGAGCCACCGCCCTTGCCAGCTGCAGTAGCAGCGACGGGCAGAGCACAGACGTTGCAGCTGCTGCGTCGACCGGTTCGGTTATCGATCACCTCGGCATCCATCAGCCCGGCATCGTGACACCGGGTCCCGCTCGAGCACTCGTCGCCGCGTTCGACACCACTGCCACTGACATCACGGGCTTGCGCGACCTGTTGCGCGAACTCGCCGACGAGACCGACGCGCTCAACGCGATGATCCCCTTCCCGCAGGGCGATCCATTGCTGCCGCCACCCGACAACGGGATCGTCGGCATGGCACCTGAGCCCGACGATCTCACCATCACCGTCGCGCTCGGCGCGTCGCTGTTCGACGATCGCTTCGGTCTCAGCGAACGCAAGCCGCGCGAGCTGATCCGCATGCCGAACTTCCCCAACGACGATCCCGACCCTGCACGCAGTCATGGCGATCTGCTCATCCAGATCTGTGGCGGAACCGACGAGACCACCCACCATGCACTCCGCCGCCTCATGCGGGTCAGCCGGCGGCACCTGACACTTCGGTGGATGCAGACCGGGTTCCAGCGCCCCAACACCATGGGCACCGGTCGAACGAGCACCCGCAACCTCCTGGGCTTCAAGGACGGCACCGCCAACCCCGACGCCACCAGCGAAGCGCTGATGAACAAGATCGTGTGGGTCCAGCCCGGCGATGACGAACCCGAATGGGCGGTGGGAGGCACGTACCAAGTAGCTCGCATCATCCGCAACCGCGTCGAGTTCTGGGATCGCACCGCCCTTCGCACCCAAGAGCTCATCATGGGCCGCCACAAGGACACTGGTGCCGTGCTCGGAGCTCTCGACGAAGCGGCTCCCCCCGATTACGCCAGCGATCCTGACGGCACGGTCACCCCGCTCACCGCGCACATCCGACTCGCCAACCCCCGAACCCCCGAGACCGATGTGAACCTGATCCTGCGCCGAGGCTTCAGCTACTCATCGGGGTTCACCAACGATGGCCAGCTCGACCAAGGGCTGTTGTTCGTGTGCTTCCAACGCAGCCTCACCAAGGGCTTCGTGGCGGTTCAGAACCGGCTCAACGGCGAAGCGCTCGAGGAGTACATCCGCCCCGTCGGTGGCGGCTTCTACTTCGCCCCTCCCGGCCGTTCACAACGTGGTGAGCCGTTCGCGGTCGCGCTCACGAACTGACGTTGGTCGAGATCAGCTGAGCTGGTGGGCCAGGTAGTTGGCGACGCCGATCTCCCCGATCGCATGGAGCTGGCTCTGCAACCACGTCGCATGGTTCTCTTCGCCGACCAGGATCTTCTCCAGCAACTCACGGCTACCGCCGTCTCCGTGGGTGACGCACAGGGCGATGCCACGATTGAGGCGCTCGATCGCTTCGACCTCGAGTTCCAACGCTGCCTGCAGCTTCTCGAGTGGCGTCTCGCCGATCCGTAGCGGATCGAGTCGCTGCAGGTTGGGAACGCCCTCGAGGAACAAGATCCGATCGATGAGTTCGTCGGCGTCCTTCATCTCGTCGATCGACTCGTGCCGGAACTGCCCGCCGAGACCCTGGTAGCCCCAGTTCGAGAGCATCTTCGCATCGAGGAAATACTGGTTGACAGCAGTGAGCTCTGCGGTCAGCGTCTCGTTGAGCACTTCGATGACGGCGTCATGGCCCTTCACGATGTCTCCCCTCGATCATCCGGTGCGTCACAGTACGCCCGGCTCGTCGGCTCGTCACGCGCGTGCATCGACCAGTCGGTCACCAGCACGGTGGAGTTGGTCGATGCTGCACACGGGCACGATCACGCCGCCTTCGCCGGTGAACGATCGCCCAGGTCCAGGGGTACACCGGCAGCGATCAGGCGCCGAGCGGTGGCGAGCGAGCTCCGCACGGTGTGGGGATAGCGATGGACCGTGCCCGTCGCGGTGGCGATGAGCCGTCCGGCGCGGACCTCCATGTGCACTGCCTCGACGCGACAGAACCCCAGAGCACTCACCGCAGCCCGACCGGCGCCATTGTCGCGTTGCGTGGCTCTCATCGCTCTACTCGCCTCCGCGCTACCGTCATGGATGGATCGATACACCAACATCAGTGTTTAGGTATACCTATCGCCACTCATGATACGACCTACCGAAGATGACGCAAGGCCAACGTCGACATCACGGCCGGACGGACAGGGACCACTACTCAACACCCCTACACTCACGGATCGTGGCGATCGATCCGAACCCGGCCTTCCGGCAGTACTGCGAAGCAATCTTCGAGTTACAGGAAGACGACCTCGAGGTGATCCAGGCCCGCATCGCCGAGCGCCTCGGCGTGTCGCGCCCGTCGGTATCGGAGATGATGCGGCGCCTCGAGACCTCGGGTCTCACGTCGTCGAAGGACGGCCAGATCAAGCTCACCGCCAAGGGACGTCGACTCGCCGAGCAGGCAGTGAGACGGCACCGTCTCGCCGAGCGATTCCTGACCGACGTGCTGAAGCTGTCATGGGCCGAAGCTCATACCGAAGCGTCAAGGTGGGAGAACGTCATCAGCGAGAACGTCGAGTCCGCGATGACCCGATTGCTCGGGATGCCCACGACGTGCCCGCACGGCAACCCGATCCCTGGAACCGGCTACAGCGCCCCTGACGCGTACGCGTTGTCCGCGCTCGACGTGGGTTCGCGGTTCGTCGTGACCCGCATCACCGAGGAACTCGAGTTCGCCCCCGGCCTGCTCGATTTCCTCGAGCAGTCACGCATCACCCCCGGGAACGGCGGCACCATCACCGCGGCGTCGCCCGATGGCACGATCACCGTGGACATCGACGGCCGCCACATCGGCATCGGTGGCTTCGCGTCGTCACGCATCCTCGTCACGACCTGAGCGCGGACCCAGCAGGGGACCCTCATCGCAGGGTTCGCGGCGGGCCCTACCGCTCACCCGGACGAACCACGGACCGCACGAAGTCGTGAGCGCTCTGCACGACCGCCATCTGCTTCTCCAGCACCGGCCGGAAGTCCGGGGAGATGTCGCTCGCCATCGCCTCTCGGTACTCCTCGAGCGCATGGTCCTCGCCTCGCTCGGCGCTGTTCAAGACGGCGCCGATATCGGAACCGGTGAGGATGTCCTTCACGACCATCCATCCTCGATGCACAGCACCGGGAATCGTCGAGCGATCATCGATGTCATCGCCGTAGGCCGCCGCCAGTTGTTCGAGCTCAGCGGTCATCGCCGCCCGCTCCGACGCGAACTGGCGGAACTTCTCGGCGAGGTCAGCGCGATCGGATTCCTTCATGCGCTCCGCGGCACGCTCGTAGCCGAGTCGTCCGTTCTCGAGTGTCTTGGTCAGCTGACTCGCAACGCGCTCATCGGTCGACATACAACCTCCATCAGGTAGACGATCGCTCGAACGCGATCGGGCCCGAACTGCCTGGGCCTTCCTGACATTCCCCGGGCGGAGGTCATACCAAACCCGCGATCTGCGGATGCAACCGCAAGATGGCGCCCGATACTCAGCGAGCAACGAGAGGCATCGCGGTGCGCGGTGGAAGCAGTCCGTTCACCGCGGCGCACAGCTCCAGCGCCAGGAAGCGCGAGTTGAAGCGAGCTTCGGTGAGCGCGCCACCCATGAGCCACAGGCCGTCCTGCGCGGTGCGACGCCACATGTTGCGCATCACCTTGTCGTCGTCGAAGCCCCACACCTTGCCGATCCGATCGGCGATGTCGTCACCGAACATCACGCGAATGGTGTGCTCCATGCCTTTGTAGCCGGTGGCCAACACGACGAGATCGGCGGGCAGGACGCGACCGTCGTTCATCTGCAGACCGTCCGCCACGAACCGATCGATGTCCTCAGCGTGCACGAGGTCGATCTTGCGATCGATGAGGAGCTGACAGCAGCCGACGTCGATGTAGTAACCACCCCCGGTCCGCAGGTACAAGAACTGAAAGCCGGTGTCGTCCTCGCCGTTCCACGTGCGATACCCCACCGAATGCAGTCCATCGAGCAGATCGGCATCGAGCTCGTTCATGCGTTTGGTGACGCGCTTGTAGCTGTCGACGAATTCCGGGTACGGGGTCGCTGCCGCCATGAGATCGACGTCCTCCACGGAGCGTCCCTCGTTGAAGACCGCGTAGTGGATCTTCGCGGCAGGATCGAGGCTGGTGACACACGTTGGTCCGCGTTGGACCATGGTCACGTGGGCACCGGACACGTGGAGGTCCTGCGCGATGTCGTGGCCGCTGTTGCCGGTTCCGATCACGATGACACGCTTGCCGGTGAACGACACGCCGCTGGTGAACTCGGCCGAATGCATCACTTCGCCGGCGAACTCTGACACGCCCGGGAGATCGGGACGATGGGGCGGTCCGCCCGACATGCCAGAGGCCAGCACCACATGCGGGCATCGAATGGTCCGGGCCGGATGACCGCCTTGATCAAGCGTGATCGTCCACATGCCGTCGGCTTGGCTGTAGGACACGTCGGTCATCGTGGTCGAGGTCCACACGTTGAGCTCGAGCAGTTCGGCGTACGACTCGAGCCATGCCGCCATCATGTCCTTGGGGATCCACAGCGGCCACGTCGTCGGGAACGGGAAGTACGGGAAGTGGTTGGCGAACACCTCGTTGTGGAGCGTGAGGTTGTTGTACCTCCGCCGCCACACGTCACCGACACGCTCGGAACGTTCGATCACGAGTGTGTCGACCCGCATCTGCTTCAGCCGCGCCGCGAGCATGAGGCCGCCTTGCCCAGCACCGATGATCACGACCTGTGGACCGCGATCGGCGAAGGCACGTTCGCGCTCGCGTTGCTGCCCCCAACTCACCGGAGAGGTGATCTGCGAGTACTCGTCGCCACGCGGACGCCGATCGTCGCATTGCTCTTCGAACCCGGCAAGATCGTGCAGCGTCGTGAGCAGCATCCACAGCTTCGGTGACGCTGAAGGCGTGTCGCCCACTCGCACTCGGGCGTATCCGACGCCAGCACCGACAGAGGTGTCGAACTCGAAGTATCCCTCCACCAAGTTCCGACCGGCGCGTCGCAGATGTCGCGGTTCGCTGCGTCCCTGCGCTACTCGCACACCAGTGGGCTGCACCCGCGTGAACGATTGGGCGAACGCGTCGCCGGCTGCGGAAGGGCCGGCAAAGGTCCGGTGCTCCCACGTGAATGACAGGAGGTCACGCCAGTAGCCATCGTCGAGGAACTCTGCAGCGAAGGCTCCGGAGTCACCTCGCTCGACGATGAGCGCGAACTCAGCGAGCCACGATCCGAAGATCTCACCGGCGTCGGCTGCCAGATTGGACCTGTCGTTCACGATCGACCCCATTGCAGGAACAGTATCGATCAGTCGACCACCGGCCCGACCGTCGCTGCGCTGGTCAGTGGGACATCTGGGTGACTCGCTCGTATCCGGCGTCGAACTGGTGCAATTGGATGATCGTGCCGTCGGGGTCCAGCACGAAGATGAGCTTGGACACACCCGTGTGGTGCACCGGACCGATCACGGTGATCCCCCGCTCGGTGAGCGCCGCATACGCCGCATCGACATCGGCGACGGTGAGCGCGATCTTGGGTTTCCCGAACGGCGCCGGATAGAGCATGTCGATCGGCTCGAGGGGTTGACCGACTGGGTGGGGCGAGAACAGCTCGAGCATCACATCGTCGACGCTGAGCCCGACACGCGACCACGATTGGTTGCGCACCTCGAAGCGGATCCGGAAGCCGAGCACCTCGGTGTAGAACGCCACCGATCGATCCAAATCCGTGACAGTGAGGCCGAAGTGGGACAACGCCCGTACCGAAACGACGGGGGGCGGCACGACGGGAGACGACGCTGCGGCGGTCTCCACCGTCATCGGGCTGCCCCCGCGGCGTTGGTGATGGCTCCCACCACGACCCCGATCGGCTGTCCCGTCCGTACGTTCGATCCGATCTGCTCCATCGATTCCCTCTACGTTCTCGACGGGAGCGACCATACCCGTCAGCGGGTGGTTACGGTCCCGTTGCACAAGGCACACAGCACAAACGAGGTCCGCCGTGGATGTCATCGAGGCACTCACTTCCAATCCAGGCGTCCACCTGGGCCCGCAACGGGCGGATGGCTCAGCGCCCGGGCGTCTGCGCTACGAGTGGTCCTACGGATGGCATGAGGTCCCGCTGTCTGTTCGCGACATCGGAGACGTTGCCCTCGTGGGGTGAAGACTTTCCCGCGCAATTGGAGTTGACGCGGAGCCCGAAGGGTCGGGACCCACTGGCCCCATCCCGTCACTGGCTACAGATGGAGATACGTCGACCACGCCCGCACGACAGCGAGGACGTCACGGGGCGACGACCATCGCGCCCATCGGACGAAGCGACCTTCGGCGAAGATCGCCCAATGGACCCCGAGCTTCTCGGCCGTCACTGTGGGAACTGGTGTGTGGGTGCGTGTCACGTTGATCTCCGGGCACGAGACGGTTCGCCCGTGGACTCAACAGCACCACTTTCCGGGAGCTACCCATCGGGGCCCCGATCAACAGTTGCGCCGATCCCTCGAAGGACACCATCGACATTGCCCCTACTCAAAGTTGGCCAAATACCTCGTTTCATTGTCCCCCACTTGGGGCATAGGCGACTCGAGGAGGCTCCCAATGGGCGCAACAGATGGATTGCACTTTGACACCAGGCACGTAGACGGGCCCACGGTCGTGACCGTCACCGGCGAGCTCGACAGCGAGACCGGTGCCTCGTTGCACGATGGCGTCCAAGCTCACGCAACGCCGCACACCCGACTGTGCTTCGACTTCGCGGGCGTCATGTTCATGGACTCGACCGGGCTTTCAGCGCTGGTCCGTCTCCGACCGTTGGTCAGGTCGATCGAGGTGCGCAATGCGTCGGCACCGGTGCGGCGGGTGTTCCACATCACCGGCGTCGCCAAGTACCTGACCATCACCTGACAGTCATCGAACCGCCGTCCCAGCGATGAAGTGTCGGACGTGTCCACCCCGCACCCCGATGTCGATGCGCTCGACGTGTACCTGTGAGAACCCCGCGGAGGTGATCAAGTCCTCCGTGGAGCGATCGATCTCGCAGCCGTTGAACAACCATCGATGGGGTCGCTTCACGACGCGCTGGACCGATCGGGTTCGGGTGCCGTCCGGCGCCGCGACGTGCTCGATGAAGAAGTAGGTCCCACCGGGCCGCAACACACGTTGCACTTCGTCGAGCACCCTCAGCGGATCATCGACGCCGCACAACACCAACGTCCCGACGACACCGTCGACGACCGAGTCATCGACATCGAGCGCCTCGCCGCGCAGCATGCGGATCTCGAGTGAGATCTCGGCTGCCGCTGCTTTCGCTCGAAGGCGATCGTGCATCATCGGATTCGGCTCGATCCCGATCACCTGCACCCCAGGGGCGTAGTAGCGGAGGTTCACGCCGGTGCCGGGTCCGAGTTCGACGATGGTGCCGCTCATCGCGCCGAGTGCGGCGGCCTTGTGCGCCCCGAATTGGCGGTGGGTCGTCTCTTGACCGGCGTCGAGAACTGCGGCTTCGAACTTGCCCCGGAGCCGCTGCTTGGCGAGATCAGGCATGTCAAAGCCTGCCATACGATCCACCCCAACCACGCGTGGTGCGTTCACCCATCGGCACGACCTCGGGGAATCGCTATGCCGCAGGTTCAGCCGTCCAGCCGGTCGGCACCGCGACGACTGGACGGAGCGCGTGGTGCAGGAGCGAGTGTTGGGTACTGCCGAACGCGAGTTCGCTCAACGTGCCACGCTCGGACATTCCCACGACGATGAGGCTGGCGTGGTCCTCCCTCGCAATGCGCATCAGTTCAGCGGCGGGCCGCCCGACACCCACCCCCGTTCGATACGCGATGCCCCGTTCGCGCAGTGGAGCCGTCCACTGTCCGTTGAGATGCGTCAGCGCATCGTCGCGCGCTGAATAGCTCGCCATCTGCGCCGCGGCGAACTCGAGTTCGACGAATGACGAGACCACGGTCACCACCACGAGTTCGACCGATCTGTCCTCTGCGTAGTCGATGACCCAGCGCAGCGCGGCCCGCGATGCGTCGCTGTCGTTGTACCCGACGATGACCGTTTCCATGTTCATCCCATCCCTGTTCGAGGATCCTTTGGCGATGTGGATGCTATCGACCAACAGTTGCTACACTGCAATGGTTATGAACGTGGGACGGTCAGCCCCTTCGAAGCCCCACGCTTCCGCGCCGAGCGGGAACTACGTCGATGCGCTCCTCACCAGTTCGAGGGCACTCGTCGCCGTCTCAGCTCGATCGCTGGCGGTCATCGATGAAGACGTGACGCTCTCGCAATACCGTGCATTGGTCGTGTTGGGTAAGCACGGGCCCACGAACGTTGGCACGCTCGCCGATTCGCTTGGCATCCACCCGTCGACGGCGACGCGTCTGTGTGACCGCCTCCTGCGCAAGCGGCTCATCGAGCGTGACCAGTCACCGAGCAATAGACGAGAGGTCACCGTGAGCTTGAGCCTGGACGGAGCACTGTTGTTGAAAGCAGTCACTCGGCGGCGACGCGCTGAACTCGCGAAGATCGCACGCCGGATTCCCCCCGAGGTGCGCCGCGATCTCGTTCGCGCTCTCGAGGTGTTCGCTGAGGCCGCCGGTGAAGTCCCGGACGATGCGTGGAAGATCGGATGGTCGTCGTGACGAGGCCCGAACAACCCGAAACGATCGCAGGTGATCATGTCGTCCTGGCTACCTGAGCACCGACGCTCCGAGTTGAAGGCCATCGCGCGACGATCTCACCAAGTGGTGACGATCGCCGGCATCGTCGGCGCAGCAACGGGTCTCTTCGTTGCAGCCTTCGATCGGATCGTCGTCGACATCTCGTTCGATCATCTCGTGGATCTTCCGCTGTGGCTTGTCGCCGTTGGCCCAGGGATCGGGTTGCTCGCCGCATTGGCGGCACGTAGCTGGATCGGCGGAGGGGCGTCGCCGGCCACAGCTGATGACTATCTCCACGCCTTCCATGACGGTCATGTGCTCCGATGGCGCCCCTTTCTCGGGCGCATGATCGCAGCGATTGCCACGCTCGGCGCCGGCGCCCCGATGGGGCTCGAAGGCCCATCGCTCTACGCCGGAGCAACAATTGGTTCCGCTGTTCAGAGACGACTTCCTCGCATCTTTCGTGAAGCCGACCCACGAGTGCTCCTCGTGGCCGGGGCAGCCGCCGGTGTCGCTGCGATCTTCAAGACACCAGCGACCGGCGCGGTCTTCGCCTTGGAGGTCCCCTACCAAGAGGATCTGGCACGGCGCATGCTGCTCCCAGCGCTCGTCGCGAGCGCGAGTGGGTACCTCACGTTCGTTGCAATCAATGGCACGAGCGCGCTCTTGCCTACTCGAGGCAACGTTCAGCTCTCGCTGCGCGACCTTCTCGGAGCGATCGCCATCGGGCTCGTCGCCGGAATCGGAGCACGCTTGTTCGCGTGGTTGCTCCGGCGCGCCAAGAAGGTGGCGGCAACTGCGCCCCCGTTGCCCAGTGCGCTCGCCGCCGGCACGGTCCTGGCGGCGCTGTTCGTACTCGGCCGCGTCCTCACCGGCGAATCGCTTCTGGTCGGAGCGGGCTATCAGGTGGTCGCGTGGGCATCGGTCCCGCAACGTTCGATCGGGATCTTGGTGGCGATCTTGGTGTTGCGCTGCCTCGCGACGGCAACCGCGGTAGCTGGCGGAGGCGTTGGAGGACTGTTCATCCCGCTCGTCGTTGCCGGTTCGCTCACGGGATCCATCATCGGCGGTGTGGCCAACCATGCCGATCTCGAGTTGTTCGTGCTCATCGGCGTGGCAGCGTTCCTCGGTGCGGGTTACCGGGTTCCGCTGGCAGCTGTCATGTTCGTCGCCGAGGCCACAGGCCGACCTGCCTTCGTCGTACCTGGGTTGCTCGCCGCGGTCGCGGCTGAACTCCTCATGGGGACAGCATCGGTGACGGCCTATCAACGGCTTCCGACCCGCTGGGCGATGGCAGACACCGACCACGATGACGGAACGTGACCGCGTCGGAGAAGGCTCTTCGGCCGTTGCGAGATTGGGGTGTCCCCAGCCGGCCCGGCCGCCGAGCATCAGCGCTCACGCAGAAGTCAGAGCAAGGTACCCGTCCCGCGACACCGGGCCCGATGCAGATGTCCCATCGGCCAGTGGGGCTGGGATCGGCTCCTCGCCGAGCAGGAACGACACCTGACCGACTCCCGGTAGTTCGGTGAGGCTCAGCACCGTCTGACCGAGCGCAAGGATTTGATCGGCGACTGGGATCTCGTCGAAGGTCGGTGAGAGATCGACCACGGCGACACCGGCAGTGACCTTCACGTCGATGAAGGAGTCAGGGGTGATCGCCGAGCGCAAGGAACTCTCGCTCACCTCCCGCTCCGACGGACCTTTCGCGAGCGCGGCCAGGACCTGCGCAGCAGACGCGCGGCCCACATAGCTCCGAGTCGAAGCGACGAGGCGGTTCTTCTGCACCAGCCACAACGGTGAACTGCTCATCGGCACGGTGGTGGAAGTCGACGCGTCGCTCGGCGGCATCGTGTCCGGCGGTGCGATCGTGGTGGCCGCGGCAGTACTGGGTGTCACGAGCTCCGCAGGCAAACGGTCCACATTGATGCGCGACGGCGACGCGGTTCCCGACACGCCACAACTGGCGAGAAACACGATCGCCAATGCCAACGTGGACCAGACCGGCCGGTGCGCAGAACGCCGAACGCTGTTCATTGCTCTGACCACAATCGTGGGATCTTGACCTCGAATCGAGCTCCTCCACCAGGAGCATCGGTGACGTGGATCGTGCCTCCGTGCAGACGGATGTGCTCTTCGACCAGCGCCAACCCGAGGCCCGTGCCCTTCGGGCTGTCAGGGCGGCCAGCCGCTCGGCCTCGGTGGAACCGGCCGAATATCGCCTGTCGTTCGTTGGGCGCAACGCCGGGTCCGCGGTCGTCGACCTGCATCACAACCGATTCCCCACAATCGCTGAGACGGATCATCGTCAACCCCTCCCCATAGCGACTGGCGTTCTCGACGAGGTTGGCGATGATGCGCTCGAACCGGCGACGATCCACGAGGCACGGACGCTGATCGCGTCGGTCGTCGCGCACGACATCCGTCGGGAGCTCATGGCTCGCGAGCACGCCAGTGATGAGTGCTCGCAGATCTGTCGTCGCCAGTTCCAGCGGTGATCCCCCGGCGTCGATCCTCGAGATCTCGAGCAGATCGACAACCAATCGGCGAAGTCCCGCCACATGAGCCGCCAGCACGTCGACGGCCATGCGTGCGCGCTCGGGGAGCTCCGACCGCTGCGCCAGGTTCACCGCAGAGGTCATCACCGTGAGCGGTGTGCGCAGCTCGTGGCTGACGTCTGAGGTGAAGCGCATCTCTCGACCGATGCGTTCCTCGAGCGCGACGGTCATCTCGTTGAACGAGTCTGCGAGCGGGCGGAGATCCGGGTCGTTCACGTGCAGTCGGGTGTGCAGGTCACCGGCGCTGATGGCACGCGCTGCCTCAGCGACGCCACCGAGAGGCCGGATGATCCGACCGCTTGCCCACCAGCCGGCGAGGGCTCCGCCGATCGTGGTCACACCGGCCGCGATGAGCAGAGCGCTGGCCAGCGTGCCCAGCGTCTTGTCGAGTTCGCGAAGCGACGCGAACTCGACGTACATGGCATCGATATCGGGAATCGGAAACGCGATCACCTGATACGGCGTGTCGCCGATCACGGCGCGTTGTGTTGCCGGTGAACCAGCATCGGCAAGTTCGACGAGGCGTGTGGGGACTTGCTCGGACCCGATGGTCACGGCCGCGGCGAACCACTTTCCGTTGACGCGCACAAGGGCCCGGGAGCCCGTCGACGTACCGAGCGATGTGAGCAGAGACGCGGGATCGGCCGAGGGGGTCGAGAGAACCCCTTTGGCGACCACTGCATTGATGCTGGCCTGACGCACGGCGAGATCTCGTCGTTGGTCGATGAGGTAACGCCGCGCCAGTTGGTACGTGAGGACGCTCAGCGAGGCCGACAACAGCAGCGCCAGCAATGCGAACCCCGTCGCAGTACGAGTGCGCAGGCCGGTGCGCCGTCGAGGAGTCACGTCACGGAACCAGCTTGTAACCAAGACCTCGGACGGTCTGGATGATGACCGGGTTCGACGGATCGGACTCGATCTTCGTGCGAAGCCGCCGGACGTGTGCGTCGACCAAGCGATCATCTCCGCCGGACTGATAACCCCAGACCTGCTCGAGCAACATCTCTCGGGTGTGGACGCGGTTCGGGTTCATGGCGAAGTGCACGAGGAGGTTGAACTCCGTGCGCGTCAGAGCGATCGGCTCACCGCCGCGCAACACGAGTCCCTCATCGGGCCTGATCTCGAGGTCCTTGGCCATCAGGAGATCAGGCGATCGCATGCCGCCGTGAGCCCGGCGAAGTTGGGCACGGACTCGGGCGAGCAACTCCTTGTCGACGAACGGCTTCATCACGTAGTCATCGGCGCCTGCCTCGAGGCCGGCCACCACATCGTGGCTGTCGTCTTGAGCAGTGACCATGATGATCGGTATGTCGGACTTCTGCCGCAGCGCCCGACAGACCTCGAATCCGTTCATCTCCGGAAGACGGATATCGAGCAGCACCAGATGTGCCGGATCGACCGCGAACCGATCGAGGGCCTGTGTACCCGTGGCTGCTTCGGTGACGGAATATCCCTCGTCTTCGAGCAGCAATCGGAGGAGGAGACGAACGTCCTGGTCATCTTCGACAACCATCACCCGCTTCTTCATCTGTCCATCCTGGTTCAGATCGCGACTGCGAGTCACTGCACCGTTCGGAGTCGGAGTCATCGGATCGTCAAGGGACCAACGACGAGAGCGCGCAAAGGGGGCTCACACTGTGATCAGTCCCGCCCCGCCCGGCTGGTCTGGAACCCCGGGCGGGGCGATGCTCGCCGATGCTCGACGGTGTGATGCCGAACTGGAGGCCTCGCCGCAACGATCTCATCCGCCGACCTTGTTCGGCGACGTCCATCTGAATCGTTTGGTGCACGGCCGACGCGAGCGCCTCGGGGTCGAACGGATTCACCAGGGTCGCGCTCGACAGCATCGGTACGCAGGGAGAGAACTCACTCAAGACCAGTGCGCCCGCCCCATCGAGCCGGCAAGCGACGAACTCGAGCGCCGGGGCGTTCAGCCCGTGGTGCATCGGCGTCGCCACGAGCGCGTCAGCGACGAGGTACAACGCACATCGTTGGGCCGGATCGAGATCGCGCTGTTGGTAGTGCACCACCGCTGATCCCAATCGTCCGAAGTCGCCGTTGATCCTGCCCACTGTCGCGTCGATCCGGTGTCTCTGGCTGCGGCTGAAGTCGCTCGTGCGACGAGCAGGTCGGACGATCTCGATCATCTTCACCTGCTCGCCCCTGACGCGACCCGAGCGAAGGAGTTCCTCGAACGCTTGCAGCCGCATGTTCGTTCCGCAGGCGTCGTCGACCTCTCCCAACCCGAGCAATACGGTCGTAGGTGCCCCGAGCCGCCGTCGGACCTACCTTGCCTCGAGCCTCGTAGCGGTAGCGGATGCGAGGCGTTCCCACGCCGTCATGTCAAGGAATGTCGGGGCGATCGATATCGCCGGTTGGTCTCGGGCGGAGACCCCAGATGACAACAGTGCACTACGTATCGCCGACTCGTCCCCCGGATGCTGCACGCGAACGACATCCGCCGCCAGCAGGCTCTCGATGATCTCGGTCCGCCACGGCAACTTCTCGAACGCTCGCGGCCCGGGGAATGGGATATCGAGTCGGAACTCCACATGTAGGTCTGGGCGCAGCGAGCGCAACATCGCGGGTAACAGCTGGAGCTCATATCCGTGGACCGTCACGGCCGCGCCGACGCCCGCCCGTGCCGAAACCTCGGACGCGTACACGCTGTTGACCGTCCGATAGATGACCCAGTCGTCTCGCTGTGCGATCGGGGGGGCCTGAGTCTGGTGATATGCGGGACGGAGCACACCGACGCAAAACGCGTCGAACTGTCGAATCGTCGCGTCGCAATCCGATCCGAGATGTCGCACCCAATCGCTTCGTTCGATGTCGCTTGGTTCGATCTTGGTTCGCTCGATTGCTGGTTGTTCACGGTCACAGGACGTCCGAACCACGGAGCCCGGATAGCCGGGCCGGTTGTCGCTCACGCCATGAGCGACGTCGATCGGCTGCGTCATCGATCGACAGCGGTGATGAGGAGGCTGCTGAGGCCGACAGCGATGACGATGACGACAAGGGAGAAGAGCCCGACGGTTGCGGCGACGTTGGTCATGTTCCGTACCTCCTGAGGGTTCGGACACCATCGTTGCCCGCATGTGTGACGAATCCGTGACGGTCGGATGCTCGTCGGATGCACGATGATCGAAGGCGCGGTTCCACTCCACTGCATTGGACACGACCTCCGGGCGAACAACCGAATGCGACTTGCACCCGATCGTCACGGTCCCGTCATCGACCGCTGCGACGCTTCATCTATCGCGATCAGAGGAGTAGCTGCATGGCTGGTGTGGTCGTTTACGTCGGGTTCGGCCTTGCTGCGGTCCTGTTCGTCGCATGGTGTGTGAGCGCGATCGTGTGGCTCGTGGCGAGGAACTGACGTCAGCCGGGTTGCCATACCGCCAGAGCGGTGTCGGTGACGTCAGATGACGTACAGCATCCTGCAACCAGGTCGGAACGGAGGGGATATCACCGCGTTATCTCTCCTCGTTAAGAACCCTGTCAGCACCTGGAGGCCAGGTGCTGCGGCCCCGTCGAACCTTCGCTGGGCCGGGCAATCGGACCAGGAGAGGGAGGTCGGGTGCTCAAACTCGTCACAGCCATCATCAAACCCCACAAGCTCGAAGACGTGAAGGACGCCCTTCGCTCTGCAGGCATCACGGGGTTGACCGCAACCGAGGTGAAGGGGTTCGGCCGCCAAGGCGGAAAGACCGAGACCTACCGAGGTGCGGAGTACACCGTTGATTTCCTGCCGAAGGTGAAGATCGAGATCCTCACCGACGAGGCAGCACTGGACAAGGTCGTCGAGACGATCAGCGAAGCAGCCAAGACCGGCAAGATCGGTGACGGGAAGATCTGGGCGGTCAGCGTCGATCGTGCAGTCCGCATCCGCACCGGCGAGATGGGATCGGACGCCTTGTGATGACCAATCAATCGATCTCAACGCTCCGCCTGCGCTCCAAGCACCTGCTCGTCGGCGGTGGCGTGGCCGGCGCCGCGACCCTCGTGACCGCTGCTCCAGCGTTCGCCCAGGAGGCGGAAGGCCCTACTGCTGCTGACCTCGCCGTGGTCCTCGACAACGTCTGGATCCTCGTCGCTGCGGTCCTCGTGATCTTCATGCAGGCGGGCTTCGCACTCGTCGAGGCGGGACTGACCCGGGCCAAGAACGTGTCCAACATCTTCATGAAGAACCTCATGGACTTCGTCTTCGGCGCAATCGTGTTCTTCGCCATCGGATTCGCCATCGCCTTCGGCGGCGACTTCGATGGAGCCGGGAAGTTCATCGGCGGTGACGGCTGGTTCCTCGGCGATGGAGCGTTCACCTACGGGAACCTCACACCATCGGTGTTCTTCATGTTCCAAGTGGCGTTCGCCGCCACCGCGGCAACGATCGTCTCCGGGGCGATGGCGGAACGGACCAAGTTCAAGACCTACTTGATCTACTCCGTCGTGATCTCCGGACTCATCTATCCGGTCGTGGTCCGCTGGCAATGGGGCGGCGGCTGGCTCTTCCAACTCGACACTCCATTCCACGACTTCGCCGGATCGACCGTCGTCCACAGTGTCGGCGGCTGGTCGGCGTTGATGGGCGCATGGATGCTCGGACCGCGCATCGGCAAGTACGGATCGGATGGCAAACCACGCGCCATCCCCGGGCACTCGATCCCGCTCGCCATCCTCGGTTGCTTCATCCTCCTCATCGGTTGGTACGGCTTCAACCCCGGCTCGTGGCTGGGAGCTGATCCGGTGATCGGCAAGATCGCCCTCACCACGACACTGGCCGGCGCGGCCGGCGCCGTCACCGCCATGGCGTTCATCTGGCTGAAGACCGGCAAGCCCGACGTGGCCATGACCGGCAACGGCTTGCTCGCCGGACTGGTCGGCGTCACCGCTGGCTGCTGGGTCGTCAGCACCATCGGCGCGATCATCATCGGAGCGCTTGCCGGCATCCTCGTCGTCGTATCCGTCTTGTTCATCGACAAGATCGGCATCGACGATCCCGTTGGTGCGGTGAGCGTGCACGGTGTGTGCGGTGCGTTCGGGACCATCTGTGTCGGGCTGTTCGCCAACGAACCCGACGCTGGTATCGAAGGCCTCTTCTACGGCGGTGGGGCAGACCAACTCGTCAGCCAGATCATCGGCGTCGTGTCGGTGGCCGCCTGGACACTGGTCACTGCAGGCCTGCTCTTCTTCGTGCTGAAGAAGACCATCGGCCTGCGCGTCAGTGAGCAGGAGGAGATCGAAGGGCTCGACGTACACGAGCACGGCGCACCCGGCTACGCGACCGATTCGGTCTCGGGCATCGCCAGCTGAGAAGCGACGTGTTGGTGGGGTCAGGCGCGCGCCTGACCCCACCATCGTCCGGACACCCGAAGGAGTTGAGGTTCCATGTCGAACGCCGCCGCCTATAACAGCCCGGTCGTCTTGCTGCACTGGCCAGACGATGCTGACCGCCGCGCCGCATACGCCGAACGCAAGGTCCCCCGTTTGCTCCTGGTCCCGCCGGGCGACGTGCCACCGGTCGACCTCGACACCGATGAGGACTGGGCCCGCACAACTGCCGATCCTCTCGAGGTCCACAGTCGCGTCGATCGACTGCTCAGTCGGGTCACCTCCGATCAACGCCAACCACACGTCGATGACAACGGCCTGTTGTGGCGCGGCGACCGATGGGTGGCCCTCGGTCCGATGGAGGCCACCATCGCTCGTGCCTTGGTCGACGCGTTCGGATCGCTCGTGACGCGCGACGCGTTGATCGCCTGCTGGCCAGCGCCATCGCCGAGCGCGCTCGGCGTACAGATGCTTCGCTTGCGCAAGCGGGTCGAGCCACTCGGTCTCACCGTCCAGACGGTGAGAGGCCAGGGCTACGTCCTGAAATGAGCAGCGCCGTCGCTGCCTTGCCACGCTCCGATCCGCAATAGTTTCACGTCATGACCTCGGCCAGCACGGGTATGCGCAACGTGCTGGCCGTCAGCCGCCTCAAGGGGTTCCTCCTCGGGTTCGCCGGTGTCGTGATCGTCGCCGCGGCGCTGAACCCGTTCAAGGACGATCTGGCCATTGCCACCCCGGCGCCGCTCTTCCTCATCCCGGTGTTGCTTGCCGGGTTCTTCGGCGGACGTGCCGCCTCCGCCACGGTCGCCGGTGTCGCCACGCTCGTCTACTGGCTCGAGTTCATACCGCCGCTCGGGTCACTGCATGTACCGCTGGCCGAGGACGTCGTATCGATCGTGTTCTTCCTCGTCGTCGCGCTGACGACCGGAACCTTCATCGCCCGTGAGTCCGAAGCACGTCGGGTGGCGATCGCTCGTGCCGATGAGCTCGCCATCACGCATCAGCGTCTGGAAGCAACGATGCGCGAACGTGACGCGCTCGAAGCCGAGACCCGTCGCATTGCGGTCCTGGAGGAAGTGGACCGTCAGCGCACGGCAATGCTCCGAGCCGTTTCCCACGACTTGCGCACGCCCCTCAGTACCATCCGCGCCGCCGCCGGAGAGCTCCACAGCGACATCGGCTTCTCGGTGGACGAGCGCTGCGAGCTGGCGGGACTCGTCGTCACCGAGGCCGAGCGGCTCGACCGCATCGTGGCGAACCTGCTGATGTTGAGCCGGGCCGAGGCCGGCGCCATGGCCGTGCAGCTCGGCGCCATAGATCTCGGTGAGGTCATCGCTCGCTGTCATGCGCGACTTGCCAGCCTGCTCGATGGTCTTGCCGTCACCGTCGAGTTGCCGAGCGAGCGACTGTTGATCATGGGTGACGACGTTCTGCTCGACCAGATCTTCACCAACCTGTTCGAGAACGTCGTGCGCCATGCGCGCACGGCGACGCAGATACGAATCACCGGGACCGCCGTCGGCGAACGTGCCTGCATCACCTTCGAGGACAACGGGCGCGGTCTGCGTCACCTCACCGAGGTGGACGAAGCGCTGTTCGTTCCGTTCACGCCTGCAGCGACCACAGCGGGCACCGGACTCGGCCTCGCCGTGTGTCGAGCCCTGGCCGAAGGATGCGGCGGTACCATCGTCGCTGATGCCGACGCTGACACCGGAGCCCGTTTCGAACTCGAGTTCCGACTCGCCTCACCCGAGCATCCTGATCGTTGAGGACGACCCCTCGGTCGCTCGAGTCGTCTCGATGTCCTTGTCGAAGCGTGGGTACGACGTCACCGTCGATACGACGGGCAGCGACGCACTCGAACGTTGTCGCCGGCAACTGCCCGATGTCATCGTCCTCGACCTCGGACTACCCGATGTGGACGGCATAGAGGTGTGCCGGCTCCTTCGTCGATGGGCGACGGTCCCCATCATCGTGCTGACTGCCGATGGATCGGAAGACCGGATGATCGCAGCGCTCGACAACGGCGCCGACGACTACGTCACGAAGCCGTTCTCCATGCCGCAGCTCGATGCCCGTGTCCGCGTTGCGCTGCGCCACCGATCGCAGCAGCCCGATCGACTCGAAGGGGAACCGATTGTGCTCGGTCCGTTGACGGTCGACATCGCTGGGTATCGCGCCGTGCTCGACGGCGAGCACCTCGAATTGACGCGTCGTGAGTTCTCACTGCTGGCGCTGTTCGCGCAACACCCAGGTCGGGTGCTCACCACGAGCTTCCTCCTCGAACACGGGTGGGGGCCGGAGTTCACCGGAAACGTCGCAACATTGAGGAACCGTGTCGTCGCGATCCGTCGCATCCTCGGGCGGCACCCGGCTGCGCCGCAGATAGCGACCGAGGCCGGAACCGGATACCGGCTCGTGCTGCCAGGCGACGCGCGCAGCGACTCACGTCGAGGGCAAGACCTCGACAACGTGGGTTGACATGCGCGCTGGTCGATGGCGCCGGCCAGTGATCGGTCTCTGCTCACGCTGACGACCGATCGTCACCGCCGCTGCGGCGGCGCAACCCCCGAAGCACCCAGAGGCGAGCACCGCGTCCAACGGGGCGATGCGAAATACCGTGACCAGCCCCGCGCCGAGCACCCACGCCAGTTGATTGAGCGAATCCCAACGGGCAAACGCAACACATGACATACCGCTCGGAAGGCTTCGTTGGAACCCCACATCGCGATGCTGACGGGCCAAGCTGCCCGCCAATCCCACCAGAAGAAGCGCACACGGCAACATCCACTCCGCTTTGCAGAGACCAGCGATGAGCATCATCACCGACGCCGAAGTGGCGGACCGACGCAGCGCGCTGGCAAGGCCGAACCTCCGGGACGCCTGAGGACCGAGCAGCGTTCCCACTGCCCCACCAACGCTGCAGGCGGCGATCGAGACCACGATCACCATCCTGCTGGAGCCCTGTCGATCGGCGATGGCCGCGCCACATGCGAACATCAGCGCGCCAACGACGAACTTGCACCCCGTTGCCGGCCAAGCAGCCGATCGGATCGACGTCCGATCCCACCCGTCCACCGCGACATCGGCGACCCGATCCGAAAGTGATCCCGTGCTCGGGACGCACGATGCAGCGGCCACACAGACGGCAGCGGCCGCCCAAATCGCCCAGTCGGCTGACCCCAATGCGGCGACGGCCAACCCGAGTGCCGCACCGATCCCGGAGCCAACGGCAGCCATGCGCGTCAACCTGGCATTCGACGACACCAACGAGCCCCCACGCCGGGCCACCGCCGGGACTGCTGCGTACACAATGACGGTATGGGCCTTCTGCAACACCAGGAGCACCAACGCGAGTGGGTACAGCAACACCGAGCGCACCAGCAACGACAGACCGACGAGCACCACGGACCGCAGGATCAGCCCGACTCGCACCTGCACCGACGGTGGCGCCACCAGCCGTCGCGTCACCAGTGCGATTGCCGGGGTGAGCGCGGCGAACGGGACCAAGGTGAGCCCCAGGAACAACGCCATCGCCCGTCCATCGTCACGCGGTCCGAAGGCAACGACCGAGACAAGTGCGACGTTGGCCGCGGCGTTGGACGTCGTATGGGCGGTGTGGACGAGCACCAGTCGACGCTCCGCACCGGTCGACAACATCCAGTGCCAGACGCGCCATGACCGCCGCCCGTGCGAGCCACGCGATTCGTCTCCGACCATGGCGACACCATCGCCGGTCGATGCGCGAATGCTGCCACCCTCAGGTGACGATCGCGTGACGGCCTCAACGATCGCTGCGTCCAGCGGTGGCCACAAGACCCGGGCACAGCAACCGCTAACCCGAGACACCGGCGTGACGTCGTCATTAGGGTTCGCATCGTGACCGAGATCGTGGAACCTCCGATATTGCGACGGATCCGCGAATCGGTGATCGGTGACGACGAAGTGTTGGACGGCCCGTACGG
>JBFWVD010000022.1:17046-77457 GCA_050246915.1 Acidimicrobiia bacterium | reverse complement strand
CGCTGTCGCCAGCGGGAACGGGCTCGATCGAACCGCGTCCCCGTTCGCTCGACGTCAGTCCGAGGACGGGAGGAGCTTGGCGTCCTTCGGCCCGATGGGATCGTCACCGAGAGACAGTGATCCCTCGCCGGGCTTGGTGCACAGCAGCTCGAGGTTGTCATCGCCATAGCGCTTGCCCATGAGCGTTCCGCTCTTGTGAGCGTCAGCGATCGGGAGCTTGTCGCCAGCGGTGCCGACCACGGCAACGGGCTGGCCTCCACAGCGGAGGTCGACGTCGGTGGCCGGTGCCTTCACGACGATCACCTGCGTGTCGCAGGTCTGGCTCTGCAGGCGGGTACCGGGCTTGAGGATCATGTTGCGTTCTCCAGGGACTTGGGGTGGCCGAGGCCGGGTTCGGGTGCGATCAGGTTGGGCGACGGCCCGCTCAGCTGTCGAGCCGTGCCGACGCGGTGCCGCTGACGACGACCTCGCCGTTCTGATTGGTCGTGGTGATGGCGAACTCGGCCACGGGCGAGCCATCTTTGCCAGTGGTGATCGCAGTGACCTCGGCGGTGGCAGTGAGCGCGTCGCCGGGCCACACCTGCTTGAGGAAGCGCACGCCGAAACCGATGATGCGATCAGCGCCGGCCCAATCGGTGACGATGCGCCCGGTCATGCCCATGGTGAGCATGCCGTGGGCGAACACGCCTGGGTAGCCGGCGACCTTGGTGGCGAACACCTCGTCGGAGTGGAGCGGGTTGAAGTCACCGGACACGCCGGCGTACTGCACGATGCGGGTGCGGGACAGATCGTCCACCAACTTCACTTCGCGCTTGTCGCCGACCTTCAGCTCAGATGCCTTGAGGGCCATGTCAGCTCTCCTTCTTCGGGGGCTGCGTGAACACGCCCACCATCGTCACGGTGGCGACCAGTTCGCCCTTCTCGTCCCAGAACTCGCGCAGGGTCTCGGTGAACTGCAACACGCCACCGTTGCGGGAGGTCTTCTCCCACTTCTTGCCCTCTCGGCTGGTCCAACGGAGCTTGTCCCCGGCCCGGACCGGACGCTCGAAGTGGAAGTGCTGCTCGGCATGCAGGGTGCTGCCGGACGGGCGATCGGGAACCCCGGTCGGGTTCTTGCCCGAACCGAACCACGGCTCGTTCTCCTTGGGGATGAGGTGGTTCTCGGGATCGAACAACGCTGCGCCCATGAGGAACGTCGGCGGTGCGATGATGCCCCCCGCTTCGCTCTTGGCGGCGGCTTCGGCATCACGGAACGCTGGGTTCAGATCCCCGATAGCCGTCGAGAACAGGAAGATGTGCCCTGCCTCGACCGTGAACGTGTTGTCGGCCATGTTCCCCCTCGACGCTGAGGTCAATCGCTGATCGAAATTGACGTCCCAAAGGTAGTCGCGGGGGGTCGCTCAGTACCCAAACGGCTCGGCTCCACCGGGCAGCTCGGCTGAGCGGGGGCGGCCTCAGCTCACTCGGGCAGTTCGTCGCGATGGTCGGTGACCGCGAACGACAACCCGGCGAACTGCGGGGCGCGCTTCTCGACGAAGCTGTTGACGCCCTCTTTGAAGTCGGGATGGCGCTTGAAATCAGCCAGTCCAGCGAGGGCATCGGTGCGGGCCTCGTCGAAGGCTCGCTCGTAGTCGGCGTACACCTGAGCCTTGATGCGGGCCATGGCGTTGGGGGAGCAGTTGGCCGCCATGTCGCTGGCGTAGGCGATGGCGTCGTCGAGCGCCTTGCCCGGGTCGCTCACGAAGTTGACCAGCCCGAGGGCCTTGGCCTCATCGGCGTCCACGACGCGGCCAGACAGCAGCAGATCCATGGCCACGCCAGTGCCGACCAGCCGGGTGATCATCCATGAGATGCCGTTCTCGGCCAGCAGACCCCGGCGGGCGAAGGCGGTGGTGAGCTTGGCGCCGCGATTGGCGAATCGGACATCGGCGGCCAGGGCCTGGATGAGCCCGATGCCGGCACAGGCACCGTTGATCGCCACGATCACCGGCTTGGGCACCTTGGCCGCGAGCACCATCGGTCGCCGGAACCGATTGGGGTGCTGCCCTTGGTTGACCGAGGTCGACAGCACTTGGGAATCCATGCCCGGACAGAAGGCCTTCCCGGCACCGGTGACCACGATGACCTTCACGGCCGGATCGGCGGCGGCGTCGGTCAGCGCGGCGAAGTACCCCTCCTCGAGCTCCATGTTCCAGGCGTTGGCCCGATCGGGGCGATTCAAGGTGAGCACCAACACCCCATCGGGTCGCAGGTCGCGCAGGACGACGTCAGCAGTCTCGGTAGCAGGCTGGGCAGCAGGCTCGGCGGTCATGGGCGAACCATATCTTTGCTGTCGCGATGAACCCCGAGGCGGTTGCCGTGCTGAGCGCGCGTCCTCGGGTGGCAAGATGCCGAGCGATGACCCCAGATATTGCTTCCATTGCCCAGACCTGGCTCCGCGGAACGCTCGCCAAGGACGACTCCATCGTCGACACGGTCGTCGATCCCGACATCAAGGTGTGGCACAACACCGACAAGGTCGAGCAGACCCTGACCCAGAACCGCAAGGTGGCGGCGTGGCTGCACTCCAAGGTGCCCGACCTCGACATGGTGGATATCCGCCAGAACGTGTTCGACGGTGGTTGGGTCCAGCAGCACCGCATGGTCGGAACCCGATCGGACGGCAGCGCGCTCGAGATCTTGTCGTGCATCGTTTTCACGGTGTCGCCTGAGGGCCGCATCACGCGCATGGAGGAGTACATCGACCCCTCGCAGGTCGGCAAGCTCTGACCACATGATCGTCCCCACTCTCGGGTCCGCGTCAACCTGGATTGCCACGCTCGAGCCGTGGCGTGACAGCGATGACATCGCGGTCATCACCCACGGCGAGAACGTCACGGGCCGGGGCATGTTCGATCTTGCCGGGCGTGCGGCGCGATGGCTCGACGACATCGGTGCCGGTGCCGGGGTGATCCCGGCTCTCGTCACCGCTTCTGGTCGCACCATCGCCCTCACCGTGGCGGGGGCAGGAAGTGGACGACCCTTGGCCCTCATCGCTCCGCGTCACACACCTCGGGAACTGGCGGCATGCATCGAGCAACACAATGCACCGATGGTGATCTGTGAAGCCGCGTTTGCGGAGTCCGCTGCCGCGGCATGCGCAGCGGTTGGTCGACGCCTGGTGGTGATCCCCGAGGTGCTGCCTCTGGCGTCGGTTCCGGTGTCGTTGGACGCTGATGTCGACGACATCGTGGTGGTGCTGCACACCTCAGGTACCACGGGAATCCCCAAGCCTGTCCCGGTGCGGCAGGATCGCTTGCTCGGCCGTTGTCGCATCAACGCGAAGTTCATGGGCATCGTGCCCGGTGCGAGGTTCGCGGCTGCTCCGCCCTACTACCACGTGGCCGGGTTCGGCATGGTGGGCATGGCCCTCGCGGCGGGTGCGTCGGTGGTCACGGTCGAGCACTTCGACGTGCCGACGTATCGATCGCTGGAGCCGCTCGACGTCACGCACGTGGCGCTGGTGCCCACGATGATCTCGATCCTCGAACGCGACGGTCAATTGCAATTGCCGAAGCTGAAGATGATGCAGTACGGCGCTGCCCCGATGCCGGCCGACTTGCTGGCGAGGGTCATGGAGCTGTTGTCGGGAGTCGATCTGGTGACCTTCTACGGACAGACCGAGGGCACGCCGATCACGTCGTTGTCGGGTGACGATCACCGCGTGTGCGCGGCAGGGCGACCCGATCTGCTCTTGTCCGTTGGGCGCCCGGTACCCGGAACCGAGGTCCGCATCGCCGATCCGGACGCGTCAGGAGTGGGGGAGATCCTGGCTCGCGGACCGCATCTGTTCCGGCCCAGTGACGATGGTTGGCTGCACACCGGCGACCTCGGTCGCCTCGACGACGAGGGCTATCTGTTCTTGGTCGGGCGCAAGGGCGACATGATCATCCGGGGCGGCGAGAACATCTATCCCGCCGAGGTGGAGGCGGTGCTCGAGCGCCATCGGTCGGTGGTCGAGTGCGCCGTCGTCGGCCAGAGCGACGCTCATTGGGGTGAGGTGGTGGCGGCATTCGTGGTGGCGTCTGGGTCCGTCTCGCAGCGTCCCACGCCCGACGAATTGCGGGCGTTCTGCCGGGCCGAGCTGGCCGGGTTCAAGGTGCCGACGAGGTGGGAGTTCGTCGACCATCTGCCGCGGAACCCGACCGGGAAGTTGCTGCGCAGGGAGTTGCTCACGCTGCTGTGAGTTCTCGTTGAACGCGTTCTCGGGCCGCGGTTCGGCTGGGAGCTCGGGCCGCGGTTCGGCTGGGAGTCAAACGGCGATCACGGTTACGGTCATCGTCTGCCATCGACCGGCCGAGAGCGGGAGGACCGAGCATGAACTTCGATGCCAATCCGGAGGACGAGGCCTTTCGCCTGGAAGTGCGGGCGTGGCTGAAGGACAACCTGATCGCCCCGTTCGACACCTTGCCGACCGGCTCCAACTTCGGTGGCCCCGAGGAATGGGCGCTCATCAAGCAGTGGGAGAAGCGGCTCGGCGAGGGTCGATGGATCGGCCTCAGCTGGCCCGAGGCCTATGGCGGCCGCAACCTCGATGTGTCGAAGCAGTCGGTGTTCCTCGAGGAGTACGTGAAGGCCGGGGGTCCGACGCGGGCTGCGACGTTCTCCGAAGGCATGCTCGGACCGACGGTGATGGCGTTGGGTACCGAGGAGCAAAAGCAACGCTTCTTGCCGCCGATCCTGAAGGGCGAGGAGTTCTGGTGTCAGGGGTTCAGCGAACCCGACGCCGGCTCCGACCTCGCCAACATCAAGACCAAGGCCGTGCTCGATGGCGACGAGTGGGTCATCGACGGTCAGAAGATCTGGACATCGCAGGCGACGCTTGCTGATTGGATCATGGTCGTGACCCGCACCGACCCTGAGTCGAAGCGCAACGCTGGGCTGTCGTTCCTGTTGGTGCCGATCGATCAGCCGGGTATCGAACTGCGGCCCATCCGGCAGATGACGGGCGACTCGGAGTTCAACGAAGTGTTCTTCGACGGAGCGCGCACGAAGGCCGATCTCGTCGTCGGCGGAGTGGGCAACGGGTTCAAGACGGCCATGACGACGCTCAGCTTCGAGCGCGGCACGGCGTTCGCGGTCATGCTGTTCCGCTTCCAGACCGAGTTCAACAAGGTGCTCGAGGCGGCGCGTGAAAGCGGAGCGGTGCACGAGTTGCCGATCCGACAGAAGCTCGCCGACGCCTACATCGGACTCGAGCAGATGCGCTACTCGCAGATGCGCCTCATGACGCAGCTGGCCAAGGGTGGGCAGCCGGGGCCGGAGGCGTCGATCGGGAAGCTCTTCTGGTCGGCGTGGCATCAGCGGCTCGGTGAGCTCTACATGGAGGTGCGCGGCATCGACGCGCAGATCCTGTTGGGCACACAGGAGTACGACGACATGCAGTACACGTTCATGTTCAGCCGGGCCGACACGATCTACGCCGGTAGTTCGCAGGTGCAGCGCAACATCATCGGCGAGCGCGTCCTCGGCCTCCCCCGCGACTGACGGCCCGCCACTACCAGTCTGGCGCCCACGCCAGTCTGGAGCGCACGGTGCCGCATTGTGTACGGAAACTCCAGAGTTAGGTCTCCGTGCCGTTGGCGTCTCCCCGCGGAACCTTTGGCAGCTCTCGACCGAGCAGTCGACGTCTCGTGTCCATGATTGCCGCCACATCCATCACGGCCGACCGGGGCCGTTCGTTGACCTCGTGCCCCGGAACGCGCGCTGTGAACCAACCAAGGACGCCCAGCTGCCTATCGCGCTCTTTGTCGCGGCCGCGCTGGTCGAAACCATCGTGGTAGTCACCATCCACCTCGACGATGAGCAGAAGATCGGGCCACGCGAAGTCCGCGAAGACCCGGCGACCATCGGGTAACCGGAGCGGATACTGACGACGGGGCTTGGGCAGCCCGAAGTCGAGCAGCGCTCTTTCGAACCTCACCTCGAGGTCTGACTGCAACGGGACGGCGGAGCCCCGGGCATCGAGTACGGCTGCGAGCCGGCCGGAACCGGCGCGACCCTGCCGGGCGAGCCGGCCGACCACTGAACGAAGGGACGCGAGAGTTACGAGACCTCGGTCGAGCAGCTGCTCGACAATCGAGGTCAGAGCGAGTTCATCTATGTATGCGCCGAGGTCGAATGCTGTGCGCTCGGGAGTCGTGACTCGGATGCCGTCCACCCGTTCGATGGTGTCCTCCTTACCGATGTTGCGTGAGCGCTTGACGAGCAGGTCTGCGTCCGGAACCACCCGAACATCCTCGGGAACGGTCACTGTCACTGGCGCGTCGCCCATTCGACGGAGCCCCCAGAGCTTGCCGGCGGCTCGGCCGGAGATGATCCCGTGGCGATAGCTGGCGCAGGCGAGCCGGCATGCAGATTCGTACGACTCGCGACCGCCAACGAGTCTGTAGGCCCGGGGCCCGCGTCGCTCGAGTGTGCCGGCCTCGACGAAACGATTGATCTGGGTGTTCGTGAGGCCGAGCTCGCGAAGTTCGGCGAGGCTCGCGACGTTGTGATGACGTTGCAGGAACAAGAGGGTTTGGCGGTTCATCGACGTTCCGGTTCTCCGCAGTTGGATGGGAGCCGGGGCCCGGCGATAGACGGGTCCGGTCGGACCGACAGCGCGATCTTGCCGCGGCAAACGGTGTTGCAGGGCTCGGGGTGCTACCCGGTCAAGGCGCGCCGTCGATGCCGAACTCTGGAGGCTTTGTACACAGTGCGTGTACGGAGTCACCAGACTGGCGCCCGCGCCAGACTGGTGACTGCCGTGACGGGGGGAGCGGCGATTCGCGCAATCTGGCTCCACTGTGGCGCTGGTGCCAGAGTGGGGGACCACAGCCTGGAGGGGTTCAATGAGTGATCGGATGGTCGAAGGTCGGGTCTGCATCGTCACCGGTGCGGGTCGGGGCATCGGGCGGGAGCACGCCCTGGCGCTCGCATTCCACGGCGCCAAGGTCGTCGTCAACGACGTCGGTGCTGCAGTCGACGGATCGGCCCACGACGCTGGCCCCGCTCAGCAGGTCGTCGACGAGATCAAGGCCATGGGCGGCGAAGCGGTCGCCAACACTGATGACATCTCGACCTGGGTCGGCGCGCAGACGATCGTGAATCAGGCCATCGAGACCTACGGTGATCTCCACGTCGTGGTCAACAACGCTGGCATCTTGCGTGACCGGGTGCTCGTGAACATGACCGAGGATGATTGGGATTCGGTGATGCGCGTCCACCTGAAGGGCACGTTCGCCACCAGCCGCTGGGCAGCCACCTACTGGCGCGAGCAGACCAAGGCCGGCAAGACCAACGACGCTCGCATCATCAACACCACGTCGGGCTCGGGGCTCTATGGCAACGTCGGTCAGTCGAACTACGGCGCCGCCAAGGCCGGCATAGCGTCGTTCAGCATCATCGCCGGCATGGAACTCGAGCGCTACGGAGTGACGGTCAACTGCCTCTCACCGGTGGCGGCAACCCGCATGACCGCGGGCCAGGCGGTCGTCGGGGCGAGCGAAGAAGAGCAGGCCGAGATCGACCCGGTCTGGATCGCCGGCACGTGTGTGTGGCTGGCGTCGACCCAGTCGGCCGGCATCACCGGTCGCGTGTTCTCGGTGTCAGGCCGAGCGTTCGCCGTCGATCAGGGATGGACCCGCGGTGAGCGCGTCCCGCCCGAAGGCGATCCGACCAAGCTCGACGTGCTGTGGCGCGATCGGTTGGCCAAAGCGCAACCCAACTGGCTCGTCGGCGGTAAGAACCCGCTCGATCCGCAGTGAGGTGGTCGCCCGCACCCGACGAACGAGCCCACGAACGAGTCCACGAACGAGCGGGCGATCAGGACTGAGCAATCAGAGTTGACAGTCAGGCGTCATGGCAGCTGGCCCACATGGGCCAGCGCCAGGCGCAGCAGACGATCGTGGCCGCCCGTCATCTCTTTGCGGACGTCTTCGCTGACCGCTTCTGCTGGAGTCAGCCAGGCGAGGTCGAGCGAATCCTGCGACGGCGCGCAGTCGCCGTCGACCGGCACGACGAACGCAAGGCTCACCGCGTGATGACGAGGATCGTGGAAACCGCTGCGCATGGGATCGGGGAAGTACTCGATCACTGTGAACGGGGCGACCTCCGGTGGGAGCCGCGGCAGGGCGACCGGACCGAGGTCCTTCTCCAAATGGCGCAACAGAGCTTCTCGGATTCGCTCCCCGAACAGCACCCGACCAGACACGATGGCCCGGCTGATGGTCCCATCGGGCATGGCCCGCAGCAGCAGACCCACCTCGGTGACGTGCCCGAACTCGTCCACTCGCACCGGCACGGCGTCGACGTAGATGAGTGGAACCTGACTGCGCACCGTGGCCAACTCGTCAGGAGTGAGCCAGGACGTGCGTGTGTCGATGCTGTCGGCCACGATCCTCCTCGGGGGTTGCCACAGATATTGGCATCAACCCTGGTTGCCAGCACGGATCGACAGCGCTGGCACGTAGCTCGGAGATCGCGCACCGACCTGGCTGAGCGGTGCGAGGATCACGTTGTGGATGGTCCGGATCAGATCGTGTGCACGGCCATCGTCGGCCACGTCGATGATCCGACGATCGCTGTGCGGCTTGTGGAACTCGGCCATCACCACATCGAGACAGTGGTGGTCCCGGCGGGCGACGCGGCCAGGCGGCGGCTGCGGCTCCGGGGTGATCGCGGCTCGGAGATCCTCATCGCGCTGGATCGATCGCAGCAGCTCAGGGATGGTGCAGTGCTCGATCTCGGCAGTGATCGGGCGGTGATCGTGCGCTTGGCTGAATCGTCGAGCCTGGGCCTCCGGCCGCGCGACTCGGCCGCAGCATTGCGCCTGGGTCATCGGGCCGGATCGCTGCACTGGGCAGTGAGCTTCGATCCGAGCGGGTCCATGCAGGTGTTGGACGCCCGACCCGATGACGTACAGGCGCGCCTTGCTGATCTGTTCGAGGACGGGAGCGTCAGGTGGGATTGACAGATGTCACCCCCGACCTCGGGCGTCTTGCCGTGGCTCTCCGCTTGGCCGACAGCGCCTACCCGTCGGGAGCGTTCAACTCCTCGTGGGGGCTCGAGGGGGCGATCGCCGATGCGCTGGTGACCGACGCAGGCGACGTCGAGCGATTCCTCAACACCTTGCTCGATCATCGATTTGCCACGTTCGATCGCCCGATGATGCGCCGAGCCGTCCGGACCCTGAGCGAGACCGGCGATAGGTCGGACGATGATGAGCAATCGGCCTTGTTCCGACTCGCCGTTCTCGATCGCGAGATCGAGGCCTGGACCCTCGTCGACACCGCCCGAACGGCATCACGGCGCAGCGGTACTGCGCTGCTGTCGACGGCGGCGGCCTTGGGGGTCAGCGGCGCCGCCGAGTACCGCGCGATGGTGTTGAACGGCGCAGCGCCGGGTCATCAACTCATCGCCCAGGCACTGGTGTGGACCGGCGAGGGGCTCGACGCGGCCGAGTGCGAGTTGTTGTGCGGCTGGCAGCTGGTGAACCAGATCGCCTCGGCCGCGCTTCGCCTGGGCGTCGTCGGGCACATCGACGGTCAACGACTTCGTGACAGTGGCCAGCGACGCGTCTCTCTGATCCTCTCCACGCCACCACCGGCCGAGCCCAGCGCATTCACACCACTGGCCGACATGGCCATGGCCAACCACGCGCGACGCCCCACCCGGATGTTCTCGTGCTGAACCTGACTCCCACCGAGATCGAGCGCCTGCTCATCTTCCAAGCCGCGGAGCTGGCCCGGCGGCGACGTCAACGCGGGTTGCGTCTCAATCAGGCCGAGGCCGAAGCGTTGTTGTGCGACGAGGCCTTGGAGATGGCTCGCGACGGCATGACGCTCAGCCAGATCCGCACCGAACTGCCCAAGCTGCTGACCACTGACGATGTGCTCGATGGCGTGGCGTCGTTGGTGACCATGATCGCCGTCGAGGGACTGTTCGCCGACGGGACCCGACTCATCACGGTGCTCGACCCGATTGGTCCAGCGCCGGACGGCCCGATCGGGGATGAAGCAACATCAATTGACACAGACCCGCTCGGAGCGCCCGGGGAGATCATCTGCGTCGATGGCGACATCGAGATCAATGCCGGACGAGCCGCAAAGCACATCACCATCGCCAATCCAGGTGACCGACCGATATTCCTGACCAGCCACTGGCATCTGGCCGAGTGCAACGCGGCGTTGCTGCTCGACCGCACCGCTGCCTTCGGCCATCGACTCGATGTTCCGGCCGGAACGATGGTGCGCGTCGATCCGGGGTCGACAATCGTGGTGTCGATCGTCCCCATCGGCGGCAATCGCATCGTGAGCGGTCATCGTGGGCTCACCAATGGCCCTCTCGATGATCCCGACGTCCGGCGTCGAGCGATCGAACGTATCGAGAGCGCCGGAGGCGAGAAGCCATGAGCCGCATGACTCGCCGCGCCTATGCCGAGTTGTACGGACCGACGACCGGGGATCTCATCCGACTCGGCGACACCTCGCTGCTGGCGCGTGTCGAACACGACCATGGCGTGCCAGGCGACGAACTGGTCGGCAAGGTCGGAGGCACCGTTCGCGAAGGCCAAGGCGTCGCGTCGTGGGCGGCGCGTTCTACGGGTGCTCTCGATCTGGTGATCACCAATGTGGTGGTGATCGATCCGATCCTCGGCGTGGTCAAAGGCGACCTGGGGGTGTGCGACGGGCGGATCGTCGGGCTGGGCAAGGCCGGCAACCCCGATGTGATGGACGGGGTGCACCCCGATCTCATCGTGGGACCCCACACCGCAGTGGTATCGGGTGAACGCCTCGTGGCGACGCCCGGTGCGGTGGAGGCCCATGCCCATCTGCTCGATCCCGGTCAGGTCGATCACTGCGTTGCTGCGGGCACCACGTCGATCGTGGCCATGGACTGGGGGAATCTGCTCGACATCGCGGTCAGTGGTCCGACCGCGATGTCGACGCTGTGTCGCGCGTTCGAGAGCTATCCGGTGAACCTCGGTCTGCTCGGTCGGGGGAGTGCACACCACGTGGACGCCATCGTCGAGTCGGTGGCCTACGGCTGCCTGGGCGTGAAGGTGCACGAGGACGTGGGGGCGTCGCCGGCGGCCGTCGACGCTGCATTGAGCGCGGCCGATCAACACGACTTCTCGGTCTGCATGCACACCGACTCGCTCAACGAGTCGGGCTACCTCGACGACACGCTGGCAGCCATCGCCGGCCGATCGGTGCATCTGTTCCACACCGAAGGGGCGGGCGGCGGCCACGTCCCCGACATCATCCGTGTCAACGGACTGCCCAACGTGATCCCTTCCTCGACCAATCCCACCAACCCGTTCACCGTTGGGGGAGTGGAGGAATCGCTCATGATGACGATGCTCGTCCACAACCTGTCGCCATCACTGCCGGAGGACGTTGCGCTGGCCGACGCGCGTGGACGGGCGGCGACGATGGCGGCGGAAGATCTGCTCCACGACATGGGTGCCATCAGCATCTTCGCCGCCGACACTCAAGGCATGGGGCGCGCGAACGAGAACATCACCTGCTGCTGGCGTCTCGCTTCGGTCATGAAGGATCGAGTCGGCAGGCTGGCAACCGAGACCGGCGATCGCGGTGACAACGAGCGGATCGCTCGCTATCTCGCCAAGCTCACCGTCAACCCGGCCATCGCGTATGGCATCGCCGATCACGTCGGATCGCTCACTCCCGGCAAGATGGCCGACGTCGTGTTGTGGCAACCCGCGTTCTTCGGGGTCCGTCCGTTCATGGTCATCAAGTCGGGGGTGCCCGTGAGCTGCGCGATGGGCGACCCCTCGGCTTCGGTGACGCAGGCCGAGCCCGTGCGGCAACGGCCACAGTTCGGTGCGAAAGGCGCGGCACCCGCTCACCTCGGCAGCTTGTTCGTCTCGCAGGTCGCCATCGACCACGGCTACGTCGCGTCGCTCGGATTGCGTCGCCGGATCGAGCCGATCACCAACGTGCGACAACTGTCGAAGGCGGACATGGTTCGCAACGACGCGCTCCCCGTCATCGAGGTCGACCCGCGCACCCTCGAGGTCACGGCCGATGGTGTGCCGCTTCGTTGTGAACCGGCACGCTCGGTGCCCCTCTCCACTCGCTACCTCCTGCGATGAGCGCTCCATCTCTCGCGATGAGCGCTCTTTCTCTCACGATGAGCGCTCCGGCATGAGTGCTGCACGTGTCGGTGTGGGCGGTCCGGTCGGGTCGGGCAAGACGGCGCTCGTCGAGGCGTTGTTGCCGAGGCTCGCAGCGATCGGCGTGCGCACCGCGGTCATCGCCAACGATCTCGTCACCAGTGAGGACGCCGATCGCATCCGACGCAGCGGGCTCATCGATCCCGATCTGGTACGTGCTGTCGAGGCCGGTGCATGCCCTCACACGGTGATCCGTGAGGACCCCACACCCAACATCGTCGCCGCTGACGAACTCGAGCAACGCCATCGTGATCTCGATCTCATCCTCATCGAATCGGGCGGGGACAACCTCGCGTCCACGTTCTCACTCGACCTCGTCGATCACTGGCTCTTCGTCATCGATGTGGCCGGCGGCGGGGACATCCCCCGTAAGCGCGGACCGGGTGTCGTGCGGTGCGATCTGCTCGTCATCAACAAGACCACTCTCGCGCCTCATGTGGATGTCGACATCGCCGCGATGGAGCACGAGGCGCTCGAGGTGCGCGAGGGTCGGCCGGTGGCCCTCACCGACGTGCGCAGCGGCCTCGGTGTCGACGCGGTCATCGATCATCTCCGACGCGAGGTGCTGTTCCGATGACGCTCGAACTCCGCTTCGAACGTCGCGCCGGACGCACCCATCTGGTGCACCGGGTGTGCGAGGCGCCGTTCGCGCTCGGTCGTCCGTTCGACCTCGGAGATGGTGTGCTCACCATGTTCGTGCAGTCGGTGGCCGGTGTGATCCGTGGCGGCGAGCGTTGGTCGACGGCGGTGTCGATCGGTCCTGGTGCCGCTGCCCGCGTCGTGCACACTGCGGCACTCCCGGTGCACGCAGGGAGCGGAACGAGCGCATCCGCGTCCATGGACCTCGCTGCCCATGCAGATGAGGGTTCGATGTTGGAGATCATCTCCGCACCGTTGGTGTTGATGGGGGATGCCGACGTGCGCCTCGCCACGCGGGCAACGACGGTGGGCGACGGCGCGATTGTCCTGCTCGACGCCGTGACCCACCACGGCGGTCCATCGTCGCTCGATCAACAACTCGTCGCCGGCGTCGATGGTGGGGTTTGTCAGGACCGGGTGCGGTATCGATGGCCGCTCGATGCGCTGGCCCTGCCCGACGGCCGTCACGCCTCGTTGTGGTGGCTCCAAACCGCTCGGGAGCATCGCATCGACGTGGAAGCGATGACGCGGCTACCGACTGACTGCGGCTGGCTCGGTCGTGGTGTCGGCCCGGATGCGTTGGGCAGCCTGTACGAACGGCTCGATGCGATGCGAGCCGCGCATCAACGCGTCGCGCATCCGCAGCGGTTGATCGACATCACCCGTGGACGAGGACTCCGAGGAACAACGCTCCCAGTGCGGTGAGTCCGGTGAACGCGCCGAAGATGGCCATCGCGGCGCGTGACCGAGCCTGGGCGTGGGCCAGTGCGGTCACGCCGGAGGCGATGGCGACGATGATCTTGACCAGGAGCGTGGTGCCATAGGACCCGTTCAGGGAGCCGTCGACCACCATGAGGTTCCAGATCCCGGTGATCCACAACACCCCGAACGCGGGCCACGCGACCTTGTTGAACTGTCGCGCCACCACCTTGGCCGCGTCGCGACCGAGTGATCGCACCGCTGGCACCAGCCCGGCCAGCGTGAGTTGCCCGCCCACCCACACACACGCTGCGAGGAGGTGCAGGTAGAGGCGGATCGTGGTCCAAGACGGCGAGATCATCGACGCCAATGTATGGCGCAGATGCATGACGAGCGCGTTCGGCTGGACCGGTAGCGTGCCGCCCGGCATGAGCACCGAGACCGACAGCGACGCGGGCAGCGACGAACATCCCGAGATGACGATCGCCGAGGTGCTCCGGCACCGTGGGGTTCGTCCGCTGCTGGGGGTGTTCTTCCTGTCGGCCACTGCGTCGATCATGCAAGCGGTCGCTCTCGGTGCGTTCGTCTACGACATCAGCGGTCGCACGCTCGATCTCGGGTTCCTCGGCCTCGCCGAGTTCGCTCCTTCGATGTTGCTCGTGCTCGTCACCGGTGAGGTGGCGGATCGATTCGATCGGCGGCGTGTCATCCGCTACGCCTTCATCGGCGAGTTGGTCTGTGCGGCCGGTCTTCTCGCCTACGCGGCCTCCGATCCCACCGCGGTGTGGCCCATCTTCGTGATCGTCGTCGGGTACGGCATCGCACGTGCGTTCATGGCGCCGTCGTCTCGATCGTTGCCAGCCAACGTCGCGCCGCCCGGTGGATTGCAGCGCGTCGTGGCCATGTACTCCACGACATGGCAGGCCTCGAGCATCGCGGGTCCTGCCATCGCCGGTGTGCTCTACGCCGTCGATCCCACGGTGCCGTTCATCGTCATCTGTGGGCTCATCTTTGCCGGATTCGTGCTCACCTTTGGTCTGCCGGATGTGCGCGTCAAACGCGCAATTGCGGTTGACGACGATGGTGTCGAACTGAGCGACCGTCCGTCGCTGCGGAGCGCTCTCGAGGGGCTGAGCCTGGTGCGACGTACACCGATCCTGCTCGGTGCGATCTCCCTCGATCTGTTCGCGGTGTTGTTCGGTGGGGCGGTGTTTCTCATCCCGGCCATCGTCGATCGTCTGGGCAAGGGGCCCGAGTATCAGGGATGGTTGCGAGCCGGTGGCGGGATCGGCGCGTCGATCATGGCACTCGTCCTCATCGGCCGTCCGTTTGTGCGCAACATCGGGAAGGTCTTGCTCGCCGCGGTGGCGGTGTTCGGCCTGGCAACGATCGCGCTCGGCATCACGCGCAACTTCTTCGTGGCCTTCGCCTGCATCGCCATCTTGTCGGCGGCCGACATGGTGAGCGTGTTCATCCGTTCTACGTTGGTGCCCCTCGCCACACCGGATGGGACGCGGGGCCGCGTGATGGCCGTCGAGCAGGTGTTCATCGGCGCCTCGAACGAGTTGGGAGGGGCCGAGAGCGGCTTCGCGGCGAGCGTTCTCGGGACCAGCGGTTCGATCGTTGCCGGCGGCTTTGCCACCTTGGTCATCGTCGGGGCGTGGTGGGTGTTGTTCCCGGCGTTGCGTGATGTGGATCGCTTCAGCGACGTCGAACACCAGGTCGCCGGTGGGGGCTGACCCCTAATCGTTGGTAAGAACGCTGGCGGGCGCCCCCGGTCGGTGGGGGGCGAGCGTCTACAGTCGACGCCATCATGACCACGGCGTCGGACTCTGGGCGCCTTCGTGACCTCACCATGCACAGCCAACGCCTCGCCAACCGCACTCGCTTCGATCGGCACGGGAGCCGACTCGTCATGGTGCTCGCCGCTGTGACAATGCTTATCCCCAGCACCTTGGTGTCCAGTGGGGACAGCGCCTATGCCGGAACCACCAGCGATCCGCGCAAGGAACGCCAAGCTGTGCGCAACAAGAAGGCGCAGGTCGCCAACAAGCTCGATGCGTTGAAATCGTCGTCGGATCAGGTGAACGACGCTCTGGACGCGCTCGAGGAGAACGTGGCGGAGGCCGAGAGCGATTACAGCGCGGCGCGCAAAGCGGCCATCACCGCTGCGGCGAATGCCGAGGATGCGATCTCGAGCGCCGAAGCGAAGACGCAGGCGCTCGCCGAAGCAAAGGCCAAACTGCAGTCGCTCGCCATCCGCAGCTACGTCGAAGGAGCCGAGGCCGACAGCGGCGGCATCGAGATGCTCACCAGCGATCCGGCCAGCGGGCTCATCCGGTCGGGGTACTCGGCGGTGTCGTCGGCCAACGTGGGGGACACGGTGGACGAGATCCGGCAGCGCTCACAGGATCTGGCCAACCTCCAGATGCGTGCCGAGCAGGCCGCCGCGTTGGCCGAGCAGCAGAAGGCTGCCGAAGCCGATCAGTTGTCCGAGGTCTCGCAGCGTCAGAGCGAGCAACAGGCATTGGCCGACAAGCTGGAAGAGCGACTCGAGCGCACGCTCTCGGAAGCGTCGTATCTCGCCGAGCTCGACTCGAACCTGTCCCAGCAGATCGCCAAGCAAGATGCTGCGCTTGCCGCGAGGTTGGCCAAGGCCCGACGATCGGCGGGGGGTGGCGGCGGCTCATCCGGCGGCTCGAGCTCACGCGGCAACGTGGTTGGCATCGAGTCCACGACGATGGCCGCAGGGTTCCGAGTCCACGTCGACATCGCCAACAACGTCTCGCGCATGGTGTCGGCGGCATCGGAGGCGGGATACAACCTGGGCGGATCGGGTTGGCGCAGTTCCGACGGACAAGTGGCGCTTCGAAGATCGAACTGCGGTAGCAGCGAGTACGCCATCTGGTCCATGCCGGCATCATCGTGCCGACCACCCACGGCACGCCCCGGCGCCTCGATGCACGAACGCGGCAAGGCCATCGACTTCACCTGCAACGGGTCGCTCATCAACTCGCGCTCCAACGGTTGCTATCGCTGGTTGGCCGATCACGCCGCCAACTACGGCTTCTACAATCTGCCGTCGGAACCCTGGCACTGGAGCACCAACGGCAACTGAAGGTTGTCAGCACCGCCAACGACCTAGGTGGCTTGCGCGTCACGGATGAGTCGCCGGGCCGTTGAGTCCCAGCCGTATCCGGCGCCCCAACAGACCGGTCCACATTTCTCGCCGTTCGGAGCGTTCCTGGTGAGTGGCACGTCGGGTTCGTCGATGCTCGCAACGACGCTGCCGTCGGCTCGGGTGATGAGCGCGGTGATGTGCACGGTGCGGGGCTTGTCGTCGAGGTTCAGGTCGGGTCGAGCCAACCAGGCACCGTCATTGAACGGTGTTGTCTGGCAGTCGTCATCGACGCACAACCTCACTGTGGTGCCTGCCCGGTCGGCGTCCGCGAAGGTGTGAAGGTCGAGGAAGACGCCGCTCACACACCCGACGTCTGGGCAGACCATTTCGGTCGTGCTGCACGCCGCGACGAGCAATAGTCCCAACCATCTCGCCCGGCCCGCCCTCACGATGTTCATCGTGCGGTGAGACGCCCGGGCTGTCAACCAGGTTCCCGGTGGCGGACAGTGTCCAGGTGCGCCCCGAGTGGCGTTCAGGGCCGGTACCTTTCCGACTGCCGGTTCCGGTGACCGGTGGGAGGGGCGAACTCCATGCAAACTAACAAGCGAAGCTGCCTCATCGCGACGGTCGTCGCGGCGGTTGTGGCGCTCACAGCTTGCGGTGGGTCGAGCGATGTGGGGGTCGGGGAGCGGTCCATGTCGCTGACACCAGCGACAGCCGAGGCGTCGGTGGCTGTGACTGTCCCGGTGACGGTTACGACAGTGAGTGCAACGGTTACTGCGACGACGGTCAGGGAGTCGTATACGTGGGATGGCAACGTGGCGATTCCGATTCCGATACCGGCTGACCTTGTGTCGCGTGCGTCGTCGGTTGCGTTGTCGGACCCTGCGGTTCTTGCGTTGACCGGGGCTCGTCACATCAGCGTCGTTCAAGTGTCCGCTTACGGGGGAACGTTGTGGGCGCAGGTGTACGTGAAACTCGACGACGGCGAAGCGACCATCACCGGGGACTGGCCGCACGTCGTGTTCGAGAACAACACGGGCATGAGGCAGGGTCCGTTGCGGTACCACTTCGAGCCGGGCACCGGCACCCGTACCGTCAACGGCTTGTTGGTCAACGTCGATACCGTCACGTGGACCGTGAAGGAAATCCTGTCCGACCCGCCTATCGACCCGGCACCGCCTCCCGCGACAACGACGGTGGGGCAGCCATGACCGAACCCAATATCCCGGCTGATGCACGGTGTCCTGGTTCGGGGACTGTCCCGACGGACGCGTGGACCACTGTTCGCATCGCTCTGCGCTACGGGAACTGTCCGGTGTGCGATGGCAGCTACCGCGTGGAACCCGGCGGTTCTCTCACCGAACATCGGCCGACGTGAGAATGGAACCGCGCCGCCTCATCTCGCTACGCCTGGTGCACCGGTCGCCGGAGTGTCGGCAGGTCGCGGTGCGGTGGCTGGTCCTCGCACTTGCCACACTCTGGGCTGTCGCGGTGGTCGTGCTGTTGTGTGTTGTTCCCTTCGGTACTTCACAAACGGCGACCAGCGCAGGGACTATCACGACGCGTCACAGCGTGTTCCACGAGAACCCTGGTCCTGTGACCGTCATCGTCGGGGCGATGTTCGCTGCGCTTGTTCTTGTTGGTTTCGGGTTGCGTCGTCGAGTGGCGCGTCGCGACCCGACCACGGGTCGCGGCGGCCTCGCCATTGGGATGGTCGCTGCGCTCGGTTCGGTCGCCGGGATGTTGACGGTCGGAATCCTCCTCGTCCCGTTCGCTGTCGCGTTCATCTGGATAGCGCAACCACTCCACGAGTTGCGCAGGGTGGAACTCGCCCCGCCGAATGTCGGGGTGCGGACATGAACCACGTGAGCGCCATCACGAACAACTCTCTTTCGCCCTGTGACCCTTGCGGCGGTTGACGGTAACGTGCCCGCTATGCGGGCGAAGCAGACAGTGCGCGGAGCGACCCTCGGCGCGTTTACCGGAGCGGTCGTCGGATACATCGTTGGTGGCGTGGCAGCGTGCATTGTTCTCGCGGCCGTCGGAGTCCTCTGCGGCGTTGGATACCACCTGCGCAGACAGCGCCCTTCGAAAGCACGTTGACCGGCAGGGCTCTAGATGAACCGGTCGCAATCCTCGCTTCGGCACTCGCCGTCTGGGTCCTGGTCATGACGACACGGATACGTCGGCGTCGTGGCTGGGCCGCTCACTGGCGTGAGACGACCACACCGTCCCGGGACCGTCGCGCTAACCGCAACGGGCTCATCGCCTTCGGCCTATTCGGCCTGTTGGCCGTCGCCACCATGGACGTATTTCCGCAATGTCCGGCCTCGGCCGTCGTCGCCGGGATTGTCTTCAGTTGCCTCGCCTTCCGGCGGACCGTGACATGACGCGTCGACGCAGTTGGGCCGGAGCCGCATGGGGTGTCACGGTGCTTCAACCCACGGAAATGATCCGATACCGGTGACCGTCGAGGTGGCACAGTCCGGGTTCATGGGCGAGCACGTCATCCGTCTCTCACCTGACGACTTTCGGCGGCTCCGAACGATTCGGCTTGCTGCCCTTGCTTCGGACCCGGATGCGTTCGGTTCGAGCTATGAACGGGAAGCAGGGTTCCACGATGAGGTCTGGCTGCAGCGGTTGCAGCCGGACGCGAACCCGCATTTCGGGTATGAGGACGACACCGGGACGCTGGTCGGGATGATGGTTCTTGCGCGCAACGTTGATGACCCGGCTTTGGCGTCGGTGTTCTCGATGTGGGTGGCACCCGAGAGGCGTGGCACCGGTGTCGCCGACGAGCTGTTCACCGGAGCCGTCGCCTGGGCTAACGATTCGGGTGTCACCGCAATTCGTCTTGACGTCATGGGTGACAATTCTCGGGCCGAGGCGTTCTACGCCCGTCACGGGTTCACCCGAACCGGGACTATCGCACCCATCCCAGGGAGCGAACGGTCCGAAGTCGAAATGCGAGTCGCTATCGGCGCCCCTCGAAACGAAACGTGAATTGACGCTCGAATGCAGGATGCAGGCCGATGAGCACACAAAGAGCGAGGTTCGCCGCGGCGAGACGGGCCGCGTACTGGCTTGTACTTACGACCGGTGTGCTGTTCATCGGGTGGGTGGCATGGCAGGCGAAAACGAAAAGCGACGCCGTCGCTGACCGTCGGGAGATGTATGAGGCGTTCCCGACCTATCCCGGCGCAGTGAAAGCCAGCGACGACTCCTATGCGATTCGTGATGACAACGGCGGCACCGGGGACGTTGGGGTGCGGGTCGTGTGGCGGCTCCCCGACGACGCCGTCGCCGCCGATGTGATGGCGTTCTACCGGTCAGCGGTCCCCCCGAAATGGACCGCAGCGACCGACGCGACCTGCGAAGCCCTGCGCGGAACTGTCCCGGAGCCGGTGATGACGCTCCCGGACGGCTCACCCGACACCACCGTGCCCGCAACCCAACAGCCGTCAATGCTTGTCGGGCTCAACCGGGAACTCACCGTGTTCACTGACCAGCACCCTGGACACATCGAAGGGTTCACCATCAGCCTCCGACGGCAGGGAGACGCCCGCCTCGCCATCTTCGACGAACCAACCCTCGCTTGCGGCCCAGCAGGCTCCCCACCCGAACCCGACCCATTCACCCCCGAAACCCCCTGACGCGAGGCGACACACGATGGCTTGGTTCCTACCTTCCTGGCTCCCCGACGGGACGACGTTGATGAACGTCGGATGGGGTATCCACGACACCGACGTCCTCCAGTACCGGGTCAGCGACAAGACGAGGCTCGACATCTACCAGAGCCGTGACGGTGTCCGGAGTCTTCTGTTCGACGGGTACCGCGGCAGTGAATGGACCGCACAGCTCGGACCGCGCACCGTCCTCGTCGGACAAGCCAAGGGCGGTCCCGACGGCTGGTTCGCGTACGCCCCCGACCCGCCCCACCCTGAACCGCCCGCCTTCCCGGACACCCACAGGTTCTCATTCACGCAGGACGGCACGTGGCTCGGTGTCCGATGCTCCGGAGACCCGCTCCCCGACGAGGAACTGCGCCGCATCGTCGCCAACGTCCGTCTGGTTACCTTCGACGACTACACGGCGGGCATCGCACCGTTCGTACGACCCGAACCACAAGAAGATGAGGACATCCACACCATCCCCGGCGCGAAGCTCGACCCACCTGAGGGATGATCGTCGATGTGCCCTGAGGACAGGTGGGCGACTGGTCAGCTACTCGGTCCGTTGCGCAATGCTGTTCAGAATCGAAGCAAGCATGGCGTCGTCGGACCCGGCGTGAACCCCGCCCGCCATCTCCGACGCCCGTATCTGCGGGACGTGGCTCTGGTCGTGCTCCTCGCCGCGTGCAGCGACGCTGCGGACATTGGCTGCACCGCGATCGGTTGCGAGTCGTCAATCATCGTTGACCTCCACAGCTATCCGCGCGCGGCCACGGCAGTTCCGGCGACGGTGCACATGTGCATCAAGGGTGATTGCGAAGACTTCCCGTTCAATGACATGGTCGGCTACCCGAGCGCCAAGTTCGGTTCCGGGGATCTCACCGTCACCATCGACATCCGCGACGCCAACGGCAAGGCTCTCTCGTCGAGCGGCAAGCTGAAGACGAAGCGGACCAGGTTCGCGCCGAACGGCGAGAAATGTGGTCCGGTCTGCTACAGCGCCGGCTTCGCCTACGACCCGGCCACCGGGACCATCAAAGCGAACACTCCCGCCGATTGACGAAGGCAGGTCCCACTCCGGCCGAGGCCCCACTGGCACCTCCCTGGCACCGGAGAAGCCCGGGTCCGCCAGCGGACCGCGCCTCAGGTGTTGTCCCGACTACCTTGGGCCATGTGATGTACGGGCGAAGTGTTCGGATCGTGGTCGCGCTGTCGGCAGTGGTTCTCCTGTCGGCATGCGGCAGCACGATGGAGTCATCGGAGAACGTCGACGGCAACAGCGAGGCGCAGGGTCAATCGTTCACCGTCGTCGTCCGCCCCGGTGGCGAGCCACCCACGGAGGTGGTGAAGACCGCTGCGGCGATCGTGGCGCGACGCCTCGATGCGCTCGGGGTTGCTGAGTCCACGGTGCGGGTGGTCGATGGAGCGATTCGCGTGGGCACGGAGCAGCCGTTGAGCGACGATGCGGTCGACGCCATAGCGGCGATCGGTGAACTGACCTTCCGCCCAGTCCTGGCGATCTATCCGGGCGAGGACTCCGACAACCCGCCCGCCGACAGGACCGTCGTGCTCACGCCGGCCGCTGACGTCTCCTCCGACGGACAGGTGGTGCTCGCCGAGGAGCACGACGGCCAGGAACTGCTCCGCTACGTCCTCGGTCCGACCGAATTGACCGGAGAGGCGATCGAGTCCGCGGTTGCGCGACACGACGAAACCACGGGCGAGTGGAACGTCGAGATCGCCTTCCGCGATGGCGAGCAAGGCATCGATGGGTTCAACGTGCTGGTGAGCGAGTGTTACGACGCCTCAGCGTTGTGTCCGAGTCGCCAGACCGCAATTGTTCTTGACGCTCGGGTGCTCTCGGCCCCGGTTCCGCAGGCACGCAGGTTCTCCGGCAATACGATCGTGATATCGGGCGGCGGCACCACCGAGAACTCGGCGAAGGCACTGGCCGCAGCGCTGGGCTTCGGAGCCCTGCCTATCCGGGTCGAGTCGGTGGACCGCGGTGGCGCTGCGCCAGAACGCGCCAAGACGACGTCAACGACGGGCCCGTCGGTGGTGCCCTCTCCTGCTCCCTCGCCCGATGCACTCGACGTCAGCGGTCTCGAGAACGCTGCGAAGGAGTATGTCGAGGCAGTTCTCCACGGCTCGGTAGCGGAGGTCAACGAACGTTTGTCCGAATCTTGTGACCTGATGACCGAGGCGAAGCTGGCCCAGTGGCGGGCCGCCGTGGAGAGTGGCTCAGGTAGATCGCTTCGCGACATCGTCATCACCTCCGTCGAGACCCGGAAGGTGACGGCGACCGACGGCGAAGCGTTCGTCCACGTGAACCTGCCCAACGACGTCGAGGGCAACGACAACTGGCTCGGCTACGTGATCAGCGCGGAAGGTTGGAAGGTCACGGCGTGCTCGCAACTTCCCCTCGGCGGGCACGGCGATGAAGGCCCACCCCGGTGAGCTGACCGATACGCTCCGAACGTCCGCCAGACGGTGGGGGAAGAGGGCGCAGCGATGTCATTCACCTGCGAGCAATGTGGCCAACGCCAGTCCCTGAAGCAGCCGCATCGCACCATGACGGGCCGTGAGCTCTGCGAGGACTGTCACAACCGCCTCACCGGAACCATCATCGGAGCGGCTGCGGCGGTGTCGTCCGGGGATTCGACGAGCGACGTCGTCGCCAAGGGCATCCTCACCGGCCACTTCTTCTCAGCCATCAAACGGTGGGGCCGCGCTAAGAAAGATTGACGCTCGACCGGACGATTCCGTGAGTCGAGCCTTGTGCGGCATCCTTATCCTCGGCTCCTATCGGGCATGGGCTCGGGCGAGAACTCGGGCGAACAGGAGTCGGACATGGTTGGGCTGGCGACCTTCCTCACAGTGGTCTTCGTGCTGTCGCTGGTGGTGCGAGTGGCGTCGGGCGCCGGTCGAGGGAGGCGGCGGGACACCGTTCCGGACGTCATCGACGTAACGCCCGAGGCTCCGTTCAAGGCGGGGGGCGGCTATCCGATCGGCAAGATCATCAACCTGGTGACGCTGGTGTCATTCGTGCTCGCGCTGTTGGCATGGTTCGGGTCGACCGTTCGCATCGTGCCGGCGAACTCTGTCGGGGTGCCGACAACGTTCGGCGCCATCGGCGACCGGCTCGAGCCTGGGTTTCATTTCACGAACCCGTTCACGGAGGTGCACACGTTCTCGACGCGTTTGCAGAACTCGGACATGCTCGCCGTCGTCGATGAGGGCGACCGGAATCGTGACGACTCGATCGAGGTCCGTGGTTCCGACGGCTATCAGATGAACGTCGATGTGACGGTGCGCTACTCGGTCGAGTCCGACAGCGCCTCGGCGCTGTTCAAGCGGGTCGGATCGATGGACGGCATCCGCGACAAGATCGTTCGCCCCGAGGTGCGTGAGGCCGTCCGAGAAGTCTTCGGCAAGTACACGAGCGAGGATGGGTACTCGACCGGTCGGGGTGAGGTGTCGATCGACATCAACGCTGACGTCAAGGATCGTCTTGCCCGCTACGGGCTCCTCCTCGACCGGGTCGACATCCGCAACGTCAACCCCGAGGAACGACTCAGGACTGCCATCGGTGATCGGGCCAGCGCGCGCGAGAAGGCCAAGCAGGCCGAGATCGAGCAGGAGAAGCAGCTCACCGAAGCCGAGACCAGACGGCAGGTGGCCGACCTGGACAAGCAGGCCGCCATCACCAAGGCCGATGCGGACGCCGCCGCGGTTCGCATCGCAGCGGAGGCTGAGGCCGAGGCGAACGCCAAGATCTCGGCGTCGCTCACCTCGGCTCTCATCGAACTGCGTCGTGTCGAGGCGTTGGCCCAAGCCAACACCGTCTACGTCCCCTCTGATGCCAGCATCATCGTGAACGGTTCGGACGCCGGAGCGAAGACGACCACCACAACCAAGGCTCCCTGATCAACTCCGCACGTGACGTTCGCCGGCGAGTTGCCAATTGGTTGCTCGGCGGCGAACGTCTAGCTTCGGCGCCGTGACGGGGAACTCGAGCGGCGAAGCAATGAACGGGGTGGATCGGCTGCGTTCCGGGCTCGGCGCCAGCGGGGCACGGATCCAGTTCTTCGACCACTTCCCGTTCCGCTACTCCGACATCGAGGTGGGCCTCGTCTCGTGCGTGTGCGAGTTGGACGAGCTGTTCCACTCGGCCTGGCAGCTCTCGCCCATGGGTGTCATCGGGGCATGCGCCGACACGGCGCTGGGCGCCGTCGTCGCCACGGTGCTCGATTCGCAGCATCTGTCCATCAGTCTGCAGCTCCGCATCGATGCGGCGCGGCCGTTCTCACCGGATCTGCGACGGATCTCGTGTCGGGCCACCTTGCTCGATGTCGGTAGCGACGTGGGTCTCGCCCGGGGTGAGGTGTTCGACGACGAAGGACGCATCATCGCTCACACGCTGCTACGAGCGGCCGTGACCAAGGTCCGACCCAACACGTCCAGCCGGACGGCTGAACCTCCGCCGGTTCCAGCACCGCACGACCATTCCTCCACCGCAGAGCAAGATGGGTTGACATCGATCGTCTGTCGCTATCTCGATGCGTCCGTCCAAGGCGAGGGTGACAAGTCACTCGACGTCGAGGTGATTCCCACCGCGGTCATGGCCAACTCGGTGAGCATGGTGCACGGGGGTGCGGTGTCGCTGCTCGCCGGTCTCGGCGGCGCGCTGACCGCGCAACGCAAGCTTTTTTCTGAGCCCACTCGCGAGATCGGGTTGGAGATCGCCTACTACGCCCCCAACCGTGTCGAGGTGCCCTCGCAGTTGCACGGGGAAGTCGTGAACGAGACAGCCCGTATGGCAACGGTGGAGGGCGAGATACGAGATGGTGCGGGTCGCCGCACCACGTCCTATCGCCAGCTGTGGCAGTGCGCCCCCCGTCGCTCGGACCGTTGACCGGCAAGAAGCGCCCTGTCGTCACTGCGGCCTGCCAGGCCGCCCACGATCGCGCTGAGGCACGCGGCCTCTCTGGATATGTGGACCCGGAGTCAGGCTTGTTCGTGATGACGTCCGCGTATCTACGCGATCGGGGCTACTGCTGCAACAGCGGCTGTCGCCATTGCCCCTATCAGGACTGATCGGAGCGTCGCCGAGAGGGCTCACTAGGGTGAGGTCCACGCGGCCGGTGCCCATTCGGCCACATCCGAGGGAGATGAGCGTGGCGGGCAACTTCGAACCGGTGGATACGGGCCGGATAGATGCCGGCCACCTCGATGCCGGCCACCTCGATGCCGGCCACCTCGATGCCGGCCACCTCGAACCGGGGGATGACATCGATCCGTCGACGCTCGCCCTCGATCCGTCACTGGTGCTTCCAGCGCGCGTGCTCGATTGGGCCGATCGTCAACCTGATCGGGTGTTCATGAGCGATGTCGGCGGTCGACGGGTCACCTATGGGCAGTTCGCCGAGGAACTGCGCCGATGGTGCGCCCTGTTGCGATCGCTGGGGGTTCAGCGCGGGGATCGGGTGGGTTGCATGATCCCAGCGTCCATCGACGCTCAACTGGTGTGGATGGCCGCGTCGTGCGTCGGCGCCTGCGAGGTACCGGTCTCGCATGAACTGCGGGGCGAATCGCTCCGGCACGTGCTCACCGATGCCGGCGTGAAGCTGTGTCTGGCCCGACCGGAACTCGTCGATCTCGTGACGTCAAGTGGGATTGACGGCTTGCAGATCGTGCCGGTCGCTCGCGATGGTTCGATCACCGACGCGATCGAACCGATCGATCCTGAGCTCCCTGGGCCGGGTGATCTCAGCTGTGTCATCTACACGTCGGGGACCACCGGACCAGCCAAGGGCGTGATGATCCCGTGGGGACAGCTCACCGGGGTGCTGGGCCGTGTTCCGCGATCGTGGTTCCGATCGAGTGACGTGTCCTATGCGCCGTGGCCGACGTTCCACATCACCGGTCGCAGCCCGGTGGTGACGATGCTCGACTGCGGTGGGCAGTTGGTGTTCCGTGAGAAGTTCTCGTTGTCGGACTTCTGGGACGATCTCGAGCGATACCAGGTCACGACCACGACGATCGGCTCGGTGACCCGATTGGTCCTGGGCCTGCCACCGAGCCCCCGGGATCGTCAACACTCATTGCGTTTCGTGATGTGCGCGCTGCAGGACCAGAGCGCGCTGGCCTTCCAAGCGCGATATGGCGTGCCCACCATCGGCTCCTACGGTTCCACCGAGATCGGCTTCCCCGTCGTGCACCGCAACCTGACACCCGACACCGTCGGTCTCACCGGTTGGCCTCGACCGGGCTACCAGGTGAAGCTCACCGATGCCGATGGTGTCGAGGTACCTGACGGGGAGCAGGGGGAGTTGTGGGTCCGACCGCCTCATCCACTGCTGCGACTGGTCGGCTATCTGAACCGGCCGGATCTGACCGAACGGGCCATCGTCGACGGCTGGTATCGCACCGGCGACGGCTTCGTGCACAACGCCGACGGATCACTGCAGTTCAAGGACCGCCTCAACGACACCATTCGGCGCTTCTTCGAGAACATCTCCTCGACCGCGATCGAGTCGGTGGTCACCGCCGATGCCGAGGTGCTCGAGTGTGCTGCGGTCGGCGTTCCCAACGAGATCTGCGGTGCCGAGGTCATGCTCGTGCTCGTCGCAGCGCCGAACTGCTCCGCGAACCCAGCCGCGTTGTACGAGCGCTTGCAAGATCAGTTGCCTCGCCACGCGCGTCCGGCATTCATCGCCTATGTCGACGGTTTCGACAAGACCCCCAACGGCAAGATCCGCAAGAACGGACTCGAGATCCACAGGGCACGCGCCTGGCAGAGCCCGATGGCGGTGATCGAACGCAGTGGCGATGGCTGAGTGCGCGTCAAGCTGACGGCACCGCTGAAGATCCTCGGACAGCGGTGATTTGCCCCGTCTGAACGTGGGTAGCCTGACCTCGTAGGTCCGAGGAGGTCGGTGATGGACATCACCATGCCGCAGTTGGGCGAGAGCGTCACCGAAGGCACCGTCACCGCCTGGTTCAAGCAGCCGGGCGACGAGGTGCACGAGGACGAGGTGCTGTTCGAGGTCACCACCGACAAGGTCGACTCCGATGTGCCCTCTCCGGTCTCGGGCGTCCTCAGCGAGGTGCTCGTACCTGCTGGCGCGACGGTCCCCGTCGGCACGCTGGTGGCGCGCATCGCGGTTGGTGCGGGGACGCCCGTCGCGGCGGCGACGCCCGTCGCGGCGGCGGCGAACGTCACGGCAAAGTCGCCGTCCGCTGAACCGCCGCGATCGGCGAACCGTCATGGTGCCCCTGTCCGTGCTGATCGCACGACCTTCTTGTCCCCGGTGGTGCGGCGCATGCTGGCCGATAGGGGGCTGTCGGCGGATGCGATCGCCGGCACCGGCGAAGGCGGTCGTATCACCCGTGACGATGTGCTCGCGGCGACATCGGTATCGGTGCCGGCACCGGCACCGGCACCGGCACCGGCACCGGCACCGACATCGACATCGGCGCGGTCATCGGAACCGAAGACCCCCGCGAAGCCCACAGCACCCAGAGCTGACGTCGATCAGCTCCACGATGGCGACGAGATCGTGCCGTTCACGCACATTCGCCAGGTCACCGCTGACCATCTCATGCGCTCGTTGTCGTCAGCTGCCCAAGCGGTCGTGTCCATGCAGGTCGACTACGGCCGGGTCGATGAGGCTCGATCGAACACTGATCTCACGTACTTGCCGTTCGTGTCCCGCGCTGTCATCGATGCTCTCGGGGCGTTCCCGCATCTCAACGCCACGGTGCGAGACGACGACCTCATCGTGCATCGCCACGTGCATCTCGCCTTCGCTGTCGACCTGGACAGCCAGGGACTGGTGACCCCGGTGGTGCATGGGGCACAACGGTTTCGGCTGCGCGCGCTGGCCGACGCGATCGGCGACATCAGCGTTCGGGCGCGCAACCACACGCTCACGGCTGATGATGTGCACGGCGGGACGTTCACCATCACCAACGTCGGCAAGTTCGGCACCTCGATGTCGATCCCCATCATCAATCATCCCCAAGCAGCGATCCTCGCCGTCGATGGCATCGCCATGCGACCGGTGACCGTCGGCACTGCAGGCGGCGGGTACGGCATCACGGTGCGCCCGACGGGCAACCTCACCCTCACCTTCGATCATCGGGCTGTGGACGGCGCCTACGCCGCCGCGTTCTTGGCCCGCGTCCGATCGATCCTCGAAGACAGGTCGTGGTCCGATGAGCTCTGACCTCGGAGCGCAGCTGGCGCCCGGCATCACCGTCGACGAGCTCCTCGCCGACTATCGCACCGCATGCATCTCGCGAGCCATCGACGACCGCGAGGTCATCTTGCAGAAGCAAGGGCAGGTGTTCTTCCAGATCGCCGGTGCTGGGATGGAATGCCTGCACGTGGCGCTGGCCCGCTCGATCCGCCCCGGACACGATTGGATCTTCGGCTACTACCGCGATCGCGCTCTGGCGTTGGCCGTCGGCATGACCCCCGACGACATGCTGTTGGCCTCGGTGGGTGCGGGCACCGATCCGATATCGGGCGGGCGTCAGATGCCGAGCCACTTCGCCATGCCCGAGCGCCATCTTTTCAGCGTTGCCAGCCCGATCGCGGTGCAGTGCCTCCCGGCCATCGGGTGCGCGGAGGCCGGTCGATACATCAACCGGCATCTCGGCGATCTCGGCGATCTCGACGCTCGTGACGACGAGATCACCGTGGTGACCATCGGCGATGGCGGCACCTCAGAAGGAGAGTTCTGGGAGAGTCTGAATTCGGCGTGCACGCTTCGGCTCCCGGTGCTCTATGTGGTGGCCGACAACGGATGGGCCATATCGGTGCCGGTCGCCCAGCAACAGAGCGCCCCGATCTCGCAACTGGTGAGTGGCTTTCCCGGCCTCACCGTGCGGACCGTCGACGGTTGTGACTACGTCGCCGTGCGTACAGCAGCGGCGGAGCTGACAGCACTGCTGCGCAAGGGCGAGGGGCCCGCGTTGCTGCACGCCTCGGTCACCCGCCCCTACTCGCACTCGGCACAGGACACGCAGAGCAAGTACCGCACTGCTGCCGATCTGGCTGCCGAAGCGGCCCGGGACCCGTTGTTGGCCATGGCCCGCCTGCTCACCGAGTTCGGGCTCGACGTGTCGGCGATGCCGGAGGACGCGCGACAGTTGGTGTCGCTGGCGGCCAAGCGGGCGCTCGCTGCGCCACGCCCCGATCCGGCGAGCGTCACCGCCCAGCTGGTCGATGCGTCAATGATGGTTGACGCCCCTGCCGGGGATGGTCCGGTTGGTCCGGCCGATGCTCCGGCGGTCACCATGGCCGACACCATAAACAAGGTGCTGCACGAGCGGATGGCCATCGACGCCCGCATCCGTGTGTTCGGTGAGGACGTGGCCGATGCACCCGAACATGTGATGGGGGAGGTGCCGGGCAAGGGTGGGGTGTTCGGGATCACGTTCGGTTTGCAGCGCACCTTCGGGCCCGACCGCTGCTACAACACGCCGCTGGCCGAAGCGAACATCGTCGGACGAGCGCTCGGCCAAGCGGTCCGCGGCCTGCATCCTGTGGCCGAGGTTCAGTTCTTCGACTACATCTGGCCTGCCATGCAGCAGCTGCGCAGCGCGGTGGGCACGTTGCGTTGGCGCACCAACGGCCGCTTCCACGCTCCGATGGTGGTGCGTGTGCCCATCGGTGGCTACCTACGTGGCGGCGCCATCTGGCACAGCCAATCGGGCGAGTCGATCTTCGCTCATTGCCCCGGCTTGCTCATCGCCTTCCCGTCGCGAGCGCGAGATGCGGCCGGCTTGTTGCGCACCGCTCTCGACAGCGATGACCCGGTGCTCTTCCTCGAGCACAAGCACCTCTACCGCCAGCCCTATGCATCGGATCCCTACCCCGAGGCGTCGTTCACGGTCCCGTTCGGCCGGGGCCGAATCGCTCGCCGCGGCGACGATGCCACCGTCGTCACGTGGGGGGCAACGGTACAACGGTCGTTGGAGGCGGCCGAACAGTTGGCTGCCGACGGGGTCGAGCTGGAGGTCATCGATCTGCGCACCATCGTGCCGTGGGACACCGACATCGTGGCCGCGTCGGTGCAGCGCACCAACCGCCTGCTCGTCGTCCACGAGGACACACTCAGCGGCGGGTTCGGCGGCGAGATCGCCGCGTGGGCGGCGCAGGAGCTGTTCTGTGATCTCGATGCCCCAGTGATGCGCGTGGGTGCGCTCGATGTGCCGGTTCCCTATGAGCCGACCCTCGAAGATGCAGTGCTGCCACAGGTCGAGGGCATCACACAAGCGATGTGGAAGCTCGTCGAGTTCTGAGTCGAGTGCACGGCCCGGACGGCATGGGACGCGGCGACGCCAGTATCAAAAGCTGCGATCGGGCTCGTGGCCGCCGAACACGTCGCCCATCGCTCGCATGATCTCACCTACCGTTGCCATGGTGGACACCGCGTCGATGAGCGTGGGCATGAGGTTCGTCTGGGGCTCTGCGGCAACGGTCCGTATGGCGTCGAGCGCACGAGCCACCGCGTTGGCGTCGCGTTGCTGCTTCACCTCGGTGAGGCGAGCGATCTGGAGGGCCTCGCTCTCGGCGCCGATGACGAGCGTGTCGATGGGGTGATCGTCGGTCTCGGTGAACTGGTTCACGCCGACCACGATCCGTTCACCTCGCTCGAGTTGTTGCTCGAGTTCATACGCAGATCGGGAGATGGCGGTCTGGAACCAGCCGTCCTCGATGCCGCCCACAACGCCTTCGAGCATCGAGCCTCGGCCGCGATGGTCGATCTGGGCCAGCATCGACTCGATCTCCGCTTCGAGATCGTCGGTGAGCGCCTCGATGAACCACGACCCACCGAGCGGATCGGCCACGTGCACCACATTGCTCTCGTGCGCCAGCACCTGCTGAGTGCGCAGGGCGATGCGAGCCGCGTGCTCGGTGGGGAGGGACAATGCCTCGTCCATCGAGTTGGTGTGCAACGACTGGGTTCCCCCGAGCACGGCCGCCAATGCTTCGAGCGTGGTGCGCACCACGTTGACCTCTGGCTGCTGCGCGGTGAGCGACACGCCGGCGGTCTGGGCATGGAATCGCAGCTGCTGCGAACGCGGGTCCTTGGCCTTGTACCGATCGCGCATCCACTTCGCCCAGATGCGCCGGGCCGCGCGGTACTTGGCGATCTCCTCGAAGAAGTCGATGTGCGCGTTGAAGAAGAAGCTCAGCTGGGGGGCGAACGCATCCACATCGCAGCCGGCCTCCATCGCGGATTCGACGTAGGCGAACCCGTTGGCGAGGGTGAATGCTGCCTCTTGGATGGCCGTCGAGCCCGCCTCGCGGATGTGGTAGCCCGACACCGAGACCGGATGCCACCTGGGCATCTCCGCGGCGGCGAACGTGATGGTGTCGCGCACCAGACGCATCGACGGGCGTGGACCGAAGACGTACTCGTTCTGCGCCTGGTACTCCTTCAAGATGTCGTTCTGCAACGTGCCGCCGAGCACGCGCCGCGACGTGCCCGCTGCTTCGGCCTGCACGATGAACATCGCCATGATCACCGCGGCCGGCGCGTTGATGGTGAGCGATGTCGTCGTCTTGCTCAGATCGATACCGCGATAGAGATCGGCCATATCGGCCAACGTGTCGATGGCGACGCCGCAGCGGCCGACCTCGCCCGCGGCAAGTGCGTCGTCGGAGTCGATGCCCATGAGCGTCGGCACATCGAACGCGGTCGAGAGCCCGTCGCCTCCCGCTGCGATCAGTTCCTTGAAGCGACGGTTGGTGTCACCGGCCGATCCGAATCCGGCGAACATTCGCATCGTCCACAACTTCGTGCGGTACATGGTGGGATACGGGCCACGGCCGAAAGGGAACTGTCCGGGATAGGGGCCAGATCCATCGGGCGGACCGTATGCGCCATCGAGCGGTGTTCCGGAGAACGTCCGGAACTGCGTGGCACGCGTCGGAGCGCATTTCGCCGCTGCTCGCCACTCATCACGGGCCGTTGCCACAACCGCATGATCGGCTCGTCGACGTCGACTGTCAACGCGCCCCGGCGCGGTGCGGTGACGCCGCGACGGCGGCTGCCCGTACTTGATCACCCACCTGGGTCACGTCCTTGCCGTGCATCGCCGGGAGGTTCGTGACACCCAGCGTGAATGCCACCGTGCCGTCGCTGGCCATGACCGGCGCTTCGATCGATCGCACGGAATAACGCTCGCGTGGATCGACGACGGTGAGGAAGACGCCCGGTCCGCCTGGAAGTTCGTTGTTGAGCAGTTCCAGGAGCCGTGCACGATCGTCCGGGGTCATGGCATCACCGAGTCGGCCGGCCAGAGATCGGACCACGTCGATGGGCACATCCTCCAACGTCACGACATAGCCGGTGTCGCGCACCTGCACCAGCCGTTCGAGGTAGGCGGGTCGCTCGGCCTCGTCGATGTGCCCTCGATTGAGCCAGCTGATCGCTGCCCGCTCGTCACCCCATGCGACGACCGCCGCGCCGCGTGGCGGCGTGAACGGCAGCAACTCGCCGACTCGCATGTACGGCGTGACGCGGCGTGAGTGCCAGGCCTGATCGACAAGGCGGAGTTGATCACCGTCCTCGCTCCACAACCACGCGGTCAGATCGAGCGTGTGGCCCAACTCGACCATGGCGTCGCGCGCCCGCTCGAACAACGGATTCTGGGTGGCGGCGGCCTGGCCTGCGGCGATGAGCGCTGGGCCGAGGTGGAACGTCTTTCGCGCCGGATGGCGCGTCAAGAAGCCTGCTTGGGTGAGCGCTTCGAGCATCGGATAGCAGGTGGCCTTCGAGATCTGCAGCCGCCGGGCCAACTCCGACAGGGTCACCCCCGCGCCGCTGGTGTCGACGGTGAGGAGGTTGATGATTCCCACGATGCGTTCCGTCTGCGGTGAGCGACGGGCAACCATGAGCCCTCCCTGCGCTGAGTTCCCTGGGCCGAGTCCCCTTCGCCGCGTCGTTCGCATAACGCAACCATCGACGTGGCCTATGCAAATCAATACCATGATCGCAACTGCCGTGTCGACGCCGCGAGGTGTCGACAACGGTCCTGCGACTATCGCGATCCGGGGGGACCGATGAACACCGATGACCTGATCTTGGTGAGCGTGGACGACCATCTCATCGAGCCGCCTGATCTGTTCGAGGGCGCCTTGCCCAGCCGGTTCCAGGACCGAGCTCCACGCATGGTTGGCAAGGATGACGGCACCTACGTGTGGCGCTTCGAGAACGAGGAGATCGCCAACATCGCCATCAATGCCGTGGCCGGACGACCCGGTACCGAATGGGGAACGGAACCCACCTCACTCGACGAACTCCGGCCGGGCACCTACGACATCCACGAGCGCGTCAAGGAGATGAACGCCAACGGCGTGCTGGGGTCGGCCAACTTCCCGAGCTTCCCTGGATTCTGCGGCCAGTTGTTCTCCCGCGTCGCCGACAAGGAACTCGGCCTCGCCACGTTGCAGGCCTACAACGATTGGCACATCGAGAGATGGGCCGGTGCGTACCCGGGCCGGTTCATCCCGGTGGCGATCACTGCGCTGTGGGATCCGGCGCTGGCCGCCGCCGAGGTGCGTCGCGTCGCCAAGAAGGGTTGCCGCGCCATCACCTTCTCGGAGAATCCGCATCACCTCGGCTATCCGAGCATCCACACCACGGCCTGGGACCCGTTGTGGGCGGCGTGTGCTGAGGAAGGCGTGGTGGTGTGCATGCACATCGGCTCGTCATCGCAGTTGGTGGTGACCTCGCCGGAGTCGCCCATCGATGTGCTGTACACGTTGACGCCGTTGAACCTCGTGCAAGCCGCGGCCGATCTCGTGTGGTCGCACATCTTCGAGCGGTTCCCGACGCTCACCGTTGCGCTCTCCGAAGGTGGCATCGGCTGGATCCCGTACTTCAACGAACGCATCGACTACGTGTTCAAGCAGCAGCATGCGTGGACCGGCCAGGACTTCGGTGGTCGGATGCCCAGTGAGATCTTCAACGAGCGTGTCGTCACCTGCTTCATCTCTGACGAGTTCGGTCTGCGGGTGCGCAACGAGCTGAACCTGGACAACATCACCTGGGAATGCGACTACCCGCACTCCGACTCCACGTGGCCCCGATCGCCGGAGTCGGTGGTCGAGGCCCTCGCCGGTGTCGATGCCGAGACGGTGGCCAAGATCACCCATCTCAACGCCATGCGCATCTTCGACTACGACCCGTTCGCGATCGTGGGCAAGGAGAATTGCACGGTGGGCGCGCTGCGAGCGCTGGCTTCGGACCACGACACCTCCATCCAGGCCAAGGGCAAGCGGACGAAACACGGCACCACGATGGGCGAGGTCATCGCCGTCATGTCGGGCTCCAAGTCGTGAGCGGCGGTCCCGCCGCTGATCTGCGACCCCAGCCGTCCCCCAACGATACCAATCGCTTCTACTGGGACGCGGCACGAGAGCACCGCCTGGTGTTGCAGAAGTGCCGCAGCTGCGGACTGTTCCAGTACCCACCCGACGTGGCATGCGTGCATTGCCAGTCACAAGATGCCGTGCCCACCCAGGTGAGCGGGCGAGGCACCGTGTACTCCTACGCCACCGTCGATCGCCTGTTCCACGTCGGCTTCACCGACCATCTGCCGTACGTGGTGGTGCTGGTGGAACTCGAGGAGCAACCGGGGTTGCTCATGTTGACGAACCTCATCGACGCGGGACCCGATGGTGCTCAGGTCGGCATGGCCGTCGAGGTCGCCTTCGATGATCGCGGCGATGTGACCATTCCTCAGTTCCGCCCTGCGCGGAGTGCGTCATGACATCGCTGCAGCGTGATGTGGCGCTCGTGGGTGTGGGCTACTCGCCGCTGTCACGCGATCCGATCGCCGACCCCCGGCGCATGACTTTCATCTCGGTGATGGAAGCGTTGGGCGATGCCGGCCTCGTGGGCGCCGATGTCGATGGCATCTTCGAGTACAAGTTCGGCCCCGACTCTCCGACAGCACAAGAGACGGCACGCATGATCGGGGCGAAGGATCTCGCGGCCTTCGCCGACATCATGGCGTCGGGGCCATCGGGGCTCGCCGGTCCGCTCACTGGCGTGATGGCCGTGGCGTCAGGTGTGTGCGAAACCGTGGTCTCCTTCCGAACGTTGACCCGCGAGGCGGGCTACATGGGGGGAGTGTCCCAAGGCGGCGAGCGCATCGCCGATCAGAGTCAGTACCTCTTGCCGTACGGCTATCTCGGCGGGATCATCGTCAACATGGCCCTGGCCAAGCGACGGTGGATGGCCCAATACGGGCGCGGCGAAGAAGACTTCGGCCACATCGCCGTGAACGCCCGGCGCTGGGCGGGGCTCAACCCGCGCGCCGTGCTGCGCGAGCCGCTCACCATGGACGACTATCTGGCGTCGCGTTACATCGTCGACCCTCTGCGGCTGCTCGATTGCGACTACCCGGTGAACGGCTCGGTGGCCACCGTCATCACCACTGCCGAGCGCGCTCGCGATCTCCGCCAGAAGCCGGTGATCGTCGATTCGATGTCGTTCGGCACCGGTGGTCAGGTCGATTGGGTGTTCGGGAGCGACTATCTCTACGGCGGCACGACGACCTGTTCGAAGCGCCTGTGGGAGCGATCGTCGGTGACGGTCGCCGATGTGGACGTGGCGCAGGTGTACGACGGGTTCACCAACGTGATGGTGCAGTGGATCGAGGGGCTCGGCTTTTGCGGCATCGGTGAGTTCGGGGAGTGGATCGGCGACGGCAGCCGCATCGGGCCGGGCGGCGACACACCGATGAACACCGCCGGCGGTCAGCTCGCCGAAGGGCGCCTGCACGGGATCAGCTTCCTCAACGAGGCGATCTTGCAGTTGCGTGGACAAGCAGATGCGCGGCAGGTGCCCGACGCTGAAGTGGCGGTGGTGGCGAGCGGCCTGTACCCGCAATGCGGGGCGATGGTGCTCACGACATGATGTGGGTGTCGTGATACCCGACGGACCAGACAGCAAGGGAGCGTTGTGATGAGCACGATGACAACACCGACGGACGAGGCTGCTGCGGGGGTCGTGGCCTATTTGAAGGACACCTCGTCATCGAGTGATCCCTTTCCCGCCTATCGCCAACTGCGCGAAGCGGCACCGGTGTACTGGAGCGACCAGTTGGGGTACTGGATCGTCACTGGACACGCGGAGGCCGAGGCATGCTTGCGCGACCCGCGCATGAGCCGGCGTCTGGCTGGCCAGCGTCAGTTCGGCTGGGTTGCTGATCCCGACGATCCGCCCGAAGTGCAACGGGCTGTTCGGTCCTGGCTCGACACCATCTTGAACTTCGACCCGCCGGATCACACCCGGTTGCGCTCGATCATGTCCCGGGCCTTCACCATCAAGGCCATCTCGGCATGGAAGGCGCGCACTGAGGCGGTGGTCGACGAGGTGCTGGCGCGGATCACTGACCGCGACGCGTTCGATCTGTTGCAGGAGGTCACCTATCCGATCCCGGAGATCGTCATCTGCGAGTTGCTCGGCGTCCCCGCCGAGGACCACGACATGTGGAAGCAATGGTCCTCCGGCATGAACCAGGCCGCCATCTTCGCCGGGCGCAACAAGAGCGGCGATGCCCTTCCGGTGGAGGCTCGCAAGATCGCACAAGCCTCGCTGATGAAGTGGTACGACTACTTCCAGGACCTCGTGTCCAAGCGCCAAGGGGGTGATGGCAACGATCTCGTGTCCATCCTGGCTCGGTTGGAAGAAGAGGGTGACCGTCTCAGCGAGAGCGAACTGGTGGGCACGCTCACGCTGCTGATCGGCGCCGGGCACGACACCACTGCCAACCTCATCGCCAACGGGATGCTCGCTTTCATGCGCAACCCCGATCAGTACGCGCTGTTGCGTGACGATCCATCGTTGGCGGCCGGCGCGGTGGAGGAGGTGCTCCGCTACGACGGCTCGGCTCGCGGCCAGCCCCGCGTGGCCACCGATGACTTCGTGGTGGGCGGACAGACCATCCACGCCGGTGACACCGTGATGGTGAGTGTCAACGCTGCCAACCGCGATCCGGCACGCTTCGCTGATCCTGAGCGCTTCGACATCACTCGCCGCGACACCGGACACCTGGCGTTCGCCAGCGGCATCCACTTCTGCCTCGGTGCGGCGCTGGCCCGCATGGAGGCCGAAGTTGCGTTCCGGAAGATCGCCCAACTCGACACGGTGTTCGAACTCACCGGCGAGCCGCTGAAGTACAAAGGCACGCACGGCCGCAACCTCACGGCGCTGCCCGTGCGACAGCGGCCCGCCTGAGCCATCTGTCTGGGCGAACTGTCTGGGCGAACTCAGTCGTCGAGATAGCCGTCGCCGAGTTCACCGTCGGGTGGCGCGGCGGTGAGGTGCATGGCTGCTTCCTCGGGGGAGAGGTCATCGTCATCGCCGTCGATGGCCTCGGCGACGGCTTGAGCTTCATCATCGCTGATGTCGTCGGCATCGAGTTGTCCGATGATCTGGCCCACGTCGTTCGCATCTGTCCGGTTGGTCCGTGAGTGCGATGAGCGATCGCCGACGGCCCGGGCGGTGATCTCCTCGATGGTCTCGATCGGATCGTCGTAGTCGGGAAGGTTGTCGGGATCGAGGTTCTCGGCCGCATCCTGTTCGTCATCTGCCATGTGTGCTTCCTACCCACATCCGGGCGGATCTGCACGTGCCGAAGGACCCATCGGCCATGATGGTCGCCGTGGCTGCCGTGTCGAACGAGCTGAACGGGTTCGGCAGCTGTGGATGTGACCATTGGCGGGACGCCCGCACGGTGTGGATCATCGGTTGGATGGCGCTGGCATTGGTGTTCGCGCTGATCATCCTCGTACGCCGAGCACGCACGCGTCGCCGGGTGCACCACGGTGGGGAATCGGTGGAGATCGATGCCAGGTTCCGGCGCCTCGATGACCCGGCGGGTCCCTTTGAACGGGGCTCGGTGCGGTTTGATCCGGTGGGCCCTTCGATGCGTTGGCGACCGCAGGTCACGGGGCCCGAATCAGATGTCGACGTGGCGTCGTTGCGGCGCGGCCCGGCGCTCGGCGCATCGCAGTTCCCGTTCACCGTGTCGGTCGTCTGCGCCATCGACGGCGACGAGGTCACTTTGGCGCTGCGTCCCGGGGACGACACGGTCCTGGTGGAGCTGGCCCGCGCCGCGGGCGCAATAGCCCACGGATGACTATTGTGCCTTGTGATGAGGTCATGAGCGGTCAACATCGATCGAAGCAAAGGCCTCGCCGTCCACACGCGGTGGTGATCGCCATCGCCGCTCTCGGGGCTCTACTGTTCGTCCTGCCCTTGGTCGCATTGTTGTGGCGGGCCCCGTGGTCGCAGTTCGGTCACGAACTGCGCGACGACTCAGCCCTTACGGCATTGAGGCTGTCGCTCCAGTGCTCGCTGAGCGCGTTGGTGCTGTGCATCGTTCTGGGAACACCATTGGCATTGGTGCTCGCCCGCACCGAGTTCCCGGGAAAGCGCTTGTTGCGTGCGTTGTTGTCGCTACCGATGGTGTTGCCTCCCGTCGTCGGCGGTGTGGCGCTGCTGTTGGCGTTCGGCCGCCGCGGTCTCGTCGGCCAATGGCTCTATGACTGGTTCGGCATGCGTTTGGCCTTCACCACCACGGGAGTGGTGCTGGCCGAGACGTTCGTTGCCATGCCGTTCTACGTCGTCACGTTGGAGGCGGCACTGGCATCGGTGGACAGGCGATTCGAGGAAGCTGCGGCCACCATGGGTGCAAAGCCGTTCACCGTGTTCCGCACCGTCACGCTCCCGGCGATCCGGCCAAGTCTCATCGCCGGGTGTGCGCTCAGTTGGGCCCGAGCCCTCGGTGAGTTCGGCGCAACGATCACCTTCGCAGCCAACGTCGAAGGGGTCACCCAGACGATCCCGCTCAAGGTGTATCTGGCCCTCGAGACCAATCCCGACGGTGCGGTGGTGTTGAGCATCGTGCTGCTCGCCGTGTCCATCGCCGTGTTGGCCGCATTGCAAGATCGCTGGCTGGGGGCGAGACGATGAGCGCAACGACGTCCGCCGAATCGGCCGATCATGGCGCACGCGGCCTCGATGCTTCGCTGCGACTGCGCCGCGGACCGCTCGACATCGCCGTGGACCTGTCGATGGCCCCCGGGGAGACGGTGGCGGTACTCGGGCCCAACGGGGCCGGCAAGTCCACGCTGCTGAGCGTGATCGCCGGGCTGGTGGCCATCGAGTCCGGTCACGTGATCGTCGACGGCGACGCATGGGACGGGGGGGCGCGAGGGGCACGACGAGCAGAAGATCGTTCGGTGGGGATGGTGTTCCAGGACTATCTGTTGTTCCCGCATCTCACCGTCATCGACAACGTGGCCTACGGTCTCCGGCGCCGTGGCGTCGGGCGCGGTCCTGCGCGTCAACAGGCATTGACGTGGCTCGAACGCGTCGGTCTGGGTTCCTTGCCATCGCGACGTCCGGGAGAGCTCTCCGGTGGCCAGCAGCAACGGGTCGCGTTGGCGCGAGCCCTGGCACCCGAGCCACGAGTGCTGTTGCTCGATGAACCTCTGGCGGCGCTCGATGTGACGACACGGAGCGATACCCGACGCGATCTGCGTGACCACCTCGATGCGTTCGAGGGCATGGTTGTTCTGGTCACCCATGATCCGCTCGATGCCATCACACTTGCCGACCGGATCGTGATCGTCGAGGACGGCCACGTCGTGCAGGAGGGAACCGCTGCCGAGGTCACGTCCAGACCCCGCTCTGCTTTCGCTGCCGACATCGCCGGGCTCAACCTGTTCCGGGGCCACGCGGCGGCCGGCGCGATCGAGGTGAGCGATGGCCTGCGACTCGTGACGAGTGGAGGCAGCGACGGCGCGGTCTTGGCGGTGTTCCACCCACGCGCGGTGAACCTCCACGCCGAACGACCACAGGCCAGCGCCCGCAACGTGTGGCTGGCGTCGATCGACACGGTGGACCTGCGCGGTGGCCTGGCCCGCCTGAGCCTGCGCGTCGGTGACCGGCTGGTGGTGGCGGAGATCACCTTGGCTGCCTATCAAGAACTCCAACTGGCCGAGGGCGCGGCGGTGTGGGCGTCGCTGAAAGCCACGGAGATCGACGTCTACCCGGCGTGAGCCGGGGCACACCCCAGCCGCGTCAACTCAAGTTGCTCAGGCGTTGGCCGGGAGTTCGTAGAACTGCTTGGCCCAGTTGCGCAGATCGGTGTAGGCCTTGGCGTCGCTCTTGGCGAAGATGGGGTGCTCGATGTACTTCTGATAGCGCCAGATCTCGAGATCGTCCGCCAACGTCTGTAGGAACTGCTTGTCGATGGTGCGCTTGTACTTCTCGGGCAGGGTGACGCCGTCGTCGCCCGCATCCTTGGCCCACCAGATCGAATAGAACATGTCCGAGGTCCCGTCGTCCACCGGCGTGGTGAAGAACGCCAGGCGATAGTGCACCGGATCGGTGACGACCGCGAACGCGCCGCCGACGCCAACGGCAACGTTGTAGAGCTTCATGGCCATGCCATCGAGTGCTGGATGCCCGGGCACCGGCCAGCCGATCCAGCCGCGGTACTCGGCGGCGTCGTAGGTGTACTTGATGAGTACCGGTTCGACCGTTGCTGCATGCACGTAGCGGAAGTGCTTGGAGTCGGGGGTGTTCTCCAGCGAGATCTGTGGATGCACTGGTTCGCGCTCGTAGCGCACGGACACTTCGGGATATGCGCGGTAGTACTCGGCGGGATCGCCGATGACGTCGGGGAAGCCGGTGAACGGATCGGGCACGTCGAAGCGAGGCGGACCGCCAGCAGGATCGTGCCACATGAACACGCATTCGTGCATCTCCTGAATGGGCCACGAGCGCAGTGACTTGGAGACGTTGGGGCGATCCTCGTACGGGATGTACCTGTTGACGCCGTCGGGCCCGAATCCCCAGCCGTGGTACGGGCACTCGACGCAATCGCCGTTGACTTTGCCCCGATGACCGAGATGGGCGCCGAGATGAGGGCAATGGGCGTCGAGTACGTGCAGCTGTCCGTCCTCAGTGCGGTAGGCGACGAGGTCCTGACCGAGGTACTTCAGCGGGGTGACCGTTCCCGGCGAGAACTGCGCGCTCCAACCGATCATGAACCAGCCCGTCGGCTTCCAGGTGAATGGCACCTTCATCGCGGCCTCCTCGTCGTCCCCTGAGACGACGGTAGCTGACGACGATGTCAGTTGTGGCCGTGGAACGCCGGTCTGCTCACCACGAAGCGCTGATGCTGGCAATGAACGTCGACGCAGTGCCAGGAGCGAAGGTGAGTGGCACGCCCACGGCGATCGCCAGATCGGGCTGCGGAGACCACGTGAAGACGGTGGTGGTGCCGAGGAGTGGGTCAACATTGCGGTACACCCTCGCGCCGTCGAGTTCGAGCTGTGTCGGTTCGAGTGGTGACACGGCGTCGGGCGGGTTCGTCATCGCGGCGATCACCTCATCGCGACCACGTGTGACCGCCACACTGATGGGGTGTGCTGCAGGTCCGCCGGTTTTGGTGAGTAGACCAGATGAGTACGTGCCGCCATGGGTCCCCGGTCCGTGGCGCGATTCGAAGAGGCTCGGTTGATACCCGTCGGGCCACAGCCCGAAGACAAGCGTGACGTCGCCGACGATCACAGTGATTGGCTCGACGTCGAGCGTCAGATCGCTGAAGCGCGCCAACTCGATCGTTCCGGTGCGCTCACGAGCGAGCATCACACCGGCGGTGTCACTCGAGACCACGTGCCAATCATCGGGGAGGCGCATCCACCGAACCGAGCCGTCGGGACGCAAGGTGGCGACGACCTGCATCGTTGGCGTGCCGAAGTCGGCACCTGGATCAGAGCGCGGTCCGATGGAGGTCCAGATCACCGCCTCGCTGTCGGTGCTCCAGGCTGGCGGCGAGTCGCCCTCGAATGGCGTTGCCGCGTCCTCATGGCGACGGATCTCCAGCGACCAGCTGTTGCCATCGCTTGATGTGATCGTCGATCCGCTCTGAGTGAGCTGGCCGACGGATCGTGTCAATGTCGATTGCGTCCCGTCGGCGTTCACGTAGGCGATCACCGTGGTTGACGACATTCGGTCGACGATGCCGTTGGGGCCTTGCCCGAACCGGCCGACTGGGTCCTCGGTGTACACAACGGGGTCGAGGCTGGCGGTGGCAACCACACGTCCGGTCTGCGGACCGATGAGCGGGATTGCCACCATCTGCAAGGTGGGCGGTAGCTGTTCACCCCACACCAAGCCGTAGAGAACGTTGCCGGTCACGACGATCTCTGATGGAGCGACGGCGATCGAGACTCGGTCGACCGCGCCGGTCGCTTCGTTCACCACCAGTGCTTGCCTCGTGTCGGGGTCGACGACGACCGCGCCCTGGGGCGTCACAGCTATCGCTCGCCGCCCATTGGGAGAACCGGCGCTGGCCATGTCGATCGACGCGAACGGTCGTGGTGTGAACATCGGTGGAGGGTCGTCGACGTCGACAACTGGGCCGGTGCCGTCGTTCACTGCGATTGTCGGGCTCGTCGTGACGATGCTCGTGGAGAGGTCGGGCACCGAGGTCTCGGTTGGTAGAAGCTCGACGCGTCTGGGGGTGTCGTGCGTCCTGCCGACGACCGCAGCGACAACGATCGCCGTCGCTGCCAGCACGGCACCGGTGGCGGTGGCCGCGACACGGCGACGTCGGATCCGGCGCCGCGCTCGCCGAACGACATGTGCTGCTGACGACGGTGCGACGTCGTCGGAGCGATCGGCCAGTGCACCCAGCAGCTGGCTCAGATCGCGCTCGAGATCATCGTTCATGGCTCCACCACCTTTCGCAGATCATCGAGCCCTCTGCTCACCAGTGACTTCACCGTGCCCACTGGGCAGTTGAGGATCTCGGCAATCGCAGGCTCGGTGAGATCGGCGTAGAAGCGCAGCACCAGGACCAAACGCTTGCGCGGTGCCAGGTCTCGCAGTGCTGCGAGCAACTCCAATTGCGGCTCGGGCATCTCGTCATCCCGTATCCGCGGGGCGGTCCAGAGCCGAGCAACCCGTCTGCGCCGCAGCTCACTGCGGCAGGCGTTCACCACGGCGTGCCGCAGGAAGCCATTGGGATTGTCCAGATGGCTCCATCGCAGATATGCCCGTTCGAAGCAGTCCTGCACGAGCTCTTCGGCTCTGCTCGGATCGTCGACCAGAGCCGTCGCCAGGCGGAGCACGGCCCGGTGCTCGTTGGCATAGAAGGAGTCGAACGCATCAGTCGAGTGATCTCTCCCATCGTCGATGTCGTCGCCCGAGCCCACCATCTGCACATGCTGCACGACGTCCCGGGCACCAAAAGGGTTGCGACACGGCGGCGACGTTCGTCTGATACCCTTGGGGGTATGTGTAGACAGGTGACGTGCAAGGTGTGCAAGAAGCCAACGTGGGCCGGGTGTGGGGCCCACGTCGAGCAAGTTCTCGGTCATGTGGCGGAGGAGGACCGCTGCCACTGCCGGGAGACGGCGTCCGCTTCAGGGGCCCGATCTGGTCAGTCTTTGTTCAGTCGGCTGCTCGGTCGGTGATCGTCGAGTGAGAAGCCGATCGTGAACACCATGGATGGCCAATGGCGTTGACCACTCAGGTACCGTGACCGGTCGTGCGCGTCCACCTCTGTGGCGTGCGAGGTTCGATGCCTTCCACCGGACTCGAGTTCGCTGGAGTGGGTGGGAACACCTCGTGCGTCGCCATCGCCCATGACGGTGAGCTTCCGCGACTCGTGCTGGACGCGGGCACCGGTTTGCGGATCCTGGCCAAGGTCCTCGGCGCGACGCCCTTTCGCGGCACGATCCTGCTCGGTCACTTGCACTGGGATCATGTGATGGGTCTGCCGTTCTTCCCGCCGGGCGATCATCCCGATGCGAAGGTGCGCATGCTCCTGCCCGAACAAGGGGTCGAGCCGATCGCCTTGTTGGGTCGAGCGATGTCGCCGCCGTTCTTCCCGATCACCCCCAAGGATCTGCGCGGCGATTGGCAGGTAGGGACGTTCGACGAGGGCCGCTTCGAGGCCGAGGGGTTCGATGTACTGGCCCGTGAGATCCCGCACAAGGGCAGTCGCACCATGGGCCTTCGCATCAGCGACGGTACGTCGTCCATCGCCTATCTCTCCGACCACTCGCCGCACGATCTCGGCGTCGGTGATCACGGCTACGGCGTCCTCCATGACGCCGCCATGGAGTTGGCCTCCGGTGTGGACCTACTGATCCACGACGCGCAATACACCATGGGGGAGTTGGCCAATCGGTTCACCTGGGGTCACGCCGCGGCTGACTACTGCGTAGCCCTGGCCGAGGCGAGCGGAGCCAAGAAGGTGCTGCTGTTCCACCACGATCCTTGGCGCACCGATGAGGCGGTGGCCGCCCTGCGCGACGTCGTCGCCGCCTCGGCGACGATCCCGGTCGAGTTCGCGGTGGAGGGCTCCGTCATCGACCTCGGTCGTTCCGCGCACGACGGTTCATCTCGCTGACGCTCTGCATCTCAACTGGAGAACGTCAACTCAGGTTGCGTAAGAACTGCTCGGCGGACGCTTCACCGACGCGATGCTCCTTGGCCCGATAGCAGCCGAGTGCCGTGGTCGCCGCGTCGCGCGCCGCGGCGAGGTCGCCGCTCGAGGACAGCACGCCGGCGAAATCGAGGTGGGCGTCGCCGATGGCGCTCGACCCATCGGTGGTGGACACCAACGCGACGGCCTCACTGGCCAAGGAAACAGCCTCGTCGATGCGCCCGGTGTCGGTGAAGATGCGGACCTGCACCGAGCGCCATCCCGCCTGCGAGAACACGTCGTCTTCGGCCGCGATCGCGGCTGCCTCCATCGACAACGCCAGGGCTTCGTCATGACGACCCTGCCGGCGTACCGCCTCGGCCAACAGATAGGTGGTGGTCGAGAGGTAGTTCTGCTCGCCCATGGCTCTGAGCGTCTCGTAGTCGCCGCGAAGCTCGCGCTCGGCGGCCTCGGCACGACCGGCCATCAGCTCGATGGGTCCGAGGTCGATCGAGACGAGCGCGGAGTCGAAGTTCCAGCCCAGCTCGAGCAAGCTCGACCTCGTCGATGCGCACAGTGCCCGCGCGGCATCGACATCGCCGAGCAGAGCCATGAGGTGTGCTTGCGAGCGTTGGATGAGCGCCCGGGCGCGCCGGTCACCGTCGACAGCATCGAGCAGCTCATCGCAGCGTCGCAACGCATATGACACCGGGGTCGGCCCGTACAGCGAGAACGCAGCCAACGCGGGCAGGACACGTCGCTCGAGTACATGGTCTCCGGCGCGTCGGGCATGGGCGATGGTGGCCGAAGCGGCCTGCTCCGCGGCGCCCCACTGACAGTGGGTCAGATCGACGTACGCCCGTAGGCGCCAACAACGCGCCACGCCCGCTTCGTCACCGGCGCTCTCGAAATGCCGCTGACAATCATCGGTGGTCGAACGAACGGTGGCCTCATCGATGCCGTCGCCGGTGAGATAGCGCTGGGTGGCCCGAGCCAGACGAGCGTGCGCTGCGTTGACGAGATCGTCGCCTCCGGTGGCGACGTGCTCGGCCTCGTCGTATCGGCGCAGCGCCTCCTCGAACGATCCCATCTCGAAGCTGGCGTCGCCGGCGAGTACGCGCAGGCGGGCCGAACGCGGCGGGTCTTGAGGCAGCGTGTGCGCGGCGCGGTAGAGCAAGTTGGCGGCCGCTGGCATGTCGCCGCGGGCGAAGGCTCGCTCGCCGGCGGCGCCCAAATGGAGCGCCGCTCGTCGTCCGACGTCGATCAACGAAGCGTCGATTGCTGCCACCTCCGTGCCGAGGAGGTAGGCGCGCTCGAGGTGGTAGCCGAGGATCTCTTCGAACTCGGAGACGTGGCCGGCGGCCGGGCCGCGATCGAGCCAGTCGCCGAACCGGAGGTGCAGATCGGATCGGGTGCGCTTGAGCAATCCGTCGTAGGCGACGTCGCGGATGAGCAGGTTGCGGAAGCGATGATCGGCCAGCAAATCGGGAGCCGGAGAGGGGGCGACCAGTTGGCGCTTGCTGAGTGACTCGAGCGACGGGCCGGCGTCGACGTTGCCGCGCAGATGCTCGACTGCTCGGCGGCCGAACTCGCGTCCGATGACCGAGGCAGGTTCCAACGTGGAGCGCTCGTCGGCCGGGAGCGCGTCGATGCGGGCGGCCAACACCGCTTCGATCGTCGGGGGCACCGACAGCTCCTCGATGGGTACGGTCACCTCCCATCCCTCATTGGCCCGCACGAGCCGACCGTCGTCGATCAACATGGTGAGCAGCTGCTCCACGAACAACGGCACACCGGCCGAGGCCCGGGCTATCGCCGTGCGCAATCCGGATTGACGCGGGTCGCTCCCCAGGGCGTGGGACAGCAGCAACTCCGTTTCCGATTCGCTGAGGTGACGGACTTCGATGACGTCCAAACGGTCGTCCTCGATGCCGCCCCCGTCGGGGAAGCCGTCGGATGCAAACGGCGCGGGTCCATCACCGGGCGCAGCGCGACTCATCGTGATGAGCAATGCCGGCACGCGGCGGGCGTGAACGATGAGCTCGTCGAGCAGTTCGAGCAACGTCGGTTCGGCCCAGTGGAGCCCATCGATGATGACCACCAACGGCTGTTGCGCCGCAAGATGATCGAGCACGCGACGCGTCGCCCAGAACAACTCAGCGACGGGGACGATGCGATCGTCGAGGCCGATCAGCGATGACAGCCGATCGGCCACTTCGCTGTCGGGGGAGATGCGGGCGAGCGCGACGCGAGCTTCCGCGATGTCGGCTCCGCCGGTGATGCCAGCGGCCTGGCGTACCACCTCGGCAATGGGCCAGAAGGTGATGCCCTCACCATAAGGGAGGCACGCGCCGCGCAGGACGCGAGCTGTTCCCCGCACCCGGTCGAGCAACTCGTAGACGAGCCGGCTCTTACCGATGCCTGCTTCGCCGTGGACCGCGAGCCGATGCCAGCGCCGGTTCGCAACGGCGAGCCCCCAGTTGCGATGGAGTGCCGAGACCTCGTCGTCTCGCCCGATGAGCGGCAGTTCGAAGCTGTTCGAGTCGACCCGCTCAGAGGTGATGTCCCACAGGCGATAGGCCGGCACCGGTTCGGCCTTGCCCTTCAGCGTCAACGGTTCCAGCCCGACCACCGCGGCCGAGGGCCCGATGAGTTGCCGCGTCAGCTCACCGATGACCACGGCGCCAGACCATGCCGTCTGTTCGAGTCGGGCGGCCACGTTCACCGCGTCGCCGGTGACGAGCCGTTCACCGGCGGTGGGATCGCCGGCCACGACGGGACCGGTGTTCACGCCGATGCGGACATCGAGTCGGATGCCGAAGTCATGCTCGAGTCCGCCCGCGATGGCGTAGAGATCGCTCTGCACGTCGAGCGCCGCTTGGGCGGCGCGTCGTGCGTCGTCTTCGTGTCGTTGGTCGAGACCGTAGATGGCCATCACGGCGTCACCGATGAAGTTCTCGACGATGCCGCCGTGACGTTCGAGCGCATTGCGAGCCACCTCGAAGGCGCGGATGATGGCGGCGCGCTCCGACGTCGCATCGATGCCGGGTCGAAGATGCACGATGCGCAGATCGGTGAACACGATCGTGACGGTTCGTCGACGGTCTTCACGTCGTTGTCGGCGGCTCACCGGCAGCCCGCATTCGACGCACCAGTGTTGGCCCGATTCGGCGACCGCACCACAACTGGCACACGTGCCGTCGCTGGCGATGGTGATCGTCTCGCTCTCACCGGCGGCCACGTTGTCGAGACGCTGGGCCTCGACGACCAACCCGCTCTTGGCCGTGAGGACCTGTGGCGGGTCGAAGGTGGCGAGCGCGCCGACCGCGTGCACGGTTGCCACGGACGCCAGCACCTCGAGCGGGGGAGCCAGCGGCTCCAACGCCGAAGCGACCTCGAGCGCCTCACCCACGAGCAGCCGATGTGCCCCGCTGGCTGTTGCGTAGACGACCGGCCCGGTGGCGACGCCGGTGCGATTAGTGAGCCGCACGCCCCACGTGGCCTCGAGGCGGTCATTCAGGTTCGCCAGCGTCTGTTGCGTCTCGGCTGCTGCTCGGATCGCTCGTATCGCGTCGTCGGGACGGGGCTCGGGCAGACCGAAGACGGTCACCATCATGTCGCCGATGCGCTTTTCGATGCGTCCGCCGTGGGACTCGAGCACGGCGCCCAGTTCGTCGAAGTATCGATCGAGCACCGATCGTAACGACTCGGGATCGAGCCGTTCGGCCAACGCGGTTGAGCCCTGCAGATCGGACACCACCATCGTCACGTGGTGCTCGCGCTCCGGCACGTCGTCGCGCCCCAGTCGGACGCCGCAGGAGCCGCAGTGGCGCCAATGATCGAGCACAGACGCGCCACAGGCCGGGCAATCGCCCGGCCTGTGGTCTGTGTCGGCGTTCGTCACGCCAGGCATCTTGTCACGACGTCAGAAGCGCACCGCCGGGTCGGCTGCGGGGGCCGAGACCGTGATGTTGATGCGGCCCGAAGCGATGGTGCGGTCGAGTACGCACGGAGCGCCATGGCCGGCGCTGCAGGGGAGGAGCAGGCCCTTGTTCTGTCCGTCGGTGTGCACCTGGGTGTTGTTGTCGAAGTTTCCGGTGTTGAAGTCCTGCAGCAGCTGCGAGGGCAGGAACGCCTTGAACGCGTACGGCGCCTTGAAGCACACCTGGTATTCCCAGGCATTGGCGAACGCGCCGAGCGGCGCGGAGAACGAGACGGTCTTCGTCAGACCGGTGAGGCTCGCGGCGTTGGTGACGGTGATGTTGAACGCCAACTGGTCCGACGTTGCCGTGTACTCGGCACACTGGTAGGCGTCTGTGGTGAGGGACGCCGTCAACGTGCCGCTCACACCGTCGCTGTCGTTCACGACGACCGATGCCGTGCCGCCGGCCGGTGACACGATGGTGCCAGTAGCGCAGTTCTGGCTATCACCGGCGGTGCAGGTGATCGTCGCGCTGTTGCACGGGGTCTTCATGGTGACGTCGCTGCCCACGAGCGTCAGCTTGTTGTTGCGTCCGTTGAAGTCGTTGGATTGCCGCACATCGCTGCGCCACAAGAAGTTGCCGCAAGCGGCCGGTGTTGCACTGAGTTGGATGGTCACCGTCACCTTGTTGTTCGGGGCGACGTTGCCGATGTTGACGTCCTCGATCTCGAGTTTCCCGCCTTCGATCTCGACCTCGCCCGCCGTCGGAGAGATCGATGCCGATGTCACGCTGAGCCCGGCGGGGATGGTGAGCTTGGCGGCTTTGAACACGATGCCGTTGGAGCTCGTGTTGGTGAGCGTGATCGTGGCGCTCTGTGTGCTGGCGAACGTGAGCGACGGCGTCGAGGTTGACGCCGTATATGTCTTCACCGTGGTGACACCCGCTTGCGCGGTGGCGAAGAGCCCGGCGCCGGCCGCTGTCGCCGCGACTGCGATCGCGACAACCCGTTTCGTGATGATGGACATGTCCGTGCACCCCTTCTTGCTCCCGCACCGGAGCCTCTGGTCGACCCATCGACCGGCGGGAGTGTATGACACGTCGGTTGATCAAAGAAGGCTCCTGTGCAGGGAATTCACCCTCGGTGTCCAACGCTCGGGTGACGTTGGGTGGTAGCACCCAGACCTGTCGCGGAGCTGACGAACGATCGTCCCGGCGGCGTCGCCGGTTTGTTCATCGATGCGAAACGCAACGGCAAACGAAATGGCGCAACCGTCCGCGATGGTGTCGGCTGCGGTCTCGGGCGTGGCCCGGGTCGCGGGAGAACGAACGACATGAGGAGGCCTCGGTGATCGAACTGCTGGAGCGATTTGCCGCGATGCCGCGACGCACCTTCGCTCCGGGCGAGGCCCTCGTCACCGATGGTCAACGTTCCGCTGCGCTCTACGTGTTGGTCGAGGGCTCACTCGAAGTGCGCAAGGGCGACACGCGCATCTCGGTCATCTCTGCGCCGGGCGCGTGCATCGGTGAGGTCGGCCTGTTGCTCGGCCTGCCCGCCACGGCCACCGTCATCGCGCTCACCGAGACGGTGATGTACGTGGCCGAGGACGGTACCACGTTGCTGCGCACCGACCCGGAGATCACGGTGTTGGTGGCGCGGATGTTGGCCGAGCGTCTGAACCTCATCACCACGTTCCTCGCCGATCTTCGTCGCCAGTACGGTGGTGAGACCGGGTCGCTCGCTGTCGTCGACACGGTGCTGTCGAGTTTGTCGCAGCGCACCGGACCGGCGGCGCGCCCCGGCTCGGCACGCGATCCCGACCCGCTCTATTGAACGGTGTTGATCCAGTCCGATGAGGCGCAGCTCAGAACGAGGGGCGTTCGGTGATCGGCTCGCCATCGAGCGGTTGGACCTCTTGCCCGAGCAGTGATCGCCACACCGCCTCGTTGGCATCGAGGTCGATCGTCACGTGAGCGGGCTCCGGTCCGAGTTGATTGCCGGCATTGAAGATCCATGTGTTGCCGATGCGGTCCGCCCAGGCACCGTCGGGACGGAACGGCGGATTGTGGACATGACCGGTCAGCACGAGGTCGGGTTGATACTCGGTGATCCAGGCCCTCAGATCGGGGTCGCCATAGTGTCGTTTGCCGGTCCAACACGTCGGCGACTGATCCGGGGGCCAGTGGTACACCCACACCCACGGTCGCGTCGAACGATCGCTGTCTCGAGCGAACTGCTCGGCGAGGCGGGCCTTGCCGACGGCGCCATCCCACCACGGGCACGCGGTCACCAAGGCATCGCCGATGATCCGTGAGTCTCCATCCACCGTCACGCCCGCAGCGCGCAACGGATCGAACCACAGCGCCGCCTGCTCCCCGTGATCATCGGGGCCGGTGAGATCGTGGTTGCCTGACGACACGACGAGACGCTCTGGATGATCGACTCGGGCGATGAGGGCTTGCAGCACGGCAATCTGTGCGTCGAGGGGCACGGCGGACGCGATGTCGAGCTGATCGCCGGCCAGCACGACCATGTCGTGTTGTGCGAGTTGTTCCACCACCCAGTCGAACTGTCGCAGCACGTAGTGCAGGTCCGACACGAGCAAGATCCGCACCCGATCTCCTTGTCGCTGTTGAGATCCGGCATCGTATCGACGCGATGGGCGGTTGTGTTTCGGCACCAAGACACCTTCCTGTCGCGAGTCCGTCGCGCTCATGTCCATGATGATGAAGCGCATGTGAACTGGCGGTCGGGGTATTGACGGCGTGAGCGCACCGCTGGGAATGTCGGCCGGTGAACCTCCCGTCTCGGCAACTCATCCGTAACGGCATCGTGATCCCTTGCGAAGGAACGCGGGCGGTGTTCGATCCGGGGTCCGTGTTGCTTGAGGGCGATTCGATCGTGGCCGTCGGTCCGGTGGACCAACTCGACGCCGACCCGCGCGTCGTCGGAGCTGAGGTGGTCGACGCGACCGACCACGCCGTCATCCCCGGACTGCACAACTGCCATCTGCACTCGGGCCTACTGCGAGGCACGGCAGAGTCGATGTCGTTGTGGGACTGGCTCGAGGCCTACGTGGACCCGGCTCACAAGGCGCTGACCCCAGAGATCGCCGAAGCGGCGTCGTATCTCGCCTACACCGAAGGACTCCGCTTCGGAACCGTCTCGGTGCTCGACATGTGGCGGTTCATGGAGGGCTCCGCAACTGCGGCGACCGACATCGGCATTCGGGCCACGCTCGCTCCGTACGTCGCCGATCTCGATGGATACGACTACTTCGAAACGCTCGAGACGAACCTGGCGTTGTTGAAGACGCATCGGGAGGCGGCCGGTGGTCGTGTTCGCAGTTGGGTCGGGCTGGAGCATCTGTTCTATTGCTCGCCGCACGCGTTCCGACGCGCCGCGGAGATGGCCGCGGAGTACGACACCGGCATCCACACCCATTCGAGCGAGTCGATCTGGGAAGTGCAGGAGTCGCTGAAGCGGTTCGGGCGTCGCCCGATCGAGGAGTTCTACAACCGCGGCATCCTCGGTGATCGAACGGTGGTGGCGCACTGTGTGTGGCTCGACGACCGGGAGATCGAACTGCTGGCCAAGACCGGCACATCGGTGGCGCACTGTCCGTGCTCGAACATGAAGCTCTCATCGGGTCCGGCGCGCATCCGCGATCTTCGTAGCGCCGGTGTCACCGTAGGTCTCGGCAGCGACGGCGAGAAGGAGAACAACAACCTCGACATGGTCGAGGAGATGAAGTTCGCATCGCTGCTCCAGAAGGTCAGCACGCTGGATCCGACCACGGGTGACCCGTGGGAGATCTTGGACATCGCGACGCTGTCGGGCGCCCGCGCCCTCGGCCTCGATGCCATCAGCGGATCATTGGAGGTGGGAAAGCGCGCCGACGTGGTCATGGTCGATCTGCGCGGCCTCCACACCACACCGCTGTTGCATGGCCGGGACTTCAACGCACCGGCCCACCTGGTGTTCTCGTGCTCCGGTGCCGACGTGACCGACGTGTGGGTCGATGGCCGGCGCCTGGTGGCCGATGGTCAGGTACGAAGCGTGGACGTGGGCACCGTGCGCTCGCGTGCCCAGGACGCGGCCGAAGAACTGTTCGAACGACGACGGGTCGTGCTGGCCCAGCGCAGCGCTGACTCTTCCGCTGCAACGACGCCGGACACAACGCGATGACCTCAGGCGCGGACACGGTTCCAGTGGTCGACATCTCGGGCTGGGCCGACGGCGATGCCAGCACGCGAGCACGCATCGCTCGACAGATCGATGATGCCGCGCGGGACGTGGGGTTCTTGCAGATCGTCGGTCATGGCGTGCCCGCGTCGATCATCGACGCCATGCTCGATGCCAGCGATGGGTTCTTCGCCCGGCCACTCGAAGAGAAGCTTCGATTCGCGACGCCCGCGCCGGAGATCGATCGCGGCTTCTCCGCGCAAGGGACCGAGTCACTCACCTACAGCTTGGGTGTCGACTCGCCGCCGGATCTGTTCGAGGCGTTCAACATCGGGCCTGATGTCGTCCCAGATGATCCGGTGTACAACGCCGAGCGTCATCGCTTCTTCGCCGCCAACATCTGGCCGGACGATCCCGCGTTCCGCTCGGCGTACTGCAACTACTTCGATGCCGTCGCCGCGCTGGCGTCCCGGCTCGTGGAGATCTTCGCGGTCGCCCTCGGGGTGGAGCCGGCCTTCTTCGCTGACAAGACCGATCACTCCACCGACACCTTGCGTGTGCTGCGCTACGAACGTCAACCGGGCAGTCCCGATCCGTTGCCGGGGCAGATGCGGATGGGGAGTCATACCGACTACGGCATCGTGACCATCCTGTACGCCGATCGGGTCCCCGGTCTCCAGTTGCTCGGCAAGGACCATCGCTATCACGACGTCATCCCGGAACCGGATGCCTTCTTGATCAACATCGGTGATCTGCTGGCCCAGTGGACCAACGATCGTTGGCGTTCGACGTTGCATCGAGTCGTTCCGCCGCCGGCGGGAGTGGATGGGCCGTCGGTGCGGCGCTCGGCAGCGTTCTTCCACGATGGCAACTACGACGCCGTCATCGAGTGCATCCCGACGTGCTGCAGCGACGAGCATCCCGCGCGCTACGCACCGGTGACGGCCGGTGAGCACTTGATCGCCAAGTTGCTCGGGCCTCGGTATCGAGATGTTGCCGGTGTCGACGCGGCATCGGACACCGTGGCGGAGCGGCATCACACCGTGTCCGGATTGACCACGGCATGACGCCTCCTGGCGTGATGGCGACACAGGAGAAGATTGCGTGAGCGCACTTCTTGCCGATGGGACGCTCGTCCCTTTGATCGACATCACCGGTTGGGCCGACGGCGACGCCGGCACGCGAGCACGCATCGCTCGACAGATCGATGATGCTGCGCGTGTCGTGGGGTTCTTGCAGATCGTCGGTCATGGTGTGCCGGCATCGATCATCGACGCGATGCTCGATGCCAGCGACGCGTTCTTCGCGCGACCGCTCGAGGCCAAGTTGCCCTACGTGACGACGTCGCCGGAGGTGAACCGCGGGTTCACGCCGCAAGGAGCTGAGACGCTCACCTACAGCTTGGGTCTCGATTCACCGCCGGATCTGTTCGAAGCGTTCAACATCGGGCCCGACGCCGTCCCCGATGATCCGGTGTACGACCCGGAGCGGCATCGATTGTTCGCTCCCAACATCTGGCCCGACGATCCCGCCTTCCGTGCGGCCTATCGGAACTACTTCGACGCCATGGTGACGCTCGCAGCAATGCTCGACGAGATCTTCGCCGTGGCACTGTCAATGGAGCCCGGGTTCTTCTGGGACAAGACCGATCACTCGACCAACACCTTGCGCGTTCTGCGTTACGAACGGCAACCGGGTACCGCCGATCCATTGCCGGGGCAGATGCGGATGGGGAGTCACACCGACTATGGGATCTCGACGATCCTGTACGCCGACCAGGTCCCTGGCCTTCAGGTGCTCGGGCCCGACGAGTGCTATCACGATGTCGTGCCCGCGCCGGGTGCCTATCTGATCAACATCGGTGACTTGTTGGCCCAGTGGACCAACGATCGTTGGCGTTCGACATTGCATCGTGTCGTTCCGCCGCCGGCCCAGATCGATGGTCCCTCGGTACGCCGCTCAGCCGCGTTCTTCCACAACGGGAACTACGACGCCCTCATCGAATGCATCCCCACGTGCTGCAGCGATGACAACCCGCCTCGATACGCGCCGATCGTTGCCGGCAAACATCTGATGTCGAAGATCGCGGCCCCCCGCAATGGGGACATCAGCACCGTCGCCGGCGGTTCCGACACCGTGGCCGAACGCATCCACACCGTGTCGGGGCTCACCAGCGCGTGATGGACCTCGATCGCTCAAACGACCTCGATGGCCGATCTGGTGTGTTGTGTCGAGGGCGCCGATCACACCGGTTGCGGGAGGAGCCCGGCGGTCGCTCGGATCCATTCGCCGGCTCGCACGCAACCAATGGGGACCAGGCGACGATCGGCAGCCACCGTCTCGTAGCCATCGGTGAGGAGTGCCTCGCCCTCGATCATCTCGAAGACCGAGATCTCCGCCTCGCGTCCCACCTCCAGCGTCCCGTAGCGGTCCGACAGGTGCAGCGCCGCCGCGGGTGCGGTGGTGGCCATGGCCACCACGTCGGTGAGATCGAATCCGAGCGCCAGCATCTTCGACATGGTCTCGTGCAGGGAGATGACCGGACCATCGATGTTGAAGATGTTCATGTCGGTGGACACGGTGTTGGGCCGGTATCCCGCCGCAACGAGACGCCGGGCGTCGCGGAAGCGGAAGTCGGTGGCGCTGTGTCCGATGTCGAGGAGAACGCCGCGCTCCACCGCGTCGCGGAACTCGGCGATCGGCTGACCATCGCTGAGCGAGAGCACACCGGAGGCGCCGCGGAACGCATGGGTGATGATGTCCCCGGGGCGCAAGGCGTCGAGCATCGTGGGCGTCTCGATCGATGGCGTATGAGGGAAACGGCCCATGTGCACCATGATCGGTCGCGCTCCGGCGACCGACTTGGCCGCATCGAGGAACGGTGAGCGAGTGGGGTCGCCGGTGTGGCACACCCGGACCTTGAGCCCGACGATGAACTCGGGCAGTGCTTCGAACATCGCCGCGATGGCGTCGACGTCGATGTTGCGTTCGTCGTTGGCGATCTCGAGCTTGTGACAGATGAAGTCGTGCGTCGCCAGATACAACGTGCACGGATCCATGAACGACAAGACCTTGGTCTGTGGCCTCGAGGCCTCGATCCAGTCGTAGGCGAGGCGCATGGTGGCGGTGCCGCTGGTGCCACCATCCACGATGATGGGGACCCCGCGATGGACACCGGCGTCGTCGGGCGCGACACAGAAGCTCCCCAGGCCCGGATAGATGTGCACGTGCAGATCGATGAGCCCGGGGGACACGATGCAGCCGTGAGCATCGACGACCTCCACTTCGGGGTGCGCCGCTGCGAGTCCACGGCCGATGGCGGCGATCCGTCCGGCGGTCACCGCGACGTCGGCCACCGTGTCGATGCCGCTCGCCGGATCGATGACGCGGCCGCCCGAGATGATCAGATCGGGTTCCACCGCGGGTGTTGCCATCGGTGTCGTGCTCGTAGGTTCCGTCACGCTGACAGTTTCCAACGCGGGTCTCGGCCACTGCACGTGGCATCGGGCTTGTTCACGATGGCGTAACACCGACGTTGCACAGCTCCCACAGCCGACTGGGGCTGAGGGGAGCGGACACGATCCGATCGGCGACGTGGGGGAGGGCGGCGGCCACCGCGTTGACGACGCATGGCATCGCTCCGTTGGTCCCACCTTCGCCCATCCCCTTCATGCCCCCGGGGGTGAACAGTGACGGCGTGATGGTGTGCTCGACCTCGATCGTCGGGATCGACGCGGCCAGCGGGACCAAGTAGTCGAGGAAGGTGGTCGCTCTCGGTTGTCCGTCGACGGACATGACGGCGTCTTCGAACAGCGCAGCGCCCAGCCCTTGGGCGAGACCTCCGTGGATCTGCCCTTCGACGATCATCGGGTTGACCATCGTCCCGCAATCGTGGACAACGGCGTAGTGCTCGATCTCGACCATGCCGGTGGCGGCATCGACCGCAGCGCGGCACACGTGTGTGGCGAACGAGAACGTGAACGACGTGGGATCGAAGGTGGCGCTCTCCGCCAGGCCTGGTTCGACGCTCTCGGGGAGGTCCCATCCCTGCCACGCTCGCCGGGCCACCTCCGCGATGGGCACGCTCACCGACGTGCCGGCCACGGTGGCGCGGTCGCCGCCGAGCACGATGTCCTCCTCGGCGGCCTCCATCAGATGGGCGGCGATGCGGCGCAGCTTGATGGCCAACTTCGTCGAAGCGCGTATCGACGCGCCACCGCCGATGACGATGGAGCGTGACGCTGCCGTTCCGTATGCCGAGTACGGAGTGTGTTCGGTGTCGGAGTGCAGTACCTCGATGCGCGCCATGTCGACACCGAGTTGATCGGCGCACAGTTGGGCGAAGGTGGTTTCGTGACCTTGGCCGTGGGGTGACACGCCGATGACCAATCGGACGGTGCCGTCGGGTTCCATGCGCACGTTGGCCTGTTCCCAGCCCCCGATGTCGAGGCCGATCGCTCGATTGCCGGCACTGGGTGCGGCGGCGGCCATCTGGACGTAGCAGCCGTAGCCCACGCCGCGATGTCGGCCGTCATCGGGAGCCGTGGGCCAGTTGGATGCCAGCTCGCGAGCTCTGGTGAGGTTGGCTGGATAGTCGCCGTTGTCGAAGGTGATGCCGGTGCGCATGGTGTGGGGCTGCTCGGCCGCGGTGATCATGTTGGCCAGCCGTACCTCGGCCGGATCGAGACCGAGCTCGTTGGCCACGAGGTCGACGGCTCGTTCACGGGTGAACGCAGCCTGTGTCTGACCGAAACCCCGATACGAACCGACCGGTACGAGGTTGGTGGCAACAACGCTTGCATCGATGTGGACGGCGTCCCATCGGTACGGGCCCGGAAGGTTGCCGGCCATGGTGAACAGCGGCCCGCCGCCGAAGATCGAGAAGTAGGCGCCGTTGTTACGCACGGCTCGTAACCGCAGCGCGCGCAGGCGTCCATCGTTGTCGAACGCCACGTCGATGTCGTGTACCTCATCGCGCGCTTGATGGGTGGCGATGAGCGATTCGTAGCGGTCCTCGACCCACTTGACCGGACGACCGAGCTCCATCGCCGCGATGCACACGAAGAGCTCGTCTTCGTAGATGTGATCCTTCACGCCGAAGCCACCGCCCACGTCGGGGGCGATGACGCGGATGTCTCGTTGCGCGATGCCGAGCACCTCGTGGATCGAATCCCTCACGGCGTGAGGCGCCTGCGTGGAGGTCCACACCGTGAGCTTGCCGGTGCCCCGGTCGGGCACGGCGATGATGCCTCGACATTCCATGGGGACGCCGGCGATGCGACCGATCCGCAGTGAAGCGCTGAGGACCCGATCGGCGGCCGCGAACACCGCGTCGGTGTGCTCGGCCGAATCGCCAGCGGTGAACCGCGTCATGACGTTGGTGCCGGCATCGGGGTAGAGCAGCGGTGCATCAGGACCCATGGCCGCGATCGGGTCGGTGACCGCGGGAAGCTCATCGATCACTGCAGTCAGCTGGTCGACGGCGTCCTCAGCTGTGTATCGGGAATTGGCCACGACGATGCCGATCGGTTCTCCGACGAAGCGCACGACGTGGTCGACGAGGGGCCGGTGATGTTGGAACTGGTTCGGCAGATGCCACAGCACTGGCACCGGACCGGGAGCTCGGGCGCGGAGCTGGTCGGGGCCGAGCACCAGCGCGGTAGGCACGGTGAGCTCGGACGCATCGAGTCCGAGGAGCCGGCCGTGAGGTGAGGTCGAGCGGACGATGGCGGCGTGCAGCATGCCCGGCACCACGATGTCGTCGAGGTATCGGCCGGCGCCGCGCAGCAACTTCGCATCATTCACGCGTGGGATGCGTTGGCCGGTGAGGGGCGCGCCGGTCGGTGCGATTGCGCGGGGCACGTGTCGATGATCCGAGGTGCGCCGCCGTGGCGTCAACCTGGGGCGACGCTCGCCACGCAGCGTTCACGAATGCGAAACGCTCGTGCCGGATCGACGCGCGGCGCCAGCGCGCTCTGGCGGGCGCTGAGCGACGCAGGGAGACGGCCGCCGAGATCGCCGACAAGCCCGAACGACAAAGGCCCCTGACCAGGCGATGCGCCCAGTCAGGGGCCGTGGAGGCGACGATGGGAATCGAACCCATGTACAGGGCTTTGCAGGCCCTTGCCTAAGCCACTCGGCCACGTCGCCACGTAGTTCGCCGACGACGCGGCGAATACAGCCCGTTCACCCTACCCGTCACCGATGGCGCCCGGGTAACCCGTTGCGTGCGCCCGATGCGCAATGGTGACGTTCCCCCACCATCGGCCCACCACAGATGACCTTCGCCCCTGCGCGCGATCACCTCGCAGTCCCGAAGATGGGAGGCGTGAGAAAGCTGGCCGGCCCCCTCATGAGCGTGCTCGTCGCGCTCGGCGCCCTCACCGCCTGCGGTGGGGCCGACGCCCGACCCCTTTCGGGCATGGTCCGCACCCCGACGCCGGTCATCTCCATCCCCGACACGTTCGACGAGACCGGCAAGCCCGTCGCCATGAAGGCTTCAGGGCCATCGAACCTGCTCCTCGTGTACTTCGGCTACACCTCGTGCCCGGACGTGTGCCCCACCACGCTGGCCGATCTGAACCTTGCCCTCGGCGAGATCGGCGACGACGCTCAGAGGGTCGAGGTGGAATGGATCACCATCGACCCAGCCCGCGACACCCAGAGCAAGATGGCCGACTATCTCGCCAGCTTCCTGAAGGTGCCCGCCCGGCCGGTCCGTATCGTCGATGTCGCAGCGCTCGCAGCGGTGGCCGCTCCGCTCGGCGCCACCTATCACGTCAGCTCAGCCGCTGATGGCACGGTGGAGGTCAGCCATAGCGCGTTCCTCTACGCCGTCGACTCGGCCGGTCGGCTGCTCGTCCAGTGGCCGTTCGGAACCAAGCGGGACGAGATCGCCCGCGATCTGCGAAGCCTCCTGGCGCAGGTGAGCAAGGAGAATTGACATGAACAGCGGTGCTCCGGTTGACGCGCCGACGAAGCGTCGCTCCATGTCGAGGCGTGACTGGGCCATGCTGCTCGGCTCTCTCGTGCTGCTCCTCGGTGGGCTGGTGTTCCTCATCGTGTCGCTCGTGGGTAGCGACTCGGAGGAGACCAACGTGGCAACCGGAACAGCAGCCGTCACCAGCGCGGCCAACGCGGCTGCGTCCACGATCGCGGCGGGATCGTTCACCGAACCGGCGCCGATCATCGGGGACGATGGCAGCGTCACCTATGTGATCCCCGCGGGAACATGGGCTCGCAAGAAGGCCGGCGACACGATCGCCGTGATTCCCGAGAAGATCACCATCAAGGTGGGGCAGAAACTCATCTTGCGCAACGAGGACTCGGGTGCGCACATCGCCGGCCCGTTCTTCGTGGGCGCTGGCGAGACCTCGACGTACTCCTCGACCGAACCCAAGGTGGTCGAGGGGGACTGCACGATCCACCCGGCCGGCAAGTTCGAGATCGACGTGATCGCGTGATCG
>JBFWVD010000022.1:0-16946 GCA_050246915.1 Acidimicrobiia bacterium | reverse complement strand
GTGATCGACACAGTCAGGTGATCGACACAGCCCCTTGGTCGACCTCGGTCCGCATTGAACCGCACGCTGAGCCCCGATAGCGTGATTGAGAACCCAGCTTGCAAAGCTGGCTGAGACCCGACGACTGCCGCTTCCTTTGGGGGGAACGATGACCAAGATCTGGGCCAACTCCGGCGACTCGCACCTTGTCGAGCCCGACGATCTCTTCACGGCGAACCTGCCGGCCGACCTGGCCGAGCGCATGCCGCGCAGCGAGAAGGACGAAGACGGGCGATGGGAGACCGTCTATGTCGATGGTCAGTCGTTCCGTCGGCGCATGCCCCGCCCCAACATGCTCGTCGACGCCGAAACCGGTCAGAACATGTGGGAGAAGGCGCCCAACTCGAACGATCCGGTCAAGCGGCTCGACGATCTCGACCAGGAAGGGATCTGGGCCGAACTCGTCTTCCCGTCGATCGGCATCTGGACCTCATCGATCCGAGATCACTCGCTGCTCGCCGAGGGCATGAAGGCCATCAACAACTGGGCGATCACCTACCAGCATGTCTCGCCCCGGTACGTGTGCACCGCGTCCATCCCGTTGCTCGAGGTCGAAGATGCCGTAGCCGAGATCGAGCGCTCCGCCGCCCTCGGATTCAAGGCGGCGTTCTTCCCCGTTGCACCTCCCACCGGCATCGCCGATTGGCACGAGCCCATCTGGGATCCGGTGTACGAGGCGCTCGAGCGCACCAACACCGTGCTCGCGTTCCACATCGGCACCGAACCGCACGACGCCTCCACCTCTCACGGTGCTTACTACCGTGGGCCCGGCGGTGCGTTGCTCAACTACGTCGAGACCACCTACGGCGGTCAGCGAGCTGTCACCAAGCTCATCGCCTCGGGTGTGTTCGATCGCTATCCCGATCTCAAGGTGATGGTGTCCGAAGGCGGAGCGACCTGGGGTCCGTTCTTGGCCGACCGGCTCGACGAGGCCTATCGCCAGCACGCGTCGGCAGTGCGTCCCACCCTCCAGCGTCAGCCGAGCGAGTACCTGTACTCGAACGTGTATGCCTCGTTCCAGCACGATCGCAGCGCGCCGGCTGCACTCACCGCCATGGGTTGGCAGAACGTGTTGTGGGGCAGCGACTATCCGCATTTCGAAGGTACGTACGGACATACGCAAAAGACGCTGCACGAGCTGTTCGACGACATCCCCGCCGAAGCCCGTCATCGCATCACCATCGGGGCGTTCGAGGAGCTGTTCCCTCACGTGCCGCCGGCGCCGACCAGCTGAAGCAAGGCGCAGATCGACGGTTCAGCGTGCCGCGCTCGAGCGGCACGCTGAACTGATCGCAACGGTCACCACACCTGCCACGGGACGTTGCCCCGCGAATGCAGGATGTCGAACTCGATCTTGTCCTTGAAGGTGTCCATGTTGCGCCAGAACCCGTCGTAGGGAACTGCCAACAGCTCGCGCTTGGCCATCAAGCGATCGAACGCCTCGACCACGAGTTCTTCGCCCTCGTTGAGGTAGTCGAAGATCTCGGTCCGCAGCGCGAAGAAACCTGCATTGACGCGAACGTTCGAGGTCCCCACGTACTCGAGGCTCTCGACGAAACCATCCTCATCGGCGTGCACGATGTGGAAGGTATGGGGCGCCGGCACGCTCAAGAAGCAAGCGATCTTGCCTCGGGCGGTGAACTCCTTGACGTATGTGTCGAGGGGGAGATCGGAGAGCCCGTCTGCATAGTTGGCCAGGAACATCTCTTCGCCCTCGAGGTAATCACGCACCCGCAGGAGCCGCTCACCGATCGAGGACGCCAGACCGGTATCGACGAAGCTGATGGTCCAATCTTGGATGTCGGTGGCGCCCAGGACGATCTTCTTGCCGCCCTCGGAGAAGGTGAAGTCGTTGGTGGCCCATTCGGCGTAGTTGAGGAAGTACTCCTTGATCTTCTGCGCGCCGTGCCCGAGACACAACACGAAGTCCTTGTGGCCGTAGTGGGCGTAGTACTTCATGATGTGCCACAGGATCGGGCGGTTGCCGACCTCGACCAATGGTTTCGGGATCTGGTCGGAGTAGTCGCGCAAACGCATGCCCATGCCGCCGCAGAACAGCACGACCTTCACTGGTGACTCCTCGGACTTCTTGGGCGGCAATGGGGCGGGACCCGATTGCGGGGTTTGTATCAATTCTTCGGACGTTCTGCCGCCAGATGAAGGGCAATCGGTGCATTCACCGTTGCGTTGCTCACATGAGGTGACGATGGATTTCACACGCTCCGACGAGATGAAACGGCGGCTGGAGGCCCTGGTCCCGGGAGGCGCGCACACCTACGCGAAGGGTCCAGACCAGTTCCCTGAGCGTTCTCCTGGGGTCATCAGCCACGGCTCGGGATGCCATGTGTGGGACGTGGATGGCAACGAGTTCATCGAGTACGGCATGGGGCTGCGAGCGGTTGGGTTGGGCCATGCCTACCCGGCCGTGGTCGAGGCGGTCCGGTCATCACTGAGCCTGGGCACCAACTTCACCCGACCGGCCGCGATGGAGCTCGAGTGCGCCGAGCGTCTGGCCGCTGTCGTCGAGGGCACCGAGATGGTGAAGTTCACCAAGGACGGTTCGACCGCAACGTCGGCAGCCCTCAAGCTGGCACGGGCCGCCACCGGTCGCACCAAGGTCGCGGTGTGTGCCGAGCACGCCTTCTTCTCCTACGACGACTGGTTCATGTCGACGACGACGATGGATGGCGGCATCCGACCGGTCGATCTCGCCGACACGGTGTCGTTCCACTACAACGACCTCGACTCGGTGCGGGCGATGTTCTCGGCCAACGCAGGGAGCATTGCCGCGGTGTTCCTCGAGGCCGCTCGCACCGAGCCTCCCCGCGACGGGTTCCTCCAAGGACTGCGCGATATCTGCACCGCCGAGGGCGCGGTGCTGGTGTTCGACGAGATGATCACCGGTTTTCGCTACCACCGCCGTGGTGCACAGCAGCTCTACGATGTGCGCCCCGATCTGTCCACGTGGGGCAAGGCACTGGCCAACGGGTTCTCGGTGTCCGCGCTGTGCGGATCGCGCGAGATCATGCGACTGGGGAGCCGCCAGCGACCCTTGGACAACGTGTTCCTGCTCTCCACCACCCATGGGGCCGAGTCGTGCTCGCTGGCTGCGGCGATGGCGACCATGGACGTCTATGAGCACGAGCCGGTCGTCGAGCATCTGTACCGGCAGGGGGCGAAGCTGGCCGCAGGGCTACGAGCGGCAGCGGCTCGCCACGGTGTCAGCTCGCAGGTGAACCCGGTGGGGTTCGACTGCAACCTCATGTTCTCCACACTCGACGCGCAAGGGCACCCATCGCAGGCGATGCGCACGTTGTTCCTCCAGGAGACAACGGCCAGAGGGGTGCTGATGCCTTCGTTGGTGGTGAGCTACTCCCACAGCGACTCCGACATCGACAAGACGCTCGAGGCCATCGACGGTGCGCTGGCGGTGTACGCCAAGGCCCTCGAAGACGGCCCGGATCGGTTCCTCATCGGATCGCCGTCGAGAACGGTGTTCGACCGGCGCTGGAGCTGATCGGGCGCCGGAGCTGATCAGGCCTGGGCGAGGAGCCCGTGCTCGGCCAGGACCTTCGCCGTCGAGGCGATCGAGGCGAACGCCAGCCCTGACCGCTCAGCGATGTCGAGGAGCGAGTGACGTCCATCGCTGAGGTTGAGCACCCACAGCATCGCCATTTGCGCGTCGGCGATGTTGTGGCCGCCGAGCGCTCGGTACAGACCGCGGCTGCCCAGTTGCGGCTCGCCGTACGGTTGGAGGTTCACCATGTTCCGGTCATCAGCGACGATGGTGACGATGTCGCGCAGTACCGCATGCGACTCAGCCAGCCGCTCAGGCCGGACGAAACCCAAGTCGTCGGCCGATGTGTGGTATTCCGGGAAGCGGCCGTGGCGTCCACGCATGAGCGACCCCACCGGCATTCGGAAGCCCGGCGAGTTGTACTGACGCTCGTCGTAGCCGTACGGGAAGAAGTCGATGATCTCGTGGCCTGATCGGTTCGAGGCCAGCACGTGTGCGGCCGCCCGGTCGATCGGCGTGCCGCCGAACACGGTCCGCTTGAACGTGAACGGATGGTCGTCACCCAAGCAGGTCACGGTGAGCCCAGCGGTGACCTTCTCGGTGATGCCGCGATGGCTGGCCAGCCAGGTGATGGCGCCGATCGTCCCCGGTGCGAACAAAAAGCGGATCGAGCGATACGGCTTCGGTCCGTCCATCAGATCGCGAGCCAGCATCGCCGCCACGGCGACGCCGCTCAGGTTGTCGTCGGCAAGTGAGGGATGGCACACATGGGCCGAGACGAGGACCTCCTCGTCGATCTCACCGGTGATCACCAACTGGCCGTAGGTCAGCGAACCGTCGTCGAGGGTCGAGTCGATGCACACGTGATAGCGACCGGGTGTCAGCGCATCGAGCGCGTTCTGGCTCAGACAGAAGCCCCAGTTCCGGTCGTAGTAGCTGGTGCGGTAGGGGATCAGATCGGGTTGATCGGGGAGGGTGTGCAGATGCGGGCGTAGCTCGTCGAGTGTGAGCCAGGTATCGACGGGCGCCGAGTAGTTGACGACGTGGAGGTTGTGGGCGCGGAAGTCGATCACCCGATGCCCCGTCTCGTCGGCCACGAACGCGTCGCGGATGTTCCACTCCGGTGGCACCGTCCAGTCGAGCACCGACGTGCCACTGGGGACCTCAGTGACCTCGAGAGGGATCAGCTGCCGCACGGCTGCGAGCGTCAGACGCACGCCATCACCGGTGATGCTGCGACACATCGGGTAGAGCTGCTCGATGAGGCCGAAGGCCTCGACTCCGATATCGGCCCTCACGGACGCCTCGTCGCTCATGAGCGCAAAATCGACGGGTCGTAGTCGGCGTAGCTGGCGTCGCGGTCGGAGATGACCGCCGGAGCCATCGGCCACTCGATGTCGAAGTGGGGATCGTCCCAGCGGAAGCCACGCGCCGCGTCCGGTTCGTACATGGCGCCCATCTGGTAGAAGACGTCGCTGTCATCGGCCAAGGTGATGAACCCGTGAGCGAATCCTTCGGGAACGAACACCGCACGGCCGTTGTCGGCGGTGAGATCGGTCCCGAACCAGCGGCCCTCGGTGGCCGAGCCGGGGCGGAGGTCCACGATCACGTCGTAGACGCCACCGCGCACGCAGCGCACCACCTTTGCCTCGAAGTGGGCGGCGGTGTTGAAGTGCATGCCCCGCAGGGTCCCGGCTGTTGTGTTGTTGGACAGATTGCTCTGTGGGAAATGCGTGGGAAGGCCGTGAGCAGCAAATTCGCGTTCGCAATAGGCCCGCGCGAAGAAGCCGCGGTCGTCCCCGTGGCGATCGAGTTCGATCACCCACGCTCCCTCGAGTCCGGTCTCTTCGAATCGCACGATCCGTAGCGGTATCACAGCTCGACGAGTACGACAACCATGGTTGACGCGGTGTCGGTGATCTTGAGAAACGCCCTCGGAGGTCGCGGTGGGCGAACCACTCAAGAACCGACCGTTTCGGACGACAACGACAGGTGTCCAACGATTCGGGTGCCTCATGAGCTCATTCCCCTGCCGGTTCTGCGGAACCCAGCTGGCAAATCGCGTGGTCGATCTCGGCATGTCCCCGCTCTGTGAGAGCTTCCTAGCCGAAGAGCACGTGGACACCATGGAGCCCTTCTATCCGCTCCATGTCTGGGTCTGTCACCAGTGTTTCCTCGTGCAGTTGAACGAGTACGTGAAGCCGGAGCACATCTTCACCGAGTACGCCTACTTCTCGTCCTACTCGACCAGCTGGCTCAAGCACGCCGAGGACTACACGACGATGATCACCGATCGTCTCGGCCTCGACGGGAACAGCTTCGTCGTCGAGTTGGCGAGCAACGACGGCTATCTGCTGCAGTACTTCGTACAGCGTGGCATACCGTGCCTTGGCATCGAACCGGCCGCCAACGTGGCCAAGGACGCCGAGGCCCGCGGGGTCCCGACCGACGTGTCGTTCTTCGACGAGGCGAAGGGAAAGGCCATGGCCGCCAACGGTCAGCAGGCCGATCTGGTGCTGGGCAACAACGTGCTTGCGCAGGTTCCCGACCTGAACACCTTCGTGGCCGGCATCTCGCATCTGCTCAAGCCGACAGGAACCGTCACCATCGAGTTCCCGCACTTGATGAAGCTGCTCGACGAGAACCAGTTCGACACGATTTACCACGAGCACTTCTGCTACTTCTCACTCATCAGCGCCGAGGCGATCTTCGCCGGCCACGGCATGACCATCTTCGATGTCGAGGAACTGTGGTCGCACGGCGGTTCGCTGCGCATCTTCGCCCGTCCGACGGCCGATGAGAGCCGCCCCGTCACCGAGCGACTCCTGGCCTTGCGCGCCCGCGAAGAGGCGGCGGGCTACCGCGACATCGAGATGTACGAGCGTTTCGAAGATCGTGTGCGCGAGACCAAGCGCAAGCTGCTCGAGCTGCTCATCGATCTCAAGCGGCAGGGCAAGACCATCGTCGGCTATGGAGCACCCGGCAAGGGCAACACGTTGCTCAACTACTGCGGCATCCGCACCGACTTCGTGGATTTCACCGTGGATCGCAACCCGTACAAACACGGGCGCTATCTCCCGGGCACGCACATCCCGGTCTTCGGACCCGAGAAGATCGACGAGGTGCGGCCGGACTACATCTTGATCCTGCCGTGGAACCTGAAGAACGAGATCATGACGCAGCTCGAACACTGCCGTTCCTGGGGTGCCAAGTTCATCGTGCCGATCCCCGAAGCGGTGATCTTGTGAAGTCGTGCTCTTGTGAAGTCGGGCTCTTGTGAAAGCCGCGGTCTTGTGAATGTTGCCGATCACGTTCGGCGCTGACCACCGCGGTCCGCTCGACATCTTGTGCATCGGTGCACACAGCGATGACATCGAGATCGGATGCGGCGGCACGATGCTGCGGCTCCTCGCAGAGCGACCCGGATCGCGTGTGACGTGGGTGGTGCTGTCGGGGAACGCGGAGCGGCAAGCCGAGGCACGCGCCAGTGCCGCGAGGTTCCTCGCCGCCGCAGGCTCATCGGAAGTGATCGTCGCTGAGTTCCGCGAGAGCTTCTTCCCATACGTCGCAGCCGAGATCAAGGAGTTCTTCGAGGAACTGAAGCGTCGCGGTGAACCCGATGTGATCTTCGCCCATCATCGCAGGGACGAGCACCAGGACCATCGCACCGTCGCTGAACTCACTTGGAACACGTTCCGCAACCATCTCATCGCCGAGTACGAGATCGTCAAATACGAAGGCGATCTTGGCCATCCCAACCTCTACGTACCGATCGATGTGGAGACTGCCGAGCGCAAGGTGTCGTTGTTGCTCGAGGGGTTCCCTACACAGAGAGAGCGATCGTGGTTCCGTCCCGAGACCTTTCGTGGCGTGATGGCTGTACGTGCCGTCGAGTGCAATGCGCCAAGCGGCATGGCCGAGGCGTTCCACGTCCGAAAGATGGTGATCTGACGTGATTGCCACGCTCGCCATCGAACCGATCCACCAACAGGGAGCATGAACATGAAGGTCTTGGTGACTGGCCACCTCGGTTACATCGGATCGGAGATGGTCCCCGTGCTGCTCGCCGCGGGCCACGACGTGATCGGTCTCGACACCGGCTTCTATGACGAATGCGACTTCGTGCGGCCTCCGGTGGACGTGCCGCAGTTGTCGGTCGATCTACGCGATGTCGAGGCGTCGCATCTGCGCGGTGTCGATGCCGTGGTGCACCTCGCCGCGTTGTCCAACGATCCGCTCGGCGATCTCGATTCGGCGCTGACATTCGACATCAACCTCCACGCGTCGGTTCGGCTCGCGCAGGCGGCCAAGGCCGCGGGCGTGCAGCGCTTCTTGTTCGCTTCATCGTGCAGCCTCTACGGCGCCGGCGGCGATGGCCTGCTCACCGAGGAGGCCGACTTCTTCCCTGTGACCGCGTACGGTGAGTCGAAGGTGAAGGTCGAGCAAGCGGTGTCACAACTCGCCGACGACTCGTTCTCGCCGGTCTACCTCCGCAACGCCACCGCCTATGGGGTGTCGCGCCGCCTGCGCGCCGACATCGTGGTGAACAACCTCGTCGGTCACGCCGTCACCACCGGCAAGGTCTTGTTGCAGAGCGATGGCTCACCGTGGCGACCACTGGTCCACATCGGCGACATCATCGGGGCGGTGAGCTCGAGCCTCACCGCGCCTGTCGATGCCATCCACAATCAGGCGTTCAACGTCGGCAAGTTGGGAGAGAACTACCGGATCCGCGAGGTCGCGGAACTGGTTCGCGATGTGGTGCCCAACTGCGAGGTCGCATTCGCGGCCGGCGCCTCTGCCGATGCCCGCAACTACCGCGTCGACTTCACCAAGATCGCCACGAGGCTGCCCGGGTTCGAAGCGAAGTGGACGCTGCGAGCCGGCATCGAGGAGATCTACGTCGCGTACCGCGACGCTGGACTCACCGAAGCAGTGTGGACCGGGCCTCGGTACTACCGGCTGCCCACGGTGAAAGGCTTGCAGGAGCGGGGTCTGCTCGATGCCGACCTCCGCTTCATCGACAGCTGAGCTGGCCCGCTCACGATGGTCGGGTTGCTCGAACCATGATCGTCCACCCGAACCCCAGGCGTTCGAGCAGCGATTCGAACTTCAGGACGCGACCAGCCTTGGCCACCACTCGCATGAGACCGTGATCGGCCCTCGGCGTGAGGACGCGCATCTCGTTCACCGTGAAGCCTGCCCCGACGAGGAGCGCGCGCAGTTGACGGCGATCGACCCATGCTCGACGTTGACCCGGAGCCGGGGGAGCGATGTTGTTGAACCGCTTGAGGACCGGTGCGTTCTGCGTCGACAGCATCAGCTCGCCGCCGGGGTGCAGGAGACCGAACAGACGCGAGCAGAACGCCGCCTGATCAGCGACGTGTGACAGCACCTCGAAGCTGACGACGACGTCGTAGCCATCGCCCACCTCGACGCTCATGATGTCCCCAGCCACGAACTGCGCCTCCGGTGCGCGGTCGCGGGCCCGCTCGATCACTTCATCGGCCAGGTCGGTTCCCAGCGCGCTGCCGTAGGCGGCCAGCTGTTTGGTCATCCAACCAGACCCACAGCCGACGTCGATCAGCCGCAAACCTCGTCGGGTGCCGAGCCAGAGATGCACCACTTCGGCCTGGTCGGCCGTGATCTGGCTGGTGGCATCGACGCGGTTGCGCTCGTTCCACTCGTTCCAGAAGTCGCGCTCCGCGTCGCGTGTCATGGGGATCCTTCGATCGTCGGTGACCCGGCGCGGACGCCGGTGGTCTGCCATGTTGGTCCAAGGCGCTCAGGCAGCGTCAAGTCTTCTTGACGAATCGTTCAGACCCGACTGGTGCGCGGTCACGGCAGCTCGCCGTCACGAAGCGGTGGGATCATTCCCAGTTCTTGGATGATTCGTATCGCGCTTGGCGCCATCGCTTGCCGCGAGCTGCGCAGTAGGCACCCATGACAACGTCCTTGGCCAGGTTCGGTGAGCGAACCAGTGCCCAGAGGCCGACCGAGGCGTAGCACTCGGCCTTGACCGGGAACGCCACCTCGGCCCGCCGAACGGTGCGCAGCAGGTCCCGCAGTTGGGCCCACCACGGAAAGCTGAGCTGCCCTGTCGCATCGGGCAGGAACCACGCAATACGGGTTCGCCAGTCGACATAGGCGTTCTTGGGATGCAGACGTTTCACGAACAACGGCTCGGGGATCTCGCAGAAGCGGCCGTAGAGGCTGATCTCGGCGATGAGGGTCCGATCGCTGGCGATGTAGTCGGCTTGCAGAGGGGTGCGGGCGAGCACGTCGCGGCGGATCACGCCGTAGGTCTCCTCGAGGAACTCCCGCGACAAGATGATGGTTCGGAAGCGGGTGGCGGGACGGTCAGAGCTCGCGTTGTTACGGGAGAGAACCTCTTCGCTCCCCTTGACCAGATCGAGCTGGCGTACCTGGGTGTAACACAGCACGACCCCTGGATCGCTGTCGAGCGCGGCGACGCATCGGTGGAGGAGTTCCGGCTCCATGTAGTCATCATGAGCAGCCCACCGGAAGTACTCACCCCTGGTGAGGCTCACCGTGAGATTCTCGTTGTGCGCCCCGCCGATGTTCGTTGCATTGCGTGAGTAGCGGATGCGCGGATCTCTCTCGGCATATGCCTGTGCGATCTCTGCCGTCTTGTCGGAGGAGGCATTGTCGGAGATGACGCACTCCCAGTCCTGAAAGGTCTGGCCGATGATCGACTCGATGGCCTGCGCCAGGTACTCCTCGCCGTTGTAGACCGGTAGACCGATGCCGACCTTCGGCTCGTGCTGTCGGTCTCCTGCGGCCACGCTGCGAAGGTACTCGTCCGCTGCGACAGCGCTAGACATTTGTCCGCGTGGCAGCAGCTTCTTGAAGAACACCCGAGCCACGCGGCGGTACCATGACCCGATGCCCTCCGCGCCCGTCTCGCGTCGATGGCACCCGAGAGCATTGCGCCGTCCCCGAACGCAAGCGGCCGATGTCAACCCAGAGTTGACGCGCCGGACCCCGCCTCGGGTAGCGATGTTCGGGCTGTTCGGCGTCGGCAACATCGGCAACGAGGCGTCGCTCACCGCCGGGGTGCGCGCTGTTCGACATGTCGTGCCCGATGCCGATGTCATCGTGGTCGGGGCCTATCCCGAGGTGGTCAGCGGCCAGCACGGTCTTGCGTCGGTGTCGCTCATCACCGGTGGTGCACTCCCCAAGCTGTGGAGCGCGCCTCGTCTTGCCCGCGTGGCCTTGCGGCCTCTGGCCGAGCCGCTGCGATGGTGGTCGGTGGGGCGATTCTTGCGTTCGGTCGATGCCGTCGTCGTTCCCGGCACCGGGATTCTCGACGACTTCGGCGTCGGCCCGCAGCAGATGCCCTATGACATCTTCCGGTGGACGACGCTGGCGCGCCTCACGCGAACACCTTGGGCCATGGTCGCCGTGGGCGCCGGCCCGATCGAGCATCGGGCGAGTCGTTGGTTGATGACGCGAGCGGTGGCGAACTCGACCGTGGTCACGTACCGGGACGAAGGCTCGCGTCGGTTCATGACGGAGCTCGGGCGCGCCGCATCGCCCGACGCGGTCCAGCCCGACGTGGTGTTCTCATTTCCGTTGCCCACCGACCATCGACCCGGTGAGTCACCGGGACATGTCGGGCTCGGCGTGATGGCCTATCGGGGTTGGAGCGCGGAACCCGCTGAGGGCTCGGCTGTGTTCGATCGCTATGTCGACGCGCTCGGGGAGATCGCCGTCCGGCTCATCGAGCGCGGCCACCGCCTCCGCCTGTTGGTGGGTGAGGACGACGACGCCATCGCCGTCGAACGCGTGCTCGAGATCGTGCGGCGCAAGCTCGACGATGCCGTCGACGCGGTGATCGTCGAGCCGATCAGGACGTTCGATGATCTCATGGTGCAGGTGTCGTTCACCGACGCAGTGGTGGCCACTCGATTCCACAACATCGTCGCGGCGCTGATGATGTCGCGTCCTACGGTGTCGCTCGGCTACGCGGAGAAGAACCGCGAGCTGATGACCCGGTTCGGTCTCGGCGATCGATGTCAACACGTCGAACACATCGACGTCGAGCAGGTGCTGGACGACACCGAGGCGGTGCTGCGCGACCGAAAGGCCATCACAGATGCGATGGGCAAGGTCAACTCCGACAATCGTTCCGAGGTCGAACGGCGGTTCGCCGGCATCTTCGCTGCGTTGGGCCTCAGCTGACCGACCGTGGAACGGTCGGGGCTGATCGTTCGACGCTCTCAGCGCTGGCGGACGATGGCCACCCAGTCGCTGTCGCCCCCAGCGTTCTTGCCCGGGGTCTTGACGCTCACCATGCCCTTACCGAGCTGCGCCTGGAACGTTGCAATTCCAGTTGACGCGTCGTACCACGTGATGCTGGCACCCGTACCCGCCAGCTGGCCGAGGTTCAGCGAGATCGTGCGTTCGGTGGGGACATACACCATCCCCCAGCTTCCATCGGCGCTCAACGCAGCCGCAGCGCGCGTGCCTCCCGCCTGGAGACCATCGACGAGCAGTGGTTGATCGATGCTGGGGCGCAGCTGCCACCACTCGAGCGATCCCATGAGCCGGGCGATGCCGGCCATCGATTGCGACCCGGCCCCGTCGAGTGCTTCGCGCCAGCCAGTGGGAGCATCGAAGATGCCGGGACCGTCGAAGTGCCAGATCGGGTTGTTGCCGAAGACATGACCGGTCGCGCCGGCGAGCAGCGCGTGGTACGCCTGTGTGCGGAGACTGCGCGTGGACGAGTTGTGCTCGTTCTCGTACGAGCTCTCCATGAGGAAGAACGGCATCGATGAACCGCGATAGGCGGCGAGCGCACTGTCGTACACCGGCTCGTAGGTGTAGACGTTGTCGAGGTCGAGCCAGGTGGTGCCGGAGAGCACCTCGCGAGGCGGCTCGTCGGGGGTGAGGTGCGCCGTCTGCAGCGCATCGGGATCGGCTTCGCTGATGCCTTGGCGGACTGCCTCGATCAACGTCTTGTCGGGAGGGTTGTAGTCGCCGCCGTTCACCCAGATGATGTTGTCGAACTTCGCATAGCGGCTCCCGACGAATCGACCGTAGGCGCGCAATACGTCGGGTCCGTTCGCCTTCATCTCCTCCCACCAGCCGTCGCTGTTCCCCTCCCAACCGGCGTAGTCGGGGGTCAGCAACACCAAGAAGCCTTCGTCCGACAACCGCTGCAGGACCCAATCGGCATAGGCGAAGTACGCCTCGTTCGGCTGCGAGAAATCACCGGCACGTTTGAAGGGGGCGTCGCCGAAGGCGTTCTTGGGGGCATGTGACGAGAATCGATGCTCGATCAACTCGACGAGCACAGTGTTGAAGCCGAGCCGCTTTCGATTCGCGAGATAGGTCTCGAGCTCCGACTTGTCGAGCTCGGTGATCATCGACCACGCGGTGTCGCCGCTGATGAGGAACGGCTTTCCGTCGGCGCCCCACAGTTGGCGCGCTCCGCCTTCGACATGCAACGGGAATGCTGCCGACCGGGTCAGATCGACGGGGGAGTCCGCCGTCGTGCTGGATGCCATGGTGCTCGACGGCGAGGCTGCTTCGGCAACGGTCGATGCCGGCGCTGTTGGTGAAGTCGTCGTCCTTGCTCCGATGGCTGTGGACGTGGCGGGGGAGGTGGCTGGGGATGTGGCGGCACCGGGGACAGTGGAGGTCGGGACGAGCACGCTCGTGTCTGTTCCCGATGAGCAGGCGACGAGGGCAACCGACCCGGTGACGAGCGCGGCCAGGCGCCCTCGGCGTCGTGTGCGGCTCACTGCGCTCTTCATCAGATCTCCAAGGTGGTCGAGCGTCGCCGGCCTCGGACGACGTGCGCCGACCGATCGGGAACGTACCAGTGCGCGCCCGTCGACAGCTCGCGTCAACCTGTCCTGCATCGCGGGGGTGATACCCCCATTTCCCCCTCAAGATTGCCTGAATCACCCTTTGGCCCAGCAGGCCGCGCGCCCAGGTCGGTGCCCGACCCGTACCATCAGGTCATCTCCGCCACAACCGCGTCGACCGCCAGCTCAACCACGACCACCACGTCAACCAGGCCCATCCCGAGATCCGATCGCGGTCGGTCGACGTTGGTTGCTGCGGTGGCGGTACTCGCCGTTCTTGCAGCGTGTAGTGGAGGCGGTTCCGAGGAGGCGTCCACAACAGCGACGGCCACGATCGTCGAAGCTCAGATCGCTCGATCGTCGAACGCCGCCGTCGCAGACGACGCCGTCTCCGCGTCGACGGTTGCATCGTCCCCGGCCGATGACAGTGGAGCGTCGGGCGACACCGTGCCCCAGGATCCGACGACGTTCGTGGAATCGTTCAGCGGTGCACCCGCGTCGCCGACCGCGTGGGACGGCGACGCGTGGGACGTCGTCGTGCACTCGCGCGGTACCTCGACGCGCGACGCGCTCGAGCCGATGGCGGCGATGCACGGCCATGACTGCGCGGGGCCTCCTGCGACGCATGAGATATCGAGCTACGACGATGCGGTCTTCCAGTGCCGTGATCACGTGATGACATCGATACGCGCCACCGACTACGGGCTCATCTATCTCACGCCCGCTCGTCTCGTCGACATGAGCAACGGTTCAGCCGTCGTCTCGTGGGACATGTCCACCGCCCGAACCACGCTGCGCGACTGGGTCGATCTGTGGATCACGCCGTTCGAGGACAACATGATCCTGCCGTTCGACTCGAGTGACCCCGATCTGCAGGGTCCACCTCGCAATGGCGTGCATGTCCGGATGGATCAGTTCGATGGCAAGACGATCTTCAAGGTGACCATCTACAAGGACTTCCAGGTCGTCGACGTGCCCGACCAGCGATGGTGGCAGTCATACGACGAAGTCCTGACTCCTGATGCGGCTCGCCGGGACAGGTTCGAGTTGATCATCGGTCGTGATCACCTCAAGTTCGGTATGCCGGCATACGGCCTGTGGTGGGCCGATACGGCAATCAGCGATCTCGGGTTCGACACCGGCGTCGTGCAGTTCGGCCATCACTCGTACAACCCCACGAAGGACTGCGCCTCCTGCACCCCCAACACCTGGCATTGGGACAACGTCAAGATCGCGCCGAGCAAACCCTTCACGATCATCGGGACCGATCGCCGACTCGTCGACGAGGGCACGGACACCAACGTCATGCATCTCGACGACCCAGCCCCATCGGGGTCGTTCTTGCGCTTCTCCGGCCAAGGCGACGCCATCGAGATCAGCACCGATGGAGGTCAGTCGTGGTCACCGGCGGTGATGCAACGTCATCGAGAGGCGATCCGTCCAGAACACGCTGCTTCGTACTGGACACCGGTACCGGCAGGAGTCACCACCGTTGCGTTCCGTGGAGCTCCCGGCTTCGTCGTGCGGGACGTGAGCGTCTTTTCCACCAGCACCACGTGAGGGGTCGCTACGTGGTGGCGACGTCGTCCCCTCAACCGCACTGGACCGACGCCGATGGTGAGGCATCTGGTGAACGAGAAAGGTCGTGCCTTGTCGAGCCTACGACGCCTCGTCGGTGAGGAGATCGGGACGATGCATCCCCGGGTCAGCCTGGCGCGTCTGGCCATGGCTCCGCTGCCCCATGGCGCGTTCCGACGGGTGCGGGCTGCGATCTTGTCGCTCACCGGTTTCGACGTCGGTCATGGCGTCCTTCTCGCCGGTCGACCCATCATCACCGGGGCGAAGGTGAGCGAGCGATTGCACATCGCCGATCGCGTGGAGATCGGCGTGGGGTGTCTGCTGGACTTGGCCGACCACATCACCATCGGCAAAGGCGTGGTCTTCGGCCCCAACGTCTCAGTCATCACCGGTACCCACCAGTTGGGTGACCCCCAGACCCGAGCGGGTGAGTTGCGCGGCGCCCCCATCGTGATCGAAGACGGTGTCTGGGTGGGTGCCGGATGCACCTTGCTTGCCGGGGTCACCATCGGAAGCGGATCAGTCGTCGCCGCCGGTGCGACCGTCGCCCGCTCGGTCCCGCCCAACGTGTTGGTCGGCGGCGTGCCTGCTCGGATCATCCGGGAACTGGACTCCGATCCGGGAGAAACGTCGATCTGAGCCCTCGAGGCATCGCGCCCGATGCGTCAGCGCCTCAGCAGCAGATCGGCTGAGCCCAACTCATCGATGAAGGCGTGGTAGTAGATGAGGTTGTACAGACCGCTCAGCGCGTAGCGCGACACCGGACGGAGCCGAAGGTGCTCGGCCAGGTTGGATGCGGTCGTGAACATGACATGGGCTGCCCTCGTCGAACGTGGACGGTCGATGGTGGCGCGGACCGTGATCCTCGTGAGCGGGTTCGCGTTGTGGAACTCCCTACTCGTGGCGTCGAGCAACCAATCTTGCCCTCGGTCTCGACCCATGATCGCGTCGTTGTGTCCGTAGGCCGAAGCGATGGAAAGCCAGGACTGGAAGCTGCGCTCGGCATAGTGACGCGCCCGCGCCTCAGGCTCGAACTCGAAGTGGTATCCCCGATCTGCGAGCCGGTAGGCGAGCTCGACATCCTCGGCTCGTCGGAAGGAAGTGTCGAAACCGCGGACATCGTCGAACGCTCGGCGCGGCAGTGAGGCGTTCCCTGTATAGAACTGGCGAGCGGTCGGATGCCAACGACCTTGCGTCATGTCGCGGTACTGCTTGTACAACATCGTCTGTTCCCAACGGACCCACGGCAGTAGAGGCTCCTCGTCGGGAGTCAACATCGGGCCGATGACGATTGCGTGGTCACCATGACGATCGTGCGCCTGGCAGTGCGCGGCGACCAGTCCAGGTTCGGCGACGACGTCGTCGTCGATGAACAAGATGAGCGGGGCACTGCTGTGGGCAACGCCGTTGTTGCGGGCCGCGGCCGGACCGGCATTTGCTTGTTCCACCACCTCGAAAGCGAACGGGAACGACTGGGTGGAGAGCCACTCGACCGACCCGTCGGTCGAGCCGTCGGAGACGACGATCACCTCGAGTTGATCGAGGGGGAACGTCTGGGTGCCGAGGGCGGCCAGGACCCGTTCCAAACGTGCGCGACGATTGAAGGTCGGAACGATGACGCTGACGGTTGCCATTACTCGAGGCTCCGAATGACGCGCGCGGGTGTACCGACCGCCAGCGACATGGGCGGGATGTCCTTGGTGACGATGCTGCCGGCACCGATGGCGCTCCCGGCCCCGATGGTGACCCCACCCAGCACGATGACGCGGGTACCGAGCCAGACGTTCTCGCCGATGCTGATGGGTCTCGAGTCGGGGCGTTCGAGTCGCCGGTCCGGCTCGAGCCGATGGAAGTCGTTGTCCATGATGGTGACGAGGGTGCCGATGAGGCACCGTGCGCCGATCGTGACGGTGCTGGCCGCGGTGATCGACGTTCCGTAGTTCAGCAATGTCCGTTCACCCACCTCGAGGCGGCCA
>JBFWVD010000021.1:0-80277 GCA_050246915.1 Acidimicrobiia bacterium | reverse complement strand
GTGTCGAGGCCATGGTCGAGCTCGATGCTCACATCTCGCGGTGGACCGCGACCCGTTCGAAGTTCGACGTGCAACTCCAATTGCAGGGGGTCGGCGTCCCCGCGGCCGCAGTGCAGACGCCGCCAGAGCGGATCGATCACGATCGGGGCACCAGCGAGTTCGGGCTGTGGCCGACGGTGGAGCACGCCGCGATGGGATCGGTGCGCGTCGATGGCATCCCCGTCCATCTCTCCGATACCGACTGGGTGATCGAGCGAGGAGCCCCGCTGCTGGGCGAGCACAATCGGATGGTGTTCCGCGACATCGTGGGGTTGAGCGAAGCCGAAATCGAGCAACTGGAGCGAGATCGTGTCGTCTGATCGGCGAGCCGTGGACGTCGGACCTCTCAACGGCCTGCGCGTCGTGGAGTTGGCCAGTGAGGCTGCGGCCCACTGCGGGAAACTGCTGGCCGACCTCGGTGCCGAGGTCATCTTGGTGGAGCCGAGGCACGGACACCACACCCGTTGGTTCGAGCCGTTCGTCGATGATGCGCCCGACCCGAATCGCAGCCTGTGGTTCTGGACGTACAACACCTCCAAACTCGGTGTGGGACTCGACCTCGACGATGTGACCGACGGCGAACTGTTCCGTCGCTTGGTTGCTCGGGCCGATGCGGTCCTGGAGGCGGAGCCGATCGGGCGGCTGGCCGGGCTCGGTCTCGACCACGACACACTGCGCCTCGCGCACCCGTCGCTGGTGTGGACATCGGTGACACCGTTCGGACGGGCCACCTCGCGATCGGACGAGCAGGCAAATGACCTGACCATCTCAGCGAGCGGTGGCATGGCGTGGAGCTGCGGCTACGACGACAACACGCTCCCCCCGGTGCGCGGCTCGGGGGGCCAGAGCAACCACACCGCGTCGCTGTGGGCCGCGATCGCAACCTTGATCGCGTTGCACGCACGCGACACCACTGGCAATGGCCAGTTCATCGACGTGAGCATGCACGCGGCCGCCAACGTCACGACGGAGCAGGCGACGCAGTACTGGTTGATCGCGGGCAAGGTGGTGCAACGCCAAACCGGTCGCCACGCGTCACATCGCCCGACCGAGCCAGTGATGGCCAGGGACGTCAACGGGCACGAGGTCCACACCGGCTTCCCGCCGAAGACGGAGCGCCAGCTCACCACGCTGTTGGAGTGGCTCGATGCGCTCGGACTTCGCGACGAATTCTCTGCCGCACCGTTCCTCGAGATCGCCGTGGCCGCCGGCGGTATCGACCTGTCGAAGCTGCACGATGACCCGATGGTGCAGGAGTGCTATCGAGCGGTTCGTGAGGCCATGGTCTTCATCGCCTCGCGCCTCACGGCCCGCGAGTTCTTCGTGCAGGCGCAGGATCGAGGATTTCCCGTCGGGGCTGTGTACGCCCCCGAGGAGGTCATGACCGATCCGCACATCGTCGCCCGGAACTTCCCGACGCCGGTGTTCGACCATCGTCTCGGCCGCGAGGTCATCTACCCCGGAGCTCCCATTCGCTTCACGCGCTCGCCGTGGCGGATCAGCCGTCCGGCCCCCGATCGTGCCCAGGACCAGGCGATCCTGGACACGATCTGACCGATCGGTTCACTTGCTCTCCGACGCCGGGTCGTCGGTTGCCGACTGCAGCTGGGCGTCGAGAGCGGCCAGCAGCGCCTCGGTCTCCGACAGGCGGTTCATCGTGGCGCTGCCGACGACGGGAGCGGGTGCGGACGGTGAAGACGCCGGCGCAGGTGCAGTGGACGTAGCGGACGCAATCGCGGTTGACGCGCTCGATGGCGACGCGGGAACCGAAGACGCACTCGCTGACGACGCGGGCACCGAAGCGGGGGACACAGCGATGACCTGCGGAGCGGACGATGTCGATGGCGTGGCGTTCGGATCGACGATCGTCGACACGGATGTCGTGCGCGTGATCGGCTCGATGTCGGCGGAGTCACCGCGACCGGCGCCGCACCCGGTGAGTGCGGCGCCGACGACAGCGATGAGGCCGGCGATGGTCGCAGCGCTGGAGAGGCGCAGTTGCATCGGATCGCTTCCCGCTCAGTCGGCCAGCTCGACGGTGATCTTGCGAGCGTCGCGCGCGGCGTCCTTGAGATCGCTGCGCACCGCACGAAGGGTCGAGATCGATCCGCTGAGGACGGTGTGATCGGCATTCCACTGCGCTGGGGTGAAGGTGAGCACGGTGTCGACCAGTCCGGGCAGCTTCGCTTCGGCGTCAGCGATCTTGGCCTGCATGTCGGCGAGGTCAGCTTCGGCCTCGCTGGTGTCCTTACCTGCCGCCTTGGCCTCGGCGATGTCTTCAGCCAGGTCGGCCGCAACATCGGCGAGCTTGTCCGCCGCCGCTGCGGCAGCGTCGCCCCCGATGGAGAGTCGAGTCTGCGGTCCACGCAGGGCGAAGATGCGGTAGCCGGTGAACACCTCGCTGCACTCGCTCTTGAGCGCCGCGGGATCGGTCTCCGCTTCGATCGTTGCCCGCAGGGTTGTCAACCCCGATTGCGCGGATCCGAGGATCGAGTCGAGCGAGGCGCGATGGTCGCTCGTCAGGTTCACCGCCGCCGCGACGTTGCCCTGGTACCGACCGATGGCGGTGAGACGGACGTCCACCGACTCGAGGCAACGGGTCTTTGCGGCATCGAAGGCAACGTGACCGGCATCGTTGCTCGGGTCGGAGCTCGAGGTGGTCGAAGCGTCGGTGGCGTTGGCGACGCCCGACAGGGCGAGCACTCCGGTGAGGGTGAGGGCGGCAGCGGTGCCGAGCTTGCGGGTGGGACGGGTCTGCATGGGAGGACTCCTTGTGCGGGTTCGACGGGTTGTCGGACGAGACACAAGGTGGCGTCGGGCGATGAGCAGCGCGTGTTGGAGATGTGAGCGATGTGTGAGCTGAGGGCGATCAGCGGATCGACACTCCCGAGCGATGGTGGCCGGCGAGACCCGACCGTTGGTCAGCCCGCGGCCACGAGGGCCCGGATCGTGACGGGCACCGCGGTCATGAGGGGCATGGCGCTGATGGGCTGGATGTCGCTGTCCATCGTGAGGATGCGGTTGATGTTGGATCCGAATCGCTTCGGATCATCGTCGGTGCCGGGGAGTCCGCCGAAGCTGTGGCTCATCGACACCACACCGCGACGCAGCGTCGCATCGGCCTCGATCACCGCCTCGATGGCACCGTGATCGGACTCGATCACGATCTCCTGACCGGCTCGCAAGCCCAGCTCGGCGAGATCGTCAGGATGGCCATGGCACGGGTTCTGGGGATCGCGAGCCAGTCCGGCCACCTGCTTGCCCGTCGAGTTCATGACGTTCTTGGCCCGACGCACGATCAGGAGGAGCGGTCGCTGGCGGCGATCGTCCTGTGCGAGGGCAGCGGCCGTCGCGGCGATCTCGGCAACGACGTCGCTCGGGGCGACATCGAAGGTGGCCGAGGCGTTCTCGCTCTCCGGCGCGGCGTGTACCGGGGGGAGCTCCTCGAACACCTTGCCGTGCGGAGCGGCGCGGATCTCCTCCAGCGGCACGCGGGCACGTGCGGCGAAGCTGGCCAGCACCTCGTCGGTGGTGGGCATCGGCGAGCCGGGCGGATAGTCGCGGCCGGCCACCGACATGGTGCGTCCCATCGCCCATGCCAGACGGAGATAGAACTCCCAATCGTCGATGACACCGTCGGGTCGGGGGACGATGGCAGGGGTGTATTGACCGAACGGGACATCCATCAACGTCTCGTACGCCCGCGTCGTGTCGGGTCGTTCGAGATGGACCACCGGTGCGATCACGTAGTGGGCCAGTTGCGCCGTCTCCGACATGAAGGGGTCGACCGTCACCAGCAATTCCAATTGACCGAGCGCCTCCACGACGCGGTCCTGGCCGGGGAGTGCGGCGGCCGGGTTGCCACCGTTGACGATGAGGGCGCGCACCCGATCAGGTCCATCGGCGGTGATCTCGTCGGCCAGCACCGCCACCGGGAGTTGGCCGTAGAGCAGGCCGTATCCGAAGCGGTTCTTGTAGCCCCGCTCCCAGGTGCGGTTGGGTGCCAGGACCTCGGCCGGCAGCGGCTTACCCGAACCGAGAACCGAGACGCCCGCCAGCGGGTCACCGGCGCGGGGGAGTCGCCCGCAGACGATGTTGAGGGTCTGGATGAGATGCTCGGCCAGGTTGGCGTCCGGGCCCATGTCGGGACCAGTCCCCGCGGTGGCCATGCCGATGCGGCCCGACGCGAACATGTCGATCGCGGCAGTGAGATCGTCGATCGACACGCCACAACTCGCCGCGGTGAGTTCCAACGTGAAGGGCTCGACGGCTACGCGCAGATCATCGAGCCCCGGTGCCCAACGCTCACAGAACTCGCGGTCTTCGCGACGGGTGGCCAGGATGTGGCGGATGATGCCGGCGAACAGCGCTGCGTCAGTGCCGGGGATGATCTGCAGATGGATGTCGGCGCGAGTGGCCAGTTCGGTCCGACGGGGATCGACGACGATGAGCTTGAGGCCGCGTCGCTTCTCGGCCAGCAGACGTCGCATCCCGTCATGGATGGGGAAGCCGGTGAAGTAGCCGCCTTGCATGCTGATGAGGGGGTTCGTGCCGACGAGCATCCATACGTCGGCATCAGCGAAGCGCTGGCCGCCGGCGGCCCAGCGGCCGAGGCGTGCCTCGGTGACCCATTTGGCCGATTGATCGACGGTCATCGAGGAGAAGTTCTTGGTGGAGTTGAGCGTGCGCCAGAACGCGATGGCGAACGGGTTGGTCAACGACGCCATCGATGCTTGCGTCCCCGAGTAGAACGCGACGGCATCGGGCCCATGCTCGGCGATGATGTCGGTGAGGCGACTGGCGATCTCGTCGATGGCGGTATCGATATCGACGGGCTCGTGACCACCATCGGCCCGCCTGCGCCGGCTCGTGGTGAGGCGATTGGGGTCGGTCACGAAGCTCCCGAGATGACGTCCCTTCACACAGGTGAAGCCACGGGTCAGCGCGTGCTCGCTGTCCCCGGTGATGGAGATCGAGCCGTCGTTGTCGTCGACGTCGACAATGACTCCGCATGCCGCAGGGCACAGACGGCAGTAGCTGGTGTGTTGCATGGACGATCCCCCGATGTCGTTGTCGTGATCAGTAGCCGATGTCAACCTGAGTTGCGGAGATGAACGTGCTGGCGAGGGAGCGAGCGCCGCGCGCCAGCAATGTCACGTCTGCCCCGACACTGATCAGGTTGGCGCCGGCGGCGCGATAGCGGGCGGCGAGTGCGGGGTCGAACGTGTTCACGCCGGCGATCTTGCCTGCGCCGGCAATCACCGCCAGGGAGCGCTCGACGGCCTCCACCACATCCCCATGGCTGGCTTGGCCGAGCAGGCCCATCGATCCGGCCAGATCAGCCGGTCCGATGAACACACCGTCGACACCGTCGGTGGCGACGATGGCGTCCAACGAGGCGAGCGCGGCGGTGGTCTCGGCCTGCACGATCACGGTCACATCGTCATCGGCATGATCGAAGTAGTCATCGACGAGTCCCCAACGCGACGATCGGGCCAACGTGGCGCCCACGCCTCTCACCCCACGAGGCGGATAGCGCACGGCGCGCACCACCGACGCGGCGGCTTCGGCACTGTCGATCATGGGCACGATGAAGTTGCGGGCCCCGATGTCGAGCAGCTGCTTGAGCAGGACCGAGTCGGCCACCGCCGGCCGCACCACCGGGCACACGCGATAGCCGGCCAGGACCTGCAGATGGCGCAACACCGAGCGCAGATCGTTGGGGGCATGTTCGGTGTCCACCACGAGCCAGTCGAGTCCGGCCGCCGCGCAGATCTCGGCGGCCACCGGATCTCCGGTGGCCAGCCACATCCCGATCTGGGCGCGATCGCTCCCTGACACCAGATGCTTGAGATGGTCGTGGGATGTCATCGGAACCTACAGGTGATCGTGCCGAGCGGGCCGTAGTCGGCGTGGAAGGTCGACCCTGGTGTGACCCACACCGGGCGGGTGAACGATCCGGCGAGGATGATCTGTCCGGCATGCAGTGTCACACCGAAGGCGCTCAGCTTGTTGGCCAGCCAAGCCACGCCGTTGGCCGGGTGGTTGAGCACGGCAGCGGCTACGCCGGACTCCTCGATCACGCCATCTCGCAGCAGCAGCCCCGACACCCAGCGGAGATCCACCGCGTCGGGCTTCACCGGTCGACCTCCGGTCACGATCCCGGCATCAGCGGCGTTGTCGGCCACGGTATCGACGATCGTGCGTCCAGAACCGGTGTCAGGGTCGGTCATCTGGATACGGGTGTCGAGGATCTCGAGGGCAGGCGTGACGTACTCGGTGGCTCGCAGCACGTCGAAGATCGTGCAGTCCGGTCCGGACAGATCGTGGCCGAGCACGAATGCCAGCTCCATCTCGACGCGCGGGCCGATGAAGCGGGACAACGGCACGTCGGATCCGTCGGCGAAGAACATGTCGTCGAACAACCCACCGAAGTCGGGCTCGGTGATGTTCACCGCCTGCTGCATGGCCCGCGAGGTGAGGCCGATCTTGCGGCCGAGCAGCACCCGGCCCTCGGACAGCTTGATGTCGGCCCACGCCATCTGGATGGCGTAAGCGTCGTCGATGGTGAGCTCGCGATGACGCTGCGACAGCTGTTTGATCTGAACGCGATCACGCTCGGCGCGGTGCAACTCTCCGGCCAGTTGGGCGATCAGCTCGACGCTGGCGCTCATCGGTCGGCCCCGACGCGGTGTGCCCCGGCCCGCGTACCGGCGCCGCTCATCACGGTGCGGAGCTGTGCCGTTACCGACTCGAGCTCGTCAAGGGTGCACACTGCAGCCACGTACCGATCGGGCCGCAGCACGATGACCTCATCGCCAGGACGGGCCAGCTTCCAGTCCCGGAAACCTCCATCGACATCGGCCAACGCCAAGGTGCGGCCTCCATCGCTGTCAACCGCAGTTGCCGATGCGCTGTCGTCACCGGGCATCGCTCGGGTGCGAGGCGAGTCGACACGAACGATCCGGGCACCGAGGTGCTCCCACCATGTTCGCGCCGTGTCGCTCATCCCCGCGCTGGGATCACAACCGATGCCGATCACCGCGAACCACGGGCCGACGGCGTCATCGAGTTTGAGACGCCGTCGGTCCATGGTCTCCACCGCCGGCTGATTGAACATGCGACCGACCGGATGCTGACTGCGCTTGGCGTGGTCGACCCCGACCATCACTCCGCTGGTGTAGCGAGGCATGGGCTTGAACTTCATCTGCAACACGTACTCCTTGCCGCCCGGGATGAACTGCAGGAAGCGGAACATCACGTCGCGCGCGTGCTCGGTGATGGTGTTGCGGGGGATGTACATCTTGCCGATACGGGTGGCGAAGCCGACCATCTCGCGAGCATGGGCGCGCCGCTCGGTGTCGTAGGTGTCGACCACGCTGGCGTCGGCGTTGCCCTTCACCACTGCGGCCAGCTTCCACGCCAAGTTGGTGACGTCCCGCATGCCCGAGTTCATGCCTTGACCGAAGAACGGCGGCTGGAGGTGCGCCGCGTCACCGGCGACGAACACCCGTCCCACTTGGAATCGGTCGGCGATCCGTGAATGGTGCAGATACACCCGCGAGCTCATGATCCGCGGGAGCGGAGTCGATCCGTAGCGCGGGCGCAGCAGTTCCATCACGTGTTCGGGCTGCACCACTGCCGCCTCGTCCTGACCGTCGCTGAGCTTGAACTCCCATCGGCGATGACGGTAGGGGAGCGGCACCATCAACACCGGTTGGACCGAATCGCAGAACACCGCCGAGTACGGCGCGTCCATCACGTCGTCGGCCACATCGACGACGAGCCATTTCATCGGGTCGGTCGAGCCGGTCATCTCGATCCCGGCCAGGCGTCGCACCGTGCTGCGCCCGCCGTCGGTGCCGACCAGATACGAGGCGCGAACGGTGAGAGCGGAGCCACCTGGTGCGCTGATCTGCGCGGTCACGCCCGAAGCGTCCTGGACGAATGACTGCAGCTCATGTCCGAGGCGAACGTCGATGCGATCGAACCGCTTCACCGCGTCACGCATGGTCGCTTCGAACATCGGCTGCAAGAACAAATTGCGCCGCGGCCAGCCGAAGGGCTGCGCGCTGGGCTTCACGTGGGCGAAGCAGCGTCCCCACGACGTGTAGTAGCGGATGGGGGTGTTCTGCACGCAGTCGCGCAGCACCTCGTTCACGGCGCCGGCGGCCTGGCAGGTGCGAAGGCTCTCGTCGTCGATCCCCACTGCACGCGGGAAGTCGATGATCGACGTCTCACGATCGATGAGGACAGCGTTGATGCCGTACACGCCGAACAGGTTCGCCAGGGTGATGCCACACGGCCCCGCCCCCACGATGAGGACATCGGTGTTGATCTGCTCGGGCTCAGAGGGTGCGCTCATCATCGCTCCAGCAAGAAGCGCAGGCTCGCGGCGTTGAACGTCGCCGGGTCCTCGAAGTGTGGCCAGTGGCGCACGAGCGGCATCTCGAACAACTCCGCATGGGGCATGAGGGCGGCGACTCGGCGAGAGGTGTTCTCGTACTCGTTGTGATCCTTGCCCGAGGCCACGATGAAGGCGGGGGCTGCGATGCGGCGCCATTCGTCTTCGGCGATCAGGTTTCGATCACGGGCGTCGGGATCTTGGAGGATCAAGATGTGGTCGATGGTGTCGAGCATCTCCGGCTGCCGATAGATCGCTTGGCGCAACGCGACGAGATCGTCGACGCGATTGTGGGGTTCGGCGATGAGGTGATCGAACATCGCTTTGATCGACTCCCACGTCGGGTCCTGCACTGCCTTGGTGCGTTCGGCCCGGATGCGGGCCATGTTGCTGGCGGTGGCGATGAGGCCCGCGGTGGCGAGGAACACGAGCTTGTCCACGCGATCGGGATGATCGTGGGCGAGACGGGCCGACACCCACGATCCGAGCGACACACCGATGAACGAGGCGCGCTCGATGCCGAACGCATCCATGACGGCGAGCACGTGATCTACGTAGACCGCGATCTCGTAGTCGACATCTGGTTTGGACGAGAAGCCGTTGCCGATCATGTCGATGGCGATGCAACGGAAGTGCTGCGAATAGGGGCCGAGGTTGGCGGCGAAGGTCTCCCAGTGCCCGCCGGTGCCGTGCAGCATGATCATCGCCGGGGCATCGGGCGAGCCCGCCTCGGCAAACCGGGTGGACACACCTCCGGCTTCGATCCACCCCTGGCGGAACGACACCTGGCGGAGCTCGGTCCAGATGCTGCGAAACGGATGCTCGTCCCGACTCGAGGCGCCGTCCTCAGCCATCGAGACCACCGGTGGTCTGGTCCACCGCTGCGCTCTCGGCCGCCGCGGCCAGGCGGGCCGCCACCTGCTCGCGCCATTGCTCCACCGGCTCATAGGCCGTCTCAGCGGAGATGATTCGCAACGTCTCGGCTGCGATGTCGGCATCGCTCATGGTCAGATCGAGTGAGACCCTCCATGGCTGCGGGACGTGCCACGGCGTCGTGCAGTACATCTCGATGCGATTCCCCTCGGGGTCCTCGAAGTAGATGCTCCAGCTGTTGCCGTGATTGCGGGCTTCCAGCCCACCCGCACCGAGCGCCTGGGCCTGCGCGTGGAACCGGCGCAGCTCGCCGAGACCGGCAACTCGGAACGAGATCTGGCCGAGCAGCTTGGTGGATCGGGGCGCATCGCGGCCGGTGACCAGCACCAGTTGATGATGCTCGCCCGCGTTGCGGCTCATGAAGGTCAGATGCCGACCCAGGTGTTCGCCAGAATCGATGACCAGCAGGCCCAATGCCTGCGTATAGAAGGCGACCATGGCATCCATGTCGTCCACCAGCACACCGACGTGGGTGAGTTGAGCATCAGGGAGCGCCGTCATGTCACCTTCTCTGTCGAGTCCGTGTTGTCTCCGCTCATCGTGCCATGTCCCACTCGACCAGCGGCAGTTCGCTCGGCACCGTCGGTGATGCTCACACCGGTGGCAAGATGCCCGCCATGGCCGACTCTTCGACTCATGGAGTTCCAGCAGCCCCATCGACCGCACCCGCTCGTGTTGCTTCCGGGCCGGCGGGCTACCTCATCGCCGAGATAGAGGTGAGCGACCCGGAGTTGTACGCGGACTACATCCCCTTGGCCGGCGTCACCGTCGCCGCCCACGGCGGCCGGTTCATCGTCCGAGGCGGCGAAACCGTCGATCTCGAGGGCAACGCACCGAAACGGTTCGTGGTCATCGAGTTCCCCAGCCTGGAACGCGCACGAACCTGGTACGACTCGGCCGAGTACCAAGAGGCAGCCGCCATCCGCCAGGCCGCTTCCACGGGCCGACTGTTCCTGGTCGAAGGGGCACAGCCGTACGCATGAGCTCATGTCGACGAGCGCGCGACGAGAATATTGTGAACACTGTTGAACGCGATGGCGTGAGTCCGTAGGCTCGCCGGACGCAGGCGGGGGCCTGCGTCGACGAGGGGGCCAGCACCATGTCCAACACCGCTGAACGTTCGGCGATCGATCTCGGCGGCTACGTGGTGACCGACAGCTTCTTCGGTCGGCCCTACATCGACGCCGACGAGGACAACGCCGTCCCAACACCGCATCGCTACATCCATGGAGGCTTCGAGGGAACCGACACCCGCTTCGCCTTCTGCTATCCGCCCGTCGATCGTTACGAAGGCCGCCTCTTGCAGCCGCTCGAAGGCGCCAACGCCGGCCACGAGAACGTCAACACCGGTCCGCTCGGTCTCGTCACCGGCGGACTCGACATGGCCTTTCGCCTCGGTGGCTACACCGTCGAGTCGAACATGGGCCACATCGGTGACGTGATGGACCCGAAGGCGGGCCCCGACCCGACCATCTACGGATGGCGAGCTGCCGCCGAGTCGGCGCGGTTCTCGAAGTATGTGGCCGAACAGATCTACGGCTCGCGTCCGGCGCATGCCTATGTCTTCGGCGGCAGCGGTGGCGCCCGGCGTTCGCCGCTGTGTCTCGCCTACGCCCCCGACGTATGGGACGGCGCGCTGCCCTACATGGGCGACTCGATGGACGGTGACTACGGCGACTTCAACCGGCTGCGCACCGGGACGCCCAACTTCCCGTCGATGTTCAACGTGCAACGCGTCCTGGGCCCCAAGATCTGGGATGTCGTGGATGCCATGTGGCCCGGTGGCAGCGGTGATCCGTTCGCCGGGCTCGACACCCATCAGCGCGAGGAGCTCGCCAACCTGTATCGCCTCGGATACCCACGTGGGGATGAATTCATGATCGCCCAACCCATGGGACAGATCTGGCTGTGGACCTCGATGGCCGAGCGGCTGCAAGCCGAGGACGAGTACTTCGCCAACTTCTGGAACCACACGGGGCACGTGGGGTTCGATCAGCCGCAGTGCGTGGTTCCCGATCTCATCGACGCCAAGGTCAAGGTGACCCGAGTGCTCTTTGCCAAGGACCTGGCCGAGGAGCCGCAGTATCAGGCACCGGAGTTCGCCGGCCTACGCGCCCTGGCCGTGATCTTCGCCGGCATGAACAACATGTGGGACATCCCCATGGCACTCGAGCTCGAGGACATCCCCGGCGGCTATCGCATGGGCGCAGGCCTCAAGGTGCTCGACGGCGAAGCGGCCGGACGGCAGCTCTATTGCATGGTGGCCGCCGGCTCTGCCAGAACAGGAGCGGGCGAGACGCCGACGGTGTGGTTGTGCGACGGTGAGGGCGAGGCCAGCAACAAGCGGTTCACCGGCGTGAAGGTGGGCGACACCATCCATGTCGACAACCACGGCTTCTTGGCCTTCTGCTACTACTACCGCCATCACCTCATGAACTACACGGAGTTCGACTTCCTGCGCCTCGACGGTGTGCCGATCTATCCGCAGTACGAGCAGCCCGAAGCCTCCCCGTTCATGAGCGTGGTCCACACCGGCCGGTTCGAGGGCAAGTTGCTGTGGGTCCATCACACCCACGACGCATCGCTCTGGCCGCCGCAGGGACTGGGCATGAAGAAGAACGTCGAACGCGAGCGAGGTGCCGACGCCGACAAATACTTCCGTCTGCGATGGACCGAGAACGCCGAGCACGTGCCCCCGATGATGGCAGCGTCGCCCCCCAACCGGCACAACAGCACCTGGCTCGTGAACTACCAGCCGATCATCGAGCAATGCCTCGCCGATCTCATCGACTGGGTCGAGCACGACATCGCGCCGGACAACACCACGTTCTCCTACGCCGACGGCAAAGTGACCTTGCCGGCCAGTGCTGTCGAGCGCGGCGGCATCCAGCCAGTCGTGTCGGTCACCGCAAATGGCGCCACGCGTGCAGAGGTTCGGACCGGCGAGTCCGTGATGTTGAGCGCACACGCCGAGGTGCCGCCTGGTGCGGGAACGCTCATCGCTCTGCGTTGGGACTTCGACGGTTCGGGCTCGTTCCCGGAGGCGGCCGTCATCGATGGCACGCAGGCGGCAGCGTCGGTCACCACGTCCCACGTCTTCGATGCTCCGGGCACCTACTTCGTCACCGCCATGGCCGAGTCCCATCGCCACGGCGATGTGCAGGCGACCTCACGTCGCATCTCCAACGTCGCGTCGGCTCGGGTCGTGGTGTCATGACGTCCTTCCCCCTCGGTCCCGACACCCTGGAGGTGTCCACCTACACACCGACCGATGACTTCTTCGGTCAGCCGTATGTCGACGTCGATGAATGGCGCACCACACCGGTCCCTCACCGCTACGTCCATGGCGGCTTCGCCGGTACGACCACGCGCTTCGCCTACTCGTTCCCTCCAGCCGAGCAGTACGCGGATCGCATGTACCAACCGCTCGAAGGCGCGAACGCCGGACACGAGGACGCATTCGCCACATCACACGGCGCGATGCTCGGTGGGCTCGACATGATCGTGCGCATCGGCGGCTACATGGTCGAGTCGAACATGGGGCACATCGGTGATGTGCTCGACCCGAAGGCCGGCGAGGATCCGACCATCTACGGCTTTCGCGCCGCAGCGGAGTCGGGCCGCTTCTCGAAGCACATCGCCGCTCAGATGTACGGCGCTCCGCCGCGCTACAGCTACGTGTGGGGCGGCAGCGGCGGAGCGCGCCGCTCTCCGTTGTGCCTGCAGTATGCGCCCGGCGTGTGGGACGCAGCCATGCCGTTCATGGGCGACGCGCAGGTGGGCGAGCCCGGTGACTTCAGCCTCCTGCGCGGTGGCGGAAGCAACTTCTCGGCCATGTTCAACGTGCAGCGGCTGCTCGGCCCGCGCCTCATGGATCTCGTCGATGCCATGTCACCGGGTGGCAGCGGCAACCCCTTCGCGGGACTGTCCACTCATGAGCGCGAGGAGCTGGCCAACCTCTACCGCCTGGGCTTCCCCCGTGGTGATGAGTGGGTCATCGGTCAACCCTCCGGCGTCATCTGGCTCTGGTGCTCGATGGCCGATCGGTTGCTCGAGGAGGATCCCGAGTACTTCGAGTCGTTCTGGACCGAGCCCGGCTTCGTCGGGCACGACTTCCCCCAGTACGTGCGCGGCGACCTGGTGCAACAGCGGGCCACGGTGGTGCGCACCATCACACCGCGTCAGTTCCAGGACGAGCCGGAGTTCAACACACCGCAGTACGCCAAGATGCGTATGAGCGCCATCATGCTCGGCGGCATGCGCGGCATGGACGTGCCCATCGCAATTCGGGTTGACGACTTCGAGGGCTATCGACTGGGCATGGGTGTCAAAATCGCCAGCGGCCCTGCGTCGGGGCGGCAGCTGTACACGATGTACCACTGTGGCGACATCCTGCTGTGCGACGGTCGTTTCGAGAACTCGAACCTGCGCTTCACCGATGTCGTTCCCGGCGATGAGGTCGACCTCGACAACCGGCCCTTCCTCGCCTACTGCTACTACTACCGCCACCACGTCGTCGAGTTCGACGAGTGGCAATTCCTACGACTCGACGGCAACGACATCTACGAGCAGCACCACCTCCCGACGATGTCGCCGTTCATGGGTGTGCGGTACACCGGCCTGTACGAGGGCAAGCTCATGTGGATCCATCACACCCACGACGCGTCCCTGTGGCCACCGCAAGGCATCGCCTATCGCAACGCTGTGGAGCGGGTGCAGGGTCCCGAAGGCCTCGCTCGCAACTTCTGTCTGCGTTGGACGGAGAATGCCGAGCACGTGCCGTCGGACTTCGTCCCACCCCAACCGGGACGGGCCACCAACACGTGGCTCATCGACTATCGGCCGGTGATCGAGCAGTGCCTGCTCGACGTAGCGGCGTGGGTCGAACGAGGCATCGAACCCCAGGGAAGCGCGTTCACCTACGCCGACGGACGCGTGACGCTGCCTGCCTCTGCTGCCGAACGTGGCGGTATCCAGCCTGTGGTATCGGTCACAGCAAACGGCTCGTCCAGGACCGAAGTCGCCGCAGGGGATGAGGTGACCTTCCAGGTGGACACCGAAGTGCCGCCCGGCGCCGGATTCATCGTGTCAATCGCGTGGGATGTGGACGGCTCCGGTTCATATGCCATCAGGCAAAGCGGCATCGATGGGACCGAGCATGCCGTGCGCGCCACGATGACCCATCGCTTCGATACACCTGGCACGTATTTCGTAACGGCGTTGGTCCACTCACATCGCGACGGCGACACAGCGACGTCCCACCGTCGAGTGCCGAACCTGGCGTCAGCGCGGGTCGTCGTGACCTGAGCAACGCTCGCCTGCTCGATATGCAGGATCAATATCGTGTGACCACCGCATCAGAGTGGTTGGGCAGGATGTTCAACACTGTTCACACAGCTGAACGTCGAGAGATGACAGGGCGCACAACGCCGGTTCCTTCTCATCGCCCCCTTCAACGATGTTCGGCGTGTCATCCGTTCGCTACAGTCCCGCTCCATGCCCCCCAAGAGCACGACGCGTTCCACCAAACGTTCACCCGCTACACGCAAGCCCTCGGCGGCCAGTCGTGGTCGTATCGCCCAGGTCGAACCGGCGGGCGACGCGTTGAGCGAGGAGGCGATCGTCGACGCGGCGACCGCCATCATCAAAGAGGTCGGGGTCAAGGGTCTCACCATGCGCCGACTGTCCGACGATCTGGGCGTGGCGCTCGGAGCCACGTATCACCACGTCGCAAACCGTCACGCGCTGTTGTCGCTCGTGGCGGGCCGCGTCCAGGAGCAGGTTGCGCTGCCCGACGAGTCCGGACACTGGTTGTCGAAGGTCAAGGAACTACTCCTGAACTACGTGTCCGTGGTCGGGCAATACGAGGGTCTGGCTGCGTTCATCATGAGCAGCCAGGAGACCGCGCCGCGCACCACCGACATCGCGATGCACCGCTACCTCGACGAGGCGGGGTTCAGCAAGGCCGGGGCCGAGACAGTGATGAGCGCTCTGTTCTTCTACATCGCCGGCACGATGGTGAGCGGCCTCATGACCACTCGCGTCAAGGGCGTGTCGCAACGAGCCCTGCGCGCTCGCTTCAACGACGGTCTGGACGTGCTCCTCAAGGGCGTCGCCATCGAACTCAAGGAAGACCGCAAGCGCTCGCGTTGAATTCGGCGAGATCGGCGTCGACCATCGACTGCAACGTTTCGTGATCGAGCTGTTCGGCAGGACGCCCGTATCCGGATCGTGCGTGGAACTGCGCCAGGACCTTGGGATCGATCGCGGGCCGGTCGAACAGTTCCGCGCTTGAAGGCCCGATGCGATCGGCCACCGCCGTCAGTGGTGCTTCGGGCAGTCGATAGCAGGCAACAGCGTTGTCGCCGAGGATCTTTCGAAGTTCGTCCTCGGGCACGTCAGCGAAAGCGTCACGGATCCATTCCTTGGTGTTCGGCCACGTGCCTTCGGGATGGGGATAGTCGGTACCGAACATCAGTCGATCGACCCCGATGCGATGACGGAGGGCGACCTCGTGACGCCGAGTCGATGACGGGGCGATGTACACGTTGGCATCGAAGTACTCGGCCGGGGTCTTGGCCAGTCGGGCGCCAGCGGTGGCCAGGTGTCGATCGAGGAACTCGATGGTGTCGGGAGCCCAGTCGGCGCGGATCTCGGTGAACACCAGCCGGAGATCGGGGTACCGGTCGAACACACCGCCGAGCATCAACTGCCACAACAGCCGACGCGGTTCGGTGAGAGCCATGCGGAACGGGTGATCCGCAGGGAACTGATCGATCCGGAGTGAGGAGATGTCACCGGTCGACAACGTCGATTGAGCGAGCGCTTCGTCGGTACCCATCTGCTGCACCATGGCCGCCATCATGGGCAATCGCTCGTGGAAGCCACCTTGGGGGAATCCGTACCCGGCGTGCACGTTGATCGCGAGGCCAGCCTCGTGACACGTGGCCCAGAACGGCTCGTAGTAGCGATCATGAAGCGGCGGCAGCGCGGCGTCGGCGATGTTGCCGGGCGCGAACACTCCGACGAACCCGTGTTCTGCAACCCATTTCAGCTCACCGACCGTCTCGTCCATGTCGAGGCACGGGCCTGGCTCGGCGATGCCGAACAGGCGGCCATCGGCCTCTGACATCACGTCAGCCAGCTGACGGTGGTATGCGCGGGCGCCGGCGGTGCGCAGCTCGGGGGCGTGCATCCTGTTCACATGACTGAAGAACGGCAGGACCGTCTCTTGATGACCGGGCAGCAAGATCTCGCCGGCGACGCCTTCGCGGTCGAGCTCAGCCAGGCGCGGACCCAACTGCCACGCGCCCCACTCTCCACCGTCGCGGATGCGGCGGTCGCCATCGATCAGCTCGAGCGTCTCGGGCGCGAATCGGCGCTGGGTGAGCGAGCTTTCGCGCCACGCGTCGTCCTCGGCGGTGAGCGCATCGAGCTCAGTCCGGTACTGCGGATCGATGTAGTCGCGATACAGGCGAGGTGGCCCACCCCAATGCCCGTCAGCCGAGATCACCCGCAGTCGGGCCGCGTCGTTCGCGTGTGCCATGTCGTTCTCCCCACCGTCGCGAATCGGGCCCAGCTCGAGTCGATGCCTGGATCATCTCCCGATCCAGGGGCGAGGTCAACAGCGTTCAGATGAAGCGGGCCGACAACTGCTCGAGCGCGGCGATGCGATCGCCGAGATCGCTCGAGGGAGTCAGTGCACGGGCAGACACGGTGATGGCCTCTACGCCGACCGCGGCCAACTGCTCGGCATCGCGCGCCGCCTTGAACCCGCCTGTCACACCGATCTCGAACGGCACGTCGAGTCGGCCCGCTGCGGCACGCTCTTCGTTGAGGAGCCCGACGAGTCGCGTGGTCTCCTCGACGCTCTTGTGGGAGCCGATCCAACCGTCGTTGCGGGCCGCGCGTTTACGCGCCGGGCCGGTGTTCCCTCCGATGAGGATGGGCACATCGCCAGCCGGTGGGCACATCTGGATCTTGTCGAAGGCGAAGTGCTCGCCGTGGAACTCGACCATCTCGCCGCTCCACAGGAGTCGCAACACTGCGAGCAACTCGTCGAAGCGCTTGCCGCGGCTGCCGAAGTCCACGCCGAGGACATCGAACTCCTCTTTGAGCCATCCGGTCCCGAAGCCGCAGCTCACCCGGCCGCCGGAGAGCAGCGACGCGGTGCCGACCGCTTTGGCGAGGTTGAACGGATCGCGCAGCGGTGCGATGAACACGCCGGTGGAGAACTGCAGCGTCGTCGTGACCTGTGAGAGCGCTCCGATGGTGACCCAACAATCGGGCCACGGGCTATCAGCGGACCAGGTGACGCTGCCGTCGTCGGAATAGGGATACGACGACGCGATCTGCTCGGGGAAGAACAGATGGTCGGGGAGGGTGACGCCGGTGAAGCCGATCCGTTCTGCGGCGATGGCCATGGGCGCCAACTGCTCGACCTCGAGGAATCCGATGTTCAACCAGTACTTCATGTCAGGTCCTCTCGCGTGGCGGTCGCGTTCTGATCAGCTCGACCGTAGGCGCTCGAGTCGATCCGGGCCAACGGACACGGTCGACGCGACGGCTCATCGCTATGGTGCGTCCCGGTGGGGTCCACGGGGGACACCGAAACACCGAACCGGGGAGCATCGCAATGCCGCTTGACATTCGCCCACATCTCGATCCGGCCAAATGCGCCATCGTCAACATGGAGTGCCAGGTCGGGTTGCTCGGCGAGAACTCGATCCTTCCCGGGCTGGCCAAGTCGGCCGCCGACAAGGGGCTCATCGACAACCTGGCCGGACTGTTCGAGGCCGGTCGGGCCAAGGGTGTTCGCATCTACTACGCAACCGACGAGCGCCGTCCCGACGGGTTCGGCTTCGCCCGCAACACCCTGGTGCATCTGCGCATGCCCGAAGGCCGCGATGGGTCCGGTGGCCACGGTCCGGTCATGCCCAAGATCGCGCCTCGACCCGAGGATGTGGTGTTCCCGCGGGAGCAGGGCCTCACCGGCTTCTTCGCCACCGGCCTCGATCAATACCTGCGCAACACCGGCGTGACGACGGTGATCGTCACGGGCGTGTCGCTGAACATCGCCGTGCTGGGCACCACGATCGAGGCGATGAACCTGGGCTACACCGTCATGGTCCCGAGTGACTGCGTCGCCAGCGACCCGGCCGAATACGCCGACTGGGCGCTCAAGTACACGATCCGCAACGTGGCGTTCGTGGTGCCGTCGCAGCAGATCATCGACATCTGGAACGGCTGAGCGCCTCAGGAGCGCCCTCGCTCAGGCGTGGCGACTCACGTTGCGTTCGGCGAGGGCCACCGTCCGCCGCACCAACTCGGCCCACACCGCTGGGCTGCCGGTGTGGGCGAAGTGATCCGCTCCCTCACCCACGAACACCTCGGCGCCCATGCGCTCGGCAAGGCGCGACGTGGCGATCTGGCCGAATGGTGGTGTCTGGTCGCCGTAGCCGACGAGGAACGGAACGGTGAGATCGTCGAGATCGAACAGCTTCACCAGCTGACACGTCATGTCGGCCCGGAACTGACGGCCTTCAGCGCGCAGAAGATCGCGTGTGCGCTCGGGGAGCGACTCCCATCGCTCATCGCCCAGGATGAGACGGTTGAAGGTCTCGCCGAGCAGCTCGGCGTCACAGAACATGGCGTGCTCAGCCGTTCGGTCCCACGCCTCGCCCTGCGCCCACCAGTCCCACGCCGTCAGCGGCGGCTCCCATACACCGAGCGCCAAGAACAGCTCAGGGGCCCGCGTCGCCGCCATCATGGCGATGGTTCCGCCGGCGCTCTGTCCCACGACGATCGATGGCGTTCCGCCCATGATCGCGATGAGGTCGTCGGCGTGATCGCTGAAGCCCAATGCGGTCGGTGTGGCGTCGAGCGACTTGCCATAGCCCCGCCGGTCGTACGCGGTGACGGGCAGATCGGTGAGCAGATGCAGCACACGAGCGAAGTTCTTGCTCCGATCGGGCTGTCCGTGGACGATCACGACCGGCGGGTGGTCCGCTCGGGGGTGGTGTTGGACGATGTGGAGGCCTTCGGGCAGCACGGCTGCCGAACCTACCCGGCCCGCCCTCGACAGTCAGATCGATGGGCATCGGTCGTCATCGCGTGCAACTATGAGGGCATGTTCGATGTCATCATTCGTGGGGGAACGGTCATCGATGGGTCCGGCGGCGCCGGACGGGTCGCTGACGTCGCAGTTCGCGACGGCAAGATCGCAGCGATCGAGCCTCACATCGAGGCCGACGCCAGAGAACTGATCGACGCTACGGGGCGCATCGTGACGCCCGGCTTCGTCGATGTGCATACCCATTTCGATGGTCAGACCACCTGGGACGAGTTGCTCGAGCCCAGCACCAACCACGGCGTCACCACCGTGGTGATGGGCAACTGCGGCGTCGGGTTCGCACCTGTTGCTCCCGATGCCCACGCGCAGCTGATCGAGCTCATGGAAGGGGTGGAAGACATCCCCGGCGCGGCGTTGGCCGAGGGGCTCACCTGGGGCTGGGAGTCGTTCCCCCAGTACCTCGATGTGCTGTCCGAGCGACGGTGGACCGTCGATGTCGGAGCCCAACTGCCCCATGGCCCGCTGCGCACCTACGTCATGGGTCCGTCGGCTGCCGAACACAAGCACGCCAGCCCCGACGAGATCGCAGCCATGGCCAAGCTGACCCGAGAGGCGATGGAGGCCGGGGCATACGGCTTCACGACATCGCGGACGATGGGACATCGTGCCCTCGATGGCACGCCGGTCCCGGGTACCTATGCGGCGATCGACGAGTTGTTCGCTATCGGAGCGGCGGTCTCTGCCGGTGGCGGCCGGGTGTTCGAGTGGGCACCATCGGGCCTCGCTCGCAGCGACAAGCCCGAGATCGTGGCCGAGGAGTTCGACTGGATCGGCCGTTTGGCCGGCACGACCGGTCTCACCACCACGTTCAACCTCCTACAGATGCACACGGCGCCGGACCGTTGGCGCCACGAGATGGACCTGGCCGCGCAATGGCGTGGCAGTGGCGCTTCGGTCACGCCACTGGTGGCAGGACGCCCGTTCGCTGTGATCTACACATGGGCGGTACGTCATCTGTTCTCGGCCCGACCGAGCTATCGGGCCATCGCGCGGCTCCCACTCGTCGAGCGCCTCGCCGAACTACGCAAGCCGTCGGTGCGGTCCGCGATCTTGGGTGAGGCCGATGCACCCATCGACGACATGGAACGGCGGGGCATCCAGTACATCCGCACCGTTCTGCCCGACTCCTATCTGATGTCGGGTATACCGGACTATGAGCAGCCCGCTGAGTCGTCCATCGGAGCCATCGCCGAACGGCTCGGCGTCTCGATGGACGAGGTTCTCTACGACGGGCTCACCGCCACCGACGATGCGGTGATGTTGTATCCGCTCTACAACTACACGACGCACGATCACAGCGTCCTACACGAGCAACTGCTCGATCCCGACGCGGTCCTGGGGCTCAACGACGGGGGAGCGCATTGCGCGTTCATCTGCGACGCGTCGATACCGACGTACATGATGAGCCATTGGGCCCGCGATCGCACCCGTGGCCCCAAGATCGCCATCGACGAGGTGATCCGCCGACTCACCTCACAACCGGCCGACCTCTACGGCATGAGCGATCGGGGCCGACTGCAGGTCGGGCTGCGAGCCGATGCCAACGTCATCGACTTCGCCAACGTCAACATCTCCAGCCCCTACGCCGTGAACGATCTCCCCGCTGGCGGCACACGCCTGCTGCAGAAGTCGTTCGGTTACGACATCACCATGGTTGCTGGACAGATCACACGACGCAATGGGGCCGATACTGGTGCCCGGCCGGGACGCCTGTTGCGCCACGGGTCCTGAGCCCCGCTCGCCGCGACCGTGAGGTCAGCCAGCCGGCTCAGCGCGCCATCCGCAACGCCTGCACCATCTTGGTGAAGTGATCCTGGCGCCAGCCGTCTTGATCCTCACCCCAACCGATCTTTCCGTCGAACTCCCAGCGCATCAGCGCATTCGCTCCCGATCCGTGTTCACACATGTGGCTGACCGCGGAGCCCTCGGCTTCCATGGTGCGCCCGGCTTCATCCGCCAATTCGACGAGCATGTGCTCGCTCCAGCCGGTGTTGACGTTCCGGAAGTTCTTCATGCGGCTCCGGGACTTGTCGAGCCGCGAGAACACACCGTCTTTGAGCAGCCATCCCATGTTGAGCGGCGACCATCCCTGGGCGTCACCATCTTGGGGACGCACGAAACTGAGGAATCCGACCTCTGCGCCGTAGTGGCCGAAGATGTACTGGATGCGCCCGCGCCCGCGCTCGCGTTCGACCTGCCGCCACGCAGCTCCGCCGGGGTGGAGCACCTTCACCTCGTTGCGGACGTACTCCGGCTTCTGACTCGACGCGTGATGACCCTCGCGCGGTCCCCACGTACGGTCACGTACCGAGTAGCAGTCGATGTCGATCTTCTCGCCGCACAGCTCGAGCGCGCCCGTCATGTGGCCCAGCTGATCGATGTGAGGATTGTGCAGGCACGGCGCTTCGCCAGGAGTGAAACGGTGCGGCGGCTGAACACTCTTGAACTCGAACTCCACCGAGAAGTTCCGGTCCTTGTCGCCGTAGGCCAGGTGATAGTCGTTCAACGGTGTGAGCATCTTGAGCGAGTAGCCGCCGCCCGGGAAGGTGATCGCGCGTAGGTCGGGGGCTGGCGGCATGGGCACGTCCTCGGCCTTGCGGTAGTAGGCGAGGCGAACCGGATCGACCCCGGTGTCATCCCACGCAAACACACGCCACGTCACGCAGTCGCGATTGGGGTAGTAGGCCGAATGGAGCCAGATGGCCAATCGACGCTCAGGAACGTTGATCGCCCACCAGTTGGTCTCGAGGTCGAGTGGGTTGTCGGACGGAGCGTGGTAGCAGTCGTCCTCAGGGCCGAACGGAGTGTCGCGAGTGACCGTCATGGCAGCGACCGTAGCGGAGGCCACATTCGTGACGATCTCCTCTCGACACCATTCGTGATCGGGTGCAGCATCACCAGAACGAGGATCGGGCGCCACAGACCCTCGGGTGAGAGCGAGGTGAGCCATGAGGTTCATGAATCGTCGCGACGCCGGGATGCTGCTCGGCCAACGCCTCATCGAGTTCCCGCTGCACTCGCCGTTGGTGATCGCGTTGTCAGGCGGCGGGACCGTCGTGGCTGCGGAGGTCGCCCGTCTCCTCGACGCGCCGCTGCATCGCTTCATCATCCTCGGTGACCGCGAGGACGACGAGTCCCGAGCCGCTACTGGTGATGCTGCTTGCGTCGTGCCTTCCGCTTCCGTGGAGTCGCTGGTGCGTGGCCGATCGGTCATCCTCGTCGACGACGGCATCGACACCGGCCGCACCATGCACACCGCGATCGGTCACATCGCGCCGTTGGAGCCAGCGATGCTGGTGGTCGCCGCGCCGGTGGCAACGCTGTCGATGGCCATCGAGCTGCAATCGCGCTGTGATGGCAAGGCGGTCTTCCTCCAGACCCCGGACCGCATCGCCAGCGTCGGTGATTGGTACCTCGAGTTCGAGGAGATCGGCCCCGACGAGGTGCACCACATCCTCGCTGGCCGCGCACCGGTCGGGCCACCGGCCCGGCCGCGCGCCCAGTTGCCGGCCTCGGCTGGCTAGCGTCGGGGTGTGCCCCGGCGACGACATGTGCTTGCACTCGTGGCCTTCGTATCGATCGCTGCATCGTGCTCCGACGACGTCACTGCAGACACCGACGCGACGACCGTCGTCGCGACGACCACGGCCAGCACGGTGTCGCTGACATCGACCAGTACGAGCACGTCAATAGCTCTTGACAGGCCCGCCACCACGGTAACAACGACGCCGGTGACCACCGCTTCTACGAACACGAGCACTACGACCTCGTCCACGCTGATCGATCTCGGTATCACCGAGCGTCCCGACTGGCTCGGGACGCGAACGCTCCCGCTGCGTCCCGATGGATACGCGGTCGCGCTCCCCACACCACCGGAACTGCGCGACCGTCGTTTCGCCACCATCGATCTGCTCCCTCCCCCCACCGGTACGGCGTTCGAGGCGACCGTGGACGAGATCCCGCCAGACGTGCTTGCTCGATCGACGTGGAACAGCGGATGTCCCATCGATGTGGGAGGTCTGCGTTACCTGACACTCACGTTCTGGGGCTTCGACGGGCGGCATCATCGCGGCGAGATGATCGTGAACGCGTCGATTGCCGATGCCGTGGTCGAGGTGTTCCGCAAGATCGACGCAGCACGGTTCCCCATCGAGGAGATGCGAGTCACCCGGGCTGACGAGCTCGACGCCGCGCCTACTGGAGACGGTAACAACACCGGTTCGTTCGTCTGCCGGGTCACGACAGGATCGACCGGCTGGTCGAACCACGCCTACGGCAAGGCGATCGACATCAACCCGTTTCTGAACCCCTACGCCAAGGGTGAACTGGTGGTGCCGGAGCTGGCCAGCGACTACCTGGATCGCACGAACCTGCGGCCGGGCATGATCGTGGCCGGAGACGTGGTGACGAGCGCGTTCGCCGATGCCGGATGGGGTTGGGGCGGGAACTTCACCTCGCTCACCGACACGATGCACTTCTCCGTCAACGGTCATTGACATGCGAGCGTGGATCGTCTCGACCCCTGGGCCGGCCGACAGCGGCCCGCTCAGGCTCGTCGATCGTCCCGACCCGGAGCCCGGTCCGGGCGAGATCCGGGTGTCGGTGTCGGTGTGCGGTGTGTGTCGCACCGATCTGCATGTGGCGGAAGGCGATCTGTCCGTTCACGCTTCCCATGTCGTTCCCGGCCACGAGATCGTCGGCCTCGTCGATCGGCTCGGACCCGGCGCTCATCGGTTCGAGATCGGACAACGTGTGGGCATCGCATGGTTGCGTCACACATGTGGACGATGCCGCTTCTGTGCGCGCGGTGACGAGAACCTGTGCCTGTCTCCGGCGTTCACCGGATGGGACGCCGACGGCGGCTATGGCGAACTGGCGGTGGTCGATGAGCGGTACGCCTATGCCATCGACGATCGGTTCGACGATGAACGGGCCGCGCCACTGCTGTGTGCCGGGATCATCGGCTACCGAGCGTTGCAGCGCAGCGCCCTACCCGAGGGCGGCCGGCTCGGCATCTATGGCTTCGGAGGTTCAGCCCATCTCGCTGCGCAAGTGGCGTTGTCGCGCGGCGCGACCGTGCACGTCATGACCCGATCGGCCGAGGCGCGCACGCTCGCCATGGCACTGGGCGTGGCATCGGTGCAAGACACCTACGATGCCCCGCCCGAACTCCTCGACGCTGCGATCGTGTTCGCTCCCGTCGGGGACTGTGTGCCCGGAGCGCTCGCCGCGCTCGATCGAGGAGGCACCTGTGCCATTGCTGGGATCCACCTCAGTGATGTTCCCGTTCTCGACTATCAGCGCCATCTGTTCCAGGAACGACGCCTACTGAGCGTCACCGCCAACACCCGCCGCGATGGCGAGGAGTTCCTGGCCATAGCAGCGGACATCGACATCGCAGTGCACACCGTGGCCTATCGGTTCGCGCAGGCCGACACCGCCCTGCGCGATCTCGCCCAGGATCGGTTCGCGGGGGCGGCGGTGCTCCACATCGGCCGCTGACGCGACCGATGTGCCGCTCAGCTGTGCTCGAAGTGTTGGACTGCGGCGTCCGAACCCGGGAAGAAGAGGGTCTCGTGGCCGGTGTCGGACCAGCGGACCACGTACGGCGGACCACCATCGGGTCCATGGACCTCGAGCACGAGGGCATCTCGATCGGGTTCACCGACATGATGACCCTTCACGACGAGGCGATCACCAACTGCTGCTTTCATGAGCCACCTCCTGTTGCGAGATGATCATGTACCTCTCGGTCCGACGTGACCAGGGCCGAAGCTCCCCGATGCGTCCAGCAGGAGAAAGGTCCGATGACGATGAACGCACCGCGTGCAGTTATCTACGCCAAGCACCTCAACCGCATGGTGGCCTTCTACGCCGGCGTCGTCGGCCTCGAGGAGATCACACGAGCGGACGACCATGTGGTGCTGGCCCGCGGCGATCAGCGTCTGGTGATCGTCGAGATCCCGGCGTTCATCGCCGCGACGTTCGAGGTCGGCGATCCGCCGCAACGCCGTGAGGACGCCGCTATCAAGCCCGTCTTCGCCGTGGACGACCTCGCCGCGGCGCGTGCGACTGCGTTGCGCCTCGGCGGCGCTATCGACGGTCCAGAGCTCGAGTGGAGCTTCGACGGCGCCCGGGTTCGCGACGGTCACGATCCCGAGGGCAACGTGATCCAGCTGCAGTCTGCGTGACCGGCCCGCGCCGCTCTGGTCACTTCGCTGCGTTGACGTAGCGAGCGCGCAGGTCCTGCTTCAAGATCTTGCCCATCGAGTTACGCGGGATCGCGTCGATGATCTCCAGACGCTCGGGGGCCTTCTGTACGGCGAGGCCGTTCGATCGACAGTGTTCGGCGAGATCGGGGATCGTGAGCGACTCGACCCCATCCGACAACACAACGATGGCGCACAGGCGCTCACCGGTCTTGGGATCAGGCACGCCGATCACCGCCACATCAGCCACCGCCGGGTGGGTGTGCAGGACGTTCTCGACCTCCACCGCGGAGATGTTCTCGGCATTGCGGATGATGATGTCCTTGATACGGCCGGTGATGCGGTAGTAGCCCTCGACGGTCCGCAAGGCGATGTCACCGGTGCGGAAGTAGCCCTCGTCATCGAACGCTTCCGCGTCGAGTGTCGCATCGACGTACCCCTTGAACAGCTGCGGGCCACGCACGAGCAACTCGCCCTCCTCGTCCACCCCGACCACTCGGCCGTCGCTCGTGACGATCTTGCATTCGACGCCCACACACTCACGGCCGGTGGTCCCGAGAAAGGCGCTCTCGGGATCGCTGTACGCGCTCGACAGGGCGCTCGGACACTCGGTGAGCCCGTAGCCATTGATGATGCCGCGGCCGCCGAGCTCGGCCTTCACGCGCAGATGTATCTCAGGCGGTAGCGGCGCACCACCGCCGGCGCAGATGTGCAAACGGGGGAACAGCTTCTCGCGGCCATGGCGCTCCTGTGCCGCGAGGTACGCCAAGAAGAACGGCACGGCGGAGCCAAGATGGGTGGCGCCATTGCGCGACAAGAACAGCGGCGTCTCCACCGGGTCGAAGATCTCCACCAACAAACAGCGATGACCGACGCGGATGCCGCTGAGGAGCGACATAGGTCCGCCGACATGGGTGATGGGGAAGGCGATTGGAAGAGCCGATTCCTCGTTCAGGTCGTAGCACTCGACGCATCCGTTCGATGACGCCATCAACGTCGCCTCGGTGTGCTGGACCCCTTTGGGTGCCGCGGTCGTGCCCGACGAGTACAGGAAGAAGCGCACATCGGTGGTGTGCACGTATGGAGCGAGCGTCGATGCGTCGCCCCGCGGGAGCACGATGTTGTCGGGACCGGCGGCGTCGATGCCGATCTCCATCACCCGGCAGCCGTGCTCGCTTGCGATGTCATGGGCCATCGCGGCATGGTCGAACCCGCGCCACACCCCGGGGACGAGGAGCCAGTCGCTGTGCAGTTGGCCGACGATGAGCCCCACCTCGTTGCGACGCAACATCGTGATGACCGGGTTCTGGCGGGCACCCAATCGACACAGCGCGCCGTACACGAGCGCAGTCTCGACCATCGTGGGCAGCTGGAAGCTCACGATCTGGTCGCGTTCGATCCCTTGCGCGGCGAGGCCAGCTGCCACTTCTTCGGCAAGTTGGCGGTACTGGGCGAACGTGAGGGTGCGGCCGCGATCGTCGACCAGCATCGTGCGATCGGGGGTGAGGGAGGCTCGCTCGGTGATGAGCTCCCACCAGTTCTTCTCTGCGCCGGGCTGACCGAGTCCGATCACGTCCTGGCGACGTGGGGTCGTGGGTGTCATCGCTCGGTTGTCGGGTTGTCGGCGGGGGACGGGTCAGTGGTCGGCGAAACGGCCGGAGGACGCTGCAGGCGCGCCACCTCGGCGGTGCCCTCGGCGCACACCTCATCGCCGTTGAGCAGACGGCCGTGGATCACGACACGGCGTTCCTCGACCACGTCCACCGTGGCCTCATATCGCAACGGTGTGTTGATCGGGGTGGGCCGTCGATAGCGCACCGACAGCGACTTGGTGGGCCCACCAACGCCTTTGGCCCCGGCGGCCATGAGCAGGATCGCATCGAATCCTGCGGCGATCCACCCTCCGTGCGCGCAGTGGTCAGGACCCTCCTGCGGCGGTCCGAACACAACAGTGCCTGTCACGACGTCGCCGTCGATGTGGAGCCTCAGTGGGGGAGCGCTCGGGTTCGCTGGGCCGACGATGGGGTGGGTCATGAAGTTGCCGGTGCCGCTGATGCGCCGGCCCTGATCGGATCGAGTCATCGTGGTATGCGGATCGAGTACCTCGACCAGTGCCCGCACCTGTGCGGCCACCTCGCGCAGCACATCGTCGCTCGCCGACGAGCCAACGGTGGTTCGAACCAGCTGGCGGACCGCTGCGGCCAACTCGTTGGCAGCCGCGGCTTGCGGCGGCGGGTTGATGGTGGGGGTCAAGATGTCGGCGTAGACATCGGGATGCTGCTGCTTGCGCAGGTCGGTCATCGACCATCCGCCTTCCGGGTTCGAACGAGCTTCATACCTGTCATGGGTTCTCGCCGGTGCTCACGTCAACCACTTCGACGTCATCGAAGTGACGCGTTCGCCGGTGACGTCCTTGAGCTTGAGGGCCACCAGCTTCGTGATCGCTTCCGACGTCTGATAGCGCAGCTTGGGCGAGGGGTCGTCGGCGACCGCCACGATCTGCGCTGCGATCTCGTCGGACTGCGGAGCACCGACGTAGGCGCCGGCTTGGATCCGTGCGAAGGCACTGCGCACGTCGGCGTAGGGTCCGGCGATGCCCTTGGCAGCAGCAGTGGAACTGTTGGCGACGAACTCGGTGGTGACCGGGCCCGGCTCCACCATCGACACGTGCACGCCGAACGCCGCGGCCACGGGGAACAGCGATTCGCACATGCCCTCGAGCGCGAACTTCGAAGCGCAATAGGCGTCATTGAACGGCTGACCCAAAATGCCCGCCGTGCTGGAGACCGCGATGATGTTGCCCCTGCCGGCTGCCCTCATCGATGGCATGACCGCTTTGATCATGCGCACGGTGCCGAGGAAATTGACGTCGAGCGAGTGCGTGAACGCTTCCACCGGCAGCTCTTCGGTCGTGCCCTCGTACAGCACCCCCGCATTGGACACCAGCACGTCGATGCGTCCGTGCTCGTCCAAGACGCCCTGCACCGCAGCCGCTACGGACGACTCATCGGACACGTCGAGCCGTGCGATCGCGGCGGTCCCTGCGGTGCGACCCTCACCGATGCCTGCGGCATCGAGCGCGGCGCGCAGCGCGGTGGCCTTGTCGAGGTTCCGCATCGTGGCCACGACGATGTCACCGGCTCCTGCGAACGCCAGGGCGCTGGCCATGCCGATGCCACTGGAACATCCCGTGATGAGTACCACGCGAGGCGGCGTATCGATCACGAAGCCACCAACGCCGGCTCGACGACCAACGACACCGGTGTGCCCGACATGACCGGCATGCCCGACAGCGGATCCATGTCGGTGGTGCTGGTGAGGAGGTTGACGTTGGCGTCGTTCCAGCCGTGCGGGAACGACACCGATCCCTCGACGACCTGATCGGTGACCTTCGCCGGCAGCCTCACGGAACCGACCTCGGAGGTGATGGTCACCGTGTCACCGTCGACCACGCCGTGTCGCTCGGCGTCACGCGGATGGATGAGCGCCACCGCCTGATCACCGTCGCGATAGGGCTGGGAGTTCTGATGACGCAGCTGACGCCGTGGTGTCACCACCAATTGCGTTCGGGGCTGCCACTGGGCGAGCTGCTCGACCATCTGGACCGGAGCTATGTCCCAGACGCCGTTGGGCAACCGGTCCTCAGCCCATCCGTACACCGCAGGCGCGGTGATGACCGGTCCGCCGGCGGCCTTGAGACCCTCGAGATCCCCGCGCCGCGCGACTCGGAACAAGATGTCGTCATCGGTGACCGTGGCGGGATCGGCGCCGTCGAGGACATCGAGGCCCAACTCCTGAGCGATCAGCGCCAGCGTGTGCCACATCGCAGGCCGGCCCTCGACTCGGGGGAGCAGAGCCGGCGTGTACTGGTTGTAGAGGTTGCCAGCGAACATCTCCAGCGCCAGCAGATCGGCGCGCTCGAGTTGATCCGCACATCCGATCGCGTGGGTGGCCATGTCACCGGTCTCGGTGTTGTCGACGTCGAGGTTCACGAGGACCTCGACCGAACTGAGTGCCGCGGCCACCCGCAACGTGTCGGGGAGCGCGATGGCGGCGTTGGCGCCAGCCACGATGAGCGCCTTGATCCGCCGCGCTTCGATCTCCTCGGGAATGCAGGCGGCCGGCCATTCGCCCATGAGCCGAATGGTGTCTGGACGTGACGGTGGCCCGACCTCGTCCAGCCTCACCGTCGGCAGCTTCTCGCGCCGATCGATACGGGTGAAATAGCCCGGGTTGAACCACATTCCGCCCGGCTGATCGAACGAGCCGGTGGCGATCATGAGCGCCCACGCCATCCACTCCACGAGGTTGCCGCCGGGCGACATCGTGGTGCCGGTGCCGGTCACCACCGCCAGACGACCGGCGGCGCGGATGGAGTTGACGAACGCCGCCAGACTTTCGGCGTCGATGCCGGTCAGGGTCTCGGTCGTGGCTGCGTCGTACGGCTCGACCGCAGCGATGAGTTCATCGACGTTCACCGCCCGACGGCGCAGATCGGCCATGTCGGCGCCGTCGGCCAAGATCTCTCGCACGGCGTGTGCGAGCACGATGTGATCGGTGCCGGGTCGGACGAGCAGATGACGATCGGCCAGTTTCGCCGACTCGGTCTCGCGCGGATCGATGACGATGAGCTCACCGCGGCGCTTCACGCCTCGGAGCTTCTCGATGGGGTTGGGGAAGCCGGTCGACTGCCCGTGTGACACGGGCGGGTTCGATCCGACCAAGACCATGAGCTTGCCCTCTTCGTCGGGATGGGGGATGAGGGCCGTGGTGCCCCCCATCAACGCCGTCACCAAGGTCTTGGCCACCGAGTCGACTGTGCCGGTCGAATAGAAGTGCTTGGTGCCGAGGGCTGCAGCGAGTCGGCGCAACACGAAACCACCGGCCGGATCGACGAATCCGCCCGAGCCCATGAAGAAGCCGATCGAGCCGGGACCGTGCTCGGCGACGATGCCGCGGAGTTTGCCCCCCAGATCGCTGATGGCCTCGGGCACGGTGACGTGGCGACGCTCATCGCCGCGACCGATGTAGGCGCCATCGAGTCGGCGGTCGCCGTGGTGGGAAGTTCCGAGAGCCCGACCCTTCGGGCACACGTATCCCTTGGAGATGGGATGGTCGGGATCGCCCTTGACCTCGACGACCCGCTCACCCTCGATGCTCACGAGTATTCCGCAGTTGGCGATACAGATCCGGCAATAGCTCCGCTCGACATTCATGACGTTCCCCCTGCTCGTTGACCTACTGCCGACGCCAACGGCCAGTCGACTGCTCTGCTCACCTGGCCGTTGATCTTCAGTGCTGATCGACACTGTCAATGACGATCGAGGCAATGGTAGAGCGAACGAGCTTCCCCTGAGGGCTCCGCGGCAGCGGTTCATCGGCGAAGACCACGACGGAGGGGACCTTGAACGGAGCCAGGTGGCGTCGGGCGAAGGCCCCCACCGCATCGGCATCAAGACAGGATCCGGGTCTGGGCACCACGAGGGCAGCCACCTGCTCGCCCAACGTGGGGTGCGGTATGGGAACGACCGCGACGTCGAGGACGTCGGGGTGTGCGAGCAGTGCTGCTTGCACCTCGGCCGGGGCGATGTTCTCCCCGCCGCGCACGATGATCTCCTTGCGACGATCGACGAGGCTGAGGAACCCGTCGTCATCGCCGATCACGATGTCGCCCGTGCGGAGCCATCCGTCACCAACGAAGGCGGCCGCTGTCTCTTCTGGTCGGTTCCAGTATCCACGCACCACGTTGGGTCCGCGCAACCACAGCTCGCCGGGCGTTCCACTGGGCACCGGCTCGTCATCTTCGTCAACCACGATTGCGTCCATCACCGGCACGATGCGTCCGAGTGATCCGGGCCGAGCGACGAGGTCGGGGCCATGGTTGAACACCGCTACGGCCGAGGTCTCCGTCATTCCGTAGCCGTTCCCCAACACAACGCCCGGGAGAAGACGGGTGAGCTGCGGAGCCAAGCCCGGTGGGGATGCCGCACCACCCACGCTCAACGCGGTGAGCGACCGGAGATCGTGACGGTCCGGGTCGTAGACCTCGGCGATCTGGAGCGCCATGAAGGGCACCCCGCCCAGCGAGGTGATCTGTTCACGAGCGACGAGGTCGAGCGCTTCATGCACGTCCCAGCGATGCATGAGCACCAACGTCGTGCCACTGGCAAGCGCGGTCAGGAGATACGAGTGGGAGCCGGTCACGTGGAACAACGGCACGGTGAGGAGCGTGACCGGGGGCAAGGAAGGTTGCACGTCGCCCGTCGTGGCCGCATCCGAGAGCGTCATCGACTCATGGACGTCACGGAAGAACCGTCGGCTCAGCAGGCTGCTGACCATGTTGCGATGACTGCCGACGACCCCTTTGGCCCGACCGGTCGTGCCCGAGGTGTAGAGCAACGTCGCATCCTGATCCGGGTCGATCTCCACATGAGGGAGCCGATCCGCGCCCTTCCGGCCAGCGATCACATCATCGAACCTCGCTCCCGTGACGATCACGTGCTCAACGGTGTCGGGCAACTCCGCTCGCACCCGCTCAGCCCGTTCCTCATCGGCGATGAGGACGCGCGCACCCGAATCGCTCAACGCGAACGCCAACTCGTGGCCGAGCCACCAACCGTTCAACGGCACAGCGATCGCCCCGATCGACACGATGGCCCAGAACGCCACCGACCATTCGGGACGATTGCGCATGGCGATGGCCACCCGATCACCGGGCCCGATCGCCAGATCGTCGACCAGATGATGCGCCAGCGCTACCGCGGCCCGGCGATGCCGTTCGAAACTCCATCGCTCCTGGCCGAGCACCAGGAACGTGCGGTCGCCGTACTTCACGCTCGAGTCGAGCACTTGCCGGAGATCGGCGGGCGAGTGCACCCACACCCTCTGGCTCCGTCCACCGATGGTCTCGGTGCGCATCTCATAGGGCTGACCCGGCGCGGTGAGCGCGGCAATCGCCTCGCGCACCGCGTTGTTGCGAACGACCTCGGCAGCGGAGGCCACGGGGTCAACCCTCCAGCGCGCCGGTGATCAGCTCGAGCAAGGTCGAGTAGTCGTCGACTGCCTCGAACTGGGGGAATTCGGCGATGACATTGGCCGGGGCATGGAACAAGAACCCGGCATCGGCCTCGGCCAACATGGCGGTGTCGTTGTAGGAATCACCAGCGGCAACCACCCGATAGTTGAGCTCGTGGAACGCCTTCACCGCGTGGCGCTTCTGATCGGGCATGCGGAGCTGATAGTCCACGATCCGGTCGTCGGCGACGACGAGCCGATGGCACAAGATGGTCGGCCAGCCGAGCTGCGCCATCAGCGGGCGGCCGAATTGCTCGAAGGTGTCCGACAGCAACACGACCTGGGTGGTCGAACGAAGCTCGTCCAAGAACTCACGTGCCCCCTCGAGCGGCCCCATGCCGGCAATGACATCGGCGATGAGCGACATCGTGAGGCCGTGGGACTCGAGGAGATCGATCCGGTAGCGCATCAGCTTGTCGTAGTCGGGCTCGTCCCGGGTCGTGCGCCGGAGCGCCTCGATACCGGTGCGTTCAGCGACCGCGATCCAGATCTCGGGGACGAGGACGCCTTCGACGTCGAGGGTCACGATCGTCTGGCGACGTACCTGCTGCGGCATGGAGCCAGTATCGCGAACACCCCGCTGAACGGCCGATTCTGGGGTGTCACACCAAGGTCGTGGTGACCGACCCGTCGTCTCCGAGCCCGATCAGCCGGGCACCGATGCCGTCATCACGCGTGATCGTGTAGGTGGACCCGTGGTGTGAGATGCCATAGAGCGTCGATGGGCAGCCGAGCAGACGCAACCCCTCGACCCCCAGGTCGAAGGCACTGTGGAGATGGCCCGAAAGAACGACGCGGACGTGCGGGCGGTCGGTCAACTCGGTCAGGAACTGCGGCGCACCCTCGAAGCGGAAGAACTGGTGCGTGCTCAGCGACACCGGCGGATGGTGCATGACAACGATTGTTGACGAGCCGGCGCAGGCATCGATGCGAGTCAACGCGTCGGTCAGGTCGACGCCACCATTGACCTGACCGGGCCGGGTCGTCTCCAGCGCCACGATCGACCATCCGGCCAGTGAGGTGGTCACCGTGTCACCGAAGCAGGCGGCGACGTTGCCGGCGTCGTCGTGGTTGCCGGCGAGCGCGAACACCTCGGCGCCGAGTGGCTCGAGGATTGCGGCGATCCGTTGATAGGACTCGGGCGAGCCATCCTCGGAGAGATCCCCACTCAGGACCACCAGATCGATGAGGTTCGTGCGATCTGCGATGCAACGCTCGACGATCACCCGCAGCCGCTCGTCGGGAGAGCGTTCGTTGACGTGACCGTGACGATCAGCGACGAGATGGGTGTCGCTGAGTTGCAGGATCGTGGCCGGCACCGAACCAGTCTGACAGCTGATTGCAGCAGTGTCAGGGGTGGGAGCACTGGCGCGCTGGTGACATCACGCCATCGGGTGATCGCTGATCGTGATCGATCACCGGCTAGTTCGACTTCAGGCCTTCGCCGAGTGCCCGCACGGTGTCCTCGGCGGCGCCGACATCGGCACCAGTGGCGAGGCCGACCACCCAATCGACACCCATGCTCTCGAGCAGTTCCATCTCCTCGCGCATGCGGGGGATGTCGAGACCATCTCGGATGTCGAGCCATCCCCACATGCCGTTGACGATCACCTCGAGCGTCGAGCGATCACGGCCGTGCTTCTCGCATTCCTCGTCGAGTTCCGCGATGCGTCGGCCCATGTGGTCGAAGTCGACGATGGCGGGCGTGCGCACGGTGCGGGTCCGTTCGGGGTCCATGATCATGCCCATCCAACCCTGGGCGTGCTTCACGGCGCGCTCGGTGCCCCACTTGGAGTTGGCGTGGATCCAGATCGGGATGTCGACGCCTTGAATGGTCGGGGGCCGCACCATGGCCTGGTTGGCCGAGAAGGTCTTGGTGTCCATGGTGATCTCGGCTCCGCTCCAGCCGAGGCGCATCACTTCGATCGCCTCATCGAGCAATTCCGTACGGCGATTGGGATCGACGCCGAGCGCGTGGAACTCGCTCTTGAGATACCCGGTGCCAAGACCGGCGATGACGCGGCCGTCGCTGAGCACATCGAGTGTGGCCAGCTGCTGAGCGAACATCAGCGGGTTGCGGTACCCGGCGACCGCGACGAACGTCATGAGCTTGATGCGCTCGGTGACCGCGGCGCAGAAGCCCAACGCCGTGAACGGATCGCACACCCCTTCGCCGCCGGAGTTGATCCATCGACTCGACGGGGCCGGGTGATCGGTGAACCCGAGCGCGTCGAAGCCCGACTCCTCGGCCGCTCGGGCCCAGCGGGTCACCGCCTTGGGATGCAAGATTCCCGAGACCCACTTGGGGTCACCGCTCGAGTGCTGGATTGCGATCTTCATGTGGTCATCCTTTGATGATGTCGGGGACTTCGTAGCCAGCTCGACGACACTCGCGCTCGTAGTAGGCGCTGATGGTGCGAGCATCGAAGATGCTCACGACGTTGTCGTCGTCGTCGAGGTTCACGTTCGAACCGGTGATGGAGAACCAGATCTCGGTCATCTCGGTGTTGTCGGCAGGAACGGTGAACGTGTGCACCGAGCCGGCAGGCTCGAACAGATATGAGCCGGCGGTGTTCCACACGTCGTATTCGGCGTACTTCCACTTCCCGGCGAGCGTCACCAGATGCACCGGGCCGGTGTGGAGATGGCGAGTCAGGACAGTGCCTGGTTCCAACCGTTGGCGAGCGATCCACACGTTGTTGGAGTGGTCGACGTGCAAGAGCGCGATGTGGCTCCCGTCGCGCAGCGACACGTACGGCATCTCGTCGACACCGCGATGATGCGTGCCGGGATTCCCCGGAGGCAGGTTGACGCCCATCGTCACTGCATCCTCTGTGTGATCTTGCCGAAGTCGAAGCTGACGATCTCGTCGATGTCGATTGCGAAGCGTGTGTCGCTCCCGGGTTGCGCGACGGCGACGCCGTGCACCATGACGCCCTGGATCTCGTAGTAGCTGGGGGACTCGTCGGCGACGCAAGCGATCTTGCGTCCGTCGCCGATCAGATCGATCACCGGATCGTGTTCGGCGAACTCGAGAACGAGTGCGCCGTCATTCATCGCTGTTGCTGCGACCGCACTCGACATCTCGCCATCGTCGTCAACCGCGGTGACCACCATCGACGGGCAGCGACGCAGGAACGAATCGATCTGTTCGGCGCTCATGCGCATGTCAACGCGTGCCATGGTCACCTCCCGGCGATGGAGCGACGAGCGCGGGTGGGAGTAACAGGAACTGTGCTCGATCGATGGGCATCTTGAACAGCATTCGCTTGCCGTTCTCGAGCCGATCGTTGACGCTGGATCGCATCGCGCCGGGCACGACGATGGGCGGTTGCTCATCGACGGGACGGGACATGAAGTTGTCGCCGTCATCAGCCGCTTCGATCGCGTCACCCCACACCGCGATGGCACGCGGCACCTCGTCAGCTCGCGTGCGCAGCACACAGCACAGCCTCGGGTTGGCCAAGATGCGTCTCGTCTTGGCCGCCGACCGATACGTGGTGAACTCCAGGCGGCCCTCGTGATGGGCGGTGAGCATGGGGTATCCGGTGGGCGTGCCGTCAGAGCGGATCACCATGAGGTAGGTGTTCCACATGACATGGGTACTCAGGAACTCCTGCTCCTGTGGCCCGATCCCCATCGCATCCCCTCACGTGACATCCGCCGACGCACTGGGGTGCGACGCGCTCACTCGACAATACGCAACGAGCCGGGCACGTCGAGCCGTCGCAGCCGTCGCAGCACGAACAGCGGCGCTATGGCCACGGCGAACACGCCGAGCCCCGCGGCGACGATCAACGAGGTGGGCGACAGGTAGGTGGTCAAGCTGAGCTCGGGCAAGGTCTCGGGAACGACCGACTCCACCACCCATCGGGCCAGGCCAATGCCAGCCAGCACCCCGAGGCCGGTCCCGAGAACGCCGAGCACGAACGACTCGGCCATCAGGAGGCGCAGCACGCGTGAGACCGGAAGGCCGAAAGCGAACATCGTGGCGTGGTCACGCCGCCGCTCGTCGACGCCGATCGCAGTGGCGTTGAACGCCACCAGGAGGGCGAGCAGGATCGGGATGGCCTCGACCACCCGCAAGAGCCCGAGGTACGAGTCGATCGAGTCCCGGATGGCTCTGCTGGTGGCACGGGCCGAGCGTGCCGATGCCACGCCATCGGCGATGAAGGCGACACGCTGCAGTTTCGTCGACGTGGTCCCCGCCGATGGTTGCAATTGCAACTGGTTGACCATCCCGCTCAAACCGAACGAGTCCTGGGTGACGGTGTCGAGGTACACGAAGGCGCGCAACGGATTGCCATCGATACCCGACACGAGCAGGGGCGATGTCACGGTGGCCATGGCTCCGTCGACCAGAGCCACATGGGTGACGTCGACGCTGTCACCCACCTCGAGGTCGAGATCGGCCAGCGCCTTGTCGCTCATCAACACCTCGCCCAAGCCGGGGAGCCGACCCGACGACAACGACGGCGCCCACGACGCATGGGCCAGATCGCCCATCTGGAGCACAGCGGAGATCGATCTCGCACCGTGGCTGAGCTGACCGGGGAGCAACAGCAGTTGCTCCGCCGTGGACACCTCAGGGAGCTGTGTGAGCGCTGTGACGATGGGATCGGACGACGCAGTCACCCGATCGAGGTCGACCGTGACCGGGTCTCCTTCGCCGGCGGCCTCGGTCTCGGCCCGAGTCACGACGTGCAGGAACGAGTCCATCATGCCGAGGACGCCGACGAGCACGCTGATCGACGCCGCGATGCCGAATGCCGTGAACAACGTGCGGCGCGGCGCACGCACCAGATCGCGAAGGGGTAGAAGCCGGATGCTCGGGCCGCGGAGTCTCAGGCGACGGGCCAGCGCGTCGAACCCGGTACGGCTCGTGGTGGGGCGAACCCGTGACAACGCCTCGATGGGCGACATCCGGGTTGCTCGGTATACCGGCCACAACACGGCGAGCACCGACACGGCCAACCCGAGCAGCGCCCCGCGAACGAACATCGCGACCTGGAACGGTGTTCGCCACACCGGCAGGGGCAGCACCGATCCGAGGACCGAGCGGAAGGTGGCGTTGAGGCCGAGCCCGACCAGCACGCCGAGCAGCGCTCCGAGCACTCCGATCTCGACGCCGACCAGCAACGGCCGTGTCACCAAACGACGGGGTGACACCCCGAGGGCCATGCCGATCCCCAGCTCACGTCGTTGCGACTCGATCATCCGGTTCACGAGGTTGGACGCGGCGAACGCCGCTCCGAGGAGCACGATGATCGACACCGCGTTCCACACCTTCTGGTCGCCCTCGGCGTCGGAGTAGAGCAGGTGATGTGCGGCAACATCGTCTCGAGTCGTGACTTTGGTTGCCCCCGACAAGGACAACGCGTCGAGCGCCGCTCGCAATTCCGATTGCGCGACGGGCACCGACACACCGGGTGCCACGGTGAGGACCATGTCGTTGACCTCACCTTCGTGCCCCGTGATCTGCTGCGCGTTGACCAACGAGGTGAACACGACGGCGTAGGACACGCCCGCCAGATAGCCACCACGCGGGTCGGTCACGACGAACCACTCGGGAGCGATCGCGTGGCCGACCCAGTCGACCGTGACCCCGCCGGCCAAGGTGGCCGTGCCCGTCTCGGCCAACGCATACTGCTTGGCCATGTTGCGTTCCAGGACCACCACGGGGTGTGCGGTGGGCGTGCTCGAGTCGAGGGTGCCCTTCACGACGTGCAGTTGATCGATCCGAGCGTCGACGGCCTGGCCGACGAGCTGCCCGGGCAGCAGAGCGCTGTTGTCTCCTCCACCGGCGTCGAGTTGGGTTGCCACCGACAATCGCTCTTCGGCCGCAGCGATCCACTCGGGATGGGCCATGTGGGCGATGGCCTGTGTCAATGAGCCTTGCGGTACGAATACGTCGGCCTCGACCTGCACCCGCAGATCATGCAGATGCAGCGCCGCGAAACTTGCGTCGTTGGACAGCTTGCGCCACGTCGCCGTGGCGCCGAGTCCCGCGTAGAGCCCGCACCCGAGCCCGATGATGAGGGCGATGGCGGCGACCTGCATCCATCGGGCCCGCAGGTCGCGTACCGACCATCGCAGCCACAGGCGCCCCATCGAGCTCACGTCACACCGCCTCTCACCACCGCTGGCACCACCGCTGGCATCATCGACGTCACCACCTCAGGTCGGCCACGTCGGCCGGTCCCCCCGGAGGCGGACCATCGGAGACGATGCGACCGCTCGAGAGCTCCACCACCCGTTGAGCTACGCGTGCGATCTCCCGGTTGTGCGTGACGATCAGCACCGTGATGCCGTTGTCGGATTGCCGGTGCAGGAGTTCGAGTATCTGCACGCCAGTGTGGAAGTCGAGCTCGCCGGTGGGCTCGTCCGCCAGCAAGATCGGATTACCGGTGGCCAGGGCGCGAGCGATTGCGACACGCTGCTGCTCGCCTCCTGAGAGCTCGTGTGGGAAGTGATGCAACCGCTCACCCAGCCCAACCTGTCGCAGCGTGTCGGATGCCAACTGTTGGGCGGCACTGCGACCGGCCACGTCGGCGCCGAACTGCACGTTCTCCAGCGCGGTCAGACCGACGAAGAGGTTGAAGCTCTGGAACACGAACCCCACCGTGTTGCGACGGGCGGCGAATCGTTCCTTCGTGGACGCCTGCGAGATGTCGAGATCACCGAGGGTGATGGTGCCCTCGGTCGGCGTGTCGAGGGCACCGATGAGGTTCAGCAGGGTCGTCTTGCCACATCCCGACGGCCCGAGGATGACCACCAGCTCGCCTGGTTCGATCGTCAGCTCCACATCGGCCAGGGCGGTGACAACGGTCGTGCCGACGTCGAAGCGCTTCGACACGCCCCGCAGCTCGATTCGACCAGGTGCGCAGCGCGTTCCTGAGGTTGCTCTCATGCTCTCATCGTGGGCGGCCGTTGGTCCTCGCTCCCAGAGGCGGCCGCCCCAAAGGCTCACTCGGTGGTCATGATCATGGCCCCGGAGAACGATCCGACGGCGTTGGCCCACAGCGCGGTCTTGGCCCCCGGGACCTGGCGCACACCGGACTCGTCGCCGCGCAGCTGGCGCACGGACTCGATGCAGAAGTTGGCGCCATGTCGGCGGCCCATGTTGCACGCTCCACCGTCGGTGTTGACGGGAAGCTTGCCGCCCATGGCGGTGTGGCCCTCAGCGATGAACGGGCCGGCCTCGCCCTTCGCGCAGAATCCCAGAGCTTCCAGCCACTGGAACACGATGATGGTGAATCCGTCGTAGAGCTGCAGGCAGTTCATGTCCTTGGGCTTGTAGTCCGTGCGCGACCACAGCGTCTCGGCGCAGTGATCGGGCGAGTTGTCGAGGATGTCGTCGAGGCCTTCGAAGGTGAGGTATTTCACCGACGAGAACGCCATCGAGTCGACGAACACCGGCTTCTTGGCCATGTCGCGCGCCCGCTCCTCGGTGGTGTAAATGACCGCCGAGGCCGAGTCCACCGGGTAGTCGCAGTCGAGCAGGCGAACCGGCTTCGAGATGTAGCGGGATCGGTAGTAGTCGTCGAGCGTGAGCGGCTCACGCAGCAGCGCCTCGGGATTGTGCGACGCCCACTCGCGTTGAGCGATCACGTGACGACCGAAATGCTCCTCGGTAGTCCCGTACAGATCCATGTGTCGTTGGGCCGGCATCGCCGCGATCGGTTGCAGCGGAGCGATCGAACCGAATGGTTGGGTGTACTGCCAATCATCGTCGGCATAGGTGGCGCCGGCCGTGGCCTCGGCATCGAGCGACTCCGACGTCGTCATGCGCTGACGGATGACCCGCATCGACAGCACGGTGTGGCACAGACCGGCGCGAATGGCGGCGACCGCCTGCACGGCCGGGCCGATGTACGCGGGTCCAGCCCCTGAGTTCCAGAAGTTCAACGGCCCGATACCCAGCATGTACGCAATGTCCATCGCGTCCACCACGTCGAGGCCAGGTGGGGGAGTTCCGGCCACGGCCCACAGCATCGTGGAGCCGTCGATGTCCTTCGGGCCGATGCCGGCGTCGTGCATGGCCGCAGTCGCTGCTTGCACCGCCAATTGACGCGAGGTGAAACCGGTCTTGCGGCCGGTGGTGGAGTATCCGACGCCTACAGCGGCGACGCGTGGCGTGGTGACAGTGCGGTGCGAGGTCATCTCGATGCTCCAACGGTACGGGGACGGAAGTAGGGCAGCACCCAGTCGGGTCCGGCCTCGGTCCACGCCACTTCGACGGGTAAGCCCACCGCGAGCTCGTCTTCCTGGCAATCGACGAGGATCGTGGTCATGCGCAGCCCGGCTTGCTCTTCGAACTCCACCACCGCGCTCACATACGGGACTTTGTCGACGTAGAACGGATGGAACGCCTGGACCGTGACCGTGTATGCGTACAGCGTCGCCCGGCCGGACATCTCCCTGTGGCCGAGGTTGGTCGACAAGCACCTGTTGCACACCGGTCGCGGAACGTGGATGAGGTGCCCGCAATCGAGACACTCGACGATCATCAGCTTTCGCTCGGCGACGCCCTGCCAGAACGGCTCGCTGAGCGCGGTGATGATCGGCAACGGTGGATGGGTCGTCGCACTGGCATGCGCGGGGAGCAGGCTCACAGGTCCTCCTGGAGGTCAGTGTCGAAGGCAGCGACGACGTCGCTCATCGGTTGAAGGCAAGGGCGAGACCGGGCCGAGGCCAACGACACGACACCAGTCGCCCCGTGTGGGACAAGGTGATGTATGCCGTTCTCAGGTCTGGTCCGCCGAAGCAGATGTTGGTGACGCTCGGATCCTCGAAGCGCGATGGCAAGGTGTACTTGACGCTGTCGCATGTGCCGTCGTCATGGGGCGTGACGACGGTGATGCCGCTGTCAACCAGGGTTGCCACACACACCGCGCCACTCGAGTCCACGGCCAGCGAATCGAGCTCCTCACAGCCGGGCAGGCCAACCATCAGCGTCCATCGATCGACACGGCCGGCAAAGGTCATGACGCGCGAGCTGCAACCAGGCCCGGCGACTATTCGGCCCGGCGACTCGATGCGACGACGCATCACCTGTCGGGTCGTGGTCTGGGCCCAGTAGACGACGGACTCATCAGGAGACAACCCGATCCCGTTGCAGTGGATGGCGTCGGGTATGGCCGAGGTGATCGATGAGCCATCGGGAGCGGCGTAGAAGATGCGGCTGGCCATGAAGTCGGTGAACCAGAGCCCGCCGGTGGAGTCGAACACGAGATCGTTGGGGGAGTTGAGCGGGCGGCCCTTGCACTCGTCGTAGAGCGTCGCGAACTCGCCGGTGTCGATGTCCACCCGCTGGATGCACCCGCCCATGGTGTGCTTTTCGCCGAGGCCACCGTTGTTGCACACGTACAAGGCTCCATCGGGACCGATGGCGGCACCGTTGGGACCACCGCCCACCTCGGCCACCGTCGAGCGCGAACCATCGGCGGCGATGCGGGTGATGCGGCCCCCGTTGACCTCCACGACGATCACCGATCCATCGCTGAGCGCCACCGGCCCTTCGGGGAACGCGAGGCCATCAGCGATCAACCGAACGTCTTCGAGTTCCAACGCTGCCTCCCCGCATCGCTTGTGCCGACTTTCGGGCGATCACGCCCTGGTATCGGGCGTCGGCGGACGCAACAACGCCTCTTGGGCGAAGCTCGCCACCAACGTGCCGTCACGACGGAAGATCGCACCTTCGTAGAGCCCCCGCGCTCCTGATGCTGCCACAGGCCAGCTGTCGATCAGATGCCATTCGTTCATGTCGCACTGCTCATGGATCCACAGGGCGTGATCGAGGCTGGATCCGCCGAACGGGATCTCCGGTGTGGTCGCCACACCCCAACCGCAGGTGATGTCCGACACGAACGCCCCGATCGCGGTGTGCAACAGGCGACCGGACGGGATCGGATCGCGCATGCGGATCCACATGCGTGGCACCGGGATGCTGCCCGGTTGCCACGGGACATCGGGCACTCTCGGTGCTCGCACATCGAACGACGCGAACACCGGTACATCCGGCGTTTCGCCGAGCTCGTCGGGTTCAGGGACGTCGGTGGGCATGACGGTGGCCGCGTATCGGCCACCGGGCTCATCAACGTGGAACGACGCCACCAACGTGAAGATGGCGTCGCCGTTCTGGCGGGCAACGACGTGGCGCGCCGAGAACGAACCGCCGTCTCGATCGCGATCGACATGGTAGAGCACCGGTCGATCGACCTGTCCCGCCCGCAGGAAGTACCCGTGCAACGAGTGGAGATGGCGCCCATCGGGAACGGTGCGAGCCGCAGCGATCACTGCCTGGGCGCACACCTGACCGCCGTAGAGCCGCCGGAAACCCGGATCCGAGAGGTTCCGACCGCGATAGAGGTTGGTGTCGAGCAGTTCGATGTCGAGGACGTCGACCAGCTCCTGTGCACTCACGAGCGCAACGTATCGATCGATGACCGGCATCGCCCAAACGCCAGCCCGGGGTCGTGTCAGGTCCGGCGTCTACACTCCCAACCGTCGTTCGACGCTGTACGAACCCCAGTCGCCCCCACCATCGCTGCCGCCGGTCACTCGAGGAGTCCACCTTGTCCGCTGATGTTCCCGCCCATCTCCAGCTTCGTGAAGTGCTCGGTGACATCATGCCCAAGCACCGAGCCACCTGGGGCGACAGCCACGAGTGGGCCGCGTTGTTGGACTTCCAGACCGCCCTCGGCGCCGCTGGATGGGCCGCGCCGGGTTGGCCGGTGGAGTACGGCGGCAAGGGGCTCTCGGTGGAGGAACTGACCGCATGCGCGGCCGAGTTCTACAAAGCGCGTTGCCCTCGGCAGATCGCGGTGTTCGGGACTGCCAACGTCGGCCCGACCATCATGGTGAACGGCACGGCGGAGCAGAAGAAGTATCTGGCTCGGATGCTCACCGCTGAGGACGTGTGGTGCCAGGGTTTCAGCGAGCCCGACTTCGGCAGCGACCTCGCCGGACTCAAGACCAAAGCCGAGATCGACGGCGACGAGTTCGTCATCAACGGCGCCAAGATCTGGACCTCGGTCGGCCTCAATGCCACGCACTGCATGCTCTTGGTGCGCACCGATCCCGACGCCCCCAAGCACAAGGGCATCTCGGCGTTGCTCATCCGGCTCGATCTTCCCGGTATCGATCGTCGGCCCATCAAGCAGTTGAACGGCCTCAGCGAGTTCGCCGAGATGCACTTCGACAACGTGCGGGTGCCGCGAAGCGCATTGCTCGGGCCGCTGCATGCGGGCTGGGGCGTCACCATGAACACGCTCGGCTTCGAGCGCTCCGGGGTGCTCGCCATGGCCGGTCAACTCGCCGACGAGGTGGCCGAAGTGACCGCGCCGGGCCGGTTCGACGACGCCACCGCTCCGGTGCGTCAAGAAGCGATGCATCTGTACTCGGCGGCGTTGATCTTGTCGTGGATGGGGGAGCGCTCACTCAGCGATGTCAGCCCCGAAGGGGTGCCGGGCCCCCTGTCGACGCTCATCAAGCTGGCGTGGTCGAAGCTGGCCATGCGCCTCGGCGAGTTCCGCGTCGATCACGCCGGCATTGCCGCAGTGGCAGGAGCGCAGGGCGAGACGGCCGAGGCGGCCGATGCGTTCTTGATGGCCCGCTCGGCCGGAATCGCGGGTGGCACTACCGAGGTGCTGAAGAACCTCATCGCCGAACGGGCGCTCGGCATGCCCAAGGAGCCGGGGCTGCGCTGAGCGCTGACCCACCGCTCATGCGGGCCGAGCATTCGCTCACCTCCCACGGCCAACTCCCACGGCGCTCCACCCAACGTCGCGTTCTGTGCACGAAAAGGTACGCGGACGGGACCTTCTCGTACCGAGAAGCTCGACAAGCGACTCAGCGCGGGGTCGCGCCGGTGCGTTTCGTGCGCTTGGCGTGCTCCGCTTCGGCGATCTCGCGCAATTTGAGTTTCACCAAGGTACGCACCACGGCAATCGGGAGCGGCTTGTCGATCGCGAACTGCAGGGTTCCCTTGCTCACGTGATATTCCGCCAGTACGGGCCCGGCAGCGCCGAGCACCCCACCGCTGTGGGGGAAGTAGCTGCAATGGTTCTTGAACGCTGCGTATGAGGCGACGGACTTGCCGTCGATGGCGAAGGTCGGCATGCCGTACGAGATGCGCTCTTGCGCTGTCGGCATGACCTTGCGCAGTGTCGTGCGCAACGCCAGCAGGGTCGTGCGTTGCGGCTCGCTCACCGAGTCCAGATACCCATCGACGGCGGCTCGTCCTGCATCTGTTGTCTCAGCCATGTGCGCATCGTCGCGCAACCCCGTCAAGCTGACGTGACCCGCTGGGTGCGGACACTGGACTGTTCCGCGTCGCGAGCGATCGCCGCCACGAGCCCCGGGAAGACGAACCGATGGAAGGGCGCTACCGACAGCCAGTAGAGACGGCCGAGCAGTCCGCGCGGATGGAACCGTGCGACCTGTGTGATGACAGCGCCGTCGTCGTCGGGCTCGATCTTCCACTCCAGCCAGGCGTCGCCGGGAAGGCGCATCTCTGCCCGGAGCCGCAGGAGGGCGCCGTTGGAGACACCTTCGTGTTCGAGGGCTTCGACGCGCCAGAAGTCGAGCGGATCACCGACCGAGAGCCGACGGGGATGCAGGCGCCCGCGTCGCATGCCGACCCCGCCGATCAAGGTGTCGAGGAAGCCGCGGATGCTCCACATCCAATCGCCGCCGTACCAACCGTGTTGGCCTCCGATGGAACACACCACCGACATCACCTGTGCCGAACTGGCCCGCACGTGCACCTGCCGTTCGTCTCGCATCACCGTTCCACCTGCCCATGCAGGATCGGTGGGTTGCGGCTCGGCCGGCGGGCGTCCGCCGAGCTCGGCACGCGCCCAACTGGTGGGCACATCACCGCTCAACGATCGACCGAGCGCCAACTTCACGGCGGCGCGATAGGTGAGTTGCTGCGTGGGCATCGCCTCGGCCGCCGAGGGTCCGGCCACGACGACGTCGTTGACGAGGCTTTCGATGAGGGGTCGCGCCAACGACGGCGGGATCGGTGTGACGAGACCGACCCAACGTGACGACAGACCCGGAGTGAGCAACGGCACCGGCACGATGACCCGTCGGCGCAGCCCCGCCTCCTCGGCATACTGCGCCATCATCTGGCGGTAGGTGAGCACCTCGGGCCCACCGACGTCGAGGACCTGGCCCGCCACATCGGCGGTGAGTGACTCGGCCAAGTAGTGCAGCACGTCGCGCACCGCCACCGGCTGGCAGCGCGTATCCACCCAGCGCGGGGTGACCATCGCGGGGAGGACCTCGACGAGATACCGAAGCATCTCGAAGCTCGCCGAGCCCGAGCCGATGACGACCGCGGCGCGCAACTCCACGACCGGCACCGGCCCGCGTGCCAACTCCGCACCGACTTCCTGCCGGCTGGCCAGATGCTCGCTCAGCTCGCGAGTTGAGCGCTCGCCGAGCCCGCCGAGATAGACGATGCGTTGAACACCCGCAGCCGCTGCCGCATCACGGAAGTTGGCGGCAACGGCGCGGTCGTGTTCGGCCCAATCGGCGCTGGAACCGATGGAGTGCACCAGGTAGTACGCGCCTGCGACGCCAGCCATGGCCTCGGTGAGATCGCCCCCGACATCGCCGCGTACGATCTCGACCTGCTCGCGCCATTCCGCGGCGTCGACCTTGCCCGGTGTTCGCAACAGGCAGCGCACTCGATACCCGCGCTCGAGCAACACGGTGACGAGACGTCCACCCACGTACCCGCTGGCTCCGGTCACGAGGACCAGTGATCCCGGCGGGATCACGGTGTCGGTCAGGGTCGAGGAGTCGGGCACCGTTGGAGTCTGGCAGTGCACTGCACCGTTTCTCGCCGCGGAGCCGTCGCTCGTTTCCGCACGGTGACCGATCGCATCAATGCGGTCGCCGAGGAGCCCCCGACGTCGCCAAGATGGTGAGCATGGCGATCAGATCACGCGGGGAGAAGGTGGAGCGGTTAGCCGATCCTCACGGCATTGCGCCATCGATGAGTCGGCCAGCGTCCGGATGCTGACCCTCGAACAACTGTAGGCCTTCGGCCGCGACGGATATCTCGTGGTCCGAGACGTCGTCGATGAGCAGGTGCTCTCGGAGATCGATGCGGAGACGGACACGTTGATCGCCGCCAAGCCAGCGCCCGAGGGCAAGGTCGGTTTCCATCACTACTTCGAACCGCCGTCGGCGCTGCCGATCGCAGAGCGGGCGCTCACGGAGTCGGGGGTGTTGTCGTTGGCCGGTGAGCTGGTGGCCCCGCTGTCGATCGGTCTGGCGTTCGACCACATCCAGATCGCCACGAGCATCTTCGGCTGGGAGCACGAGCCCGGTGGCGGCCACATCGACGGCTATGGCCTCCCCGGTCAGAGCGAGCCGTACACGTTCACGATGTTGGCTGGCATCTACCTCGGGGACGAGTCCGAACCGGGCCGCGGGAATCTGTGGGTCTGGCCCGGTTCGCACCTGGTGCACGAGCAGTTGTTCCGCGAGCGCGGCGCCGACGTGCTGATGGGCCCCGAATCCCAAGGCGGGCACGCATGCTTGCTGAGCCCGGCACCCGACTTCGGTGTCGGTCGGCCAGTGCTCGCCCAGCGCGGCGATGTGCTCCTCGCTCGCTATCTGCTCGCTCACAACCAGAGCGGCAACATGTGGAACCCGCTGCGCCGGATCGTCTACTACCGCTTGGCTGCTGGCGGTCATCGACAACGATGGCTGGCAGCGCAGACCGACGCGTTGCTCGAGTTCGAACCGGTACGGGCCGCGCTCGTTAGCTGATGCCATCCGCCCGCGCCTGCTCGATGCGCTGGCGCACACCGATCAGATCATCGGGCGTCGACAGCGCAAGGTCGTAGAGCAGCTTCGAATCGAAGTGCTCGTGTACCTCGGCCACTTTGCCGCCAGCGATTCGGAATGTGAAGCAGTAGCTGTTCGAGTACTGGGCACCGTTGTGCAACCTGGCCCGAACGCGCGTCTGCATCACCACCCAGTCATCACCACCGATCGTGAACTGGACATCCGTCGGCTCGCGCTGCGCATACATCGCCACGCTCAGGTAGCCGAGTTCTCGCAAGCCTTCGGCACCGACGAGGCGACGACCATCGACGACCGCGTCGGCGATCGTCGTCGGCAGCACCCACTCAACGGTCTCGGTGGTCATGGCCAGACCGGCGTCGCTCCACAGGCCGGCCTTGAACCAATCCTTGACCAATGCGACGTTCGCGTTCGTCACTGCCCTCCCATCCAGTCCGCGCTCGAGGTGTCCTCCCCGGCCTGACCGCCGAGGTCAGCGGAGTCGAAATAGTCGCGGTTCGCTGTGATGAACCCCTCGTCGTTCAGCTCGAACACGCTCATCACGCTGGCAACGACGGTGACGCCCTTACGCAGGAAGGAGTCGGAGTGCTCGATCATCACCACCTTGTCGCTCGACGTCATGTGTCGCTCGGTGATGGTGAATTGGCTCACGAACGTTCCTTGCCGCGTCAACTCCGCCCGCAGTTCATCGTGGCCTCGATACGTCGGACCCGTCGGACACAGCACCTGCCACAAGCCGTCGGGGGCGAACGCTGCCACGATCTTGTCGACGTCGGGTCTCGTACCGCCGGATTCCCACGCCCGGTAGTACTCGCGGATGATCGCTTCTTGTCGTTCCCCCATTGATGGCTCCAGTCGGTGCATCGCTTCCAACAACGTTCATGTGTCGCCGGCGTGCCGTCGTTGCTTCGATCGTTGCACACAGACCCCGATCCGTCGACCAGACTGCGCCCCATGGCCGCCCCGAAGATGTACCTGATCCTCAGCGAGATCTGGACGATGACCGACCCGCGCGATCTACGTCGATTGGTCGACTACGCAGTGGTCGCCGAGCAGGCCGGCTTCCACGGGGTGATGATCGGTGAGCACGTGGTGCACGGACCGAACTCGGCCTTCCGGGGCCTACCCAAGAACCCGCGCATGTGGATCCGCGACGGCAATCAAGACCCCCGGTTCCCCCATCCCAACGGGTTGCACCTCATCAGCGCCATGGCAGCAGCCACCACCACGCTGCGTCTCATGGCGGCCGCTGTGTTGACGCCTCTGCGACATCCACTCATGTTGGCCAAGGAGTTCGCCACCATCGATCTGATCTCCCAGGGCCGTCTCATCATCGTGCCGGGCGTGAGTTGGCAGACCGAGGAATACGCCGCGCTCGGGGTGCCGTTCCATCAGCGGGGCAAGATCCTCGACGAGCAGCTCGAGATCTGGGAGTCGCTGTGGCGAGACGGCTCTCCCGTCTCGTACCACGGTGAGCACTTCGACTTCAGCGACATGTACGTCGTGCCCGAGCCCTACCGCGCCATTGGACCCGAGCTGTGGATCGGTGGGGCGAGCTTCGCACCGTGGACGCTGCGACGAGCCGTGCGCTACGGCCAGGGCTTCTTCCCCGTGATCCACCCCTCGGTCGATGAGATCGCCGTGTTGCACGACGAGCTGCGCAAGGCCGGGCGCGACGTCGATTCGTTCGAACTGGGCGCGCTCTTGTTCGGTGGCCGATTCACCGGACCCGACGCGTTGCTCGACATCGATGAGTCACTGGCTCCGATGGAGGAGATGATCGAACGTGGCTTCACCACCTTCGTCTTGAAGCCATCGCAGTACATCAACGACGGCACTCAACTCGGCGACCTCTGTCAGGACGTGATGGACAAGGTGCGCCGCTTCGCCTGACGAGTGACCGAGGCTCTCAGATCGGATCGAAGTAGTGGCGATCGGCCAGCACTCCCGATGCGCCACGCAGCAACTCGTTGTCGCGAGCCAAGCGGTTGTAGAGCACCGGCAAGGCCTCGGCCACGCCGAGCTCGCGCGCCTCGACGCGTTGGGCCAGGAGCGCGCGCCCCTCGGCAACTGAGCCAACGCGATCACCGAGCACCCGCTCGAGATCCTCGAGTTCGAGCGCCGCGAACCCCGGACCGCGCCGTGACGCCACCGCGAGGTACTTGAGGACACGAGCCATACCCTTGGTCCGCTGCAAGGCGAAGTTGTCGGTGATGCGAGGCACGATGACCTCGCGCATCTGATCGAGGACCACGTCGAACAGATCGTCCAGATCACCGGCCGGCGGTTCTTCGCGCAGCTCGGGCAATGGCAATTGCAGCCCCATCACATCGGCCAGTGCTTCGGCACACAGGCGACGATGCAGTTGACCGAAGATCAACCGAGCGCCCACGTCAGCTCCGCCACCGGCACCCTCGGCGCGGGTCTTGAGGCTGATGCCGTGGTTCATGGTGACGATCTTCGCTTCACCCATGACCCGGTAGTACTTGATGCGGGCAAGGTCGAGTCGGTGACCCGACAGCGCCTGATACTCGGCGAAGCGAGCCTTGAGATCGGTGAACGGCTCTTGCAACGCTCGCAGGGTCACCCACGCGATGTCGTCCATGGGATCGCCGTAGTGCGCCAACTCCCAGTCCACGATGGCCGTCACCTTGGCATCGGCGTACATGAAGTTGCCGGGGCCGGTGTCGCCTTGCACGAGCACCGCAGGTCCCTCGTAGTCGGGGACGTTGTCACGGAGCCAGTCGAGCGCCAAGCGCAGCAGCGGTTCTGGCGAGCCACCGCGGAACGCGACGAGGGCTTCCATCTCGTCGATCTGATCGATGGCCATGTCGCGCAGCGATGCGTCGGGATCGAAGCGGCTGAGCGGGAGATCATGAACGTCGATGCGATGCAACGCCGCCAGGTGACCGATGAAGTCCTTGGCCACCGCCACCTGCTCATCGGAGTCCTTGATGTGCGAGAACCAGGTGGCGCCGTGCACGCGCGTGGCCAACATGACCTGTGCTGTCGGGTGCATGGCGATGAATCGTGCGACGGGCACGTCGGTGTCGCGCAGCGATCGGTACACCTCGGCCTCGCGGCGCACCGTCCACGGATCACCAGTGGCGACCGGATCGGTTTGATCCCAGCGCATGAAGATGCCCTCTTCGGTGCCATCGGCCCGGAGCAGATCGATGAACCACGCCTCCTTGCGTCCACCACCGGCTTGGCGGTCGGCACCGATGACCGTGGCGCCCGTCTCGGACTCGACCCAGGCCTTCATGTCCTCGGGCAGGCGCATCACGCGCAGCTTGGCTGCGCTTCGGTCCTCGCTCATGGCTCCGCCATGTTGCACATGTGAGCTGCGGGCCTCCGCTGCGCTTCGGTCCTCGCTCATGGCTCCGCCATGTTGCTCACGTGAGCTGCGGGCCTCCGCTGCGCTTCGGTCCTCGCTCATGGCTCCGCCATGTTGCTCACGTGAGCTGCGGGCCTCCGCTGCGCTTCGGTCCTCGCTCATCGGGGGAGGCCCAAGATGCGCTCGGCCATCAAGTTGCGTTGGATCTGATGAGTACCACCGGCGATCGTGGATTGCCGCGCCGCGCAGAACGCCTGCGACTCCACGTCGCCGTCACGATCGGTCGCGTCCCAGGCCACCGATTCGAATCCCGCCAGATCCATGCGCAGCACCGACACCTGCTGTTCCAGCGTGCCGGCCGCGGTCTTGATCAACGATCCGCACGCGGGACTGCCACCAGCGACCTGACCTTCCACGATGCGATCGCGCAACCACTCCAAGATGCGCTCGCTGCTGATGGCGGCGGCCAGCTGTTGGCGGATGACCGGATCGCAGTCCTTGCCGTACTCCCGGGCCAGGCGTATCAACTGGCGTTGACGACGCCCGCCGCCGGAACCACCGAGGTACTCGAAGCGCTCGGTCCCCAGCGTCCCGTTGGCCACCTGCCAACCGGAGTTGACGGCCCCGATGACGAGATCGTCGGCCAGGAACACGTCGTTGAAGTACACCTCGTTGAAGTGACGGCCACCGGCCATGTCGACCAGCGGACGCACCTCGACCCCCGGAGCGTTGATGGGGGCGATGAACATGGTGATGCCGTTGTGGGGCTTCGCCGAATCGGGATCGCTTCGGGCCAGCAGCAAGCCGAAGTCGGCGCCGTCAGCGAACGACGACCACACCTTCTGGCCGTTGATGAGCCACCCCCCGTCGCGACGCTCGGCACGACAGCGCAACGACACGAGGTCGGAGCCGGCATCGGGTTCGGAGAACATCTGGCACCACAGCTCCTCGCCCGCTGCGATGCGAGGCAGATAGCGGCGCTTTTGTTCCTCGGTGCCGGCGTGCATCAACGTGAAGAACGCCAAGGTGGGTCCGAGGCCGAGCGGTCGGGTGGTGGGCGTGTCGAATCGCCGCAGCTCCTCGTCCAACACCTCCTTGTACTCCCGGCCCAGCCCCTGTCCGCCGTACTCGGTGGGGAGCGTGAGTCCGGACAACCCGGCCGACCGCAACAGCGCCTGCAGTTCGAGGGCTGCGTCGCGCAGGGCGTGGTGTCCCTCGGGGGCGCGGCTCATAACGTCGACTCGATCGTCGTCGCGCTCGGGGTCGCGGACCTCATAGCGCGTGGCGAGGGCTGTGCGGACTCGTTCCCGGAACTGTGCGAGGTCTTCCATGCGCGTACGGCTCCCTGTGCAGATGGCGACGACGCCACAATAAGGCGAACGGTTACGCGGATTGAATCCTGGGTTTGCTCGCGCCGTTTGTCCTCTGGCCGAGAGCGCGGCAGGATTCGTCGGCAGGATTGGTGCGGTGAATCTGGCCGCATGGACAGGGGGAGGCGATGGTGGTCGACACAACGCGGCTCACTCGACGACCACCCCGACCGGTGATCCCCATCGTGGCACCGTCGACCACCCCGGTGAGCGTGGCGCTCACCGCCGCATTGGACTTCGGCACGGCGACCTCCACCGTGCCCCGTCTTCCTCGTTCGTTGCGACGCACCAGCCATCTCGACGCGCTGGTGGGGGCGGGGCCCGGTGACGGCACAGAGTTGAGCGGTGCGGCCCGGGACATCCACACCGACGCCCACGGTGCGGCGCACCTGGTGGCCTCGGCCTCGTTGCGCGCTCATCTGCATCCCGATCGATCGCTGCAGTCCCTGGTCACCGATCCGGGGATCGACGTCGACGGGCTGCTCGGACGCGCCGTAGGGCGCGGGTTCCGGGCGACGCTCGACACCGCGGTGCCTGTCGAGCGGACGGCAAGATCGCCACTGTTCCTGCTACTCGACGAACTGCCCGTCATCTTGGTCATCTCCGGTTACGTCGATCTGTTCACCGAGCGCGGCACCGCCAACCCAGCAGTCGAGCACCAGCGCGACATCTGCTCGGGCTTCCGTCACGAGGGCGTGATGATGCAGTCCTTCGATACCACCGGAGCGTTACCCATCTCGATCGGACCTGCTGCCGGAGACCTCGGTGCCGATGACGATCTCGCGTGGCACGACATCGATGATCAGGTTCCGGGGTCGATGCGTCGGCGCCGATTGGTGGAGATCCGGCACGATGCCGCGGGCCATCGCTCGTTCTACGGGTATTTCCGCGACACGTACCGGGCGTCGTGGGACGAACGCGAGATCGTGATGCACGAGTATCAGATCCACGGCACGGTCGATGTGGGGCTTGGTCACGGCGCCCTCGTCGTTCGCACGTGCGTCGCCGAACCCCTCACGCTGCCGTGGCCCGAATGCCCACACGCCGCAGCAAGCGCAGGATGGATCGTGGGCAAACGGGTCGATCAGATCCGCGACACCGTTCGGTTCGAGTATCGGGGCACCGACATCTGCACCCATCTCAACGATCTGGTCCGATCACTGGGCGACCTCGACGCGCTCGACGCAACGTTGCACGAACGCAGCACTGCCGACACCGATGGACGCTCACGATGACACCGCTGTCGGGTCCACCGCCCACTACCGAGCCGCTGGTGCCGAGCAACGTCCCCATCTCCACGTCGATCCCCGTCCCGGAGGGCATCTCGGTGGTGTCCGCGGTCGACTTCGGGACGGCCACCACCACCATCGACCGGCGGCCGTGGTCCGTGCGTCGCACCAGCAACCTCGACTCGCTCATCGAAGGCACTTCGTTCCCCTCACCGGTGGAGATCAGCGGAGCGGCGCGTGACCTACGCACCGGTCGAGACGGCGTGCCACTCGTGCTCAGCGCAGCAACGATGAGCGCATCGCTCGATCGCAATCACACACTGCTCGAGCTACGCACGACCCCTGCCGTCGACGTCGGTTCGCTCGTCGGCCGACCGGTGGGACGGGGCTTTCGCTCGCTGCTGGACGCGACCGCACCGGCGGAGCGTGACGCCCGCACGCCGTTGTACCTGTTGCTCGACGAGCTACCGGTGATGTTGGTCATCTCCGGCTACTCGACGCAGTACACCGCCGCGCATCCGGGCATGACCGAAGCCGGTCCACTCAAGCGTGACATCTGCTCGGGTTGGCGCTCCGGCGGGCTCATGATGAACGAGTTGGACGCCGGTCGAGCCGTGCCCATCACCATCGGTCCACCGACGCGCCGGCTCGAACCGGTCGACGATCCCCACGGCTGGCACGCCATGGACGATCTGGCGCCGGGAGCCATGCGTCGCCGCCGCCTGCTCGATGTGCGTCACCTCGACGCGGCGGGCTCGGGCGCATCAAGAAACAGCGCTGGCTGGACCTTCAACGCCTACTTCCGCGACTCCTATCGACCGTCGCTCGCCGAGCCCGAGATCGTGTTGCACGAGTACGAGCTGGTGGGAACCCTTGATGCCGCCGGGGCGGTCGTCACGTCGGCCACGGCCTTACCACGTGTGCTGCCGTGGAACGAGTGCCCCCACGCGGCCGCCAGCGCGTCGTGGATCGTCGGTCATCGCGTCGATGCCATCAAAGCGCTGGTGCGCGACCGGTTCCGCGGGACCGACACCTGTACCCATCTCAACGATCTGGTGCGATCACTCGGTGACCTCGGCGCGTTGGTGGAGCAGCTCCGATGAGCGACGATCGATCAAGCCCTGCTTCGGCACCGGCATCGGCACCGGCACCGGCACCGAAGATGCCGTCGATGGACTTCGGCACCGCGACGACGACTGTGCCTCGTTCGCCGCGGTCGGTGCGCCGCACCAGCCATCTGGACTCCATCGTGGATCTCCCCGAGACCGCAGCGTTCCAGACCAGCTTGTCCATCTGGGGATCGGCGCGAGATCTGCTCACCGATGTCCGCGGCGTCGGGCACGAGTTGGCATCGGCCCACATCGAGGCATCGCTCGACTCGAGCCATGGGCTCACCGCCGTCGCCACGCAGCCGGTTGTCGACACATCGAATCTCGTCGGCCAGCTGGTGGGGCGAGGTTTCCGCTCCACGATCGATCGAGCCGTGCCGGACGAGCTGGCGTCGCGCACTCCGCTGTACCTGCTGCTCGACGAGCTTCCGGTCATGGCCCTCATCTCGGGATACGCGTCGCTGTACACCGATCGACGCAGCGGTGACAGCGCAAGAGCCGGTCTCAAAGGGGACATCTGCTCGGGATGGCGCACCGGCGGCGTGATGATGAACTCCATCGCCACCGTCGGCAGGGTGCCGATCCCGGTGGGACCATCGGCGGCCATCATCGAACGCGCCGACGATGCCTTGGCGTGGCACCCCATGGAGCCGCTGGCCCCCGGAGCGATGCGACGACGACGATTGGTCGAGATCCGCTGCGACGACACCGGCAACACGGCTCGCTGGACCTTCTACGCCTATTTTCGCGACAGCTTCAGGCCGTCGGAGAACGAGGTGGAGATCGTCCTGCACGAGTACGAGCTCACCGGAGCTCTCGACGACGACGGCGAGACGGTGATCGCGGCCGGTGCCGAGCCACGCGTGTTGCCGTGGATCGAGTGTCCTCATGCCGCCGCCAGCGCGTCGTGGATCGTCGGTCATCGCGTCGATGAGATCCGAGCCCTGGTGCGCGACCGGTTCCGCGGCACCGCCACCTGCACCCACCTCAACGATCTGGTCCGATCACTCGGTGACCTCGACGTACTCCGGGATCACGTCAAGAAGGGTTGACATGCCTTGTCGAGAGCGCTCCGAGGTCCGGCTCAGTTCGTGATCCCGACTGCTTCACGGCGCTTGATTCGACCAGATCGCGGTCGCGGCACCTTGGAACATGCCACCGATGGTGTGGGTGATGGAGGTGCGGACCCCAGCGACTTGAGCAGGCGCCTCGCCGCGGACCTGTCGGATCGACTCCTGCAGCGCGTACATGCCGTACATGCCCGAATGGGTGTAGTTGATCCCGCCTCCGGTGGTGTTGACCGGCAGACGCCCCCCGATCGCCGTGTGTCCCTCCGCGACGTATGCGGGGGACTCACCGCGGGACACGAACCCGAGGTCCTCCAGCGCCATCAACGGCAGGGTCGCCACGGCGTCGTAGAACATGGCGTGATCGATGCCCCTCGGGCTCAACCCGGCTTCGGTGAACGCCATCGCGCCCGACCGCACGAACGCCTCTGAGGAGGTCAGATCGGGCATCTGGCTGGTCATCGCCGCCCCGGTCGCCTCACCGGAGCCGAGGAGATGCACAGGCGGCCGCGGCAGATCGCGAGCACGCTCGGCCGACGTGACCACGAGCGCCCCGCCAGCATCGGTGACCACACAGCACATCGGTTGGGTGAACGGATACGCCACCGGCTTGGCGGCCAGCACCTCGTCCACGGTGATCGGTGTACGCCGTAGCGCCCGCGGATTGCGGACCGCCCAGTCGCGTTGGGCGACGACCACGTTCGCCAGTGCCTCGGGACCGACACCCCGGTCGCGCAGGAAGCGCATGGCCCCCAACGTGAGCAACGTCATGGGGCCAGCGGTGCCGAAGGGCAATTCGAATTGCCCCGCCCACGTGTCGGACCCATGGCGATACACGGGCGCACCGAGGCGGGAGCGTCCACTCTCGCCATGGGCGATGAGCACGACCGATGCATGGCCTGCGGCGATGGCCTCAGCAGCGTGGCGCACGTGCACGACGTTGGAACAGCCGCCGATCATGGTGCCGTCGACCCACCTCGCGTCGATGCCGAGGGAATGGGCGATCTGCGTGGCCACATAGGGCTGCAGCCCGGCCGCGGCCACGCCGTCCACATCGGCCGGTGTGAGGCCGCAGTCGGCCAGCGCCCGACGAGCCGCGTCGGTGGCCAAGCCGAGCGACGACAGACCGGGAACGGTGCCGATATCGGTGGACTCTGCCGCACCGACGACCGCCACCGAGATCGGTCTCATGCGCCGACCGCGATCGTCGCCGGTCTGAACAGCGGCACGGCGAGATCACCGAGCGGTTCGAACACCACCTCGAGATCCATGTCGAGGCTGAGCAACTCCGGTTGCGGCTCGACGCCGACGATGTTGGTGAGCAGGCGGGGGCCCTCCGATAGCTCCACCACGGCGAGCACGAACGGAGACGAGAACCCGGGTGTCGGCAGATGGCTGATGACGTAGCTGTAGAGCGTCGCCCGCCCCGATGCCACCATGATCTCCACATCGTCGGTCGAACAACGCGGGCAGAACGGCTGGGGAGGGAAGTAGACGTGATCGCACGCTCGACAGCGCTGGAGTCGCAGAACACCCTCAGCTGCTCCCTGCCAGAAGTGCGCGGTCTCTGGAGACGGTTTGGGGGTGGGCCGGGCCTGTTCTCGAACGTCCATCGCGCTCATGAATCTAGTATCGCCTCATCGGGGGACGGCCCCCGAGGGGGAGCGATCATGAACATCGACGAGATGCTGGCGCGCGAGGCCATCCGGTACACGATGGCCATCTACAACAACGAAGGCGACCGCGGTCGGCTCGAGGGGCTGGCGTCGGCGTTCATGCCCGACGGCGTGCTCGAGACCAGTGCTGACGAGCCCTACATCGGACGCGAGGCGATCGTGAAGGGTCTGAGCGCCGGCGTGCAGTCCCGACGGAGCACGGGGGCGGAACTCGGTGTGAAGCCCTTGGTGCGCCATCACCTCACCACCTGCCGCATCGACTTGGTGAGCCCCACCGAGGCGACCTCGTTCACCTACTTCTTCGTCGTCACCAACGTCGGCCCCGACCACAACGGCACCTACGCCGACAAGTGGGTGAAGTCGGGGGACCGCTGGCTCATCGCCCATCGCAAGGTGACGATCAACTGGCACACCCCCAACTCGACCATGCTGGGTGATCCGTCCACCAACGACTGAGACGGTTGTCCAACGCCGAGCGACCATCGGTACCTGGCAACACTTCTCCTATATTGGCGACAGGTCGTCCCGCCCGTGCCGGGCGCAGGGTCGGATCGGGGAGCGATGGCGCAGCAAGAGACTCGAGCCACAGTGAATAGGCCACAATGAGCGAGCGCACGATCGAGTCGGGAACCGACACCGTGTCGGTGACCGTGCGCGACCGGGTCGGCATCATCACCTTGACCCGTCCCGATCGCCGCAACGCGCTGCACCACGAGATGTACCCGGCGATGGTCGCGGCCCTCGACGAGTTCGCCACCGCCGATGACGTCGGAGCCGTCGTGCTCACGGGCCAAGGCAAGGGCTTCTGCGCCGGAGGTGACGTACGCGATGGCCGTCCACGTCGGGCCGACGGCACCAAGCCGACCATCGACGAGCGCGTGGAGTCACTCGGCGTCGATGAGACCGTCATCCTCCGGCTCCACGAACATCCCAAGGTCACCATCGCTGCCGTCAACGGCGCTGCCGTCGGCGCCGGCATGTCGCTGGCGCTGGCGTGCGATCTGCGCGTGGTCGATGCGTCGGCGAAGTTCATCGGCGGTTGGGTGAAGCTGGCCCTCACCGGTGACTTCGGTGGGGCGTGGTTCCTCAACCGACTCGTCGGTGCGGCCAAGACCCTCGAGATCATCGTCACCAACGAGACCATTACCGCCGACGAAGCGCTGCGGCTGGGCATGGTGAACCGGGTGCTCCCCAGCGATCAGTTCGCCGACGGATGGTTCGCGTTGGCGCGCTCCATCGGTCATGGACCACAGGGGGCGATCTCGGCCATGAAACGCAATGTCATCGACGCCGGCACCTTGCCGCTCGCCGATGCCTTGGCCGCCGAAGCTCGTCGCATCGTCCACAGCTCCACGACCGCTGACCACAAGACCGCTGTGCGAGCGTGGTTGGCGGGGACCGAGCCGATCTTCGCCGCGGGCTCCGCCGATCCACCAGCGGCCGGCTCCGAAACAGCCGTCGAGCCATCCATCTAGAGTCCGTCGATCGGACACAACGGGGGAACATGTCTGAGACACCGCACGCGCGCATCACCGAGGACGACGGCATCATCACCGTCACGATCGACCGCCCGGAGAAACTGAACGCCATCAGCGGCGAGGTGACCGAGGCGTTGTGGACTGCCACTCGTGCTCTCGCCACGCGTGGCGATCTGCGGTGCATGGTCATCACGGCAGTTGGGCGCTACTTCACCGCTGGCATCGATCTGGCCAACCTGCAGCACGAGGACCCCGCGCTGCGCTCCGACGCCGACGTGTTCCCGGGTTGGAGCTATCGGCGCAACTATCGGTTGCACCATCTGCTCTACGACGAGTTCGAGACCATCGAGAAGCCCATCGTGCTCGCCGCGCAGGCCCATTGCCTCGGTGCCGGAGTCGAGATGGCGGCATCGTGCGACTTCCGCTTCTGCACACCGTCGGCGGAGTGGGCGGTGCCCGAGGTGACGCTGGGGGTCATCGCCGGGAGCGGTGGTTCCAGCAGGCTGACTCGCTTGGTCGGCCCGTCATGGGGCAAGTACTTGGCCATGGCCGGCATGCGTATCAACGCGGAGCGCGCCCTGACGATCGGCTTGGTGCAGGACATCTTCCCGGCCGAGACGTTCATGGATGATGTGTACGCCTTCTGCCGCAAGATGATGACGTTCCCGCCCGAAGCGTTGGGCCTCGCCAAGTTCGCGGTCGACGCCGCCGCCGACGTGGCCGATCGCAACGTGCAGCGCAACATCGATCGTCTGGCCAACACCGTGCTGGTGAACTCGCCGGAGTTCCAGGCCCGCATCGAGCGTTTCAAGGGGAAGCAGTGAACCTCGAAGAACTGGCCAAGGATCGGGCCGCACTGCGTGAACGCTGGTACCGCGAGGGGTTCTTCGGCACCGAGACCATGGCTGATCACGTACGTCACGGGGCCCGGAAATTCCCCGACGCCGAGATGATCTTCGTGGGCAGCGAGCATCCCGGACGGGCGAATCTGGCGGAGATGGATCGCGTCAGCGACCGGGTCGCGGCGGGGCTGTGGAACCTCGGACTGCGTGCCGGTGATGTCGTTGCGGTCCAGGTGCCGAACTGGCTCGAAGGAGCGCTGGCCTATCAGGCCACATTCAAGCTCGGGCTGGTGATCGTCCCTATCGTGCACATCTACGGCCCGGCCGAGGTCGGGTTCATCCTCAACGAGTCAAAAGCCAAGGCGCTCATCATCCCGCAGCGTTGGCGCAACATCGACTACCTGGCGCGCATCGCTGCGCTCCGCGAGACGCCGGCGCTGGAGCACATCATCACCATCGGGGACGCCGAGGTACCCGGAACGATCGCGTGGTCGAAACTCGAGGAAGCCGAGCCGTGCGATCTGCCACCGTTGGCGGGGCCCGATGAGGTGTGCATGCTCATCTACACGTCCGGCACCACCGCCGATCCCAAGGGCGTGCAGCACACATCGAACACCTTGGCGGCCGAGGTGCGCAGCACCAGGGACATCGTCGGTGCCGGGGAAGGCATCGTGAACCTCGCGGCGTTCCCGGCCGGACACATCGGTGGCGTGCTGAACGTGTTGCGAACGTTCATGTTCGGGTGCTCGTCGGTCCTGATGGACACGTGGGACGCCACGGTTGCCGCCAACATCGTGAACGACTATCGCGCCAACTCGACCGCTGGCGCGCCGTTCTACCTGACCTCGATGATGGCTGCCGCCAACGAACTCGGTCTCGACATGTCACCGATGACCGGCTTCATGGTCGGTGCGGCGTCGGTCCCACCGGCGATCGTGCACGAAGCCCAGCGGAACAACATCATCGCCTATCGGGCGTACGGGTCGAGCGAACATCCCGTCATCACCACCGGTTCGCCGAGCGACGCTCTGGACAAGCGCGCCACCACCGATGGCCGGCTCACGCCGGGCAATGAGGTCCGATTGGTCGATGAGGACGACAACGACGTGCCAATTGGGGTTGACGGCGAAATCCTCAGCCGGGGACCGGAGCTGTTCATCGGATATCGCAACCCCGCGCTCGACGAGGTGTCCTTCCTCCCCGGTGGATGGTTCCGCACCGGAGACATCGGCCGTCTCGACGAGGAGGGCTACCTCACCATCACCGATCGTAAGAAGGACGTGATCATCCGCGGGGGAGAGAACATCTCCTCCAAGGAGGTCGAAGACGTCCTCGCCAGCCACCCGTCGGTGTTCGAAGCTGCCGTCGTCGCCATGCCCGACGAGCGCTACGGCGAGAAGGTGGCTGCGTTCGTGCTCTTGAACCCGGGGTGCACGCTCGATCTCGACGAGGTCCGCCGCCACTTCGTGGAGGTCGGCGTGGCCAAGCAGAAGACGCCGGAGCGACTCGAGGTCCTCACCGAGTTCCCGCGCGGCATGAGCGGCAAGGTGAAGAAGTTCGAATTGCGCGACAGCCTGCGCGGCCCCGCGGCTCCCTGACCCAGTCATCCCCCTCTCCCACGCAAAGGACATCGCCATGGCGGACTTCACCACCATCCTCTTCGACGTCGGCGACGATCACGTCGCCACCATCACACTGAACCGACCGGATTCCCTCAACTCGTTCACCCGCGAGATGGCCGAGGAGATGACCACGGTGTGGAACCACATCAAGGTCACCGATGACATCCACTCCGTCGTGTTGCGCGCGGCAGGGGAGCGGGCCTTCTGCACCGGCATCGACGTCAAGGCCGGCAAGTGGTGGGCGGACTGGAACATCTGGAACCATGTCGATCCGGGCGCCGCGCTCGGACCCAAGCACCACAAGGTCTGGAAGCCGGTGGTGTGCGCGGTGCACGGTATGTGTGCCGGTGGCGGGCAGTACTTCGTCAACGAGTCCGACATCATCATCGCTTCGGAGGACGCCGCGTTCTTCGACCCGCACGCCAACGGCGGCATCGTCTCCGCGCTCGAGCCCATCGGCATGCTGCACCGGGGTGTGCCCCTCGGTGACGTGCTGCGGTGGGCCCTCATGGGCAACGAGGAGCGCATCACGGCGCAGACCGCCATGCGCCTCGGTCTGGTCACCGAGGTACTGCCCGACAAGGCCGCGCTGTGGGCCAGGGCGCACGAGATCGCTGCGGGCATTGCGGCTCGTCGGCCGGTAGCGGTGCAGGGCACCGTGCGAGCCATCTGGGAGTCGCTGGAGATGACCCCGCACATGGCCATCCAGAACGGCATGACCTACACCCACATCGGGAACCCGGCCGACGGTTCGCGGCCCGCCAACACCAAAGGCCCCAAGACCGAATACCGCTGACCGGCTCGCCGCGGCCCGCACGGCACCCGCCACCCCCGGCACCCCCGGCGAGGTTCGGCCGATGTGTACCGCCTGCCGATACGAATCGGCCAAACCTCGCGAGGGGGGCCGGGCGTCAACCTCACGCTGCCCGTCGACGTCGGCCGGCCAACACTCGGCCGATGATGTCCGCCACTCTGGCTCGTCGCTTTCGCACATCGAACGAGCTGATCGGCACCTGCATCACGTCGAGCTCCGCGTAGATCTGATCGCTCGATGTCGTCCTGGAAGTCGTCGGGGTGGGTGTGCCACAAACGACCCTCGGCTTCGAGCACGACACGCTCGGCCCGATACAGGAAGTCGACCCGGAGCTTGCGTCCATCGACGGCGGTGAACACGACCTGTCGTTCGGGCGTCGGAAGACCAAAGTGATGCAAGAACGCCAGCACATCGTCCTCGAGGACGCTCTCGGTCACGGAGTGCCCGCCGAGTTCGTCGAGGACGCGCCGCAGGCGGCCGGCTCCTCGATGGCCACGAGTTCCGAGGTCGGCGACCACGCCCAGGATGTGGTCGAAGGTCGTGAGACGTTGATGCACGGCACGGTTGATCATTCGGCTGATCGCTCCCGGCCCGGTCACCGCCGACGCGTCGAAGATCGATCGAGCGGGCGTTGTCATGAGGAGATGATCGTGGATCTCGATGTGGTGATCGGGGAGCGAGGATGCGCGACGCACCCGTACTCCGTCCAGGGCACGTGGGCGAGATCCAGTCGTGATGACTTCAACCACAGGTGGGCGACCGGCACCGAAGCCGCGTAGGTAGGCCCCGGAACGTGAGCCGACCACGATGGTCGACGACACCATGGCCGCTGCGTGGGCCCGTGCTCTGAAGTCGAACGGGAAGCCGGTCACGAGGTAGACACCGGGATGCACCGACTCCATGAGACCAGCGTCGACGCGTCGTGCGATTTGACCGCGGGTGAAGCCCAGGAGGAGCAACAGCTCCGAGGACACGATGCCGTGCCGGGTGCGGGCGGCCTCGAGAAGTGCCGCATCTGTGTTGAGCATCGCCCCATCATCGGGAGGGGGTGTGATGCGTCCCGGCTCAACCCGCACCAGACCCCACCCGCTGCGAGGTTTGGCCGTCTCGTACCGCCGGGCGGGACACAACGGCCAAACGTCGCGGGACGGGAGGCGGGGTGGGAGGCGGGGGGGAGACGGGGGGGAGGCCGGTCAGCGGCGGGTCTGGGACCACGGGCCGGTGTCGGCCCGTGGCTCGCGGGGCAACCCCAGCACCTTCTCGGAGATGATGTTGCGTTGGATCTCAGTGGTGCCGCCACGGATCGTGCACGAGCGCGACGCCATGAGCACCGTCACCCACGACTGCGACGAGTACGGGGCACCGGGGTCGTCAACGGCAATTGACGACACCGAATCGCGGCCCGATGGCGTCATCGCGTCGGCGCCGATGATGTCGACGGCCAACTCGGCCAGGCGCTGCTGGAAGCCCGACCACACCAACTTGTGCAGCGAGCCCTCCGGTCCGATCTGCCCCCCGCTCACCAACTGCTGGACCACGCGCTGGCCGAGGAAGCGCATGATCTCGACTTCGGTGTAGAGCTTCGCCAATCGCTGACGGATGAGCGGATCGCTGTTGCGACCGAGCATCCGCGCATCGCGCACCAGGCGACCGAACTCCTCGCGGTACTGCACCGCGTCGGTCGTTGCCCCTTCGCCGCGCTCGAAGCTCAGCAAGGTCATCGCCACGTTCCATCCGTCGCCGACCGAGCCCAGGATGTTGGCCGACGTCGTGCGGGCACCATCCAGGAACACCTCGCAGAAGTCCACCGTCTTGTTGATGTTGCGGATCGGGCGCGCCTCGACCCCGGGTTGATCCATCGGCACGAGGAAGAACGTCAACCCACCGTGCTTGGGGGCCTCGGTGTCGGTGCGCGCCAACACGAAGATCCAATGCGAATCATCAGCGCCCGATGTCCAGATCTTCTGACCGCTGATCACCCATTCGTCGCCGTCGCGCACGGCGCGGGTCCCCAGCGATGCCAGGTCGGACCCCGAATTCGGTTCCGAGAATCCTTGGCACCAGCGCTCGGTGCCGGCCAGGATCGGCGGGAGGAACCGGGCCTTCTGCTCCGGCGTGCCGACCTCCAAGATGGTCCGGCCGATGAGGTTCATCGACACCTCGACCGAGATGTCCCAGATGGCCGCTCCGGCCCTCATCAGCTCTTCGCCCAGCACCACTCGATCGAGGAGCGGCAGATCCGATCCACCGACCTCCTTGGGCCAGGTGACGGCCATGAGACCGTGATCGTTCAGGGTCGTCTTCCACCAGGTGGCGAAGCGGTCACGCTCATCGGGATCGAGCGCGCCGAGTCCGCGCCAGTCGGCCGGGAGATGCTCGGCGATAAAGGCGCGAATCCGCCGGCGAGACCGCTCCTCAGCGCTCTCGGCGTCCGTGGTCTCCTCCAGCGCTGTCACCGGCATCTCCTCGTGCTCGTGAGCTCCACGACAATGTTGACCATCACATCGGCTCGACCGCTGCCACCAACGCGCCATCGCCAGATGGCGTCAGTGCGACGGCGACCGCCCCAGCGACAGACGCGGGCAGCGAAACGGCAACTGACCCGAACGCAGCGATCTCACCGTGAGCACCGAGCAACACATAGCCGTCGCTGGCCGCGCCCAGCCCGATCCATCGCGCTCCCGAGTTGGCCGCAGAACCGAAGAAGCGGGCACCGCCGAAGGTGAACACCCCACCATCGGAGGCAACCATCTGATAGCCACGACCACCAGGCGCAGACACGAGACCGATGACCGGGGCGTTCAGCCGCGTGCTGCCCATCGAACCGAGGAACGCTGCATCGCCGAAGGCGAAGATGCCCCCGTCGGACGCGCAGAGCCAGTAGCCCAGCGACGACGGTGTCGACCCGATGCCGACGATGGGTCGGTTGAGGATGATGGAACCGGTCGACCCGTGGAATCGAGCCGAGCCGAACGAGAAGATGCCTCCGTCGTCGGCCACCAACCAATAGCCGTTCTCGTCCGCCGTCGTGGCGATGCCGACGATCGGCCGGTTCAACCGCTGACCGGCCATGGATCCCAGTGCCGTCGCCGAACCGAACGCGACGACGTCACCATCGGCGAACGCCAGGTAGCCACCTCGCCCCGTCCGCAGGCCAGCCAGCGCGACGGGCATCGACGCAGAGCTGCTCGGACGTTCGAACCACGACGAGGAGCCCTCGGGTTCGCTCGGCCCGACAGCGCTGCCGTAGCCCCGCACGACAATCTTCGTCGGTCGAGCTGCAGGTCGACGAGCATGCACGGCAGCCTGCAATTGCGATTGCACGAACGGAGCGAAGGTGTCGCCTGGGCACGCGGTGTAGGTCACGTCGCGATGCGCAGAAATGGTCGTGGCGGTAACGGCGACACCAGCGGGATAGCGGTTCGATCCGCGTGAGATGAAGCGAGTGGTCGCACCCGGGCTGGTGTCGAGGCCGTGACGATCAGCCAGCCATGCCAAGGTCCGAGCGAGTGCATCGATCGCCGAGTCGGTGGGCATCTCGTTGGTGAAGTCGCCGATGAGGCACACCAGTTGAGCGAACCCCTGGCTCCCCGCGGTGGCATCGCACTTCACCGGTCCAGCGATGCTCCCCGCTCGCCCCTCCCACACCGTGCCGTAGCGGTCGATGAAGAAGTTGTACGCGACATCGGGCCATCCCTTGGCCGGACCGGTGTGCAGGTTGTAGATGCCGCGGATCATGGCCGGCACCTTCTCCGCTGTGTACTGGCTCGGCGTGGCGCTGTGGTGCACGAGCAAGAAGCGGACGTCCTCCGGTTCGAGGGTGCCGGCGGGGAGTCGACCCTCGGCCCACGCGCTGCGCGGTCGAATGGTGAGATCGGGTCGCACCGATACATCCGGATCGGGCGCGGCAACGGCCTCGTCCATGCCCAATGACGTCGCCAACAAGGTGGCGACACCCGCCGTGAGCCCGAACACAGCGCGGCGCGGGATTCCGACAGGTCCGCATGCCTCACACACGGGGTTCACCTTCGCGCATGCGAGGCGTGGCGCTCAGCCGCCCGACTTCTGAGCTTCGGCGACGCGCTGTGCCGCCTCGGCGAAGCGCGCCTTGGCCACACCGCGCGGACCACCGGGATAGCCACGCTCGATGTTCTGCTTGCGCCAAGCGCCCACATCGCCGGCGTGTCCGACGAGTTCCATCATGGTGATCGAGTTCTGCCAGTGCACCCGCTGTCCCATGAGCTCCCACGCCTGCTTCACCATGGCCTTGGTACCCATGAGCGTGGTGAGCGGTGCCTCGGCGATCTGGTGGGCCATCGTCAATGCGACTTGCTCGAGCTCGGCGCGGGGAACGACCCGGTTCACCATGCCCATGCGATGGGCCTCTTCGGCGTTCACGGTCTGCGACGTGTAGAGGTACTCGTAGGCGCGGTGGTAGTTCATGAAGAGCCAGGGCTCCATCATCGTCTCGCCGCCCGGGAAGCCGAGACCCTGCACGAGCGGCATCTGGAAATAGGCGTCGTCGGCCGCGATCACGATGTCCGGAATGAGCGCGAAGTACGAACCGCCACCGAGCGCGTAGCCCTGCACCGCAGAGATGGTCGGTTTGGGGAACTCCCAAAGGTGCAACACCGGCCACAGGAACAGCTCGGCCTGCCCCTGCCACGGATGACCGTGCTCAGCGGCCTTCACGAACTCGGGGAATCCCATCGGACCGTCCATGACCGCGTGGCCCGAGCAGAAGCCCTTACCGTTCGCCCGGATGACGACGACCTTCACGTCGTAATCGCTCTGGGCGTCATCGAGGCACCGGTCGAAATCCCACACCAGTTGGGAGTTCTGGGCATTCGCCTTGTCCGGCCGGTTCAAGATGATCGACGCGACCGCGCCGTCCTTTTCGTAGATGACGGTCTCGAGCTCCTGACGTTCCATGGGTTCCCCTCCCGTTGCGGCCGTCGCCGGCGCCGATGGTGTTGTTAGCACCCGGGCGCTCCGCTACTCGAACGGGCGCACCCGCGGCGCTGCGAGCGGGAGTGTTTCGGCCCCATGTCAGGTGTCCGGCGCGTCGCTGAGGAGGTCGAAAGACCCTGTTGGTACCGAACCACCAGAACGCACGATCTGTGCAGTCCACCCGTCGACGCAGGTGGCGGGGGCTGAACACGGAGGGCCGCATGACCGACACCGCAAGCACCGCCGAGACGGGCGCCGCTCCGTCGCTGCCGCCGACACCGGTGCGTCTGCACCACGTCGCCTACGTCACCGGCGACACCTCGGCCACCGTCGACTTCTACAGCCGCATCATGGGCATGCCCTTCGCCGCCGCGGTCCTCGACGAGAAGATCCCCTCCACCAAGGAGCCGGTGCCGTATTTCCACTCGTTCTTCCGACTCGGTGACGGCGAAGCCCTGGCCTTCTTCGAAGCTCCCGATCTCGCTCCACCGGTGGTGGAGCCGACGGCCGCCTACCACACGTTCCGCCATCTCGCCCTCGACGTGCAGTCCAAGCAAGACGTCGACGCCTGGCACGCCTGGCTGGTGTCGAACGGAATCGACGTGATCGGACCTGTCGACCACGGGATCATCTACTCGATCTACTTCTTCGACCCCTCCGGCGTCCGGCTCGAACTCACCTGCTCGATATCTCCCGACTGGAACCGCAACGAGGCCAGCGCCGCGGCTGCTCTGCGGGAATGGGAAGAAGTGAAGGCCCATGCCAAGGCCACCGGTGGCGACCTGACTGCAGCCCTCGACGATCTGGCCCGCATTCGCAGCCATCGCAAGAACAACAACCTCGACTGAACCCGGAGCACACGATGGACGAGAACAACCTCCCCAAAATCATCAGCGTCGACGATCACATCATCGAACCGCCGCACGCTTTCGAGACCTGGCTGCCCGCCAAGTTCAAGGACCGCGGCCCCAAGGTGGTGCGCAAGGGACTGGCCGGCATCGAGTGGATCGGACCGGCGGCGTACAAGGAGATCTGGGACGAGAACTCCGACAAGAAGGTCGACGTGTGGGTCTACGAAGACCTCGTGTACACGAACAAGCGCAACATCTCCGCGGTCGGCTATCCCCGTGAGGAGTGGACGTTCGATCCGGTGAACTACGACTCGATGCGGCCCGGCTGTTACGACTCCAAGGCCCGTCTCGAGGACATGGACGCCAACTGGATGGAAGCGTCGATGATCTACCCGACGATGCCCCGTTTCTGCGGGCAGACGTTCAAGGAGGCCAAAGACAGGGAGCTGGCGCTGGCCTGCGTCGAGGCCTACAACAACTTCCTCGTCGAGGAATGGTGCGGTGATTCCAACGGTCGACTCATCCCCGTGTGCCTCATCCCGCTGTGGGATCCGGCGCTCGGCGCAGCCGAGGTGCGCCGCAACGCTGCTCGCGGCGTCAAGGCGGTCGCCTTCAGCGAGATCCCCCATCACCTCGGTCTCCCCAGCATCCACACCAAGCATTGGGATCCGTTCTTCGAGGCGTGCCAGGAAACCGGCACGGTCATCTGCATGCACATCGGCTCGTCGTCGAAGATGCCGGCAACCTCGCCTGACGCGCCCCCGGGCGTGACCGCATCGTTGGCCTTCGGCAACTCCATGGCCTCGGTCGTGGACTTCATCTTCTCGGGGGTGCTCGTGCGCTTCCCCGACCTGAAACTGTCGTACGCCGAGAGCCAGATCGGGTGGCTGCCGTACGTCCTCGAGCGCATGAACGACGTGTGGCACGACAACGAGGCATGGGCCGAGGTCAAGCACATCCCCGAGCCGCCCTCGACCTACTACTACAAGAACATGTTCGTGTCGTTCTTCAAGGACTCCACCGGCATCGAGAACCTGGGCACGACGGGCGTCAACAACATCCAGTACGAGACCGACTATCCGCACGGCGACACCACGTGGCCCAACACCAAGCAGTACGTCACCAAGCTGCTGCACGGGCTCAGCGACGCCGACGTGCACAAGATCCTGCGCGGCAACGCACTACGCATGCTCGGTCTCGACAAGATCGGCTGACATCGATCGCCGTGGATCCTGTCGATCCGCTACGTCCAGCCCGGGCTGACCTGCGCATACACCTCGAGCGCGGCTGACCTGCCCGGGAACGCGACACGGAGCCGGTACCGGTCGGCTGCCGGCTCCGTTTCAGTCTCATGTGCCCAGCGCCCGCCGGGCCACGCGGCCAGGGCCCCCGCCGAGGTGCTGGCTATATTCGCCCGGTGTCGGCATCGCCGGCGCGCTTTTGCCAGGGATCGGTGCGCTGAGCACGGTGCCGGTCGGTCGGGGAGGACCTGTGGATCTGGAGATCTCGAAGGAAGAAGTCGAGTTCCGCGACGAGGTGCGGACCTGGATTCATGAGAACGGCCCCAAGGAGCCGCGTCCTCGCGCTGGACGGGCCATGCGCGACTTCGACACCGAGTGGCAGCGAAAGCAGTTCGACGGTGGCTGGGCTGGCATCAACTGGCCGACCGAGTACGGCGGTCGGGGCTTGTCACTGCTCCAGCAGGTGATCTGGTACGAGGAGTACGCCACGTTGGGTCTCCCCGGGATCGACACCTGCTTCGTGGGCAACAGCCACGCCGGCCCCACCCTCATCACCCGTGCCACCGAGGAGCAGAAGGCCAAGTACCTCCCACCGATCTTGCGCGGTGAGGTCGTGTGGTCGCAGGGATTCTCCGAGCCGGGCTCCGGTTCCGACTTGGCGTCGTTGTCCACCAAGGCTGTCGTCGACGGTGACGAGTTGGTGGTCACCGGCCAGAAGGTGTGGACCAGTTTCGCCCAGCACTCCGATCTGCAGGAGTTGTTGGTGCGCACCAACTCCGATGGCGCAAAGCACAAAGGCATCACCTGGGTCATCAACGACATGCGGAGCCCGGGCGTCGAGATCCGTCCGATCAAGACCATCGAGACAGGTGAGGAGTTCTGCGAGGTCTTCTACGACGAGGTCCGTATCCCACTCACCAACGTGGTGGGTCAGATCAACGAAGGGTGGAGCGTTGCCATGTCCACCTTGTCGTTCGAGCGTGGCACCGCCTTCACCGCCAGCCAGACCAAGCTCTACCAGACGATCGAATGGCTCATCGAGCTGGCCAGCTCGCGCCGTGGCTCCAATGGAAAGCCGCTGATCAACGACGACGAAGTGAGCCGCACACTGGCTACCTTCCGGGCCGAGGTCGCCGCGCTGCGGGCCATGACCTACACCGGGGTCTCCCGCAACATGCGTTCAGCACAACCGGGCCCTGAAGGCTCCATGTTGAAGCTCTTCTATGCAGACCTCGGCCAGCGGGTATACCAGTTCGCCATGGAGATGCTGGGTCCCGATGCCCTCACCATGGGCCTGTTCTCCAAGCCGGACTGGCACTACGAGTACCTCACCGCCTACGGCATGAGCATCGGCGGAGGCACCTCCGAGATCCAACGCAACATCATCGCCGAGCGAATGTTGGGGCTTCCGCGATGAGTCGCCCCAGTGTCGCAGCTGTAGTCAATCCGAATTGCGTATTCACCGATTTCGTGAGCGAGGCCTACTGATGGACATGCTTCCTTCCGAGGAACAAGCCGAGATCGTCGCGTCGGTGGCGAGCCTGCTCGAGGCCAAGATGCCTGTCACGCGGGTGCGCGAGCTCGGCACCCTCGACGATCCGATCGATCGGGCACTGCTCGCCGAGGTCGCCGAGCTGGGCTGGTTCACCCTCGGCCTCCCCGAGGCGTTGGGCGGGGTGGGGTACGGATTGGCCGAGGAGGCATTGCTCATGCGCGAGCTGGGCCGGCACCTGGCATCGGGTCCGTTCCTGGCCATGATCCTGGCGACACGCATCGCCGCGCTGTCAGGCGACAGCGACCTGGCGTCGTCGATCTCTGCTGGGCAAACCGTCGTCGGCCTCACCACCGGCATCAGCGAGCTCGTTGTAAGCGACGGCGCACTCAGCGCCGAGGTGCTCTCGGTCGACGGGTCCATCGTCGACCTCCTGCTCATCTCCACCCCCGACTTCTCCGCTCTGGTCGATGTCAAGGCTGCGAGTGGAATCGACCGAGCCGGTATCGACCCCACCACCCGCATCGCGTCGTTCACGTTGTCGAACCAACCCATCGTGGCCACCGTCGACGAGGCCTCCAGCCATGTGTACCTGCGCGGCATCGTGCTCGCCGCTGCTCAGCTCACCGGCGTGGCCGAAGCCGCCCGTGACTCGGCCGCACTCCACGCCCGCGAGCGCATTCAGTTCGGCAGCGCCATCGGTGTGAACCAGGCCATCAAGCATCCCTGTGCCGAGATGGCCGTGCGCTGCGAGGCCGCCGCTGGCCAGACGTTCTTCGCGGCAATGACCATTGACAAGCTGTTGCGCGGGGAGGAGATGAGCGACGCGCTCTTCCAGGCGTCAGCAGCCAAGCTCGTCGCTGCAGAGGCCGCGTTCTGGAACGGTCGTCATGACATCCAGATCCACGGGGGCATGGGATTCAGCGCAGAGAACGATTCACACCTCTACGTGAAGCGGGCCCACGTACTCAGCCGAGTCTTCGGCGATCGCAATCATCTGCTCGCCGACATCATCGCCGCCGCGCCAGCCCAGTGAGCGCCGCCCACTCCGCTCAGCCCCGGTGAGCCCGGATGCACCAGTGACCGAAAGAGAGACGTAGATGTCGCGACGCGTTGCCATCGCCGGAGTGAGCATGGCCCAGCCCGCCAAGGGCGAGAACGTCACGCCGTACCACCTCATCGCCCGGTCGTCGAAGGCCGCGCTCGCGGCGTCGGGCCTGAAGCCCTCCGATGTCGATGGCCTCGGCTCGACCGGGCTCGGGGCGATGGCCCCACTCGATGTGGCCGAGTACCTCGGGCTCAAGCCGCGCTGGCTCGACTCGACCAGCGTGGGCGGCGCGGCGTGGGAAGTGATGGCCGCACACGCCGTCGACGCCATCGCCCAGGGTCACGCCGACGTGATCTTGCTCACCTACGGATCAACAGCCCGATCGGATCTGCGCAACAAGCTGCGCAGCGCCAACCTCGACTGGGGATCGCGTGGGCCGCAGCAGTGGGAGTCGCCCTATGGCATCACGCTGATCTCCAAGTACGCCATGGCGGCGCGCCGCCACATGCACAACTACGGCACCACCGTGGAGCAACTGGCCGAGATCGCGGTGTCCACCCGCTACAACGCCGGCTTCAACCCCGACGCACAGATGCAGGACCCGATCACCATCGATGACGTGCTGTCGAGTCGCATGATCGCCGATCCGTTCACCGCGTTGCAGTGCTGCATCCGTTCCGATGGTGGCGCCGCCGCGATCTTGGTGGCCGAGGACCGCGTCGCCGACCTCGGCGTCAAACCGGTGTGGGTACTGGGTGCCGCCGATGCGACGTCACATATGAACCTGAGCCAATGGGACGACTTCACCGTCGGGCCTGCCGCCATGACCGGTCCGCTCGCGTTCCAGCGAGCCGGCGTCACCCCGGCCGACATCGATGTGGCGTGCATCTACGACGCGTTCACCTACATGCTCCTCATCAATCTCGAGGACCTCGGGTTCTGCCCCAAGGGCGAGGCCGGCCGCTTCGTGGAGTCCGGTGCGCTCCGCAACGGTGGGCCGATGCCAGTCAATCCCGACGGCGGCGGACTCAGCGCCTGTCATCCCGGCATGCGCGGTCTGTTCCTCCTCGTCGAGGCAGCCACGCAGTTGCGCGGCGAGGCCGGAGCACGACAGGTGCCCAACGCCGAGTTGGCGTGTGTCAGCGGGACCGGTGGTTGGATGTGCTCGAGCGGCACGATGATCCTCGGCGTCAACTGAACATGACAGCGGCCGACGCGCGGGTGCCACCGTTGGTCGGGGAGTTCGATCTCCTTCCCCAGGCGCTCGACGCCGCGGCGGACCAGTTCGGTGACGCCGACGCGTATGTCGAAGGCCGGTACCATCTCTCGTATCGTCAATGGCAATTGACGTCGAACGCGGTAGCAGCCCGACTGGTCGAGCTCGGCGTGAAGCCCGGCGACGTCGTCGCGGTGATGTTGCCGTCCTCCATCGACTTCGCCGTGGCATACGCGGCGATCGCTCGCCTCGGCGCGGTCACCAGCGCCATCAACACCCGACTCGGTCCCCGTGAGGTGGCGGCCATCTTCGACCGCTCCCGGCCGATCGTCGCCGTCGGGGAACCTGCGTCCCCCGAGATCGTCATCGACGTACCGGTACTCGGCCGGGTCGAACTCCAAGCGGTCGCCCGCGCCTCGCTGGCCGCTGCACGGCCCGCCGCTCTACCCGTGTCGGATTCCGTACCTGGTGACCCGGTTGCCATCATCTGGACATCGGGCACTACCGGGCTACCCAAGGGTGCCTGGTTCGATCACCGTGGACTGGCCGCCGCCGTCCACACCGCGGGTGCACTCGGCGCCCCGTTCGATCGTCGTCTCGTCAACACCCCCTTTGCCCACGCCGGATACATGCACAAGCCGTGGGAACAGGCGGCATGGGGGATGTGCTTCGTCATCAGCCCGACGCCCTGGACACCCGAGGACACCATCGCTCTCATCGCGTCGGAGCGCATCACGGTGGCCGGCGGTGTACCGACGCAATGGGCCAAGATCGTCGACCATCGCGATCTGGCCACGGCCGATCTCAGCTCGTTGCGCATCGGTGTAGCCGCTACCGCACCCACACCGCCAGAGTTGGTAGAGCGGGTCAGCGAGCGTCTCGGCTGCGCATTGGTAGTGCGCTACGCGATGACCGAATCACCATCGATCACTGGCACCGACCCCGGCGACCGGCCAGAGGTTCTGTACCGGACGGTCGGGCGGCCCCAGAGCGGCGTCGAGATCGAGATCCGTGACCAGTCCGGAGCGCCGGTCACGCCCGGGGTTGTCGGTCGGGTGCACCTGCGATCGGCCGCTGCCATGCGTGGCTATTGGAACGACCCTGAGCAGACAGCCCAGGTGATGCTGGCTGATGGTTGGATCCGCTCGGGCGACCTGGGGTGGATCGACCCCGAAGGCAACTTGGTGATGGCGGGTCGATCGGGGGACATGTACATCCGGGGCGGGTACAACGTGTATCCGCTCGAGGTCGAGAACGTGCTGAGCGAGCACCCCGCCGTCGCACAGGCTGCGATCATCGGGGTCCCGGCACCGGTGATCGGCGAGATCGGCGTGGCCTACATCGTCGCGTCGACCGACGAAGCGCCGACGCTCGAGGAGTTGCGAGCGTGGTGCCGAGCGCGCCTGGGCGACTACAAGGCCCCCGACGAACTCCGTGTCATTGCGCAACTGCCGTTGACATCGATGCTGAAGGTCGACAAGGCGGCCCTTCGCGCGCTGTGGGACGCGCCGGACGATTGAGGCTCACGCCCACATCCGAGGTTTGGCCGCTTCACACCGCGTGACGGCAAGAAGCGACCAAACCTCGACCGCACCACGCCAGGTCCGCTTCGCCTGACCGGCTCGGGTCAGCCCATGCGCAGGCCGGGTGCCCGGGTCTTGAACACGTCGGTCTCGATGCGCTTGCCGACGGTGGTGGCGTCCCAGTACTTGCCCCCGTTGTCGATGGTGACGATCGGCGTCCATCCCTGCATCCACTGCAGCGTCGTACGCATCACCTTGATGCACTGTCCCGACACGTTGGCCGCTTCGTCGCTGGCCATCCACGCCACCACCGGCGAGCTCATGCCAGGGCTGAGCAGTGAGAACTCGTCCTCGAGTTCGTCGGCTTCCTTGGGCATCGCACCTCCGGATACACCGGCCGACAGCCGGGTGACGGCACCGGGTCCGATGGCATTCACGGTGACACCGATGGACGCCAACTCGACCGATGTCGTGAGGGTCAGACCCATGATGGCGGCCTTGGCGGTGGCGTAGTTGGACTGACCGAAGTTGCCCTCGAGCCCTGCACCGGAGATGGTGTTGATGATGCGGCCATATGTCTTGCCGCCGTTGGCCTTGGCCACCTCACGCCAGTGACGAGCCGCTGCTCGCGTCGTGAGCCACGTGCCCTTCACGTGCACGTTCATGACGAGGTCGAAGTCCTCCACCGGCATGTTCCAGATGGACTTGTCGCGCACGATGCCCGCGTTGTTGACGACGATGTCGAGACGGCCCCACTCCTCGATGCCACGGTCCACCATCGCCTGGGCATCGGCCTCGCTCGACACGTTGCCGTAGTCGGCGACCGCCTCACCACCGCGAGCTCGGATGATGTCGACGACCACATCGGCATCCCGGCTCGCACCTTCGCCATGCTGGTTGCCACCCAGGTCGTTCACCACGACCTTGGCGCCCTGCTTGGCCAACTCCAGCGCGTGGCCGCGGCCGATGCCGTGTCCCGCTCCGGTAACGAGTGCGACCTTGCCATCGAGAAGTCCCATGAGACGTGCCTTTCAGTACGAACGATTTCGGTTGCGAGCAGTGTTGCGAAACGTGGGTTGACGCGCGACGGCCGGTTCAGGCCGGGGTGAACATCGGGGCGGTGATCTCATCGGTGATGGCCGTGTAGACGACCTTCACCGCCATGGCGACCCGGAGCGTGGCTGGATCACAGTCGACGAGATTGGTCATGAAGCGCGGCCCCTCTTCGAGATCGACGGCGGCAGCCACGTACGGCAGCCGCTCGCTGAACGGCGGGAGGTCGTTCATGAAGACCGTCGAGAACGTGTAGAGCGTGCCGCGACCCGACGCCTCTTCCCATGACACGTTGTCGCTCCAGCACGCCGGGCAGAACGGACGCGGGTAGTGATGCGGGAGACCACAGTCGTTGCAGCGACGGATGAGGAACTTCCCCTCCTTGGCTGCATCCCAGAACGGTCGGGACTCGTCCTCGATGGTGGGGATGTCGAAACGTGGACCGGCCATGGTGATCAGTACCCCTGGAAGTTCGAAGGACGACGTTCGATGAAGGCCATGACGCCTTCCTTGGGATCGGCGCTGTGGCCCTGCATCTCCTGGCCCATGCCCTCGATGAGGAACAGTGACGCTCGGTCGGTGTCGAACGATGCATTGAGGAGCTTCTTGGTCATGGACAACGCCGATGTAGGGGAGGTGGCCAGTCGGGCGATGAGCTCGTCGGCCACTGCATCGAGTTGATCGGCCGGGGCGACGCGGTTCACGAGGCCCATGGCCTTGGCTTCTGCGGCGGGAAGCCGCTCGGCAAGGAAGCACAACTCCTTGGCCCGCTGCATCCCCACCAGGCGCGGCAGCAGATACGTCCCGCCGGCATCGACGATGATGCCGCGTTGCAGGAACGGCTCCAGGAAGAACGCCGTCTCGGCGGCCACCACGAAGTCGCAGGCATACGCCAGATGTGCGCCGAGCCCCGCTGCCGGTCCTTGCACGACAGCCACCACCGGCTTCGAGCAATCGAGCATCGAGGCCACGAGAGCCTGGGCGCCCTGCATGATCTTGCGCATCCCATCGCCCACGCCGGGTGTGGCGGCCTGCGCGGCCTTGAGCGTACCGACATCGGCGCCGGAGCAGAACTGCTTGCCGTTGGATCGCAGCGCCACCACCCGCACCGCACGATCGTTGTCGCAACGGCGCATCAACTCGATGATGAGGTCACGCTGCTCGGGCAACACCGCGTTGGCGGCGTCGGGTCGGTTCAGCGTGATCGTGGCGACACCGGCATCGCTCACGTCGAACAGGATGGTGGTACCCAGAGGGCCCGCAGAGGTCTCGTCGCTCATGATGCTCCAGCTTGTCAGGGGTACTTCCGCAGTTCCCAAGCTCCGACGGCGATCGCCCTCGGAGACGGGCCGCGCTGCTCACTCGGTGAGGCGGCCGCCGTTGATGATGAATCCACCGTCGGCCACGATCTCCGAGCCGGTCACGAACGCCGACTCGTCCGAGGCGAGCCAAGTGGCGCAATAGGCGATGTCGTTGGGAACGCCGAGTCGGGTCAGATTGCCGGGTGTGATGCCAGCACCCGTGTCGCCCTTGGCGACCACACGTCCGACGATCACCACGTTGCAACGGATGTTGCGTGGCGCTTCCTCGACCGCGATCGTGCGAGTCAGGGCATTCATGCCGCCCTTGGCCGCGGCGTAGGCGGCGAACCCGCCCATGCCGATCTTCGACTGGCCGGACGAGATGTTGATGATCGATCCACCACCGGCCCGCTCGAGATGCGGGATGCCGTACTTGCACGCCCAGAACACGTTTCCGGTCAGCGTGCCCACCTGGATGGAGTTCCACTCCTCGGTCGACCAATCGACCAGTCGACGGATGTTCGAGCCGACCTCGAGCGTGGGCGCCGCGTTGTTCACCAAGGTGGTGATCGATCCGAAACGGTCGGCTACGCCGTCGATGACTGACCGGACGCTGTCCTCGCTGGTCACATCGAGCGCGAAGAACTCAGCGTCACCGCCAGCATCCTTGATGAGGTTCACGACCTTCTGGCCACGCTCCACCGTGCGTCCAGTGACGGCGACCTTGGCGCCCTCGGCGGCGAACATCTCTGCAATGGATCGACCGATGCCTCGGGTCGAACCAGAGACGATGGCAACTTTCCCCTCGAGTCGCATGACTTCCCCATTTCGCCGTTTCGTCGTTTCGCCAGGTGACGGCCAACGACGTTAGATCAGGGCCGCACCGCAGCCGGTCGTGGCCGACATCACGCTGCCATCGGACATCTCGTGGAAAGGTTCCGCCCCAAGCGAGGCCTGACGCAAGACCGTCACCTGAGCCCCGTCACCTGAGCCCCATCACCTGAGCCAGGGCGTTGAGTATTGCGCAGCGCGGGCCTTCTTCATGCCCTCCATGCCCTCGGTGGCGATGATCTCGCGGAACGGCCGGCCGTCGGGGGCGTTGGCCCTCGGCGAGTTGGCCAACACCAGCGAATCGGACATGGCCGCCACCGTCCGACCGGCCTGATCGCCCGCCGCGTCGGCGATGGCGTCGATGCCCTTCTTGGTGAGGGTGAGCGCTTCGCGCGGCAAGCGCGACAAGCGCGATCCGAGGTCGGCAGCTCGCTCGATGAGGTCGTCGTCGGGCTCGATCGTCAACACCAGACCGATCTGGCGAGCCAACTCGGCGTTGATCGGCTCACCACTGAACATCATGAACTTCGCCCATTGCCGCCCGACAACGGTCACGAGCGGGCTCACCCCGACGAGGCCGAGCCGGCCTTCGGGAAGCGAGAAGCTGGCCGACGTTCCCGCGATGACGATGTCGCAGCTGGCCACCAGGCTGAGCGCGGCCCCGAAGCAATAGCCGTGTACGGCGGCAATGACCGGCAACGCGCACTCGCGGATGGCTCGATGGAACCGCTCGGCCCCGTCGATGAATTGCGCCTGCTCGAACGGCGTCTCGCGCGGCTTGTTGCCGGTGATGTCCCCACCGGCCGAGAACGCCTTGCCCGCCCCATGGATGAGGACTGCTCCGATCTCGGGATCGGCTTGCGCGTCGGCCAGGCCCCACAGGATCTGATCACGGGTGCCGCCGGGGCGAGCTGAGATGGGATTGAGGCGGTCGGGTCGGTTGAGGACGATGCGGGCGACGCCGTCGGCCTTCGAGTATGCGATCTCGTCGAGCTCCATGGCCCACTGTCTAGCTCAGACCTCACGGTCGAGCTCGCACGCTCGTGGCCGTTCGATCCGACCCATTCGATCATCGCGTTCGAGGTCTGTAGGTTGCACAACGATGTTCAGCCGATGGGGGAGGGTCGCATGAACGGCGAGTCATCAGATGCTCCACGTCCGGGCAGTACGGCCAACTTCTATGTGACGAACCCGTGGTTGCCCATGACGGTGATCCTGGTGGGCACTCTCATGGTGCTCCTCGATACCACCATCGTGAACGTGGCGCTGCCGGCAATCGCCGAGGACCTCGACGCATCGCGCGGCATCGAGTGGGTCGTCATCGCCTATCTCGTGACGGTGTGCGTGTCACAGCCGGCCGCGGGATGGCTGGCCGACCGCTTCGGCCGCAAGCGCGTGTATCAAGTTGGCCTCGTTGCCTTCACGGCCGCTTCGCTCGCCGCTGCGCTGGCGCCGAACCTCGGCATCCTCGTCGCTTGTCGAGCGCTGCAGGGCATCGGGGGCGGGGCGCTCGGCCCCGTCGGCATGACCGTCGTGTTCGATCTGTTCCCGCGCGAGCAGCACGGCAAGGCCATCGGGGTGTGGGGGCTGGCCGCCATGGCCGCGCCGGCCATCGGGCCCACCTTGGGCGGATGGCTCGTCGACACGGTGAGTTGGCATTGGCTCTTCCTCATCAACCTGCCCATGGGCATCATCGCCACGGTGTTGGGCATCAAGCTCCTGCCCGAGATGCCCCTGCGGCCATCTCGACGCTTCGACGTCATCGGCTTCTTCACTGGCGGCGCGGGGGTCGCTCTCACCGTGCTCGGCCTGTCGGAGGGCAACTCGTGGGGTTGGGGGACGGCCAAGACCATCGGCGTGCTGGGCATCGGCGTCGCCACGCTCGTGATGTTCGTGTACCACGAGCTGCACACCGAGTCGCCGCTCATCGAGCTGCGGATGTTCTCCCATCCGGTGTTCGCTCTCACGTTCATCGTGAGCTTCATGGTGACGGCTTCCCAATACGCACGATTGGTGTTCATCCCGCTGGCCCTCGAAGGCCTGCGTGGCTACAGCGCCACTCGCGTCGGTCTGCTACTCGGACCCGCGGCGATCGGCACCGCCATCGGCATGACCTCGGGTGGCCGTATCAGCGATCGCATCGGTTCGCGCATCCCGATCATGGTCGGCGTGGCCATCATGATCCCGCCGGTGCTACTCCTCAGCCAGCTCCACCTCGACTCGTCACTGTTCTACATCGGCTCGCTGCTGACGTTGCAGGGTTTCGGCATGGGACTCACCGCCGCCCCCACCGTGGTCGCGGCCATGGGAACGCTGCCATCGGCCATGATCGCCCAAGGCTCGGCCATGCGGTCGGTGTTCCAACAGCTGTCGGGAGCGATGGCCGTTGCCGGGTTCACCACGGTGTACGACCTGCGAGCCGGCGACAACCCCTCGCCCGAAGATGCCCAGCACGCCTACAACATGATCTTCTTCGTGTCGGCGCTCACGTTGGTCGCTGCTTTGGCGTTCGGCTCGCTACTCCCGAAGGGAAGGCGGCACATGCTCGACGAGAGCGGCACCAGCGAGAGCCACGTCAGCGCCGCCTCGCTGACCGAATAGGCCCCG
>JBFWVD010000020.1:0-81362 GCA_050246915.1 Acidimicrobiia bacterium | reverse complement strand
CGTGTCCGGGCCGACGCCGCGTCGAAAATGGCGGGCGCTATCGGCTGGAGATCACTGGCTCGCGATTTCGGTCAGCGCGTCAGCCACCGTACGAACCGTCACGCCGCTGCGCTGCACCGCATCGAGCATGAGGCCGAGGTTGGCGGGCGTGTTGTCGTAGCTGCCAGGGGCCGGGTTGGCGACCTGATCATGGAACACGATGACGATGTAGCTGTTGTGCTTGCGGGCCGTCGCCATCCAGCCCTCGACGTCCATCCACGTGGTGGTGTCGTGGACGTTGAGCGTCAGCAGGTTGTACCGGTTGAAACCGGCTCGGCGGTTCTCGCCCAGCGTGATCGAGCGGTGGTAGGAGAAGTTGGTGGCGATCGATGCGTTCGCCCGTGTGTCGGTCTCGCCATAGGGCGAGGCGAACCCGTGCGGCCCCGCGACTCCCACCGTGTTCGTCAGCCAAGTGTTCACGCCGGCGAACTGTCCGTCGAGACCCGCCTGGGTGAGTGCGGCGGTTGCCGGATCGGTGGTGTTGGTGAGCCAGCCGGCGGGTTGAGCGGCCAGCCATGCCGCGTTGTGATCGGGGTAGGCCGGACCGGCCACGGTCAGATGTGGATGGTCGATGGTGTGGGCCGCGAGCTCCATGCCAGCGTTCCTCAGGCCGGTCAACTGGGCGAGCGACATGTACGGGAACCGGTTGCCGTCGAGCGGATGGGTCGGATCGGACAACAGGTAGAACGTGCCCTTCATCGAACGAGCGTCGAGCGCGGGCTGGGCCACCGTGGAGTGGCTGATCCAACCGTCATCGAAGGTGAGCGACACCAGCGGCCGGGTGAAGTCCCCAGCGGTCGCCAAGCCCGAGATCGTGAACGTTCGCGCGGCCGACGTCACGTTGGCGAAACCACCGACGGGATGTGCGACAGCAGTGAGTGTGTGGGTGCCATCGGAGCGGGTCCAGGCATCGAAGCCTTGGCTGTAGGTTCCGGCAGCGGCGCTCACGGGTCCATGGTTCTGGGTGTTGAGGATGACGCCGTCGACGTAGAAGTCAACCGAGGTTGCCTGGCCGGTGACGGTGGCCGACACGGTCCAGTTGAACCCGTTGTTCGGGTTCACCGGAGCGAGCGCCACGATCGACACGTTGTTGACCGTGACGGTGCGGGCGGTCGAGGTCCCTGTGTCGGTCGCCGTGCGAGCGACTGCAGTGATGGCATGCGATCCGTTGGTGGCCGTCGTCGTGTCCCAGGCGATCGAGTACGGAACCGTCGTGTCCTCGGCGCCGACGTTGACGCCGTCCACGAGGAACTGCACGCCCAGGATCGTGCTCGTCGCCGACGTGGCGGTGGCGGCGATCGTGGTCGCACTGCCGGCCACCATGGCGCTGGCCGCCGGTGACGTGACGGTGACCACCGGAGCGTCCGCCGGGTTGATGATGAGTGAGAACGACTTGGTGGTGGTGCCGAGGTCATCGCCGGTGAGTCGGGCAACGACGGTTGCGGTACCTGCTGCCGTTGGCGTACCGGTGATGACACCTCCACTCGTCATCGACAAGCCGGCTGGCAAGCCCGACACGGTCCACACGGTGGGGGCCAAAGCGGTTCCGGTCAACGTGAACGAGAACGGTTGGTTGACGCGACCGGTGGGCAGGTTCGCCGTGGTGATCGATGCCGGAACAGCGGGACGGTTGAAGGCCGCGACGCCGACGATGTCGGCAGTCAGCGTCTGGCCGCCGAGCGAGCCGTAGAAATCGAGGTTCGAGAAGTTGAAGATGCCTCCGTCGGCGCCCACCTGCAGGTAGCCGTTGCCGAATGCCACCATGCCGACGACCGGCTTGTTGAGTGCTGCGCCGCCCATCGAGCCGCGGAAGTCGGCGTCGAAGGCGAACACGCCACCGTCACCGGCGATGAGCCAGTAGCCGATGCCATCGGGGTCGGGCACGAGCGAACGCACCGGCGAGTTGAGGCGGGTGCCGCCCATGGAGCCGCGGAAGCTGGCGCCGCCCATGGCGAACACGCCACCGTCGAGCGCGACGAGGTACAGACCCTTTCCGTCGATGGTCGGGGCCGAGTCGATGATCGGCTGGTTCAACGGAGCGTGGTTCTCGGTGAAGTCGGTGATGTCGCCGAGGGGGGTGGCGTCGCCACGTGCGAAGGTGCGACCGGCCGAGGAGGTGAGCCAGTAGCCGAGCCCGCTCGGTGTGCGCGACAAGGTCACGATGCGCTCGCCAGCGTTCAGGGTCGGCTTGTCGCCATAGACCGCGGCGGTGCCATGGGGGTACACGTTGCCGAGGGAGTCGGCGATCCACACGCCACGACCGTCGGCGGTCGACTCGACCTTCACGGCGGTTGCTCCGGCGGCCACGGTCACTGCCGGGTGTGGTTCAGCCGCGCCGAACTCGAACAGTCGCCCGGTTCCATCCAGCATCCAGTAACCGCTGGTGGGCGTCAGCGCTCCCGCCGGTCCGGCGCCGATGACGGCCCAGATCGTGGAGAGCAGGGCCAGCGCGATGAGCGCGCTGGCCAGTGTTCGGCGGGTGGACTGTGTACGCGTCCGTGCGGCGCGTCGATGGACCGTTGTGAGGGGCACGGCCGTCGAAAGTAGGGAGCCAATCACTGTGAGTGAAGAGCAGCACGGTGATCTTCACCATTGTCAGACTGCCGTTGGGGGGAACCACCTGTGTGACCAGCTGATGTCCTTCGACCCTGATCAACTCGACCGTGGCGGCGCACACTGCAATTGCCCGAACGATGGCCACCTCGAAACGGCCGCACGAGGCACACAGGCTCCGAAGGAGGCAGTGATGCGAAGGATCGTTGTAGGTATCGACGGATCGCCCGGCTCGCAGATCGCTCTGCGATGGGCCGTTCGTGAAGCCAAGATCGCCGCTGCCGGCGTTGCCGGCAGCGCTCCAGTCGGCATAGATGCGATCGGCGTGTGGAACTACCCGGTCGTTGCCGGGGCACCAGGCGCCGTCATCCCGGTGACACCGATGGCCGACCAGGGCGCTGACACGATGCGCAACCTCCAAGAGTGCATCGACGGTCTCGGTGCCGAGGCCAAGGACGTCCCGATCGACACGATCGTGGCGGAGGGCGGCGCCGCTCAGATGTTGTGCGAGGCCGCCAAGGACGCCGACCTGCTCGTGGTGGGGACTCGAGGGAGCGGGCGCATCCGTCGGCTCATCCTCGGCTCGGTGTCGAACCAGGTGATCCACCACTCGCCGTGCCCCGTCGCACTGATTCCGCCTGAAGCCGTCGAGGCCCTCGAGCCGTCGGCTGCGGGCGGCACGGTGATCGTCGGCGTCGATGGGTCGGAAGCCGCCGCACATGCGTTGAAGTGGGCTGCCGCAGAAGGCGCTCGTCGCAACTGGCCGGTCGATGTCGTGTATGCATGGGAGCCGTTCGTGCCGTTCGGCCGGGCGGGTTCCTACGTCGATGACGACGCGATGGCCGCCGACGCTCAGGTCGTGTTGGATCGGGTCATGTTCGACGCGTTCGGCGGCGACGTCCCGGCCCACGTGCACGCACGCACGGCACCGGGGGATCCATCGCAGGTCCTCGTCGATGCGGCGGGACCGAGCGACGTTCTCGTGGTCGGCACCCGCGGTCGCGGTGGATTCCTGGGTCTGCACCTCGGATCGGTGGCGACGCACTGCGCACACCACACGCGTTCTCCGCTGGTGCTGGTCCGGTGAGGTCAGCTGCACCCCTCGCAACAGCATGCAACCCTGGTTGACAAGCAACCAGGGTTGACGAAGCAGGCCGTCAGGTGGACTTCAGGACCTGTGCGGCCTGCTGCACCGCGCGAATGATGCCCTGGTAGCCGGTGCAGCGACACAGATTGCCGGAGAGGCCTTCTTTGATCTCGTCCAGGCTTGGGTCCGGGTGCTCGGCGAGGAACGCCGTCGTCGAGACGATGAAGCCCGGGGTGCAGAATCCGCATTGGAGACCATGGTTGTCCCGGAACGCCTCCTGCACGACGCTGAGGGTGCCATCGGTGGGGGTGAGCCCTTCGACGGTGGTGACCTCGTGGCCCTGGGCCTGCACGGCGAACATCAGACAGGACCGCACCGCTTCGCCGTCGACGAGGACGGTGCAGGCGCCGCACACGCCGTGCTCGCAAGCGAGATGGGTGCCGGTGAGTGCGCAGTCCTCACGGATGAAATCGGCCAAGGTCTTGCGTGGCTCGACGAGCGCCTTGCGTCGCTCGCCGTTGACGGTGACCGACACTGCGATCTCCGCGATCTCGGCGGTGTTGTTGTCAGCCATTTGTCGCCTCCTGGATCGCCTTGTCGAGCACTCGCTGCACCACGACCGCCGCCACCTTCTTGCGATAGGCGCCGCTGGCGTGGACGTCGTCGGTGGGGGTGATGTCGGCGGCGGCGGCCTGGCCGACCTCTGCGCTCGAAGCGCCCGCCAACACCGCAGCCTCGGCATCGGCCGAGCGGACCGGCGTGGAGCCCACTCCGAACATCGTGATCGCTGCCTTCGTGGGCTTGCCGCTGGCGTCGAGCTGCACCGACGCGGTGGCACCGACGAGAGCGAAGTCCCCACTGCGTCGAGCGATCTCGTCGACGGCGAAGCCGCAACGGCCGGTCCACACCGGGAACCTGACCGCGGTCAGGACCTCGTCAGCGGCGAGCGTCGTGGTCCATGTGGACTCGAAGAAGTCACGAGCTGCGATGACCCGAACTCCGCCAGGCCCGGTGGCCTCGATCTCGGCGTCGAGCGCGAGCGCCACGGCCGGGTACTCCGAGGCCGGATCGGCGTGGGCGATGGAGCCGCCGAGCGTGCCGCGGTTGCGGATCTGGAAATGACCGATGAAGGGCGTGGCACGCGACAACAGCGGCACCGAGCTCGCTACTTCGGACGACCGTTCGACGGCACTCTGGCGGGTGGTGGCGCCGATGCGCACGTGCCCGTTGCTGCGTTCGATGCCCGACAGACCCTGCACGGTGTTGAGGTCGATGAGGTGTTCGAAACGACTGAGCCGCAACGCCAATACCGGGATGAGGCTCTGGCCTCCGGCGAGCACCTTGGCCTCGTCGCCGTGCTCGGCCAACAGCGAGGTGACGTCCGCGATCGCGTCCGGAGCGTGGTACCGGAACGGAGCAGGTTTCACGACACTTCCCCTCTCACGTGTGACCCCCAGGTCGTGATCCTCCGCGCCGGTGTGGGGTGCGGAGGGGCGACGGTTCCCCGACGCAAGGGGTTGGTCTACCACGCCAGGACACCGGCCATCGACACCGCCATCAGCTGTCGACGCCGATCGGCCCCTAGGGTTCGTGCGTGACCAGTCCCCGGTTGCCGATCGATGTCGTCGACTCCCACGCCGCGGCCGGGGTTGCCAGGGCAGCGCCCGAGCGCGTCGAGGTCGGACGCGACGTCGAACGACGGCTCATGGCGACGGGGGCGATGGTGAGCCGTGACATCGACGAAGTGATCGAGCACAGCCGTGATTGGTGGCCCGTGGCACTCGTCGAAGCGGCGCAAGGACGATTGCTTGCCGTTGCCGATCTGGTGGTCGCCCCGCAGGACGCCGCGCAGATCGTTGCCATCGTGGACATCTGCCGCGCTGCTCGGGTTCCCATCACCGCCTCGGGTGGACGGAGCGGGGTGAGCGGTGGCGCGGTTCCGCTCGCCGGAGGAGTGGCGCTCGATCTGGGACGAATGCAGGGGATCACACGCGTCGACCCGGTGGCGGGTTTGGTGTCGGTACGGGCCGGGACCAACGGTGCAGAGCTCGAACGAGAGTTGCGGTCGCAGTACGCGCTCACGTGCGGGCACTGGCCCCAATCGATGGAGTTGGCCAGCGTGGGCGGGTGGGCGGCGTGTCGAGGCGCCGGCCAGTTCTCCAACCGCTACGGGACCATGGCCGACATCGTCGCCGGTCTGGAGGTGGTACTGGCCGATGGCTCGGTCATCCGAACCGACGCGGTGGCCCGTTCGTCGATCGGGCCTGATCTCACGTCGCTGTTCCTCGGGTCGGAGGGCACGCTCGGGATCATCGCCGAGGTCACGTTGCGATGTCATCCAGTGCCGACCGCCGAGCACCGTGCCTCGTTCCTGTTCGACAGCTTCACCGAGGCCAATGAGGCCTGCCGCCGGATAATGCGTCGTGGTGTGCGACCGGCAGTGCTTCGTGCCTATGACCTCATCGAGACGAAACGATTGCATGACGCTGCCGGCGCGATGTTGCTGGTGTTCGACGAGGGCGACTCCGCCACCGTAGCGGTCACCGCTGAGGTCGTCGCGGCCGAATGCCTTGCCGGTGTTCCGCTCGGTGCAATGCCGGTTGACAGGTGGTTCGAGCATCGCAACGACGTGTCGGTGCTCGGTCCTCTCGTCGAGCGTGGGTTGATCGTCGACACGATGGAGGTGGCCGCGCCTTGGTCTGCGCTCGACGAGGTGCATCGAACGGTGGTGACCGCACTCGATGCGTTCCCCGGTTGCCTTGTCGTATCAGCGCATCAGTCGCACAGCTACATCGACGGCGCGTGCCTCTATTTCACGTTCGCCGGGCAGGCCGATGCCGCCGATCGACGACGTTGGTACTTCGACTGCTGGGACGTCGCCCAGCGCGCCGCGCTTCGCTCCGGCGCGAATCTCAGCCATCACCACGGCGTGGGCGTGAACCGAGCCCGCTTCATGCCCGACGCGTTGGGCGGCGGGTTGGCGGTGCTCCGCTCGCTCAAGGCCGCCCTCGATCCGACCGGCATCTTGAACCCCGGCAAACTGGGTCTCTGATCAGGCTGGCCAGCTCATGAAACTGACTACATCATGAAACTGGCTACATCATGGAGCGGCTGGCGATCGGACTCATGGCGTTGGATCGGCGGCGACCTCGCCGTAGGACTTGTGCTGGCCAGCCTCCTGGTACCCGCGGGCTTGGGATATGCAGAGGCGGCCGGGCTTCCGGCCATCAGCGGTCTGTACGCCACCGTGATCCCGCTGGTGATCTACGCCCTCATCGGTCCGTCTCGATCGTTGGTGCTCGGTCCGGACTCGTCGTTGGCGCCCATGATCGCTGCGGTCGTTGTGCCGGTGAGCGCGCGCACGGGTGTCTCGCCGCTCGAGGTCGCCGGACTGTTGTCGTTGATCGTCGGAGCGATGATGATCGCGGCCGGGGTGGCACGGCTCGGGTTCCTCACCGAACTGCTCTCGTCCCCAGTGCGCTACGGCTACCTCAACGGCATCGCGCTCATCGTGATCGTGTCGCAGGTGCCCAAGGTCCTCGGTGTGTCGGTCGAATCGGTCGATCTGCCTGGACGTGTCGTCGACATGGCCTCGGCGATCGGGGACGGGCAGGTGCAGCGCGCGCCGTTGATCATCGGTTGCGCGTCTCTGGTGGCGATGTTGGGGTTGCGACGCTGGCATCGCTCGATCCCCGCTGAGCTCATCGTGATGCTGGCGTCGATGGCCGCAGTGGGATGGTGGGAGGTTGGCGGTTCGCGGCTCTCGACGGTGGGGACCATGCCGCGAGGGCTGCCGAGCGTGTCGGTACCCGAGGTGCCGTTCGCCGAGATCGGCCCCATTGTCGCCGCCGCGGTGTGGATCACGATCGTCGCTCTGGCCGACACGTCGGTGCTGTCGCGTTCGATCGCGGCGAAGCGGCACGAGTCGGTGGACGCCAACTACGAGATCGCCGTGTTGGGCTTGACCAACGTGGCCAACGCGTTCGGGTCGGGCTTCCCGATCTCGTCGAGCCAATCGCGCACGTCGGTCGCGGCCGCTCTCGGCGGACGGACCCAGCTTGCGCCCTTGGCCGGTGCGGGGGCGGTGATGCTGTTCCTCGTGGCGTGGCCCGGAGCGTTCCGCACGCTGCCGACGGCGACCCTTGCCGCGGTGGTGATCTGCGCAGCGCTGCGCATGGTGCAGGTCCGTGCGGTCGTCGCGCTGGCCCGTGTGCGCAACAGCGAGGTCGTGCTGTCCGTCGTGAGCTTCATCGCGGTCGCTGCGCTCGGCGTGCTGTGGGGTATCGCCGTGGCCATCGGGCTCTCGGTGCTCAACGTGGTGCGAAAGGCGTGGCGTCCTCACACCGCAGAGCTGGTGCGGGTCGACGGTCTCAAGGGCTATCACGATGCGAGCCGCCATCCAGAGGGCCAACGGATCCCCGGTCTCGTGCTGTTCCGTTTCGACGCCCCCCTGTTCTTCGCCAATGCGGCCGGGTTCCGCACGGCCTTGTTGTCCCTGTTGCGCAATGACACGACTCGAGTGGTGGTGACAGCGGAGCCGATGACGGACATCGACGCCACGGCAGTGGAGATGCTCACCGACCTGCACCGTGAGTTGGCCGATCGTCACGTCGTGCTGGCCTTCGCCGAGATGAAGGGCCATCTGCGTGAGCGGATGGCCCGGGCCGGATTGGTCGACGTCGTCGGGCCCGGTCGATTCGCGCCAACGGTGGGGGAGGCCGTGCGTTCTCATCTGGTCGAGCACGACATCGAGTGGGTCGACTGGGAAGACCGCTCCACCCCGGCGAGGGACGATCAACGGTGACCAAGAAATACTTCACCTGATTTCCTGTCCAACCGGGGCTTCCGTCTATGGTTTGTCGCACCTGGTGAGGCCGGTGAGGCCCGCCCGCGTCGTCGAAGGGGAAGCGATGTCCACGATCTCCGAGGAGTTCGAGAAGGCCACGAATTACGAGCTCACCGACCACGACATCGAGCGCGCTCGGTTGCTCATCGGCCACGACGAACCCAACAAGCTCCGCGAGCTCTACTCCGTGGCCACGCCTGATGCCATCCGCAACTGGGCGATGGGCGTCGGCGATGACAACCCGCTGTACGTCGACGAGGAATACGGTCGGGGCACGCGCTGGGGATCGCAGATCGCTCATCCCACACAGGCCGGTCACATCAAGACCCCGATGCTCGGTGACCCGATCCCGGCCGAGGTGAAGGCCGCCACCAAGAGCGTGTTCCGGGGCATCCACGTGTTCGTGTCCGGTGGGACCTGGCACTGGTACCGCCACGTGTATCCCGGCGACACGATCTACAGCTACCACGGCGAGGAATCGCTCGAGGTCAAGCAATCGGAGTTCGCCGGTCGATCGGTCATCACCGTGCGACGCGACGTGGCCGTCAACCAGCGCGGCGAAGTCGTGGGCGTGTATCGCATCCTGCGGGTGCTGACCGAGCGCAAGACGGCGCGTGACAAGGGCAAGTACAACGCCCTCGAGCCGGCCACGTACACCGACGAGGACATCGAACGCATCGACGCGGTGTACGCGGCGGAGACGGTGCGCGGCGCTGAGAAGCGGTACTGGGAAGACGTGCACGTCGGAGACTCGGTCGGCGAGATGGTGAAAGGTCCGCTCACCACCACCGAGGTCATCGCATTCCACGCCGGCGGCTACGGGTTCGTGCCCTACGGACTCAAGTCGTCACGCCTGTCGTACAAGAACCGCATGCGCATCGCGCCGTTCTTCGTCAAGAACAAGTACGGGGTTCCTGATGTGGCGCAACGGCTGCACTGGGACTCGGAGTGGGCGCAGGCCATCGGCAACCCCATGGCGTATGACTACGGGGTGATGCGCCAGACGTGGTTCTACCATCAGATCTCCGACTGGATGGGCGACGACGCCTTCGTCGTGACGATGGAGGACTCCATCCGCAAGTTCAACTACCACGGCGACACGCAGTTCCTGACCGGCAAGGTCGTGGGCAAGCGCATCGAGCACAACATGCGTGTGATCGACCTGGAGTTGCACATGAAGAACCAACGCGACACCGAGACTGCGTACGCCAAAGCGACAGTGTCGTTGCCGTCCAAGGAGTTCGGGTTGGCGGCCATCCCCGACACACCGCACGACATCGCCGCCAAGACCCACACCATGTTCGCCCGGCACAACGAGTTGTCGGCGGCCAAGCGCGCGGGCCGGTGATCGATATGGCACATGCACCTGACGACATCGCGTCGTGGGATGACGACGCCTTCCGGTCCGAACTGCGCTTGTTCCTGAAGGAGAACCATCCCGGCAAGGCGCCCAAGGGCGAGGCCGAGAAGCGCGCGTGGCAGAGCGACTTCCTCACCTTGTTGGTGGACTGCGGTTGGGGCGCGCCGTCGTGGCCCAGAGCCTATGGCGGCATGGATCTCCCGTTCGAGAAGCAGGTGATCTATTCCGAGGAGTATGCCAAGGCGCGGCTCCCGGGCTATCCGGGCACCGGCGTGTTCATCGCCGCGCCGACGATCATCAAGCACGGCACCGAGGAGCAGCGTCAACGTTGGTTGCGTCCGATGGTGACCGGACAGCTCGTGTGGGCTCAAGGTTGGTCAGAGCCCGAGTCCGGATCCGATCTGCCCTCGCTTCGCACCACGGCGGTGCGCGACGGCGACGACTACGTGATCAACGGTCAGAAGATCTGGTCGAGCGGGGCCCAGGATTCCGATCGCCTGTTCTGTTTGGTGCGTACCGGGACGCTGGAGTCGTACAACAAGGGCATCTCGTATGTCATCGTCGACTCCCACGCGCCAGGGGTGGACATCCGCCCGATCCGCGACATCAGCGGCGGCACGCACTTCTGCGAGGTGTTCTTCACCGACGTGCGTGCACCCATCACCGATCGCATCGGCGAGGAGAACGAAGGCTGGTCCATCGCTCGCACGAGCATGGGTCACGAGCGGGCCGCCGGGGTGCTGAACCAGGCGACGACCTATCAGCGCATCGTGAAAGAACTCATCGAACTGGCCCGCGAGCGGGGGCTAGCTGACGATCCGCTCGTGCGGCAGAAGCTGGCCGAAGCACACATGCGCGTCAGCCTCATGTACGTGTCGGGTGCACGGACCATCTCCTCCATCGTCGCGACCGGCGACCCAGGACCGGCGTCGTCGGTGTCCCGCTTGGCCATCAGCACCTTTGAGCAATGGCTGCACGAGGTGGCCGTCGAGATCATCGGTGCGCAGAGCATGTTGGCCCAGGGGGATCCCGACTCGGTCCAACGTGGGCGTTGGGTGTGGGGCTTCCTTCGCACGCGGGCCTCGACCATCGGCGCCGGCACCGCTGAGATCCAACGCAACACCGCTGCAGAGCGCGTGTTGGGTCTGCCGCACGAACCTTCGGCGCGATGACGCAACCGATCGAGTTCGATCTGGCAGCGCGCATGCGCGAGGTCGTTGCGCTCGATCCGGCCGCCGAGGCGCTCAGCTTCGGCGGTCGTTGGCGTACCTGGGGATACCTGCGCGACGGCATCGATGCCATCGACGGCCATCTGCGGAACATCGGCATCGGTGAGCACGAAGCCGTGGGCATCATCATGCGGAATCGACCAGAGGTCGTGACTGCCGCGATCGCGATGTTGGCGACGCGCCGGTGCGTGGTGACCCTCAGCTCGGTGATCCCGGCCGCCAATCTGGCCGCCGAGGTAGAGCGCATGCGACTGGGTGCCGTCATCGCCAGCGAATCGGATTGGGAACGCCCCGGCTTGCTCGACGCCGCTCGTGGCGCCGGTTCCCTCGGTCTCGGATTGACCGACGGTCTCGGCGGTGTGGAGATCACGGTCCACAGCGAGTTCGTCGCCGGTGAGCATCACGAACCGCGTCCGGGTGTTGCCGTGCAGATGCTCACGAGCGGCACCACCGGACCACCCAAGCGTGTCGATCTGCCCTATCGGAGCCTCGAGCAGGAGATGATCGGGGCCATCAAGTACTCGCCCAGTGCAGCAGCGGCCAACCCGGCCCAACTGCGCCAAGGGGCCGCGATCTGCTGGACACCGATCCTGCACATCGCCGGGCTGCGGGCCCTCATGACCGCGGTCGTGGAGGGGCGTCGCATCGCGCTGCTCGAGAAGTTCGATGTGGAGCAGTGGGTGTCGCTCGTCGAAGAGCACCGGCCGAAGTCCGGCGGACTACCCCCCACGGCGATGCGTATGGTGCTCGACGCCAAGGTTGCCAAGGAACGTCTGTCATCGCTCAAGGCCGTGCTCGCCGGTACCGCCCCGGTGCCGCCCGCTCTCAAGGATCAGTTCGAACAGACCTATGACATCCCGGTGCTCGTGGTGTACGGAGCCACCGAGTTCGCCGGAGGTGTGGCCGGTTGGACGATCAAGGATTGGCGTGCCTACGGCGACACGAAGCGCGGGAGCACCGGCCGGGCCAACGACGGCATCGAGTTGCGCATCGTCGATCCCGCCACCGGTGCGGTACTCGCTCCTGGAGAACAAGGTGTGCTCGAAGTTGCCGGTGAACAGCTTCCCGTCGATGGATGGCTGCGCACCACCGATCTGGCGAGGCTCGACGCTGATGGCTTCTTGTTCATCGATGGCCGCGTGGACGACGTCATCATCCGCGGAGGATTCAAGGTCTTCACCTCGGCGGTGCGAGACATCGTGATGTCACATCCATCGGTGCGCGATGCCGCGGTGTTCGGAGTCGACGACGAGCGCCTCGGCCAGGTGCCGGTGGCCGCGGTGGAACTGCGACCTGACGGGCCTGCGGTGAGCGCGGCGGAGCTGACTGCCTTCTTGAAGGAGCGGCTGAGCGCCTATCAGGTCCCGGTCGAACTGCTCGTGCTCGATGAGTTGCCGCGCACACCGTCGATGAAGGTGAGCCAACCGGCCCTTCGGCCGTTGTTCGGCCAGCGGACGGCGTCGCCGGCCTGAGTACGTTGTGGAAGCGGCGTCTCGGCGCCATTGGTCTGGAGAGGGAACATCGATGACGGACACGTTGAGCGAGAGCACGGTGACGGGCGACAACGCCGATGAGGCACGGGTCCGGCGGCTGACCGAGCAGCTCATCGCCGATCACGCGAGTGCGGACGAGGTCACGTTCCTCGGCGCCCAGTTCGACGCCGGGCTGGCTTGGGTGCACTGGCCGGTCGGTCACGGCGGCCTCGGCCTGGCACCCGCCCATCAGGGCACCATCGACACGATGCTCGAGGCCGCTGGTTGCCGCTACTCGTGGCTGCGCAATCCGATGGGCATCGGCATGGTCGGGCCGACGATCGCCGCGGTCGGGACCGAAGAGCAGAAGACGGCCTATCTGCGGCGCATCTTCACCGCCGAGGACGTGTGGTGCCAGCTGTTCAGCGAACCTGGCGCCGGATCCGACGTGGCCACCTTGGCCACGCGTGCGGTGCTCGACGGAGACGAGTGGATCGTCAACGGACAGAAAGTGTGGACATCGGCGGCACATCTGGCCCGATGGGGCATGCTGCTCGCCCGCACGAATCCCGACGTGCCCAAGCACAAGGGGCTCACGGCGTTCGTGCTCGACATGCACGCACCCGGCGTCGAGATCCGCCCGCTGGTGCAGATGAGCGGCGAGGCGCACTTCAACGAGGTGTACCTCACCGATGTCCGCGTCCCCCACAGCGCGATGCTGGGTGAGCTGGGACGCGGTTGGGACGCCGCAGTGACGACGCTGATGAACGAGCGCGTCTCGATCGGCGGAGCAGTCGAGGCAAAGGGCTCAGGTGACATCGCGGCGGCGGTGCGTGCATACCAGTCGCGATCGGACCGCACGGGAGCCGAGCGCGATGAGCTGATGAAGCTGTGGACCGAGGCGGAGGTGCTCCGTTTGGGCAAGGTCCGTGCGCAGCAACAGCGCGAGAAGGGCACGCCAGGACCGGAGGGCTCCATCTTGAAGCTCCATGGCGCGTTGCTCGGCCAGCGTATCTACGCGTTCACGGTCGATCTGCTCGGTGCCGAGGGGATGATGAACGAGGCGGGTTACAAGCCTCGCAATCGCGACCTCGACCGCGACGATCCGATTGTCTCGTTCCTCGCGGTCCAGTCCTCGACCATCGCCGGTGGGACCAGCGAGATCATGCGCAACATCCTCGGGGAGCGGGTGCTCGGGCTACCGGCCGAGCCGCGCAACGATCGCGACGTGCCGTGGACAGCGATCCCGCGCGGCGCGTGAGGTGCCTCGAGTAGCAGCTGTCATCGAACGCGGGCGATGACGAGCTGGTCGATAGCCGCGGATGGCTTGTCCGGCTCGCTGCGACCGTGTCCGGATTCGGTGGCCACGTTACGGAGCACCTGCTTTGCCTCGACGATCTCCAGGCCGTCGAGCATTGCGGTGAGTTCGTCAACTCGCGCCAACACCGCGGGATCCTGCGGTCCACCCACACCGTTGGTGATGTTGTCGAGATCGTGGCCCACCCAGACCAGGAGGCCTCCCGTACGTAGGCCGGTGACGACGCGCTTCACGGCCTCAGTTCGGACCGGCTCGGGCAGGTGTACGTACACCCATGCCACCAGATCGAACGTCGCCGGCTCGGGCGACCAGATCTCGATGTCGGCTACGGCGAAGGTGGCTTCGACACCGGAGTGAGTGGCGAGTTGTCTGGCCTTGTCGATGGCGACAGGGGAGAAGTCAATTCCAGTTGCGTCCCAACCCCGCTGGGCCAACCAGATCGTGTTGCGCCCCTCTCCGCACCCGACATCGAGGCTACGCCCGGGTGCGATGGACTCGACTGTCGCCGCGAAGAACTGGTTGGGATCGCTTCCCCACACCAGCGGCGTGGATGAATACCGACTGTCCCAGTCGTCGGCGCCCATGGTCCGGTTGTTGCCCATGTGCCCACCCTAGGAACCTGACGGGCGTCCCGCGGTGTTCAACTCCACGACCGCGTCGAGTCCTCCGACGCGGTTGCGTGCCAGGTGCAGCCGGCCGTGGCATTGCTTGGCCAAGCTGTCGACGATGGCCAGGCCCAGCCCGGTGCCGTCCCACGCGCTGTCGCTGGCGCGCCAGAATCGATCGGTCGCCCGACGAAGTTGGTCGGCGTCCATGCCCGGACCCTCGTCTGACACGAGCAGGCTCGTGCGGGCCGGGCCTGGGACGATCTGCAGGTGCACGCCTCGACCGGCCGGTGTCGCTTCGATGGCGTTGGCCAGGAGGTTGTCGAGCATCTGCTCGATGGCACCATCGACGGCGTCGACGAGTCCGCCCGACGGTGCGGAGAACGTGAGGCGGACACCTCGCTCGATGGCCAGCGGTTCCCAGGTGGTGACCCGGTCATGGGCGATGGGGATCACGTCGATCGCGGTGAGAGGCGGTGTGACGGTGGCGGTGCGGGCCAGCATCAACAGACCATCGACGAGTCGCTGCAGACGATCGGTCTCGCCCAACGCGTGTTCCAGTTCGTCGGTGACGCGATCGCTCACCGCCTCGATGTCCTCGCCGGCCACGACGTCGGCGCGCAGCGACTCGGCGAGATCGGCCTGGAGGTTCTCCAACCGCAGTCGCAGCGCGGTCAGCGGGGTGCGGAGCTGATGGGATGCATCGGCGGTGAAGGCGCGCTGCGACGTCACCAGCGACTCCAATCGTTCAGCCATCTCGTCGAAGTCCTGCGCCAGCGCGGCCAGCTCCGGGGTCGCCGCGAGCGTTCTGGCGTCGTCAGCGAACCCTGTGCGCGCCCCGAGGTCACCGGTGGCCAATCTCGCCGTCGTCTGCCGCAGCCGGTGCACGGGGCGAGTCACCTGGCGGGCCAGCAGCGTGCCGACCGCGGCGACACCAGCGAGGACTGCGATCGCCAAGGCTCCCAGACGGATCCAGTTGTTGCGGACGCGTCGATCCAACTCGCTACGCGGGTAGCTGACGCGCACTGCACCGAAGACGTTGCTCCCGGACGCCACCGGAATCGCCACGTAGATGAGATCGGCCCCGAGGGTCTGCGAGCTGCGCAGCCCCGTGGCCACGGTGTTGTTCAGCGCGGCGATGATCTCTGGTCGCGTCGAGAAGTCACGAGGTGGTCCGTTCGGCGCGGAGGAGTCGGCCACCGAGATCCCACGGGTGTCCACGATGACGGCCCGTCCGTTGATGGTCCGGGCATACTCGACCACCACCGCGACCGGATCGACCCCGGTCCCGCCCTCCAAGGTGTCCTCCACCACATCGGCGATGACGCGCGCATCGCGCTCGATCAAGGACAGGAGTCGTTGTTCTTCGCGGTCGGAGTAGGTGACGCCGAGGGGGATCTCCAGCACCGCCAGAACGATCGCGGTGATCGCCAGGTAGGTGAGCAGGAGGCGTCTCGTCACGGCTCGATCCGGAACCCGACCCCGCGAACGGTGGCGATCGTGATGGCATCGCCGAGCTTGCGTCGGACGGCTGCGAGGTGCACGTCAATTGTCTTTGACGGGCCGTACCAGTGAGGGTCCCACACCGTCTCGAGGATCTCCTGCCGACGAAAGACACGACCCGGCTCGGCCATCAGCATGGCCAGCAGGTCGAACTCCTTCGGCGTCAGCTCGACGGGTTCGCCCTTGGCCGTCACCCGTCGTGACCTCACGTCGCACACCACTTCTCCCACTTCGTAGACCGCGTTGGCGCGAGCTGTTGCTGCGATCTGCTCGGGGCTTGCCGACGCCGCTTCGGTGCGACGCATCACCGCCCGGACACGAGCCACGAGCTCGCGCATGCCGAACGGCTTCACCAAGTAGTCATCAGCGCCGAGTTCGAGCAGCAGCACTCGGTCGATCTCCTCACCGCGGGCGCTGATGACGATGATGGGTGTGCTGCCCCGCTCTCGCAGACGACGACACACCTCCATGCCGTCGAGGTCGGGGAGGCCGAGGTCGAGCAGGACCAGGTCGACATCGGTGGCTGTCAGTGCGGCTGCCCCCGTCGCGGCATGCGCCACGTCGAATCCGGCTCGACGTAGACCCTCGAGCAACGGACCGGCAACTGCGTCATCGTCCTCGACCACCAGGATCGTCATGAGTGGCACGATGCCACACCGATCGCTCGTCACAGACCATGGTCGGCTCGCTCAGGTCGATCTTTGCCGAACCATAACGATCGTCCCTCCGATTTCGTGTCGATCGGATCCTTACGGTGAACCCATCGCCGACAGCGCACCCGAAGGGTTGCCAGCAACGGCTCGACATCGAGGAGGTCCCGGATGGACAAGCGAATGGTCTGGTCAGCGGCAGGTGCGATCACCATCACCGTGGTGGCCGCATCGAGTGCGATCGCGGTGAGCATGAACGGCACGCCCGATGGCTCGGCGGGCGATCCGGGCACCTTCAGCCCGTCAGCGGTGACGGCCTCGACAGTCCGGGCAGCGAGCGCCAGCAGCGGTGAGCCCCAAGTGATCACGGTGTATGTCGATGAGACCACCACGACCGTGGCTCCCTCGGCCCCGACTCCTTCGACGATCGGTTCGACCGTTCCCGCCCCGCCAGTGGCGGTGGCCTCGGCCACCGTTGCGACCGGTTCTGCCCCGGCGGTCACCACCAGCGGCGCCAGCGGTACCGGGTCGAGTGACGACGATCATGATGACGATCGCGACGACGATCGTGACGACGATCGTGAGCACGACGACGAGCACGAGGGCGAACGCGAGTACGAAGGCAGCGAGGACGATGACTGATCCTCGGGTCTCGCCAGCCCACGATCGGGCTCGGCGCCCAGTTCCGGCGAAGCGCCGTCGGCCGGCTCAAGGAGCGCGCTACCTCGTCACCGGGATCAGCGCGTCCGCAGTCCTCGGCGGCATCACTGCGTTCGGCATCGCCGATCTGCGCGCCGCTCACGCCGACCCCGCATCGCCGACGGCGGACCCGAACGTCGCCGCCGGCAGTGCAGCATCGTCGCCACCCGCTACACCGCCACCCATCATCCAAGTCGTGATTCGGCGTCACAGTTCGGCGACGGCCGCCGTGGCATCGCCGAGCGACGTCGGCGCGACTGTGCCTCTACCACCGATCGCCGCGGCCCCGGTGGCGCCAACGTCATCGAGCGTGGCCCCTGCTCCGGCCCCAGCACCTGCTCCAGCGCAGACCCGATCCAAGGCGAGTTGAGCATGTCGCCCGCCGAGGCCCACTTCTCGGCTGTGTCGCCCGCCGAGGCCCACTTCTCGGCTGTGTCTGTTGCCGAGGCCCACTTCTCGGCTGTGTCTGTTGCCGAGGCCCACTTCTCGGCGATGGGCAGCACAGCGCACGTGCTGGTCGTCGGGAACGACGAACCCCACGGCGATCAGTTGCTGCAGCACGCCCGCCGGCGCATCGCCGAACTCCAGTCGCGCTGGAGTCGGTTCGAAGCCGATAGCGAGATCGGCCGATTGAATCGTCAACGTCGGTTGACGCATCTCAGCGGCGACACGATGGCCTTGCTCCGCTCGGCGCGCACCGCATGGGCGGCGACGGGCGGGTTGTTCGATCCGACGATGGCCGGGGTGCTGAGCCTCCTCGGCTACGACCGAGATTTCCGTGAGCTGCGGGCGTCCGACGATCGGCCGATCGACACCTCGGCAATGGGTCGCGCGGTCGGTGAGTTCATCACCTGTGGCCTCGCCCAGTTGATGCTCGATGAGGACACCTGCGTCGCTCGCTTGCCCGATGGAGCCCAGTTCGATCCCGGTGGCATCGGAAAAGGTCTCGCTGCTGATCTCGTGTGTCGCGAGCTCATCGACGCTGGGGCCTCGGGGGCGTTGGTGAACCTCGGGGGCGACATCCGGGTGATCGGCGATTCCCCGGTGTCGAGTTCCGTCGACTGCGGGAAGCAGAGCGGGACATCGTCAGTGGGATGGGCGATCGACATCGAACATCCGCTTCGGGCTTCCGACGACGGCGCATGCATCGCGCGGGCCATCGTCGCCGACGGCGCGGTGGCCTCCAGCAGCACGCTTCGACGCCGATGGACCGTCACCAGCGGCGTGGCCCACCATCTGCTCGATCCGCGCACCGGTGCTCCGGCGCTCTGCGGCAGTCCTCGCGACATCGTCGCGTCAACGGTTGTTGCCGCCGAGGCTTGGTGGGCCGAGGCTCTCGCCAAGGCATTGATCCTGGGAGGATCCGCCGAGTTGTTGCGCGGCGCTGCTGCACTCTTGGTGCGCGGTGACGGTTCGGTCGAGTTGCTCGGCGACCATCGCCGATTCCTGGTTCTCGACGAGTTGGTGCCGATCTCCCCGCAGACGCTCGCGCCGCAGCTCGCCGCGCCGCAGATCGTCGTGTCGGCGCACGACGGTCGAATCCTGAGCAGCACCGCTGCGAGGCGATGATGGACGACACCACGTTCTGGTGGTACGTGGCGCGTTCCAGCGGCATGGTCGCGCTGGTCGTGTTGATGGCCACCGTCGTGTGGGGCGCACTGTTGTCGGGGCGACTGGTCAACCGACCCGGTGCGCCGCGTTGGCTCACCGACCTGCACCGCTATCTGGGCGGCTTGTCGTGCGCCATCACTGCGCTGCATCTCGCGGCGTTGGTGGCCGATTCGTACAGTCATTTCGCGTGGGTGGAGATCTTGGTGCCGTTCGGGTCCTCATGGAAGAGCGGTGCCGTGGCGTGGGGTGTGGTGGCGATGTACATCGTCGTCATCGTCGAGGTCACCTCTGTGTACCAACGACGCATCAGCCGCAAGGTGTGGCGCGCCATCCACATGTCGAGTTACGGCAGCTTCTGGATGGCGTTGATCCACGGCGCCACGGCCGGGACCGATGCGTCGGCGAACTGGTATCGCATCGGAGTCCTGGTCGGAGTGATCGTCACGACCTGGGCAGTGGTGGCACGTATCCTCGGGCGCGCCGGTTCTCCCAAACGGCGCACTCGGCAGTCGCTCCCCGTCAGCTGACAGGTCTCACTGGGGGTCTTCATCGATGAGGTTGCGTTCGTCCGGGGCGTCGGGAAGCACGGTGGCGATGTAGGAGCCCAGTGCTTCGATCTCTCCGACGTCATGGCCGACGGCCTCGGACAAGAACCAGCGGTGCTCGAGCAACTGATGGAAGATCTCGGCCGGTTCGAGCTTGGCCGACAGCTCGGCGGGGATGGCCGAGAGCGTCGGTTCGAACACGCGTGTCATCCAGTGCATGGCCGCGAGCGGTTCGGGCACCGGAGCGCCGTCGCGCTGCTCGAGCCGCGCTCGGTACTCGCAGATGTCGTTGAGCAACCGGCGGGCTTGGTTCTCGCCGCAGTGCAACCCGGTCAACTGGGCAAGGCGGGGTGCGTGATAGCCGAGCTCCACGACCCGTGGCACGAGCCGCAGATGATTGCCCGAAGCACTCGAAACGATCTCGAGCTCTTCGACATCGAACCCGAGGTCGTTGAGACGCCGCATGCGTGCCCCGATGCGATAGGTCTCGCGGGTGCGAATCGTCTCGGCCCCGGTGAGCTCGTCCCACAAACGGTCGTATCGATCGCGAACCGCTGTCGCGGTGTCGATCGGATCGATGCCCGGCGGCAAGGTCCCCGCGGCCTCCAGGTCGAGTAGCCCACCGGCCACGTTCTCCACGGCGATGGAGATGTCGGCGGAGCGCTGGCCGTCGCTCAGTGCACTGTGGGTCTCCCCGGTCTCGACGTCCACGACGTAGGCCGAGAGCGCGCCGGCATCTCGCCGGAACAAGGTGTTGGACAGTGAGCAATCGCCCCAGAAGAAGCCTGACAGATGCAGCCGTGCCAGCAACCCGGCCATCGAATCGAGCAGGCGGTCGCCGAGGTATGGCACGCGGCGCTGGCCCAACAGCTGTCGATACGGCCACGAGAAATCGAGATGGCGGGTGATCAAGATGCCCTCGCCACCAGTAACGGCTGCGCGCTCGGTGACCGCGCCGATGACCTGGACCACCGGCAGTCCCGTGGCGGCGAGATGACGGAGCAGTCGGTACTCGCGATCGACGAGATGATCGGGAAGCTCCTTGAGCACGTACAACTGGGAGCCGTCGTCGAGGTAGCGCACGAGGTGACGATGCATGCCGTCGGGGAGGTCGGCGATCTCGGGCTGATCCCACTCGGCCAGCGGGCGATCCCAGGGGAGTGACAGCAGCGGTTCGTGGAGCGCAGGCTCGGCCAGTTGGATCCGCATCGAGGCTGGACGCTACCGAGCGGTAGCTCTTCGGCGATGGAACCTGATGGCTATCGTTCCATCGTTCCATCGTTCCATGCGCGCACCGCGCGGCGGGGCGGAGCACAATCCTGGAGGCACGGTCTCATGACGACGATCGCCGATGTGGCGGCACGGGCTGGGGTCGGCGTGGGCACGGTCTCACGTGTGCTCAACGGCAGCGTGCAGGTGCGGCCGGCGACGCGTGCACGGGTGCAGCAGGCAATCGATGATCTGGGCTACGAGCCCAGCCGGGCCTCCTCGTCACGCAACGGTGAGCCCTTCGGCCTGGTCGGGTTGTTGGTGCCCTTCTTCGACAGCCCCTCGACCTATGAGCGTCTGCGCGGCCTGGTTTCCATCGTCGAGCGTCACGGCTTCGAGGTGGTGTTGTTCAACGTCGAGTCCAGCGATCGCGCCCGTGCCCGGCTCACCGAACTCCCGCGCAACCGCGTGCTCGAAGGTCTCATCATCATGTCGTTGCCGCTGATGGACGACGAGGGTGAGCGCCTGGCGCGGGCCCCGTTCCCTGTGGTGCTGGTCGATACCGTGCACCCGGCGCTGCCGAGCGTGAACATCGACGATCGCCATGGCGGGCAGATCGCCACCGAGCACCTGCTGTCACTGGGCCACGAACGCATCGCGTTCATCGGCGAGCCGCATCGCAACCCCTTCGGCTTCATCGCCAGCGTGCATCGCGAGGCGGGCTTCAAGGCATCGATGAAGGCCGCGGGCCTCGAGGTGCCGACCAACTATGTGCGCTACGGGCCGCACTTGCGGTCCACGGCGCGTCATCTGGCTACCGAGCTGTTCGCCCTCAGCAATCCACCCACTGCCATCGTCGCGGCGTCCGACACACAAGCGCTCGGCATCATCGATTCGGCCAGGGCCTCGGGCCGAGACGTGCCCGGCGATGTCTCCGTGGTCGGATACGACGACATCGAGATGGCTGGTGAGCTCGGCATCACGACCATCCGTCAGCCGCTACGGCTCTCGGGTCAACGGGGAGCGGAGCTGTTGGTGGCCGCCATCGACAGCCGCGAGAACCCCAGCGTCGTGGAACAGCTTCCCCTGGAGCTGGTGGTTCGCCGGACCACGGGGAACCCTCCTGGCCGGGTCGTGCGACGGGCGCCGACCAGCGCCGCGACCGCTCGAAGCGGCCGCGGCCGTCGCGGCGCCGGGGGCTGATCCACCCCGATCGGGGGCCCATCTCGTGGCATCTCCGCTCGACGGCGTGGAAGCTGCCATCTGCTTCCACTATCTTCCACGGAAGCTGCCGTCACCGGTGGCCGCTGGGGCGGGGAGGCTGATGACGTGATGACGAACGAGGTCGACGTGGGCTGGTCTCGTCGCGCCGTCGACAAGTTGCTGTCCGAGCACCTCTCCCGCGACGAGTTGGTCCGCTTCTGGGCGCGCGTCGATCTCCTACTGCCGGACGCGCTCGATCCCCTCGAAGCGCTCTACGGGGGAACGGGCGACCTGGGCGATCTGGTCGAGCGGTTGTTGGCGGTGGTGGCGCGAGCATCGGTGCAGCGCGGGCGAGACCTCCGCGATCTCGATGCCGTGCGCGAGATCGATCCATCGTGGTTCCAGCATGCCGACCGCATCGGCTACGTGGCCTACGCCGATCGTTTCGGTGGGACGCTCACCGGTGTCCGCGAACATCTGGACTACCTCGGCGAGTTGAACGTGAACTACCTCCACCTCATGGCGGTGCTCAAGCCGCGCGAGGGAGCCAACGATGGTGGTTACGCCGTGGCCGACTATGGCGATGTCGATCCGAAGCTCGGCTCATGGGGCGATCTCGTCGCGCTGAGCGAGGACCTGCGTCGGCGGGGGATCAGTCTGTGTCTCGATCTCGTGTGCAACCACACCGCCCGTGAGCATCCCTGGGCGGTGGCCGCTCGGGCCGGGTCGGCCGCGCATCGAGCGATGTATCACGTGTTCGACGATCGCACGCTGCCCGACGCGTACGAACAGACCCTCCCCGAGGTGTTCCCCGAGATGGCTCCGGGCAACTTCACCTGGGACGACGAACTCGAGGGCTGGGTGTGGACGACCTTCCACGAGTACCAGTGGGATCTGAACTACTCGAACCCCGACGTGCTGGTGGCGATGCTCGAGGTGATGTGCAACCTGGCCAACGCCGGGGTTGACGTGTTGCGGATCGACGCGATCGCATTCACCTGGAAGCGCATGGGCACCGACTGCCAGAACCAGCCCGAGGCGCATTACATCGCCCAGGTGCTGCGAGCGCTCCTGGGCATCGTTGCGCCGGCGGTGGTGCTCAAGGCTGAAGCCATCGTCGCCCCATCGCAACTCATGCCCTATCTCGGAGCGCACGAGCACGAGCGTTCCGAGTGCCATCTCGCGTATCACAACCAACTCATGGTGATGCTGTGGTCGTCGCTGGCCTCAGGCGATGCATTGCTGGCGCGAGCGGCGCTCACCGCGCTCCCGCAGACGCCGCGCGGCACGAGCTTCGTCACCTATGTCCGATGCCACGACGACATCGGGTGGGCGGTTGACGACGGCGACGCCGCACGCGCCGGGTTGTCCGGCTCGGCGCATCGCCGCTTCCTGGCCGCCTTCTACCGCGGCGACCATCCTGGATCGTGGGCGCGCGGCACACCGTTCTCGACCAACGAGCTCAACGGCGATGAGCGCACGTGCGGAAGCGCGGCGGCGCTGGCCGGCATCACCGCCGCGCTCGACGATGTCGATCCTGCCGCGCTCGAGTTGGGTGTTCGTCGCGTTCTGTTGCTCTACGCAGTCACCTGCGCGTTCGGTGGGATTCCGCTCATCTACATGGGCGACGAGATCGCGTTGGGGAACGATCCGAGCTATCTCCTCGATCCTGACACCGCCGGGGATTCGCGTTGGACCCATCGTCCGTACATGGACTGGGCCGCAGTTGAACGTCGACGGATCAGTGGGACACTCGAGCAGCGGATGTTCAGCGGCATCGCCCACATCGTTCGGGTCCGTCGGCGCACTCCTGCGTTGGCTGCCGGCGGCAGCACCTGGATCCATCAGCTCAGCGATCCGGCGGTGTTGGCGTTCGAGCGTCATCATCCCCGTCACGGGCGCTTCTACGCCATGGCCAACATGTCGGCGAGCACTGCGGTGGTCCCGACGGAGTCGTTGACATGGGCGGGGTTGCGTGAGCCGGTCGATGTGCTCGCCACCGGCGCGGTGCGTGCTCGCGGATCGGAGTTGGTGCTCGAGCCCTACGGCGTGGCCTGGTTCCTCGATCGAGCCGATCTCAGCGTGCTCCCTCGATCAACAGGAGACCGAGCGTGAGTTCGCAAGCCCGAGTTGGGAGCGCCGGGGCGTGGGTGTCATTCCCGGCGTCGTTCGTGTGGGGCACCGCGACGGCGAGCTACCAGATCGAAGGCGCGGTCACCGAGGACGGACGCGGATCGAGTGTGTGGGACGACGTGTGCCGGCGCCCGGGCTTCATCGACAACGGCGATACCGGAGATGTGGCGTGTGATCACTATCACCGCTGGCGCGAGGACCTCGCGTTGCTCGGCAACCTCGGGGTCGACGCGTATCGGTTCTCGGTGTCGTGGTCGCGGGTGTTGCCCGACGGTGTCGGCCGCATCGAACCGCGTGGCTTGGCGTTCTACGACCGGCTGGTGGATGGTCTGCTCGAGCGGGGCATCGATCCGATGGTCACACTGTTCCATTGGGATCTTCCCAGCGCGTTGCAGAGCCATGGTGGTTGGTCCAATCGAGATTGCTCTGATTGGTTCACGCAGTACGCATTGATCGTGTTCGAGGCGCTGGGCGATCGCGTGCAACGGTGGGGCACCTTGAACGAACCGTGGTGTCACGCGTTCTTGGGCTATGGCTCCGGCGAGCATGCGCCGGGCATCCAGGACCCGGCCCGGGCAGTCGCCGCCGGCCATCATCTGCTGCTCGGCCACGGCCGTGCCGTAGCCGCGATGCGGGCCAGCGCTCGGGCCGATGGCTCACATCGCTTCGGTGTGGTGTTGAACCCATCGCCCGTGCGCTCCGACCCGAGTGATCCCATCGACGACGATGCGGTTCGCCGTGTCGACGGCACCATGAACCGGTTCTTCCTCGAACCGCTGCTGCTCGGCCGCTATCCGCACGACCTGATGAGCGATCTCGGCGACTGGGCGGCGTGCGTGGTGCCGGGCGATGAGGCCGAGATCGCAGTACCCCTCGATTGGCTCGGCATCAACTATTACTTCGACAACATCTTGCGGCCGAACCCCGAGCCGGTTCCTACCGCACATGTGACGGCGCCCCATGTGCGCCCAGCTCTCCCCGCTCCCGATGCCACCGACATGGGATGGCCCATCACCCCCAAGGGACTCAGCGAGATGCTCATCGGGTTCCGCGACCGCTACGCGCCTCTGCCGCCGATCTACATCACCGAGAACGGCGTCGCCTACGACGATCCGGTCGTCAATGGAACTTGTCACGATGAGCGGCGCATCGCGTTCCTCGGCGCGTACCTCAGCGAACTCGGTGTCGCGATGGACGCCGGAGTCCGTGTGGACGGCTACTTCGCGTGGACGCTGCTCGACAACTTCGAATGGGCCAAGGGATACCGAACCCGTTTCGGCCTCGTCCACGTCGACCATGCCACGCAGGTGCGCACGCCGCGCGACAGCTTCCACTGGTACCGCGAGGTGTGCGAGACCGGTCGGCTACCTCGTCGCTGACCGACGAACAGCGACGGACGATCGCGGTCAGGCCGGGCCGAGCCTGGTCATGCGAGGCCACGAGCGATGGCGGCCACGCCGGCCACGGTGGCCAGCACCAACACCGCGGTGCGGACGCGCTCAGCTGACATGCTCCGCCCCAAGCGCCGCCCGGCAACGATCCCGACGGCCGCTGCCGCCAACACCGAGCCTGTCAATTCTGATTGCGGCGCCACCGCGCCGAGCGCCACCACCGAAGCGAGGTTCAGGGCCAGGAAGTACGCCTGCACCGTGGCCCGGAACCTCGTGGGTGGCCAGCCGGCGTTGATGGCATATATGGCCACCGCCGGGCCCGATACTCCGCCGATGACGTTCATGATCCCACTGGTCGCCCCGGCCACGCTGGTGCCGAATCCACCGCGCAGGCGTGCGATCCGTAAGCCCGAGGCGATGGCCGCCGCGGCCAGCAGCACCAGCACACCCGCCACGGTCATGAGCACCTGGTTGTCGAGCTGGCGGACCACGATCGCCCCGCAGGCCACACCGAACATGGCCGGGACCAACAGCCCGAGTACATCCCGCCAACTCACCTCTCGACGCCACGCCATCAGCGAGACCGCCGACATCCCCACGCCGAGCATGTTGACCAGGCGCACGCCATCGTGCGCGCCCACCGCGAGGGCGAACACCGGTGAACACACGATGGCGAACCCGAAGCCGGTGACCTGCTGGCTGATCGCCCCGACGAGGACCGCCGCGGTCATGGCCGCGCCCGCACCGAACGTCACCATCTCGAGGCTCATGGGCGCTCGACCCTAATGGGAGTCGCAAGTTGTCCGGACGTTGATGCAGTGCGCGCCACGATGACCCGGCTCCGTGCAACGATCTTGCGGTGATCGCCCTGCCGTCCCAGCCACCGGATGTGAGGTGGCCCACCGAGCAATGGGATCGACGTCCCTTGCCCGAGTGGGCCGATGTCGATCGCCTGACCACCATGCTCGATGCGGCCGTCAGTACCGACGCGGAATTGGCTCGGACGCTCGGTGTGGTGATCGTGCAAGGTGGCGCAACGGTGGCCGAGCGATATCACGACACCAGTGGTCCAGACGACGCTCTGATCTCGTGGTCGATGGCCAAGAGCGTCGTGCACGCCGCGTGCGGCGCGGCCGTCGGACGCGGTTTGCTCGACACCAGCGCACCCGCTGCGGTGCCGGCATGGCATCGCGATCTCGGCGACCCTCGCGCGGTGATCACCCTCGATCAGTTGCTCCGCATGACGAGTGGGCTGAGATGGGTCGAGGACTATGTCGACGGTGCGGTGTCCACCGTCATCGAGATGCTGTTCGGTGCGGGCATCGATGATCACGCCGCGTATGCCTCGGCATTCGAGCTCGAGGCGTCGCCGGGCACGACCTGGCGATACTCGTCGGGCACGTCCAACATCGTGGCGCGCATCGTGCAAGATGCCGTGGGCGGCACCACCGACAGCATGCGAACGTTCCTGCACGAGTCGATCTTCGTCCCGCTCGGGATGACGAGCGCCGATCCACGCTTCGATACCGCAGGCACGTTCGTGGGCTCTTCATATCTGTATGCAACGGCGCAGGACTTCGCCAGGTTCGGGCTGCTCTATCTGCGCGACGGTGTGTGGGACGGGCGTCGTTTGCTCCCTGCGGGCTGGGTCGATCGGGCACGGACGGTCACACCGCAGAGCCGTGTCGACGAGGTCCACGACTACGGCGAGCACTGGTGGGTGTGGCGTGGCGACATCGCTACTCACGGCGCGTTCGGCGCCCACGGCTACGAGGGCCAGTACACGCTCGTGGTGCCGGGACTGGACCTGGTGGTGGTGCGACTCGGCAAATCGCCAGCCGAGACCCATGATGCGTTGCGTGCGTGGATGCGATCGTTGGTGGGCTGCTTCGATCCGACCTGAGCAACGTGAATTGACACGTGTCTGTGAGGCGCGGGCCAGTGCCGTCGGTGTGCTTGTGCTGCTTGCCTCGTTGCCTATCTGGTCGTGACGATGAGCTTGGCCACTTGCTGACGGGCCACGTCGGCGGCGATGCCGGCCACCTCCTGGTTCGAGATGACACCGGCCGCCACGTTGGTCTGCACTGCGATGAACGTGGTGTCGTAACTCGCGAGCACGATGGCGCTCTGCGTGGTGGTGTCTTCGATGCCGACGGCCACCGCGTCAGGGAGGTTGATGACCCCGAACGGCTGACCCGTCGATGCCAAGCTACTGCTCCATCTCTGGAGATAGCTCGTGGCGCCGTCGGCGGTGGCGAACCGGAACAGCTGCACCACGAGTTGGTCCTCGGCATTGGCGATGAACAACTGTTGGTAGCCGTCGACGAACTCGGCGTCGGTGAGGAACTGTTCGGCGTCGCTGCCGCCGTCGTCGCTGATGGCCTTGGCCAGATCGGTGGGGCCGGTGTCGCCCACTTCGAACGGCTGCAGGACCCACGGCCCGCCGTGGACGGTGTCCGCGGACGTGACGATGACCTTGCCCAGGTCCACCAAGGTCGGTGGCGAAACGTCGGTCGCGCCCGAACCGCCTGTGTCGTCAGCTCCTGTGTCGTCGGCTGCTGTGTCGTCGGCTGCTGTCGTGTCAGGTGTGATCGTGCTTCGGGTGAGCTCGACATCGGTGACGGTGCGCACGTCGTCAACGGAGCTGCACGCCGACAGAGCCAATCCGCCGATGAGCGACACGGTGAGCAGCCGCGAGAGCAACACCGGGATCGACCCCGGGATCGACACCGGGTGCGTCGAGCCGACCAAGAGGCGTTTTGCCATCGACGCACCTTAGAGCCCGGGTGCCAGTGCGGTGAGGCCGTGGCGCTGGACTACCGTGCCATCCCCGTGGCAGTCCTGCGCTTCTCCTTCGGCACGATGGGATCCGGCAAGTCCACGCTGGCGCTCCAGATCCACCACAACCTCGCCAGCCGCGGGCTCGTCGGGATCTTGCTGACCATGCTCGATCGCGAAGGGGCGCAGGTGTCGAGCCGGCTCGGTGTGTCGGCCCCGGCCATCAACATCGATCCGTCGATGGACCTCTACGCCATCGCCAACGAACATGCCCAGCGCAAGGGGTTGGCGTTCATGGTGTGTGACGAGGCGCAGTTCTATTCGGCCGCGCAGGTCGATCAACTGGCCCGCGTCGTGGACGAGATCGGCGCCGACGTGTACGCGTTCGGACTCATCACCGATTTCCGCGGGCTGTTGTTCGACGGAACCAGACGTCTGCTCGAAGTCGCCGATGAGCGCGTGGCGCTGCAGGTCGAAGCGCGATGCTGGTGCGGAGCGCGTGCCACTCACAACGCCCGGCTGGTCAACGGCAAGATCGTCTACGAAGGCGAGGTGGTCGTCGTCGGTGACACCGACCCGGCCGGGGCCCATCTGTTCGGCGACACCGTCACCTACGAGCTGCTCTGCCGACGTCACTACGTGGGGGGCGTGACCGCGGCCAGGCCGTGACGACCTCCCCCTAGGCTCAGGGAATGGTAGAGGTCACCCACGCCGAGTTCGAAGCGCTCGTGTCCATGGCGCTCGACGCCATTCCCGAAGCCCTCGCCGATCGCATGGACAACGTGGCGGTGGTCGTGGAGGACATGGGGGCGAGCCCGAACCTGCTCGGGCTGTACCACGGCATCCCGCTCACCTCCCGGGGCAACAACTACGGCGGCATGGTCCTGCCCGATCGGATCAGCATCTATCGATTGCCGATCTGCCGCATCAGTCGGGACAACGATCATGTGGTCGAACAGGTGCGGCGCACGGTCATCCACGAGGTGGCCCATCACTTCGGCATCAGCGACGAGCGACTCACCGAGCTGGGCTGGAACTGAGCCAGCTGCTCAGGTTGTCGACCATGCGCACGGCATGCGCTTGATCCCATTGATGAACATGCTGCGGAGCCGTGCGGGCTCACCGACGATGGCGATGTCGGGTACGCGCCGGTGCAGCTCGTCGAACATGGCGGTGATCTCCCGGCGGGCGAGGTTGGCGCCGAGGCAGAAGTGCGGTCCACCCGCGCCGAACCCGACGTGATCGTTCGGGGTCCGCGTGATGTCGAACTCGTACGGGCGCTCGAAGTGTCGCTCGTCGCGGTTGGCCGATGTGTAGAACATCACCACCTTGTCGCCGGCGGCGATGGGTGTGGCGTTCAACACCGTGTCCTCGGTGGCGGTGCGTCGGAAGTGGGTCACCGGCGAGGCCCAGCGCACGATCTCCTCGACGGCGCCAGGAGCGAACCGATCGAAGTCCGACCACCACAGCGCGCGCTGCTCGGGATGTCGGGTCAGCTGGAGCATGCCGTGGCTGATGGCGTTGCGGGTGGTCTCATTGCCGGCCACCGACAGCAGGATGAAGAACGAACCGAACTCCGCCGCGCTCAGCCGTTCGCCATCCACCGAAGCGTGCATGAGTGCGCTGGTGAGATCGTCGGCCGGTGCTTCCAAGCGCTGCTCGCCGAGTGACTGCGCGTACGCGAAGAACTCGAGGCTGGTGGCGAGCAACTGCTCGAACGTGCCGCCGTAGTCGGGATCGCTGGCGCCCAAGATCGCGTTCGTCCAGCCGAAGATCCGCTCCACGTCGCTGGTGGGGATGCCCATCATCTGGCAGATGATCTCGAGCGGCAGTTGGGCGGCGACCTCGGTGACGAAATCGCATCGCCCGTCGAGATGATCGGCGAGCAGACGATCCACCACCCGGGCGGCAACATCGCGCACGTGGTCATCGATGAGCGCGATCTGGCGCGGCGTGAACGCCTTCTGCACGATCGAGCGCAGCCGCACGTGCTTGGGGTCGTCCATGTTGATCATCGAGCCGAAGAACTCGTTGATCTCGACAGGGAGATCGAAGATGTTCGATCCCAACCCCGATTGGAACAACTTGGGATGACGGCTCACCTCCCACACGTCATCGAATCGGGTCACCGCCCAGAAGCCCGGACCGAGTGGGAACCCGGGGATGTCGGCCTCGGGATGGAAGCTCACCGGTCGCTCGGCTCGCAGGCGAGCGAACGCCTTGTCCCGCAGCGACTCCGGTCCGGTCCACAGCGCAATGTCCGACACGACGATGTCGCTGATCGGGATGTGATCGATCGTCGTGTCGTCGTAGGGCAATTGCTCGAGTTCGCCGCTCATGGGCGGGACCGTATCTGACAAAACGCCAGTGAATCGTCGCCGAGCGAGCCGTTGGCGAGGTCCCACCAGATCAGGTCGGTATCGTCACCGAGATGCTCGCCATGGATTCGATCGAACGCGTCTTGGTCGTCACTGCGCACCCCGACGACGTCGACTTCGGGGCCGCCGGCACCGTTGCCCACTTCACCGACGCCGGTAAGCAGGTCACCTACTGCATCGTCACCGACGGCGATGCCGGGGGCTTCGATCCCTCCATCCCGCGCGACGCCATCGGCGGCATCCGCCGTGACGAGCAGACCAAGGCCGCGGCATGCCTCGGTGTGTACGACCTGTTCTTCCTCGGCCATCCCGACGGCTATCTGCAAGCGACGTTGGAGTTGCGCCGCGACATTGCTCGCATCATCCGCAAGGTGCGCCCCCAGATCGTGCTGTGCCAATCAGCGGTGCGCAGCTACGAACGCGTCTTCGCTTCCCATCCCGATCATCTCGCGGCGGGTGAAGCGGCCATCGCTGCGGTGTATCCCGACGCGCGCAACGAATTCTGGATGCCGGAACTGATGGCCGAGGGATTCGGCCCGTGGTCGGTCCCCGAGACCTGGGTCATGGCCCATCCCGAGACCAACCACGTCGTGGACATCACGCCCAACATCGACCGCAAGTTGGCCGCGCTGCGTTCGCATCGCTCGCAGCACGCCGATCCGGTGGCCATGGAAGAACGGGTTCGCAGTTGGAACCGCGTCAATGCCGAAGCCAATGGGCTCGGTCCCGATCGCTACGCCGAGGCGTTCCTGGTGGTCGCCACCGGCTGACGCGGTGGTGGGCCGCCGGCCGCGAGACATCAGCGCTGGCTGGTCCCCGTGAGCTCCTCGTCGAAGATGGCCTCGAGCTCGGCTTCGTGATGACCGCCTTCGACGTTGAGCCGAGGAAGGACCTTGTCGATCCACGCCGGTAGCCACCAATTGCGAGCGCCGAGCAGTTCCATCGTCGAGGGCACGAGCACCAAGCGCACGATGGTGGCGTCGAGCAACACGGCGACGCCGAGCGCGGTGCCGAACAGTTTGATGGAGCGATCGGCCTCGAGCAGGAAGCTGCCGAAGACGAACACCATGATGGCCGCCGCTGCCGAGATGACCCGCGCGGTGGTGGCGAGGCCGTCGGCAACTGCAGTTGCGTTGTCGCCGGTGCGGTCGAACTCCTCACGCATGCGGCTCATGAGGAAGACCTCGTAGTCCATCGACAGGCCGAACACGATGGCGAAGATCATCATCGGGGCCCACGCCTCGATGGGGCCACCGCGACCGATGCCGACGAGATCCTTGGCCCATCCCCACTGGAACACAGCAACGACCACGCCATAGGCCGCGCCGATGGACAACAGGTTCATGATCACGGCCTTGAGCGGCACCAGCAGCGAGCGGAACACGGCCATGAGCAACAGGAACGACAGGATCAACACCGCACCGAAGAACACCGGCATGCGCTTGGCCATGAAGTCGGCGAAGTCGATGTTCGACGCGGTTGGCCCGGTGAGCGCGATGTCGAGGTTCGAGGCCGAGGTCGCTGCGGGGATCACGTCGTCGCGCAGATCGTGCACCAGCTTCGTCGTGCGCTCGTCCTGCGGCGAGGTGGCCGGAGCGATGTACCACTGCACGGCCTTGGGCGATGCCGCATCGTTCAGCACTGCGTCGGACACGAACACCACGCCCTCGGCGGAGCGCAGCGCGTTGGTGATGGACGCCAAAGAGCTGGTGTCGAAACCCTCGGGCAGCGTCGCGGCGGCGATGACCGGTCCGTTGAACCCGGCACCGAAACCTTCCGACAGCAGGTCGTAGGCGCGGCGGATCGAGGTGTCGGACGGGAAGTTGCCGTCGTCGCTGAACCCGAGTCGCAGCGAGAAGATGGGCAGCGCCATCACGACCAGGGCCACCAGGCCGATGAGCGCCATGGGCCACGGATGGTGCTGCACCAGTCGGCTCCACTTGAACCAGAACGTCTCGCGCATCGGCTTGGTGGCCCGGCGTGGCACCTCGGCCTTGAGCGCAGGGAGCACGAACCCCGCGGCGATCGTGAGGGCGGCGAGCGCGAACGCACCGATGGCCAACGCCGGTGTGTGGATGCCGATCCCGAACAGCGCGATGGCGAGCAGGATCACCGCGATGAGCGCCCGATAGCGCGTCACCTCGACCCGCCGCTGGGCCATGGCCAACAAGGCGGGCAGCAAGGTGAGCGATGCCAGCACCGTCATGGCCACCGTGATGCTGGCTCCGATGCCGAGACCGCGAACGAAGCTGAACCCCATCAGCAGCATGCCGAGCAATGAGATCATCACCGTGATACCGGCGAAGAGCACGGCACGTCCGGCGGTGTCCATCGCGACGACGATCGAATCCTCGACGGACAGCCCGCGATGGAGCCCTTCTCGATATCGAGTCACGATGAACAGCGCATAGTCGATGCCTACGCCGAGACCGATCATCCCGGCCAGCGTGGAGGTCATGTCCGGCATGGCAGTGAGATGTGCTGTGAGGCCGATGACGCCGATGCCCGAGCCGATGCCGAACAAGGCGACACCAATCGGGAGACCCATGGCCAGTACGGAGCCGAATGCCAGCAACAAGATGAAGATGGCGAACACCAGGCCGAAGACCTCTGACGAGGGCGCCTCGAACTTGCGGAACACATCGCCGCCGAGCTCGACGGTGAGCCCGTCGATGGTCGGGGTGGCCTTCTGGGCGTCGGCGAGGAGGTCCTTGAACTGCTCGATCGGCACATCGATGTCGGTGACCACGTCGGCGTAGGCGATCTTGCCGGCCACCGCCGGGATCTGGGCGATGTGCGATGCCCCCGCTGCGTCGTAGGGGCTCACCACGACGACGCCGGGGCGGGTCACGGCATCGAAGACCTTCTGCATGCCGGCCTGCACCGTCGGGTCGGTGACACCTTGGTCGGCTCGGAACACGATCGTGCCCCGTCCGCCGCCCCCGCCGCCGAAGTAGGTCTGCAAGATGTCCTGCCCGGTCTTCGATCCCGAGTTGGGCAGTTCGAACTTGGTCTCGAAGGCGCTTCCTGCCCCGGCGGCGGCGGCGCTCACGGCGATGAGTCCGACGATCCAGGCCACGACGACGACTCGTCGATGGTTGAAGCACAGACGCGCGAGTCGTTCGAGCACGTGGAACCTCCGGGGGTGGGCAGGCCAGCCTACGGCGCATCACCTCGCGCGGACGTGAGGGCTCTACAGTTCGTGCGTTCAGACCCGTTGACATCCGTTCGGGCCGGGCAGCGCTCGGTCTGCTGGGTGCATCGCCGGTCCAGACCCAGGAGGGCCATCGTGGCCGAAGCCGTCATCGTCGCCACCGCACGTTCACCGATCGGGAGGGCCTTCAAAGGCTCACTCATCGACATGCGGCCTGACGACATGCTCGCCCAGATGATCGTCACGTTGCTGGCCAAGGCCCCGCAGCTGGACCCCGCGGAGGTCGAAGACCTCATGGTCGGCACCGGATCGCCGGCGGGGGAGCAGGGCTTCAACATCGCCCGGGTCGCGGCCCTACTGGCCGGACTCGACACGGTGCCCGGGACCACCGTCAACCGTTATTGCTCGTCATCGTTGCAGACCATCCGCATGGCGGCACACGCCATCAAAGCCGGTGAAGGCGATGTGTTCATCGCGGCTGGCGTCGAGACGGTGAGCCGCTATCTCAATGGCAACTCCGACGATGTCCGGGCTCACAACTCGCGCTTCGACGACGCCAAGGCGCGCAGCGCGCAGCGCAGCGAAGCGGGTGCCACGACCTGGACCCCCGGCCCGGGATTGCCCGACGTGTACCTGGCCATGGGACAGACGGCCGAGAACGTGCGGCAGATCGAGAACGTGAGCCGTGTCGACATGGACGAGTTCGCGGCGATGTCTCAGCAGCGCGCCGGCGCCGCGATCGCCAGCGGGTTCTACGAGAACGAGATCGACCCGTTGACACTGCCCGATGGCACCGTTGTGCGCGTCGACGACTGTCCCCGCCCGGAGACGACCATCGACGCCCTCGCCAAGCTCAAGCCGGTGTTCCGCCCCGACGGCGAGGTCACCGCCGGGAACTCATGTCCCCTCAACGACGGTGCGGCGGCGGTGTTGGTCATGAGCGACACCCGGGCGCGATCGCTGGGTCTCACGCCGCTGGCACGCATCGTGGCCTCTTCGGTCGCGGCGATGAACCCCGAGATCATGGGCCTCGGTCCGGTGCCCGCCACCCGCAAGGTGCTCGAGCGCGCTGGCATGACGATCGATGACGTCGACCTCGTGGAGATCAACGAGGCGTTCGCCGCGCAGGTCGTTCCCTCGGCACGGCAGCTGGGGATCAGCTACGACAAGCTCAACGTGAACGGCGGCGCCATCGCTCTCGGCCATCCGTTCGGCATGACGGGGGCGCGCATCATGACGACGCTCCTCAACGGCCTCACCCACACCGGTGGCACGATCGGCCTCGAGACGATGTGCGTGTCGGGCGGGCTCGGCATGGCCATGATCATCGAGCGGCTCAGCTGATCTGAGATGGTTGAGCCGAATTGGCCGCTGCGAGGTTGTCGACCATGAACTGGAGGGTGATCGAGTGACGAACTGGCGCTATGCCATCGAGGGTCAGGCCTATGGGCCGGTCTCCGATGAGGTGATCCGCTCCTTGGCGTACCAGGGCGTGCTCGGTCCGATGTCGAATGTGCTCCCCGAGGGCTCCGCCAGCTGGACCCCGTTGTACGTCCACGAGACGATGCTCGGGTTGTCGCGCAACGCGCAGGGCATCTACGCCGCTCCCGAGGGCCGAGGCTTCGGCGCTACTGGCGCCCGGCCGTGGACCAACACGGCACCGCCGCCCCCGCCGCCCCCGGGCTCGCCTACCACCATCGCACCGCGACCGATGCCTGGCGCGGTTCCGCCGCCGGGGTATTCCACCTACAGCGGTCCTTATGCGCAACCCACGACCGCTGGCATCCCGTTCGCCTCGTGGGGCCGACGCGCCGTTGCCACGATCATCGATGCAGTGGTGGTCCAGCTCCCGTTGGCGATCCTCCTGGCTGCACTCGGCTGGCAGGCGTTCCGACTCGAGGAGGACGGCCCGGGAGCCAGCGCTCAATGGGAAGTCAACGGCAAGGGTCTCGTCATCTCGCTCCTGGTCGGCGCCGTGTACTTCGGGGGCCTGATCGGGTTGCGTGGCCAAACCGTCGGGAAGATGGTGATGCACATCCGGGTGTGTGATCTGAGCAACGGGTCGACCATCGGTCTGGGACGCGGTCTGGCTCGTTGGGCGATCCAGCTACCGCTGGCGTTGCCGTGTGGTATCGGCACGCTGCTCGATGTGCTGTGGCCGTTGTGGGACGAACGCAAGCAAACCATCCATGACAAGGTCGCCCGGTCGGTCGTCATCCGCAGCTGACGATCCCGATCGGGGCCGTTGGGCGTCGGTGTCAACTCACATTGACGCTGGCCGCAACGACCTTCGCAGGTCGACCGGTCATGGCCGCCAGTGCGCCGAGGCCGGCAACGGTGGCCGCAGCGATCGTGAACAGCACGAAGGGGCCGAGCTCTTCATAGGCCGGTGCCGCGAGCAACGACGCCAGACCGGCTGCGGCGATCCCCATGGCTCCGGACAGACCTTGTCCTGCCGCGGAACGGCCGGGCGGAGAAGCGGCGGCCATCGCCGACTGCACCGCCGGCATGGCAACGGCCTGGCCGACGGCATCGAAGATGCCGACCCCGGAGATCAGCCACGGCGAGTCGAAGCTGCCGTAGAGCACCGTTGCTGGCACGACGACGAACAGCGATCCGATCGCGGCGCGTCGTGGTCCGATGCGATCGGCGAACCGGCCGCCACGCGTGGCCAGCAAGATGAACGGGATCGTGAACAGCGACAGGCTCACGCCGACGAAGACCGCGCTGGCGCCTTGATCCTTGAGATAGCGCGCCCACAGCGAGTCGTAGATGCCCACGGGTGCGTACAACGCCATGTTCAACAACACGACGGATCGCACCGGTGGGAGCCGCAGCAGATCGAGGGCCAGGCGTGGGGAGTCAGCGGTCTGCAGCTTGGGGACCCTCACCCGCCAGAGCAGGATCACGGCGATGGCGAGCACCACGGAGAACACCCAGAACGGGGTCTTCAACCCGAATTGACGGGCCAAGAGCGTCCCGACCACCGGCGAGATGGTGAAGCCGCCGAGGTTCCACGCGGTGAGGCGCCCGAGTCGCTCGCCGGCTCCGGTGCCATCGGCTGGCGCTGCGGCCACCACCGCTTGGCATGCCGGCGCGAACGTGCCGGCCGCCGCGCCGAGAAACGCCCGGCCCAAGATGAACTGCCACAGCTGGGAGGACAATGCCAGGCCGACGAGGGTCAGCGAGCCGAGGATGAGGCCACCGAGGAGCAGGCGCCGGGCATGGCCACGGTCGGCCAATGGGGCCACACCGAGTTGCACCATGAGCGACGTGGCGAATGCCGCGCCGGTCATGGCGCCGAGACCCCAGGTGGGCAGGTCATAGCGATCTTGGAGATCGGCGAGCAGTGGGAACAGCACACCGATAGCGGCTTGTGAGACCGCGCTGGCCAGATACAGGACCTGCATCGGCGCGCGCGTGGAGGCCGATGCGTTGGACATGGCGGCGAGGCTATCGGTAGCGCGCTCGCCGGTCGGACGAGTTCGGCTCTCGCGTTTGCGACGACGTCAGCGGCCGTGCTCGTCGAGCACGGCATCGCCGAACACGGGCCAATGCTCGAGCGCCCATGGACCGAACTCGGTGCCGGTGAGGCACGCCACCGCGACACCGGCCATCGGATCGACCCACAGGAATGTGCCGGTCGCGCCGAAGTGACCGAACGATCGCGCGCTGAGGTGCGTCGCGGCCCACGGCATCGATGCCGACCAGTTCACCTGGACCCCGAGACCCCAGTCGAGGGGATCGAAGCGACCGACGCCCGGCAAGATGCCGCTCAACCCCGGGAACTGGGTGGTCGTGGCATCAGCGATCGTCGATGGGGAGACGAGGGTCGGGTGGAGGAGCTCGATGCACACCTGTTCGAGATCGGCACAGCACCCGTGCACGTCCTTGGACGGTGAGCCGTGCAGCACGGTCGATGACATGCCCAGGGGAGCGAAGACCGCCTCGTGCAGGTAGGTCGAGGTGGCGATGCCCGTCATCTCTGCGAGATGAGCGGCGGCGAGGTCCCAACCGGTGTTGGAGTAGATGCGGCGAGTCCCAGGGCGGGTGATCACCTGTCCGTCATCGAAGTTCAGACCCGAGCAGTGCGACAGCAGATGGTGCAGCGTCGACCCGGGCGGCCCGACTCGATCATCGAGCCGGGCGCTGCCCTCTTCGATGGCAACCCAAGTTGACATCGACACCAGTGCCTTCGTGACCGAGGCAAGGCGGATGACCGATCGCTGGTCGCCATGGCGTGCCACCTGGCCATCGGCAGTGACGATCACGATGCTGGCCGCAGTGGGCCATGCGTCGACCAGCTGGAACGCCCGCGACACCGGGGGCTCAGGAGCGCAACAGCTCGGCGACGCGGAACGCCAGGTCGATGGACTGGCGGCCGTTGAGACGTGGATCGCACATCGTTTCGTACCGCGAGTCGAGGTCGGCGTCGAGCAGTTGCTCGGCGCCACCGAGACACTCGGTCACGTCGTTGCCGGTGAGCTCCACGTGGACGCCACCGGGCCAGGTCTCCTCGGCCTTGTGCGCTTCGAAGAACCCGGAGATCTCGGCGAGGATCTTGTCGAAGTGGCGGGTCTTGCGGCCGGTGGTCGACGTGAACGTGTTGCCGTGCATCGGGTCGCACGCCCACACCACCGGGTGACCGGAGCGCTTCACGGCGCGCAGCAACGGCCGGAGCCCGTCGAACACCTTGTCGGCGCCCATGCGGCTGATGAGGGTGAGGCGGCCGGGGATCTGCGCCGGGTTGAGCATCTCGCACGCGGCAAGGACGTACTCGGGGGACGTGGTTGGCCCGACCTTCACCCCGATGGGGTTGCCGATGCCCCGCAGGAACTCGAAGTGCGCTCCGTCGAGGTCGCGGGTGCGCTCTCCCGCCCACAGCATGTGGGCCGAGCAGTCGTACCAATCGCCGGTGAGCGAGTCGCGTCGGGTGAGCGCCTCTTCGTAACCGAGTAGCAGCGCTTCGTGGCTGGTGTAGAAGTCGACGGCGTGCAACTGGGTGGCGGCCTCGAGATCGATGCCGCAGGCCCGCATGAATCGCAGCGCTCGATCGATCTCGCCGGCGATCTGTTCGTAGCGAGCACCCTCGGGACTGGCGGCGACGAACTCCTGCGTCCAGTTGTGCACACGCGACAGATCGGCAAAACCGCCCTTGGTGAAGGCGCGCAGCAGGTTCAACGTGGAGGCCGACTGATGGTAGGCCTGGATGAGGCGATCGGGATCGGCCTGCCGTGCCGCTGCCGTTGGAGCGATGTCGTTGACGATGTGACCACGGAAGCTGGGGAACTCGACGCCGTCGATGATCTCGGTGGCCGACGAGCGGGGCTTGGCGAACTGGCCAGCGATGCGCCCGACCTTCACCACCGGCACGCCGGACGAGTACGTCAGCACGACAGCCATCTGCAAGATGACCCGCAACTTCTCCCGGATGGAAACGGCCGAGAAGTCGTCGAAGCTCTCCGCGCAATCACCGGCCTGCACGAGGAAAGCGTTGCCGGCGGCCACCTGCCCCAGCGACGTGGTGAGGGACCGGGCTTCGCCTGCGAACACCAGCGGTGGGAATGTGCTGATCTGCTTGAGCGCTGCATCGAGGGTGCCCGGATCGGGCCACTGCGGTTGCTGCTGAGCGGTCTTCGAGTTCCAGCTGTCGGGGGACCAGGTCGTTACCACACCACAAGCGTGGCCGGTGACGGCGGGAAAACGCAACGTGGTTACCTCACACCTTCCGTTGACCTCCCGTCACGATCCTCGTTTCGTTGCCGCGAACGTGGGGCCGCAATCGGAATTGCCCCAAAAGACGACCACCGCAGTTGCCCGGGGGAAGGGCACTGCGGTGGTCGGAGCCGACAGCCGGGGGGTAGCTGTCGACTCGGGCCCAGCGGACGGCGTGGGGGACGCTCAGGCCGCTGGTTCTCCGGATCTGGCCCGAGGGGGCGGACCGATCACGGGAGATCTGTTCGGATCAGGCCGCAAGGATCCTGGCTGCGTCGCCTCGGAGACCTTCGACCGCCCGCTTGACGAGCCGGCGAGCGGCTTCGGCGGTGACGCCGAGTTCTTCGCCGACCTCGCGGAACGAGTGTTTCGTGCCGTCGATGAGCCCGAAACGGGCCTCGATGGCGTAGCGAGCCCGACCGTCGAGGGTGCCGAGCAACTCGTCGAGGAGCTCGGAGTCGACCGCCATCATCACCTGCTGCTCCGGGCCGGCGAGGTCGCTGGCTACGAGGTCGCCCAGCGAGGAATCGCCGTCGTCACCGATCCGCTTGTCGAGGGAGACCGGTGTGGACAACCGATGGAGGTTGGCCGACTCGCTGTCGAGCTGGTCGGCGTCGCCGGAGCTGGCCCGCAGCTTGCTGCGGAGGTTTGCTGCCCGATCGCCGGGGATGCGCACCAGCGATGCCTTGGTATCGAGCGCCCGGCCGATGGCCTGGCGGATCCAGAAGGTGGCGTAGGTGGAGAACTTGAAGCCTCGACGCCAGTCGAACTTGTCGACGGCGTGCTCGAGCCCGAGGTTGCCCTCTTGGATGAGGTCGAGCAGTTCCATGCCCTGGGGCAATGGATAGCGGCGGGCGATGGAGACCACCAGGCGGAGATTCGCTCGGATGAATCGCTGCTTGGCAGCGTCCGCAGTGCGAATGGCCCGGCGGATGGAAGGGGTGTCGGTGCCGTCGGCGAGCTGCTGGGCAGCTTCGCGACCGGCTTCGATCAGCTTGGACAGCTCGCGTTCCTCTTCTGCATTCAGAAGGGGCTCGGCGCCGATGTCGTTGAGATAGAGACCAACTGCGTCCGTCATGATGCACCTCTAACGAAGGTCACATCCATGTGATTCCCGATCCTGGGAAAACCTGTCTGTGCCATCGGCCACATCTCACGCGATGTTGAGGCTTTGATCGCTATTGAGACCGCGTAGGATCCGCCGCCGTGGTCGTGCGGATCGGTGTCTTCGGGGGAACGTTCGATCCGCCCCACATCGGGCACTTGATCACCGCGGTGAACGTCCGTCATGCCCTGTCACTCGATACGGTGCTCATGGTGGTCGCCAATGTGCCGTGGCAGAAGGTCGGAACTCGAGCGATCAGTCCTGCTGCCATTCGTTTCGATCTGGTCGAATCCGCCGTCCGAGATGTCGACGGTGTGGAGGCCTGCGATGTCGAACTGCGGCGCGGAGGCGAGTCGTACACCGCGAACACGCTCGAGGATCTCGCCTCGCTACACGACGATGCAGAGTTCTTCGTGATCCTGGGCAGCGACGCCGCCGCAGGGTTGCCGACGTGGAGAAGGTTCGAAGCGGTGCGCGATCTCGCATCCATCGTGGTTGTCGACCGTCCCGGGGTCCCGACCACCGAGGCGTTGCCGGGTTGGCGCTGGAACCATGTCGAGGTCCCCCATGTCGAGGTGTCGAGCACCGATCTGCGCAACAGGGTGATCGACGGCCGGCCGCTCGAGTTCTTGTTGACCAGCTCCACCATCGACGCCATCCGTCGACTCGGCCTGTATCGGGACGCGGCGTGAGCGACGACCAGATCGTGGCCGGCGACGGCCCAGTGGTCGCCGATGCGCCCGCGGATGCACCGATGAGCGGCCCGAGCGACAGGCCGATGCTGGTGAGCGAGGCGTCGCAGGCGATCGGAACAGAAGCGCAGCGCTATCTGGACGCGCGTCGCGCACTCGAGCAACGCATCGAGTCGTTGGCGTCGGCGCGTCACGGCGCCAGCGAGGCAGGTCCATCTCCGGCGCGACCAGCCGGGGTGGCCGGGCTCGGTCGCCTTGCCGATCCGCTGCCCGCGCCGTCGGGCACCCCCCTGTCGGACGTCGAGGGCAGCGCGCTGGTGAGTGGTCCAGCCAACAGCACCGAGTACGTGCGGCTCCTCGGTGATGATCCGGTGCCTGCACCGTCGCCGAGCGAGCATCTGTTCGCCCGTCTCATGCTCGAGGTCGACTCGAGCACTCCGGGGTCACCCCCGAAGCTGCCGACCGCGCGCTCGGGTGCAAGTTCGGTTGACGCAGCTGCCAGTGCGTCGATCGGTGAGCTTGCACCACCGGCGTTGGCGCCCCGACGAACCGGCAAGGTCCGGCGCCACACCTCGCCTGGTCGCACCGCACTGGTGGCCATCGTCGCGGTTGCCGTCGCGGCTCTGGCGGCGGCATTGGTGTACGAGGGAGTCGATCGGCTCGGCCGAGCGACCACGGGCAAGAGTGTGAAGGAGGTCGAAGCTGCTCCTTACGATCTCGTGCTTCCCGACACGCCGACTGCAGTGGTGGTCGATCGTGCCGCGGACGGTGGGGTGCGGGGCATCACGGTGTTCGCCGTGCTCCCGGGTGGCAAGGGTGGCACGGTGATCGTCCTCCCCGCCGGCTCGGCCGCGAATGTCCCCGATGTCGTCGACAAGGTGCCGGTCGGCTCTGCGATCGCCGACGGATTCGACGCTCAGATCGAAGCAGTGCAGTTGCTGTTGCAGGCCAGCATGGATTCGTCGCTCGACGCTGACCGAGCCGCACTGGCCGAACTGCTCGCCCCGTACGCGCCGATCACCGTGAACTTCGATGAGGCGGTGATCGAGTGGGACGGCGTGTTGAAGCAGAAGGTCACGGTGTTCAAGGCCGGTCGCCAACAGTTGGACGCCGACGAGATCGCCCATGCGCTCCTCGCTCGCTACACCGGTTCCAACGATCCGCGCACCGACGAATCAGAGCAGGAGTTGCTCACCCGTCGAGCCGCCATCTGGCGCGCCGTCCTCGGCACGGTCACCCCGGCGAGCGGTGTGCTCGGCGGTGAGGAGCTCGATGCCCAGACCTCGACGACCGGCGACTCAGCGGCAGCGAGCGTGCTGGGGGTGCCCGACGCTCTGGCCGCGGTGGCCGCCGGCAACTGGTCGGTGGTGGTTCCGGACATCGTCTCGACCGAGCAATCGAACGGTCGCGACATGTACACGCTCGACGTCGCGCAGCTGCGACTCCTGGCCGCTCAGGCCATGCCGAGTCGGGTATCCGGAGTGTCGACCGGGCTGAACGTGTGGCTGGTGAACCCGTTGTCCGATCCGTCCATGGCGCGCGCCGGCGCAGAGACCTTGGTCGGTTTCAACTCAGCGAACCTGGTCTTCGAGACCGAGTCTTCCGAGTCCGTTCCGGCCAAGACGATCTTGCGGCTGCGCTCCGAAGACGTGCGCGTCGACGCCGAGGCGTTGCGTGACGACTTCTTCCCGGGCGCGACGATCGTCGTCGATGGGCCTAGGGTGGACGGGATCGACGTGACCGTGACGCTCGGTGAGGACTTCCGTCAGCGAACGCAACAGAGCCGGGCGGCCCAGGCCACAACGACGACCACCTCGGCAACGCCGACCACATCGAGCGGCGCCAAGTCGACAACGAAGTCGACGAACACCACGAAGAAGGGTTCCACGTGACGGACGACAACCGCAGCGAGCTCGAGCAACTGGTTCGGCTTGCGGCCCAGACCGCCGACGACAAGAAGGGCCACGAGACCCTCATCATCGACGTCGGCAACGTGCTGGCGGTCACGGAGTTCTTCGTGATCACCTCCGCACCGAACTCGCGCATGGTGCGCAGCATCGCCGAGTCGGTCGAGGCTGAGATCAAGGCCATCGGGGGTCCATCTCCCAAGCGGATCGAAGGTCTGCGCGAGCTCAACTGGGTGCTCATGGACTACGGCGATTTCATCGTCCACGTGTTCACCGAGGAGACCCGTCGCTTCTACGACCTCGAGCGTCTGTGGAAAGACATGCCGCGCCTGCCGTGGGAGCCGCTGGTGCGGTCGGGTTCACCGACGCCGGAGTCGGACGACTGAGTCCGGGGACTGGTCCGCTCACACCCGCACGGGGCCCGGTCGATCCGGGGACACCTCGAATCGAGCATCCACGCTCACGGGTGAGGTGGCCGACGCCAGATCGTCGACGGTGCGGTATTCGGTCGACCACTTCGTGGGCGTGACCTCACACAACGTCCACCCCCGCTTGTCGGCGTTGATGTAGCGGAGGTCGGGGAACAGCGCGACGGCTCGGCTGAGTGCTGCTGGCAGCAGGGCCCCCGACGAGATGGATGTTCCGACGAACTCGCTCGCCACGATTCGTTTCGTTTCGCCCTGGCCGAGCGTGACATCGGCGGCAGCGGCGAGGTGGATGTCGCCGGTGATGACGATCACGTTGGTCAGGCCTTGGGCCGAGATGTGCTCGAGCAGACGATCGCGAGCGACGGGATAGCCGTCCCATTGGTCGTAGTTGAGGACCGCAGGACCGAGGTTGGCGCGGCTCATGACCACCTCGTTCCCGATGACGTTCCACGCGGTGGTGGAGGCCGCGAGCCCATCGAAGAGCCAGCGCTCCTGTTCGTCCCCGAGCATCGTGCGATCGTTCTCACTCACCTCCGCGCACGCAGGTCCGGTGTCGAGGATGCGATCGTCACAGGCCTGAGGTGATCGATACTGCCGTTCGTCGAGCAGGAACAGGTTGATCAGATCGCCGTATCGCCAGGATCGGTAGATGCGGAACTCTGCGTCGACTGGCGCCGGCAGGCGGACCGGCTGATGCTCCCACCACGCTTGATAGGCCCAGGCACGACGCTCGCGCAATCCGATCTCCACCGACGGGCTGCTCACCACGCGGTCGCCTGCGTAGTTGTTGGTGACCTCGTGATCGTCCCAGATGACGAGCCACGGGCACGAGGCGTGAGCCGCTTGGAGATCGACGTCGCGTTTGTGCAGCGCGTAGCGGGCTCGATACGCCTCGAGTGTCTCGACATCCTCGGTCGTGTCGAGTTGGCGCGCCGCGCCGCTGAACGTTGCACTCGACTCGTAGATGTAGTCGCCGAGGAACACGATGAGATCGAGGTCAGCTTCGGCCGCATCTCGCCACGCCGCGTAGAAACCTGACTGGTATTGCTGGCACGACGCGAACCCGAACCTCAACGCGCTTGGTGTGTCGCTCTCGAGCGGGGTCGTGCGCGTCGTGCCGATCGTGCTCGTCTGTCCGCCAGCGATGAACCGATAGCGATACGTGGTCGCGGGAGCAAGTCCAATTGCGTCGACATGGACGCTGTGCGCGTGGGCGGCGATCGCTTGAGTGGTTCCGCTGGTCACGATCGTGTCAAAGTCAATGTCAGTTGACACTTCCCAGCGGACGGTGACGGCATCAGGGAGGGCGGGCGAAGGCGGCGGCGGATCGAGCCGTGTCCACAAGATGACCCGATCGGGTAGGGGATCACCCGACGCGACGCCGAGGCTGAACACCCCCGACGGAAGCGGGATGGTTGGCTCAGGCGTCGCTGATGTGGATGAGGAGCTCTCCGCCGGCGGGGTCGGGGCCGCGCTGGCTGAGGCAGTGGGCTCGGATGGTTGGTCCGTTGTCGCGGCGCCCGGCGCTGCCGTGGGCGCGCCATCGTCGGAGGTGCTGCAGCCCGAGACCACGAGGGCAGCTGCGCTGAGCACGAAGGCACGGCGGGACAGCTCCATGTCGCCACCGTAGGTCACTGCGGAGGGCGGCAATCGGGTGGGTCGGTCCCCGGCAGTAGTGTCGAGTCGATGCTTGGAACAGACATTCAGCGGGTCGGCGTGCTCGGATGCGGGCTCATGGGGTCGGGGATCGCCGAGGTCTGCGCCCGCAAGGGCCGTCAGGTCACAGTGGTCGAGGTCGACGCCGCTGCGGTCGAGCGCGGCCGGGCCAAGGTGAAGGCTTCGCTCGACGCCGCCCACGCCCGCAACAAGATCAGCGGCGAAGACCTCGACGCTGCGCTGGCCAACCTGCACTTCACCGATGACATCAGTGAGTTCGCCGACCGCCAGCTCGTCATCGAGGCGGTACTCGAAGACCCGATCGCCAAGGTCGAGGCATTCGCGAAGCTCGATGCCGTGGCCGGTCCGGAGGCGATCTTGGCGTCGAACACGTCATCGATCCCGATCATGAAGCTGGCCACGGCCACCGGTCGCCCGTCGCAAGTGGTCGGTCTGCACTTCTTCAACCCGGTGCCGGTGCTTCCGCTCGTCGAGGTGGTTCCGTCGCTGCTCACCGGAGCGGACACGGTCGACGCGGTGCGATCGTTTTCCCACGATGTGTTGGGCAAGCACGTGATCTTGTCCCAAGATCGCGCCGGGTTCATCGTGAACGCGCTGCTCATCCCGTATCTGCTCTCCGCGATCCGCATGCTCGAGTCCGGGTTCGCCACCGCCGCCGACATCGACCAAGGCATGGTCCAGGGCTGCGCTCATCCGCTCGGGCCGCTGGCCCTTGCCGATCTCATCGGACTCGACACCACCATGGCGGTGGCGGAGTCGATGTACGCGGAGTTCAAAGAGCCGCTCTACGCCCCGCCACCGTTGTTGAGCCGCATGGTCGAAGCCGGCCTGCTCGGCCGCAAGAGCGGGCGCGGGTTCCACCAGTACAAGTGACCGACCGATCCTCAGGGGGACGACATGGCCGGTGAGGCCTACATCATCGAAGCAGTGCGCACGCCTGTCGGCCGACGTGGGGGTGGTCTCTCGCAGATCCACCCCGCCGACCTCGGAGCGCACAGCATCCGAGCGCTGATGGAACGTTCGGGGATCGACCCGAGCGCCATCGACGACGTCATCTTCGGTTGCCTCGACGCCATCGGCGGACAGGCGAACGACGTGGCCCGGACATGCGCGTTGGTCGCCGGACTGCCGCTCACGGTGCCGGGCGTGACCCTCGATCGTCAGTGCGGATCAGCCCAACAAGCGGTGCACTTCGCCGCACAAGCGGTGATGAGCGGCACGCAGGATCTGGTGGTCGCTGGTGGGGTTCAGTCGATGTCGCGCATCCCCATGCTGTCGGGGGCCGAGTTCGGCAAGCAGTTGGGCTTCGAAGACCCGGTGCTCACCTCGCCCGGCTGGGTGCAGCGCTTCGGTGAGCAGGAGATCAGCCAGTTCCGCGGTGCAGAGCTCATCGCCGAGAAGTGGAACCTGTCGCGTGAAGAGATGGAGGCCTACGCCATCGAGTCGCATCAGCGGGCACTGCGGGCCATCGCTGCGGGCTACTACGAAGCTGAGATCGCACCGATCGCCGGTGTGAGCAATGACGAAGGCCCGCGCGAACCCAACGTGGACAAGATCCGTTCGCTCGCCCCGCTGCGCGAGGGCGGCCGGCTCACCGCGGCGTTGGCGTCGCAGATCTCCGACGGATCAGCGGCAGTGCTCATCGCCGGCGAGCAGGCAGTCAAGACGCACGGTCTGCGCCCTCGCGCCCGGATCCACCACATGAGCGTGCTCGGCGACGATCCGGTGTTCATGCTCACCGCTCCGATCCCCGCAACCCGTCGAGCGCTCCAACGCACCGGCTTGTCGTTGGACGACATCGACGTGGTGGAGATCAACGAGGCGTTCGCATCGGTCCCGATGGCCTGGGAGCGTGAGCTCGGCGCCGATCACGCTCGCGTCAACCCCAATGGTGGTGCGATCGCGCTCGGCCATCCGCTCGGATGCACCGGCGCTCGCCTCATGACCTCGATGCTCAACGAGTTGGAGCGCACCGGTGGCCGCTACGGCTTGCAGACCATGTGTGAGGGTGGCGGACAGGCCAACGTGACCATCATCGAGCGACTCGGCTGATAGCCGGGGCCTTGTGGGAGAGGGAGATTCCTCCATGGATGCGCAAGCAAAGAAGCTCGCACTGCGGGCCATCAACTACGGGCTCTACGTCCTCACCGCCACTGACGGCACCGACGTAGCAGCGAGCGGTGTCAACTGGGTGTCACAAGCCAGCTTCGAACCACCCCTGGTGATGGTCGCCGTCAAGGCCGATTCGGGCGCGGCGGCCATCGTGGGCCGTACGGGTGCCTTCGCCATCAACGTGCTCGCCGACGATCAGCTCGACATCGGCAAAGCCATGTTCCGCTCCACCACTGTCGAGGGCGATGTGGTGAACGGCTATCGCTTCGAAGTGGGTTCCACGGGGAGCCCGCTGCTGCTCGACACGCCCTATTGGTTCGAAGCGCGTGTGAAGGTAACGGTGGCCGAAGGTGATCACACCGTGTTCGTCGCCGAGGTGGTGGACGCCGGTGTGCGTGATGACAGCAAGGTCCCGCTGCTGTTGCGTTCCACCGGTATGAACTACGGCGGCTGATCGTGTCGGATCGGCACGTCGCGTGAGCGCTTCGAAGATCCTCGCCATCACCGGAAGCGCCGGCGGCCTGGGGCAGGAGTTGGCGCGTCGCTTCCTGGCCGACGGCGCGGCCGCGGTGGTCCTCGCCGACATCGACGCAGGCGCACTCGAGCGGCAAGTCGATGCGCTCGCTGACGCTGCCGATCGAGTGCTCGGCGTGGTTACCGACGTGACCGACCGTGCATCGGTGCACGCCATGGTCGACGCGACGGTCGTGCGGTTCGGTCGTCTCGATGTGCTCGTCAACAACGCGGGCATCGCGTTCGCATCGGCGCGCATCCACTCCACCGGCAGCGATGTTTGGTCGCGAGCGTTCGATGTGAACGTGATGGGGGTCGTGCACGGCATCGCCGCCGCGGTGCCGGTGATGCGAGCCAACGGCGGGGGAGCGATCATCAACACTGCATCGGTCGCTGGCATCACGGCATGGCCGGCATCGGGGCCGTACTGCGTGACCAAGGCGGCGGTGATCCATCTCACCAAGGTCGCCGCGCTCGACTACGCGTCCGATTCGATCCGCGTCAATTGTGTTTGCCCTGGCGTGTTTGCCGAAGGGATGCACGACACGACGCCGCCCGAGACGCTCGAGTTGCTCAGCTCGTGGCATCCGATGGGCGTCGGTCACGCCGCCGATGTGGCCGGCGCGTTCTTGTACCTCGCCAGTGACGCGGCTCGGTGGACGACAGGGACCGCGCTGGTGGTCGACGGCGGCCACGCACTGCCCTGAGCACGTGTGTGGTGCGCCGGAGTCAGCTCTCGGGGAAGTCGAGGTTGGGCTTGCCGTCGGCACCGATCATGGGGGCCGACGCGTTCACCCGGTACTTGGTGACCGACCCACCACGAGGCCGGAACTTGGCCATGACCTTGCCCATGTCGCGATGGTTCGGATGATCGAGATGGGTCTGCAGCTGCTCGACCGACGCCCAGATCTCGAGCACGGTGACGCGATCATCGTGCACGGGATCGGCTGACAGGCAGTAGTCGACCACGCCGTCCTCCGTGCGGATGGCGCTGAGCACTGGCGCAACCGCGGCGAGCAACTCATCGCGGGCCTCAGCCTTGACCACCACATGTCCCGAAACGATCAACATCGGCAATTCCCCCTCGTGTCCCGATTCCGGCCAACGTAGCCGGAGCGTCTATCGCGTAGGGTTATGAGAGGGGGATGACATGGCTGAGTTGACGACATGGATGAGTTGAGGTTCGACGGGAAGGTCGCCATCGTCACGGGCGCGGGTCGAGGCATCGGCGCGCAGTACGCGCGATTGCTGGCCGCTCGCGGCGCCCAGGTGGTGGTGAACGACCTTGGCATCGGGGTCACGGGCGAGTCGACGGAGGACGCGCCGGCTGAACGATTGGTGGGCGAGATCGTGGCCAGCGGCGGGACAGCGATTGCCAGCGATCACAACGTCATCGACGAGGCCGACGGTCTCATCGAGTGCGCAATGGACACCTTCGGCCGCATCGACATCGTGGTGAACAACGCCGGTATCACGGGCGGAGGCCCGTTCGGGCGTCTCACGCCCGCGCAGTTCGACCTGCTGTTCGACACCCACTTCACGGGCACCGTGAACGTGAGCCGAGCCGCATGGCCCCATCTGCTCAGTGCCGGGCAGGGTCGACTCGTCAGCACCGCCTCGCCGGCGGTGTTCGGCGGACAGTTCATCGCTCACTACGCGTCGGCCAAGGCCGCGACGTTGTCGTTCACCAAGGTGCTCGCCCAGGAGGGCGCTCGCAAGAACGTGAACGTGAACGCAGTGGCGCCATCGGCGTCGACCCGCATGACCAGCTTCGTGCCCGGCGCGCTGAGTGACTACGTCGACCAGTTCTTCCCGCCGGCCGCCGTTGCCGCGTTCGTGGCGTGGTTGGTACATGAGTCGACCACGGTCACCGGCGAGGCGTTCGTGGTGGGTGGCGGTGTGGCCCGACGCATCGTGATGGCGGTCAGCCGAGGCCAGCGGGTGTCGGAGCGATCACCCGAAGCGTGGGCGGCGGTGGGGGACAAGCTCCTCGCACCCGATGGGCTCGACTTCCCGAGCGATCTCGTCGACGACATGCGCTTCCACGCCGAACGCCTCGGCGGCGAAGCGCTCACCACGTTCGAGCGCATCGCCGGCTCATGAACAAGTCTGTGAACGGAGCACCCGATGAAGATCGGTGACATCGAGATCCTGCCTGTGGTCGATGGGACGGTGGCCATCAGCACGCGGCGCGCCTATGGGATGAAGGAAGTGATCCCTGGGCGAAAGGGCTACGACATCGAGGACTGGGAACCGCATCGTTACCTGCTCGACGCCGACGGGAAAGTCGAACTGACACAGGGCGGGTACTTGGTGCTCACCGGCGATCGGGTGATGCTCATCGACGCCGGCATCAACGACCTCGGGTTCGGTCCCTTCGGGGGTGGTCAGTTCCTCGACTCGTTGCGGGCGTACGGCTACGCACCGACCGATGTCACCGACGTCGTCATCACCCATCTCCATGCCGACCACATGGGTTGGACCTCGAGCAACGGAGAGTTGGTCTTCACCAACGCAGTGCATCGGTGCGACATCCGCGATTGGGAGTTCTTCCAGACCATCGAGCCCGGTCCGGGTCAACCGCCCATCGAGAGACTGGCGCTCATCGAGCCGAGGCTCGAGACGTTCGACGGGAGCGCCAACATCGCCCCCGGCTTCGACACGGTCCCCGCTTATGGCCACACGCCGGGGAGCGCTGTGGTGGTGTTGTCGTCGGGGACTCAGCGAGCGATGGTGCTGGGCGATGCCGTGCACTGCGCGGTCGAGTTGCTCGACGATGACTGGACCCGCATCTCCGATGTTGATCCAGACCTGGCCATGCGCACTCGGATTGCGTTGGCACGAGAACTGGAAGGGTCGGGGACGGTTGTCGCAGGCGCCCACTTCCCCGGACTGAAGATGGGTCGGATCCTCCCCGGCGAAGGTGTTCGCCGATGGGTGATGGCATGACGCGTGGCGTGACGGTGATGGCGTGATGAGCAGGAGGTTGAACGATGACCAACTATGACGTGGTGATCCGCAACGGCACCGTCGTCGACGGCAGTGGAATGGCGGGGTACCGCGCCGATGTCGGAATCGTCGGTGATCGCATCGCTCGTATCGGTCGCATCGCTGAGCGCGGAGCGCAGGAGATCGACGCCACGGGCCACATCGTCACTCCGGGTTTCGTCGATCTGCACACCCACATGGACGCCCAGGTGTTCTGGGATCCGCTCGGGAGTTGCTCGTGTTGGCACGGCGTGACCACCGTGCTCATGGGCAACTGCGGCTTCTCGCTCGCCCCAGCCCATGACGCGAATCGCGACCTGGTGGTGCGCAACATCGAACGCGCCGAGGCCATCGATCCCGGCGCCATGGCCGCGGGCATCGAGTGGACATGGCAGGGCTTCGATCAATACCTCGACGCCGTCGACAAGCGGCCCAAGGGAATCAACTACGCGGCGTTGGTCGGTCACTCGGCGGTGCGCACGTGGGTAATGGGCGAAGAGGCGTTCTCCCGCGAGGCCACCGCCGATGAGGTCGGCAAGATGCGCGCCGTGCTCGCCGAGGCCATGCGTTCAGGCGCATGGGGCATGTCGACGTCACGCAGCTGGGCACACCTCACCCCGGCCGGTGATCCTGTCGCATCACGTCAGGCGTCATGGGACGAGGTTCGAGCGTTGGTGGACGTGATCGCCGATCACGGCACTGGTGTGTTCGAGATCGCCCCCGAGATGGCCAGCTTCTCCACCGACGCTGCCGAACGCGCCGAGTACCACGAGCGGGTCAAGGAGTTGGCCGTGGACAGCGGGGTGCCGATCTTGTTCGGCATCGTGCCGGCCAAGCCGGCATCTGACGATCAGTTGGCGATGCTGTCGGCCACGGCCGAGGCCGGTGGTCGCGCCATCGGGCTGAGCCACAGCCGGGGCATCACCATCATGTTGTCGTTCAAGACGAACCTGCCGTTCGATCGTCTCCCGACGTGGCGCGAGGTTCGATCGTTGCCGCTCGATCAGCAGCGTGCTGCGCTGAGCGATCCGGATACGCGCCATCGTCTGGTTCGAGCAGCGCGTGAAGAGCCCTTCGGTGACGCTGTCGGAGCCGAAGCGCGGCGTCCCAACTACAAGGCCATCATGGTGGTGGATTCACCGATCCCGCCGTACAAGACGGTGGCGGCCATGGCCGACGAGCGCGGCGTCGATCCGGTGGAGCTCATGATCGACCTGGCGCTCGAGACCGACTTCGACCAATGGTTCATGCAGCCGACGAGTCGCTTCGATGACGACGGTCTGTTGGAAGTGATGCGCCATCCGCACTCGGTGATGACATTCTCCGACTCGGGCGCGCACGTGAACCAGATCATGGACTCTTCGATCCACACCCACTTGCTCGCGTACTGGGTGCGTGAGAAGCAGGTGTTCACCATCGAAGAAGCGATTCGCATGATCACGCTCGCACCAGCAGTTGCTGGAGGCTTCAACGATCGCGGTCTGTTGCGTGAGGGGATGATCGCCGACATCAACGTCATCGATCCCACAACGGTGGCTCCACGGATGCCCGAGGTGGTCTACGACCTGCCCGCGGGTGCGCAACGTCTGTTGCAGACGGCGGACGGCTTCATGGCCACGCTGGTTGCTGGGCAGGTGGTGATCGCCGACGGTGAGCACACCGGAGCGTTGCCCGGCCGGTTGATCCGCTCGAGCTGAGCGCTCGAACGGACCACGGCGCGCAGGAACTGTCAGCCCGGCGATCAGCCGATCGACGATCCCGAGTTCGACAAGCCTGACGACACCCGGCCGCTGAGGAAGCGCAACGCAGCGATGCACAGCACGGCGATGAGGGCGACGAGCAAGGCGTACTCGACGAGGCTGGCGCCTCGATCGTCGAGTTTCAGACGCTGCTGGAAACGCTGAGCGATGAACGAGGCGACAAAGGTGAGGTCCATGACTGACTCCGCAGTGGCCGTTGTACTCGCCTGATTGATCCCCGAATGGTGGCGACCGGCCACTGACATGATCGACAGCGAGTCGATCGGACCCGATGGTCTTTCCGGCCCATCGCGACCCGGAACCCTCAAGTGCGCCGTGCCCGTGTCGAGGCACCGCTGGCGTTCCCAGACCGGGCACGGCGTCGACGAGCGCTGGCCTAGCGTTGGCGACATGACCTCCTCGGATCTTCGCACGCTCGCGGTCTCGGCCGGCCGACCCGATCGAGCCGGTGCGCCGCTGAACGAGGGAATGATCCCGGCGTCGAACTTCCTGCTCGGTGGAGATCGGGCGTACGCGCGCGATGACGGGACGCCGACGTGGATCGCACTGGAGCGACTTGTCGGGGCGCTCGAAGACGGCGAGACGGTGGCATTCGCCTCGGGCATGGCGGCCATCGCCGCAGTGTTCGACCTGGTGCCCGTGGGCGGGCAGATCGTGTGGCCCGACGACTGCTACCAAGGCGTCGCCGGTCTGATCCAACAAGGAGAGCGGAGCGGACGATGGACCTCCGTGCGGCTCGGCGTCGCTGCCACCGAGCGATGGTGCCAAGCCGCGGCGAGCGCGGACCTGATCTGGATCGAGTCACCATCGAACCCGTTGCTCGACGTCGCCGACCTCCGTCGCATCGGTGCGACACCTCGAAGGCCGGGATCGCTCCTCGCCGTCGACAACACACTGGCCGGACCGCTCGCGCAACAGCCCTTGACGCTCGGGGCTGATGTCTCGATCCAATCAGCGACCAAACACCTCGGCGGTCACTCGGATCTGTTGTGCGGCGTGGCCACGACCCGTCAATTGCGCTTGCTCGAACAACTCCGCACGCAACGTGAGCTGCGTGGAGCGACCCCGGGGACGCTCGAGGCGTTCCTCGTCACGCGGGGCATGCGTACTTACCCCCTGCGGGCCGAGGCATCGGCACGGTCGGCGAACGAGATCGCGGCACGACTGCAGCGACATATCGCCGTGGAGATCGTTCGCTATCCCGGGCTGGCCAGTCATCCGACGCATGCCATCGCCGTCGAGCAGCTGGCCCATTTCGGCAGCGTGATCTCCTTCGATGTGACCGGTGGAGCAGCCGCGGCCGACGAGGTGTGTGCTCGTGTCGAGCTGGTCCGCCATGCCACCAGCTTCGGAGCGGTCGAATCGACGATCGAACGCCGTGCCTCGGTGCCCGGCCAAGAACATCTGCCGCCCGGGTTGTTGCGCCTCAGCGTCGGCATCGAGCACGTCGAAGACATCTGGACCGATATCGCCGCTGCGTTGGTGGCCGCGCGATAGCGAGAACACAGCGCTGGTCTCGAAAACGCAAGAACCCCGGGTCGCAAGACCCGGGGTCACTACGTGGAGCATAAGGGAATTGAACCCTTGACCTCTTCCATGCCATGGAAGCGCTCTACCAACTGAGCTAATGCCCCGAAGCGGGAGCGAACTTTATCAGTGGCCTGCCAACCGTCCAATCCGGTTGCTCGACGCGCAGCTGACCTGCAAGTTCACGCCACGACGTTGACCATGCGACCAGGCACCACGATGACCTTCTTGGGGGCCCTGCCATCGAGGAACGCAATCACCTTGGCGTCGGCCAGTGCTGCGGCCTCGAGAGCCGCGGCGTCGGCGTCGGACGGCACGGTGATGGTGGAGCGCGGTTTGCCGTTGATGCTCACCGGCACCGTGATCTCATCGTCGACGAGCAGCGCCGGATCGGCGACCGGGAAGGGCTCGTGCGCCAACGACGCGCCATGGCCGAGCTTGGCCCACAGCTCCTCGCTGACATGAGGCGCCAGCGGCGCCAGCATCAGCACCAGCGACTCGGCCACCGAACGCGGCATCACGTCGAGCCCGGTGAGATGGTTGTTCAGCTCGGTCAGCTTGGCGATGGCCGTGTTGAACCGCATGGCGTCGAGCTCTGTGCGCACCGCATCGATGGTGCGGGCCAGCAACTTGGCGGTGTCGGCGAGCGGTTCGGTGTCGACGACGTTGCTCTCGCCGGTGGTCTCGTCCACGATGCGGCGCCAGATGCGCTGCAACAGACGTTGCGCCCCCACCACGGCTTTGGTCTCCCACGGACGGCTGGCGTCCATGGGTCCCATCGACATCTCGTACAGCCGCAACGTGTCGGCCCCGTAGAGGTCGTACATCTCGTCGGGGCTGACCGCGTTCTTCAGGCTCTTGCCCATCTTCCCCCACTCGCGGGTGACGGGCTCGCCCTCGTAGAAGTACTGGCCGTCGCGCTCCTCGACCGCAGTGGCGTCGACGTAGATGCCGCGCTCGTCCTTGAACGCGGCAGCCAGGATGTACCCCTGGTTGAACAGGCGATGGAATGGCTCTGACGAGCTCACATACCCGAGGTCGAACAGGACCTTGTGCCAAAAGCGCGAGTAGAGCAGGTGCAACACCGCATGCTCCACGCCACCCACGTACAGATCGGCGCCACCCGACCCGCCGGCGACCTTCGGGCCCATCCAGTACTTCTCGACCTCGGGATCGATGAAGGCCTCGTCATTGGTGGGATCGAGATAGCGCAGCTCGTACCAACACGATCCCGCCCACTGCGGCATGACGTTGGTGTCGCGGCGATACCGCTTGGGCCCATCGCCCAGATCGAGCTCGACCCACACCCAGTCCTGGGCCTTGTCGAGCGGTGCCACCGGATTGGAGTTGGCGTCGTCGGGATCGAAGGTGGTGGGGGAGTAGTCCTCGACCTCGGGCAGCAGCACCGGCAGCAGTGAGCTGGGTAGAGCATGGGCCACACCGGCTTCGTCGTAGACGATGGGGAACGGCTCACCCCAGTAGCGCTGGCGGCTGAACAGCCAATCGCGCAGCTTGGTGTTGACGGTGCCGTGCCCATGGCCGCCTGCCTCGAGCCATGCGTTGATGTGGTGTTTGGCATCGGCCATGGTCCGATCGCCGTTGAGGTCCAAGCTGGAGTTGGACGAATTCACATACGTGCCCTCACCGACATACGCCTCCGGCCAGGTGTCGCAATCGATCGACGGTTCGATGCCGTGTTCGGCGAACCACGCATCACTCGGTCGTTGCGTGGCGATGATCGGCAGCTCGAACAGACGGGCGAACTCGAAGTCGCGCTGATCACCCGATGGCACGGCCATGATGGCGCCGGTGCCATATCCCATGAGCACGTAGTCAGCGATGAAGACCGGGATCGGGGCGCCGGTGGTGGGGTTGGTTGCGAACGATCCGGTGAACACTCCGGTCTTCTCTCGGCTCTCGGCTTGGCGATCGATGTCGCTCTTGGCGTTCGCCATCCGCCGGTATTCGCGAACCGCGTCAACCGGAGTTGCATGTCCGCCGGTCCACGGGTTGCGAGTGGCCTTGGGCCACTGCGAGGTCGTCAGCGCGTCCACAAGTGGATGTTCTGGCGCGAGCACCATGAACGTCGCCCCGAACAGTGTGTCGGGCCGGGTGGTGAACACCTCGATCGGGCCGGCGTGTGAATCGAACCGCACCCGAGCCCCCTCGGAGCGTCCGATCCAGTTGCGCTGCATCAGCTTCACCGGCTCTGGCCAATCGACAGTGTCGAGATCGTCGACCAAGCGATCGGCGTACGCGGTGATGCGCATCATCCATTGACGCATGTTGCGCTTGAACACCGGGAAGTTGCCGCGGTCGCTGCGCCCATCGGCGGTGACCTCTTCGTTGGCCACCACGGTGCCGAGGCCCGGGCACCAGTTCACCGGCGCTTCGGACACATACGCCAGGCGCTGGGCATCGATGAGGGCGCGCTGCTCATCGGCATCGAGGGCGCTCCACGTCCGGCCGTTGGGTGTTGGCCGGGCACCAGAGGCGAACGCTTCCTCGAGTTCGCTGATGGGCCGAGCCGTGGCGGCCTCGGCGTCGTACCACGAGTTGTAGATCTGCAGGAAGATCCACTGCGTCCACTTGTAGAACTCGACATCGGTGGTGGACACCGAACGACGCTTGTCGTGACCGAGCCCCAACCGGCCGAGCTGGCGGCGCATGTTGGCCACGTTTGCCTCGGTGGTCGTACGCGGGTGGGTGCCGGTCTGCACCGCGTACTGCTCGGCCGGGAGGCCGAACGCATCGAAACCCATCGTGTAGAGCACGTTGTAGCCGCTCATGCGCTTGAAGCGGGTGTACACGTCGGTGCCGATGTAGCCGAGCGGATGACCGACGTGCAGCCCGGAGCCCGACGGGTACGGGAACATGTCGAGCACGTACAAGCGCTCGCGGCCACCTACGTCTCCGGCCAGGGGGCCAGTGGGGTTCGGCGCATCGAAGGTGCCCTCGGCATCCCAACGGAGCTGCCAGCGGCTCTCGATGTCAGCGGCCAGGGCGGCGGTGTAGCGGTACGTCGGCGAATCAGGCTCTGCCATGGGGGTCCAACCTAGTGTGAGGGGGCCTGAAGGTCCTGGGCTGTTCGTCGGGGGCAACCGCCACAACATGAACGTCTCACATCCGGTGCCGATCACCACTCGTTTGCAGCAGGCCGCCTCCATGGCCGGCCGGGGCATCCGCTTCATCGGTGATGCCGATGCGCGCCTCGTCACGTGGGGTGAGCTGCATGACGACGCCCGTGTGGTGGCGGCGTCGCTGCAAGCACGGGGGATCGTCCCGGGGGACCATGTGGCCATCTTGGGACCCACGAGCCGCGGCCTCGTGACCGCCATCCAGGGCTGTTGGCTGGCCGGCGCGGCGTCGATGGTGCTGCCGCTCCCCATGCGGATGGGATCGTTGGAGGAGTTCATCAACTCCACCCGGCTGCGCATCCATCACGGTGACGCCAGGTTGCTCCTCATCGACGATCTGCTTGCCGCGTTCTACGAAGCGCACCCCGACGATCCGCCGATCGAGCCGCTCGGCTCGCTGCTGCCCGGCAGCCCCACCGCCGCGGCAGGTTTCAACGCCTTGATCCCCGATCCTGACCCCGAGCGACTGGTGATCTTGCAGTACACGAGCGGATCGACATCGGAACCCAAGGGCGTCATGATCCCCGACCGGGTCCTGGGTGCGAACCTCGACGCGATCGTCGAAGCCACCGGCCTCACTCCGGGGCCCGATGTGGGTGTGAGCTGGCTCCCGCTCTATCACGACATGGGCCTCGTCGGTCTGCTCGGTACCACCATGACGAGCGGGGTCGATCTGGTTCTCGCGGCGCCGACCGATTTCCTCGGTCATCCCGGCAAATGGATGCAGTGGATCAGCGACTACCGCGGCACGTGCACCGCCGGACCGAACTTCTCGTGGGTGCTGGCCGCTCGCGCGCTGCGCCGCATGGACGGTCTCGATCTCAGCTCCATGCGCATCGCGCTGTCGGGCGCCGAGCCGGTCGATCCGGACACGGTCGAGTCGTTCCTCGACGCCGCCCGTCGACACGGCTTCCCCGACGGCGGCGTGTTCCCGGCCTTCGGTATGGCCGAGGTGGCCATCGCTGGGACGTTCCCACCACCGGGACGCGGGATGTTGTGCGATCCCATCGATCCGTATGTGTTGGAGCACGACAAGATCGCGGTGCCGGCTGATCCGTCGTTGGACACGACCCGACGCATGGTCGTGTTGGGTCGTGCCGTGCCGGGGCTGGAGATCCGCATCTGCGATCCGCAGACCGGCGAGGTGTTGGCCGATCGGCACGTGGGCGAGTTGGAGATCAGCGGCACCTCGGTGACCCCGGGGTACTACAAGCGACCCGAGCTCAACGACACGCTGTTCCACGACGGTTGGCTGCGCACCGGTGACCTCGGCTATCTCCTCGACGGAGAGTTGGTCCTGTGCGGTCGCATCAAGGACGTCATCATCATCGGGGGACGCAACGTGTACCCGCAGGACATCGAGCGAGCGGTGAACGAGGTCGACGGTGTGCGGCCGGGCAACGTGATCGCCTTCGGTGTGGCGGGCTACAAGGCCAAGGAATCGGTGGTCGTCGTCGCCGAGACCAAGAGCGCGGCCGACGAGCTCGACGTGTTGCGCAAGCAGATCCACCACGTGGTGCTCGACGCGGTGGGCGTCCCGCCGCGTGACGTGATGCTCATCCGTGCCGGCACGATGGCCAAGACCTCATCAGGCAAGCTGCAACGGGCATTGTGCCGCGAGCAGTACCTCGCCGACGAGTTGCTGCTGGCCGAGTGAGCGGTCGTTCGTCGGCGAGCGGTCGACTTCAGGGCAGCACGATCACGTCGCCGTCGCCATCGTCGATGATGCCGAGTACATCCGACGAGGTGCGCAGGTCGACGTCGAACGACCATTCGATGGCACTGAGCAGATCGCCGAGACCGATCCCGAGCAGCACGGCCAATCGAGGAGCGGGCAGCCCTTGGGCCAACGCGGCGCGCACATCGGCGATGCGGTCGAAGACCTCGGGATAGGCGCGTACGCCGGCGTCGGCCAGGGCGATCTCGATCTCGATCTCGGAAAGGCCGTACCAGGCCATGATCGTGGTGATCGACTCGCCCTCGGCATAGGAACGGGCGATCTGATCGGTGAGGGAGCTGAATCCGGGGCCGGCGGCGGGCCGCCCGTCGGTCTTCCGTGGAGTCTGCATGGCAGTTGTGTCGGCGCTCGACGAGCACCCTCGAAGTCACAGGGCGATCAGAGGTGGTTCTCGTCTTCGTCAAGGCCCATTGCCGGAATCGGCGCACGCGCCGTACGGTCAGCGAACCGCAGCGGCGAACGTGTCGATCAGGCGATCGATCTCGCCGTCGGTGATCACCAGCGGCGGGCAGAACGTGTTGGCGTTGCCGATCGCCCGGGTGATGGCGCCGTTGGCCAGCATGGTGTTGCGGATGGCCACGGCATCCTGATCCGGCCGGAGCCCGGCGGCCCACACCGCGCCGACGCCGCGTGCCTCGGCGATGAGTCCGTCGCTCGCCAACGCCGTCAGTCCGTCGCCGAGCCGGCGACCGACGTGGGCTGCTCGCTCGAGCAACCCCTCGCGTCGGATGATCGCCAGGTTGGTCAGGCCGGCGGCACATGCGGTGGGATGGCCGGAGTACGTGAACCCGTGGCGGAGGAAGAAGTCGGGATCGCCTTCGAGCGCGGTGCGAACCGACTGGCCCACGACCACTCCGCCCAGTGGGATGTACCCGGACGTCACGGCTTTGGCGAAGGTGATCATGTCGGGTCGTACGCCGAAGTGCTCCGCCCCGAACCAGTTGCCGAGTCGTCCAAAGGCGCAGATCACCTCGTCGAAGATCAACAACGCACCGTGTCGATCGCACAGGCGGCGCAGCCCCTGCAGATAGCCATCGGTGGGAGGGAACACACCACCGGCACCTTGCACCGGTTCGGAGATCACGGCGGCGACCTCGCGACCCCGGGCATCCATGACGATCGCCAGTTCCTCGAGATCGTCGGCGGGTACCTGGATCACGTCACCGACGTAGGGGCCGAACCCCTCGCGGTTGGGTGCGATGCCTTGCGCGCTGGTCCCTCCGTAGGTGACGCCGTGGTAGCCGCGCTGGCGGGAGATGATGAGGGTTCGGTGCGGCTCGCCGCGCTGCACACACGCGATGCGGGCCAGCTTCATGGCGGTGTCGATCGATTCCGAACCGCTGCTGGTGAAGAACACCCGTGAGTGAGGCATCGGTGAGTACGACGCGATCAGCTCGGCCAGTTCTTCAGCAGGCCCGTTGGTGAACGGATCGAATGTCGAATACGCCGCCAGCGTGCGGACCTGTTGGGCGATGGCATCGGCCATCTCGGACCGGCCGTGGCCGATGGCGGCGTACCACAAGCTGGCCATGCCATCGATGAGCTCACGTCCCTGGTCGTCCCATACGCGGGCCCCTTCGCCGCGCACGATACGGGTGAAATGCTCGGTGGTCGGCTTGGCGAACGGGTGGAGGAACGCGCTTGGCATGGTTGGCAACGTAGCGACACCGTTGGGGTCGCCGGCGCCACATCACGGCTTCAGGAGCGAGTCCTCGATGAGGGCGGTCAACTCGGCAGCCGACAGCTCGCCGACGTGCTTGGCCACGACCTCGCCGTCGGCGATGAGCACCGTGGCCGGCAGGCCCGCCACCGAGAACGCCGCGGTGGCGTTGACCTCTTGATCGAGCAACTGGTCGTACGTGACGCCCATGTCGGCAACGAACGCCGCAGCGGAGGTTCCGGTGTCGCCCTCGTTGAGCCCGATGAAGCGCACCTTGGACCCGAGCTGTTGATGGACCGTCTCGAAGTCGGGCATCTCTCGCTTGCACGGGCCGCACCACGTGGCCCACAGGTTCACCACGGTGGGCCCGGTGATGTTGTCGGCCAACGAGCCGGCCTTGTTGCCGTCCATCGTCGACACAGCGAACGAGAGGGGGGAGTTGTCACCGCCGTTACCGCACGCGGCAACAGCCATGACCGACAACGCCAGCAGTGCCACGACGCGACGGGCGCGCGAGGAGCGGTATCCGATGGGCACTGTGCTAACTGACGATGAAGGTCTCGGACCCGGTGGGGTTGAGTGAGCAGATGCCCGTGTAACGGCCGATCTCGTTGAAGGTGTACCGCAGCGTCTCTCGGGCGCGAACCAGGAACGGTCCGACCGTGTAGATGCGGTTGTCGAGGTTCTCGATGACGATCGAGTCGCCGACCTTCAGTTGGTATTCGGCCGGCATCAACTCGATGATCTCCCCAGCGGCGAGTCGAAAGCCCGTGCCGTCGGGGATGGTGATCGTGTGATCGACGCCCTTGTGACCTCCGCCGGAGCTCGACACGACGACCACGACGGCGACCGCCGCGAGGACGAGGACCGCGAGACCGACGAGCGACCACACCACGAAGCTCCCCGCTCCGCGCGTCGGCGACGGCGGTGAGGCGGGCGAGGACCGATCGGGTGAGGCCGACACACTGTCGGCCTCACCGGTCACGGGTCGATCCGATTGGTCAACCGGGAGCGACATCGCTCACGGGGGCAGTCACGTCGACCGTTCCCGCCTTTTCGAATGTGAGGGTGAGCTTCACTTCGGACCCCTTCTCGAGCGGCTTGGCCAGCTCCATCACCATGACGTGATAGCCGCCCGGCTTCAACTCTACGGCGGTCCCCTTGGGCAGATCGATCGACTTGACCTCTTGCATCTTCATCTCACCCGAGCCGGCCATCGAGGAGTCGCTGCCCATGTGGCCCATGGTGGTGTCCGATCCCATGGATCCCATGGAGGTGGCCGATGCGTCCATGGCCACCGTCTCGTGGATCTGCACCATCCCGGCAATCGACTTGTCGACGGACGCGCTCACCAACTTGTCGCCGTCGGCGCTGGTGATGGTCATGTACGCAGCGGTCATGTCGGTGCTCGATGCACGGACCCATTGACCGCTGATCTTGGGGGCGCTCGACGCGGCCGCTGAAGTCGCTGCGGTGGACTCGGAGGTGGTGGATCCTCCGTCGTCGCCGCAGGCTCCGAGGAGGAACGTGCCGGCCACGGCGAGACCGAGGACGCTCTTGGAAAGGGACTTCTTCGAAGGTGACATGTTTTCTCCCGGGGGTTGGTTGGTTGGACGCCGATCAGAGATCGGCGGTGAGGATCTTCAGATCGTGGGCGATGGCGTCGCGATGGGTGCCGAACGGCCACTCGCAGATGATGTGACCGGTCGCATCGATCGCGTACGTGACGGCACTGTGGGTGACCTCCACCATGCCGTCGGGGTTGGCCGTCACCGATGACAGCACACCGAACGGTGCCTTGGCCGCTTCGAGGTCGTCGGTGTTCGTGGCCCGCAGGGCGTGCATGCCCGGCAAGAAGCTGGCGATGTAATCGTTCAGCTTCTCCGGGGTGTCGCGGGCGAAGTCCACGGTGACGAACACGGTGTCGATCTTGTCGGCGACCGCGTCGCCGACCTTTTCGTAGGCGAGCTTGAGATCGGTGAGGGTGGTGGGGCACACGTCCGGGCAGTTCGTGTAGCCGAAGTACGCGATGAGGAGTCGACCCGGCTCTGCCACCATCGTGCGGGTCGCGCTGGCGGCACCGTTGGTGATGTCAGGGAGCGTCACCGTGCTCACGTCGATGGGGTCGGCCCGCGTCAGGCCGTTGAGACCGCCGTTGCTCGACGACGATCCGCCTCCGCAGGCCGCCAGTACTGCAGCCATGACGGCCGTGCAGAGCAATAGGACGCGGCGGTGTCGGCTCTGGGTCCGTGGACGGTCACGTCCCGGATTCGAATGGAGGGTGATGAGGTTCGGGCTCACATCATCAGTGTCGCCCGGCGCAACACCGCGGTTCCGGCACTTCCGACCCGATGCTGACGGACTTCCGTCACGCCATGAAGGTCACATCGACCGGTTCGAAGCGCGGCGCGTCGTCGTGCTCGTCGTGCTCGACATGCAGATGGTCGAGAGCGGCGCGGTGCTCGGCGAGCAGATGGGCCCAGTTCAACGTGGCGGCATCGTCGGCGATACGAGCACCGCTGGAGGCGAGCAACGATTCGTAACGGCCGATGGCGCCCATCAGCCCGGGCTCGGTGCCCACGTGAGGGCGAGCGGGGCCCGGGGTAGCGATGCTCGGTCTCCGCGGAGGTGCGATACCCATGACGGTCAGCGGGACAGTGGCAGAGATCGTGAGCCCCGCCCGCAATCGATGGCGTGCGTCGGTGGCCGGCAGTGCATGGAACGCGCGCGCCAGGTTGGCCCGTGCGAGGGCGGTCTGTTGGCCGTGCCGGACCCGATCGAACAGACCCAGTGCGCGCTGGTAGCCCTCGATTGCGTCGGCGAGCAGCTCCCGCTTGCTCACCGACAACTCGTGCGCAGCGAGTGCTCGGTGCAACCACAACTCGGCGATGGTCTCGAGATGGTCTGATCCCTGGAAGTGCGAGAGGGCATCGTCGTAGTGACACAGCACCGCGGTGCTGGCGCCCCCGCAGCGATGCAATGTCTGGGCCAGTGTCGCCAACAGATGCCCCGCAAGGATGGGTGAATCGCTCATCGACGCCGCGGCCCCGTCGGACAGCTCGATGACAGCCCCAGTGGTGTCCCCCGTGGCGAAGCGATGGCTGGCGCGCACGAGATGGACGAAAGCGGCGATCTCGCCGTCGATCCCGAGCGCGTTCGGGGGCGCATCGATGAGACCGACCACGTAGGCAACCGCATCGACCACGTGGACGAGCGCCGGATCGCTCAGATCGAGTGCGTCGTAGCCCGCGCGATCGGGGCACAGCACGAACCTGTTCACGACGCTGATCGGATCGTCTCCGTGTATCGACGCGACCGCACCGTCGAAGTCGCCGGCCAGTGCCAGCGCAACGTGCGCCAGCTCCGTCGGCCAACTCGTGGGCAGTCTGCCTGCGCACAGCATCTCGCGGATCGGCTCCGCGACCGGGCCATCACCGAAGAGCAACAGCCCAGCGGGGAGCGGCAACACACCGAGCGGCTGCGGCCGGGGCAATCCGACAGCGTTTCGACAGCAAGCGGTGTCGAGAGGGACGAGATCTTCCGCAGCCATGGTGCCCCCTTTCGGATCTGCCTTTGGGTCAGTGGAATCCCAACACCGCGGCTGGCAGTAGGGGATCGCTTCCCCCAACGGCGGGCACGACGGTCCTTGAGCAAAGTGACTTTCGGCTCGGTCCACGACGCGCGCCACGTCGATTGCCCTGCCGTGTCACAGTGCCGAGGTGGAAGGTGCCGGCCAGGGGAGCGCGAACGAACTGCGGTCCCGAGATGGACGAGTTCTGGCTTCGATCGAACCCGATCACATCGCTGTCGCGAACACCGCGTTGATCCGATCTCGGCCAGGTGCCGAGCCCGTGGACATCGCCGCCGTCATCACATCGGGGTTCGCCGGTTGGCAGATCACCGTCGACGATGGACGTGTCGCCGCGGCGCTGGTCGATCGCGGCGAGGTGCTCGTGCGTCACGCCCATCTGATGACCCTCGATCTCGCTGACGCGGACCGGGCGTCGTCCGTTGCTGTGGCATCGTGCTCCATCGGTCCGCTCGAGATGTCCCCCGATCGCTACGCCCATCTCATGACCAGCGCCTATCCCGTCGGCCACGTCGACCACGATCCCGCCGAGCTGTTGCCCGGTGGGGCTCGCCACACGATCGCGACCTACCTGAGCGGCGAGGTCGTGGGCTCGGTGCGGTGGGATGCGTCGTGCGAAGCCCGTGATGGCGACGATGTCATCGGGTTCATCGTCGTGTCGATGGCGGAGCGCGGACGGGTGTTCCCCGGAGGCCCGTGGGTCACTGATGTCGCCGTCGATCCTCGGTTCCACGGTGGTGGCGTCGGGAGCGCGTTGCTCGTGCATGCCATCGATGCGCTGGTGCGCGCCGGTGACGACCAGATCGGTCTCGCGGTCTCGCACGGAAACCGCGCCCGCGATCTCTACCGTCGGCTGGGCTTCGTCGAGTTCTTCGAATCGTGGCGATTCATGATCGCCGGGTCGTGACCCCTCGTATCGAGCGGGCTCAGATCTTGCGGAGGTCGGCGATCACCGGGCGCCAACGCTCCGGGTCGCTCTTGTACGGCGCGTAGAAGCTCATGCGCTGGGCGACGTCACCGAAGCGATGAGCGATCTCGGCTCCGATGTGCTCGGGGGAGCCGACCACCGCGAAGGTGTTGAGGATCTCGTCGTTGATGAGCGTGCCCATCTCTTCCCACTTGCCCTTGAGCGAGAGCGCGTGCAGCTCGCTTTGCAGCTCACCCCAACCGTGTACCTCGAGCACACCGCGATATGCGGGGGTGGAGCCGTAGAAGGCGATCTGTTCGGTCGTGCCCTTGCGTGCCGCGTCGAGTTCGGCGTCGTTGTTGCCGGTGACGACGAACCCCGGCACGACGAGCTCGAACCCCTCCATGGTCTTGCCGGCTTTGGCCCGACCGCGGGCGAGGGCCGGGATGGTGACCTCGCGCAGATACTTCTCGGTGCTGAAGCCATGGGCCAGGAACCCATCGGCCACCTCGCCGGCCACCTCGGTCATGAGCTCACCCACGCCGGCCAGGAACACCTTCGGCGGGCCGTATGGCGCCACCTCGTCGGGGTTCGGCGAGAACATCGGGGTCATGAGTGTGTGCGTGTAGAACTCGCCGCGGAAGTCGAGCTTCGTCCCGTTCAACCAGCAGTCCCAGATGGCTCGCATGGCCAAGATCAGCTCGCGCATGCGTGCCGCGGGATGGCTCCACGGCATCGAGAAGCGACGGGTGATGTGCGGCTTGATCTGCGATCCGAGTCCGAGCAGGAAACGGCCCTTGGAGTAGGCCTGCAGATCCCAGGCGATGTTGGCAAGGTTCATCGGGCTGCGGGCGAACGCAACTGCAATTGCGGTGCCCAGTTCGACCGTCGTGGTGTGCTCTGCGGCGAGCAACACGGGGAAGAACGGATCGTGCGATGTTTCAGATCCCCACAGCCCGCTGTACCCCATCGCTTCGGCCTCGCGCGCGGTCGCCGCTGCCTCCGAGAGGTTCAACCCCAAACCACCATCGACCTTCATGTCCCCACCTTCGTGTTGGTTGTTGCGTTCAGCTGTCTTGATCCCGCAGGAATTTCTCGAGCTCGGCGGCCAGTTCGTCACCTGATGGCAGCGGTTCGCCGGGCGCGGTGAGTGGGCTCTGCTCGGCGACCGCTTCGTCGTAGGCCACCTCGAGCTGATGGAGCATCGTGAGATGCTCCTGACTCTGGGCCACGAGTTGATCGAGTCGTACACGCTGCTCGCCGGCTTGGATGCGCAAGGGCTCCGCCACGAAGCCGGTGCCGACGAGCGAGTTCAACGTCTCCACCAGAGCGAACGCCGCGCCGGGATATGCCATCGCCGCGGCGTAGTGCGGAACCTGCGCCCAGATGCCGAGGCTCGGGATACCCATGTCGGAGAACGAACGCTCCAGCGCGGCCGCGACGCCTGCCGGGACATCGACCGAGCTGCGAGTGAGTCCGGACGCGATGGCCTGGTCGGCCGACCCGGCGGTGCAGCTCACCATGGACGGTCGGGTGTGGGGCACCGCGATGGGATATGCGCCGAGACCGATGAGCTGCGCCACACCGAGCTTGACCGCCAATGAGCGGACCGCAGCAGTGAACGCGAACCATTGGGCGTCGGGCTCCGGACCGCTGAGCACGATCACATCGCGGCCATTGGGTTCCTTGCCGTAGTGCATGACGATCTCCGGCCATGTGAGCCCGGTGTTCACACCGTCGCGTATGTGCATGGTCGGCCGCCGGGCTCGGTAGTCGATGAAGACATCGGAGTCGAAGGTGGCCAGCAGCGTGGCCCCGATCTGATCGCGGATTGTGGCCATCGCGGTCGCCGCGGCGGTGCCGGCGTCGATCCAACCATCGAGGGCGACGACCATGAGTGGATCGTCGAGGTGCGCGTCGTTGTGTACCTGCATGAGCGGTTTCACAACAGGTGTTGGCTCAGGGGAGCTGGCGTCGGGCTCGGTCACGGCGAGGCCTCAGCGGAGCTTTCCGGCGAACTCGGCGCCGAGTCGGGCGCAGAGTTCCACTTGATTGGCGAACCCCACGAGCGTGGCGGGATCTCGTTCGCCGCGCGCCCCACTGAGGTAGCGGTTGTAGACGCCCTCCACGATGCAGGCGAGCTTCCAGTAGCCGAAAGCGATGTAGTAGTCGAGATCGGAGAGATCCCGGCTGGATCGGGCCGCGTACCGGGCGATGACCTCGTCGACGGACGGGAAGCCGTCGAGCAACGTCGGTGCTTGGGGCAGTGCGGCCTCGTCGTCGCCGTTGTCGATCGACCAGTACACATACAGCAGGCCGAGATCGGCGAGGGGATCGCCGAGCGTGCAGATCTCCCAATCGATGACCGCCAGCAACTCGCCTTCACGACTCACCATGGAGTTCTCGAGTCGATAGTCGCCGTGCACGATGCTCGCACCCTGTTGGGTCGGGATGCGCGAGACCAAGATGTCGAAGGTGTCGTCGACCGCTGGGAGTTCACGGGTCTTGGATTGTTCCCATTGCCCGTGCCAACGCTTGAGCTGCCGGGCGATGTAGTCCTCCTTCTTGCCGAGACCACCCAGGCCCACGGCATCGGGATCGACGTCGTGCAACACGGCCAACGTGTCCACCAGCTCCTCGCCGGCACGGCGTCGACCAGCGGCATCGAGGAGGTGCGCGGCGTCATCGAGCGTGCGGATGACCAGCCCATCGATGAGCCCCATCACGTAGAACGGCGCGCCGTTGACCTCGATGTCGTCGCAGTGGCCGTGGGCCGCGGGAACGGGCACCGCGGTGTTTCCGAGCGCGGCGATGATGCGGTACTCGCGGCCCATGTCATGGGCACTGGCCAGCAGATGGCCCAGCGGTGGGCGGCGCAACACGTAGGCGCTGCCGTTGGCGTCCACCACGCGAAAGGTGAGGTTGGAGTGCCCTCCGGCGAGGAGGTCGAAAGCGAACGGTGCGGTGGCCCCGTCGATGTTGTCGCTCAGCCAGCGCGAGACCTTGTCGACGTCGATGCCGATCGGATCGTTCATGGCATGTGACGGTAGCCGCCGTGATGTCACGTGCGGCCGCTGGGCGACGACGCGGGCCTGTCGCCTCCTCGCTCCTGTCACGTCCTCGTCCCTGTAGCCTCGACGTCATGGCCATCGACGTCACCGACGCGACCTTTCAGACCGAAGTTCTCGACCGCTCCCAGCACGTTCCCGTCGTGGTCGATCTGTGGGCCCCGTGGTGCGGCCCGTGCCGCACGCTCGGTCCCATCCTCGAGAAGGTCATCGACGAGACCGGCGGCCAGGTGGTCATGGTCAAGGTCAACGTCGACGAGAACCCCGGTATCTCCCAGGCGTTCCAGGTGCAGTCCATCCCCCTGGTGGTGGCGCTCAAGGACGGGCAGCCCGTGAACGGCTTCCTCGGAGCGCAGCCAGAGCAAGCGGTTCGGGAGTTCGTCGGCCAACTGTTGCCGTCGGCGGCCGAGTCCGAGCTGGCGTCGCTCATCGCCGCCGGCGATCCCGCATCGCTGTTGCACGCGCTCGAGATCGACCCGGGCAACGAAGACGCCATCGTGAAGCTGGCCGAGTTGATGGTGGCTGAGGGACAGGGCGAGCAAGCGCTCGAGCTGTTGGCTCGAATTCCCGAGTCGTCCGAGACGCGACGCGTCGCCGCCATGGCCCGCATCGGCGCGGCCCCCACCGATGACTACGACGAGCAACTCGCGGGCCTGCTCGGTTCGGTGAAGCACGACGACGAAGCGCGTCAGCGGTTCATCGACATCTTGGAGCTCATGGGTCCTGAGGACCCGCGCACGGCGCAGTACCGCAAGCGCCTCACTGCTCAGCTGTTCTGAACCGCTAGGGGGTGCGGCAAGCGCGGTGGGCTGCTCTGGTCACGAAATGAGTCGAGGTACCAGCCCAGAATCAGTCGTTGTGGCGAAGTTGTGCTCGGCTTTGGCCCCAGACGCCGGTGCCGCCATTCGAGGTCCTTCTGGTTGGGTACTGTCGTCACCATGCGCGTGCGGCGGTTGTCGGATGGGGTGCGCCTCGTCGAGGGAGGCCCGGTTCCGCCGGGATCGTCGGGCATCACGCTCGGTTCGTGGATCTTCGTGCGCGAAGGTCACGCGGATCGGCAATTGCTCATCGACCACGAGCGGGTGCATGTCATCCAATGGCGTATGTACGGCAAGGTCGGCTTCATCGCGCGCTATGTCGGCGCGTATGTGAAGTGGCGGCTTCGTGGGTATGGACACAAGGGCGCATATCGACGCATCCCGTTCGAGATCGAAGCCGATTGGCGCGCCCGCCGTGGTGAGTGAGCGCGCCTAAGGTTGCCTCCTTCCCCTCCCCAGCTCGCTTCGTCGCGGGGAGGAAGTCGTGTCGCCCGAACCTGGTTCTCTCGATGGCCTCGTCGCGCGTCTCGAACCTCGCCGGCTGATCAGCGCGGCGATCACGGTCATCGTCGTCGCTGCCGCGGGATGGTGGCTCGTCCGGCCTCCGTCAACCCCGATTGACGCAACCTTGGCGGTGGCCACGACGAGCGCCACACGGGCGGGCCGTGGGGCGCCGACGAGCCCCCCGGGCTCTGGGCCCGATGCCGGTGGCAGCGCCGGAGTCGATGATGGTGAGACGATCGTCGTCCACGCCGCCGGAGCAGTGGTGCTGCCCGGGGTGTACAAGATGCCCTCCGGCGCACGGGTGAGCGACCTCATCACCGCGGCCGGTGGTCCGACCATCGATGGCGATCCCAACGCGTTGAACCTCGCTGGAGAGTTGCGCGACGGCGACCGCATCGAGGTGCCGCGCATCGGTCAGGCGCCGATCGGTGTCGGGGCATCGGCTTCGGGGGCCTCTGGCGGGCAATCACCGCGGATCGTCAACCTCAACCGGGGCTCTGCCGAAGAACTCGACGCGTTGCCGGGCGTCGGTCCCGCCACCGCCGCGGCGATCGTCAGCTATCGCGAGCAACACGGCCCGTTCGGCTCGGTCGATGGCCTGCTCGACGTCCCCGGCATCGGTCCAGCGAAGCTGGAGGCGATCCGCGAGTTCGTCGATGTCTGAGCATCCCGGCGCTCACGATCCGGACCATCCCGATCGCCCGCTCCGATCAGCGCAGGGCGACAGCAGCAGCGAGCCCGACCGCGGCGAGAGCAGTGCCGAACCAGATGGGCAGCACCAGCCACCAGTACTCACGCCGCCAGTCGCCCCAATCGGCGACCGGCGAGCGGGTGGCCCGTCGGCCGGCCCAACGACCGATCAGCATCCACAGCAGCATGCTGGACGCGATGGTGATGCTGAGCACGATCGGTCCACGGTTCCAGGGCATCCCCGCCAGCACCGCCGTTGGCGCGCCCAGGGCGCCGAGCCCCCAGCCGGGACCGTGGCGCGTGACGCATTGCGATCCTTCGCAGGGGATGGTGAACACCGCGCCGGCAGCGGCCACGGTGAGGACGGGCACCAGCACACCGACGAGGGCGCTCCATCTCCGGATGCGGCGCCGATACATGACGGGTCCACGAGGCACAGGTCGAAGAGCCGCACGCATGAGGCAACCACGCTAGCGACCTGGCAGGTGGTTTCGTTGGCCGGTGCGGTTGCTGCCGGGGCGTTGCTGCGCCGTCCAGCTCCCGCCTCGGTGGTCATCGTCGTACTGGCCGTTGCGATGTTGCGCCCTCGCTGGCTGATGTTGCTGATGGCGGGCGCAGTGCTCTGCTCGACACTCAGCGCCCGAGCGTGGTCAGGTGCTGAGCCGATGCGACGGGGTGCGGTGGCCGACCGGGTCACATTGCTCACCGATCCGCGATCGCTGGCCGGGGCGGTCATGGCCGAGGCCCGACTCGATGGTCGTCACGTCGAGTTGTGGGGTCGCGGTTCGAGCGGTCGTCGGTTGGCGCGTGTGCTGGCCGGCGAGCGGATCGACATCTCCGGTACGGCGGCGCCCGTGCCTCGCAACCGTGTTGCTCGGGCTCGGGCCGAGCACATCGTGGGGCAGGTCTCGTTGGGCTCGGTGGCCAAGGCCGACCAGGGGAGCGCGCTGGCCCGCAGCGCCAACCGTGTCCGTCGACTGCTCACCCAAGGCGCTCGCACCATGCCATCGGCCGAACGCACCATGTACCTCGGCTTCGTGATCGGTGACGATCGTGATCAGCCTCCCGATCTGATCGCTGCGTATCGCGACACCGGCCTGTCGCATCTGACCGCGGTCTCCGGTGAGAACGTGGCCTTCGTGTTGGCCGTTGTCGGCCCGTTACTCAGGCGGCTGGGTGCGAGGGCGCGTCTGATGGTGATGTTGCTCGTGATCGTGTGGTTCACCATCGTGACCCGTGCCGAGCCATCGGTGCTGCGGGCATCGACCATGGCCGCGATCGCCGCCGGTGCACGCGTGGCCGGACGGCCGACGGCGGCCATACGCGTCTTGGCGTTGACCGTGATCGGCCTGTTGCTCATCGACCCGCTGCTCGTGCACAGCGTGGGATTTGCGTTGTCACTCGGGGCGACGGCCGGGATCGTGTTGTTGTCCGACCCGATCGCGCAGCGGCTCCCAGGGCCACGCGGGTTGATCGATCCGTTGGCGTTGTCGATCGCCGCGCAGATCGGCGTGCTGCCGGTGACCTTGGCGGTGTTCGGCGGGGTGCCGTTGATCTCACCGGTAGCGAACGTGCTGGCCGCGCCGGCGGCGGGGCCGATCATGACATGGGGTCTCACGGTGGGGTTGTTGGCCGGTCTTGCCCCGGGATGGTTGTGTGCAGCACTGCAGTTCCCTGCAGTGCTGTTGGTGCGTTGGATCACGTTGGTGGCCCGGGTGTGTGCCGCGATACCTGTTGGTGATGTGCGTGCCGAACACCTCGTGCCGATCACCGTCGCCGCCGCGCTGATGATCGCTAGGGTCGCTGTTCGTGGGTGTGTGGCTGATCAAAGGCGAAGACGAGGGCCTCGTGTCCGCGGCGGTGCACGAGCGCGTGCATCTGCTCGTCGGGGCCGGCGATCGCACGTTGATGGTGGATGAGTTCGCCGGCGACGACTACGAGGTCGCACAGGTGGTGGACGCGGCCCAGACCATGCCGTTCCTCACCGATCGACGCGTGGTGGTGGCCAAGGGAGTGGGTCGCTTCACCGCAGATCACATCGCTGCGTTGGTGAGCTACCTGGCCGATCCGATGCCTTCAACCGATCTGGTGCTCGTGGGTGGCGGAGGGCGCATGCCCAAGTCGCTCACCGACGCACTCAAGAAGGCCGGTGCCGAGACCGTCGACGCCGATCCACCGAGCAAGGCGCGCGATCGCCAGGACTGGTACCACGATCAGTTCGCGGCCGCTGGCATCAAGCTCGACGCGGCGGCGGCCGCTGCGGTCATGGCCACGCTCGGCGAGGACGCCGGCCGCATCACGGCCATCTGTGAAGCCCTCTCGGCGTCGTTCGAGAAGGGCCACAAGCTCACCGTCGGCGATGTCGAGCCGTTCCTCGGGGAGTCGGGCTCGGTGCCTCCATGGGAGCTCACCGACGCCATCGATCGCGGTGCCACTGCCGAGGCGCTCGACAAGCTCATCCGCATGATGCGAGCCGGTGAACGCCATCCGCTCCAGGTCATGGCGATCTTGACCGGGCACTACGGCCGGATGCTGCGCCTCGATGGCGCCGGCGCCACCGACGAGAAGTCTGCCGCCGAGCTGCTCGGGATCAAGGGATCGACCTTCCCGGCTCGCAAGGCGCTCGATCAGTCAAGACGGCTCGGCCATGGCGGTATCACCAAGGCCATAGCGCTGTTGGCCCAGGCCGATCTCGACATGCGTGGAATGATGGACTGGCCGCCGGACATGGTGATGGAAGTGCTCATCGCCCGGCTGTCCAAGCTGGCACCGTCGCCAGCTGCCACTCGTCGTCGCTGAGGCCCCGTCGGCTCGTCGGCCTTGGGGCAACCTCAGGGAAATTCCCGCGAAACAAAATCCGCTCCGCGTGCTTCTTGCGAACAGCTCGCATTTAGGGTCGGACCCATGCGGGCGATCGGGACGCAAACGCGGGAGTGGACATGAACAAGGTCGTACGTGGTTCGATGGTGGGGGCGGTCGCTCTGGCGTTGATGGCGTCGGCGTGTGGTGGCGACGATTCATCGAGTTCGGGCAGCTCCGCGGCGACCGTGGCCCGGACCGGCAAGCTCGTCGTGGTCACCACCGTGGCACCGATCACCTCGATCGTGGCCAACATCGCCGGCGACAGGGCCACGGTGACCGGCATCGTGCCCGAGGGCACCAACTCCCACACCTTCGAGCCCAAGCCCTCGGTTGCCGAAGCGTTGTCGAAGGCCGACGTGATCTTCATCAATGGCCTGCAATTGGAGGAGCCCACCAAGAAGTTGGCCGAGGCGAACAAGCGTGAGAGCACCGAGATCGTCGAACTCGGAAACATGACGATCACTCCTGATCAGTACATCTACGACTTCTCGTTCCCCAAGGACGAAGGAAAGCCCAACCCGCACCTGTGGACCAACCCGCCGATGGCCAAGAAGTACGCGCAGATCGCGTCGGACACGCTGGCCGACGTCGACCCCGCGAACGCGGCGTACTACCGGGCCAACTACAGCGCGCTGGCCGCCAAGATCGATGCACTCGACGCGGCGATGCGCAGAGACTTCGCCACGGTGACCCCGGAGCATCGCAAGCTGCTCACGTATCACGATGCCTACGCCTACTTCGCCAAGGAGTACGGCTGGAGTGTGATCGGCGCCATCCAGGTCAGCGACTTCGAAGATCCCACGCCCAAGGAAGTGGGTGAGCTCATCGATCAGGTGAAGGCGGCCGGAGTGCCGGCCATCTTCGGGTCCGAGGTGTTCCCCAGCCCGGTGCTGGAACAGATCGGCAAGGAGGCCAACGTGAAGTACGTCGATGAGTTGCGCGACGACGATCTGCCGGGCGCGCCTGGCGAGAACGGCCACTCGTGGCTCGGTCTCATGCGCTTCGACTACCAGACGATGACCGAGGCGCTCGGGGGAACGGCGACCGCGTTGCGAGCGCTCGATGTGAGTGACGTTGTCGCTGACTCGGCGAACTACCCGCAATGAGCGGTTCACCAGCACCGCTGGAAACACCACTGCTGGAGCTACGCCACCTGTCGGCACGATACGGGAACGAACTCGTCCTCGATCACATCGACTTCTCCATCGGACCGTGCGGGTTCGTGGGCATCGTCGGTCCGTCGGGGTCGGGCAAGACCACCCTGTTGCGCGTCATCACCGGAACCGTCGCCCCCATCGAGGGAACCGTGGTGCACGCCGACGGTATGACCGTGGCGCTGGTGCCGCAGGTCGAGACCGTCAATTGGAACTTCCCTGTGACAGTGTCGGAGTGCGTGCTGATGGCCCGTACCAACCGCCGATGGCCGTGGTCGAGCAAGGCGGAGCGCACGGCGGTCGCCGACGTGCTCGAACGCCTCGGCATCAGTGGGCTGGGGGAGCGCCACATCCGCGAGCTCTCGGGTGGTCAGCAGCAGCGGGTGTTCCTGGCCCGCGCTCTGCTGCGTCAACCGGACTTGCTCCTCATGGACGAGCCGACATCGGGCGTCGACGTGCGCACCCGTCACGAGATCCTCCATCTCCTCGAGGACCTGAACGCACAAGGGGTGGCGATGATCCTCACCACCCATGATCTGAACGGGATCGCCGCTCACCTGCCTCGGCTGGTGTGCGTCAACAAGCGGATCCTCGGCGACGGTGCCCCCAACCAGGTGCTCACCCCCGACGTACTGGAAGCCACCTACGGGGCGCGCATGGAGGTGCTCGAACACGCCGGCATGCCGGTGGTCATCGAAGGTCGCGGCCAGATCGGCCAGCGAGCCCAGATCGATCTGCGAACCCCCGACGGGCGGACCAATCGCATGAGCAGGAAGCGAGCAGGCTGACCATGCACGAGTTGCTTCGACCCTTCGAGTTCGAGTTCTTCCGCAACGGTCTGCTCGTGGCCACGTTGGCCGGGGCGTTGTGCGGCCTGGTCGGCGTGTACGTGGTGCTGCGAGGCATGAGCTACATCGGCCACGGGCTCTCGCATGCCATCTTCGGCGGGTTCGCGGCCTCGTCGCTGCTGGGGGTCAACTATCTGCTCGGTGCCGGCACCTGGGGCCTGGCCTCGGCGCTGGCCATCGGGGCGGTCACCCGTCGGCGGCCGATCGGCAGCGATGCCGCCATCGGCGTGATCACCACGGCCAGCTTCGCCATCGGCCTCGTGCTGGCCGACATCTTCCACGGACCGCGCCAGAACTTCGACGCCGCGTTGTTCGGTTCGATCCTCGGCGTGTCGAGCGCCGATGTGTGGGGGATGGTGGCGGTGATCGTGTTCGCCGTTGCCGTGGTGTTCTTCGGCTATCGCAAGCTGCTGTTCACCACGTTCGACCCCGAGGTCGCGCAGGTGTCGGGGGTGAACACGGCACGGATCGATGCGCTGTTGATGTTGGTGCTGGCCGTGTCGATCCTGGCGACCATGCAGGTGGTCGGGGTCACGTTGCTGGCCGCCACGTTGGTCATCCCGCCCACCGTGGCCCGGATGCTCACCAACTCGTTCTCCTCGATGTTGGTGCTCTCGACGGTCATCGGCGGGGTGTGCGGTTTCGTGGGGATGAACCTCAGCTATCACCTCGACTGGAAGACCGGACCCACCATCGTGCTGGTCGGCACCGCGCTGTTCGCCGGTGTGCTCATGCTCACCGGGTCACGTCGCTTGGGGCGCGTCGCCTACATCGGCCATGTCTGAACCGGACTCCGCAGCGATGGTCGAGCCCGTTGTGGACATCGACGAACTGCTCCGTCACTCGGGTCTGAGGATCACCGAGCCTCGCCGCGTAGTGGCTGCGGTGGTCCTCGGTGCCCCAGCGGCGATGGCCTCCGAAGCGGTCATCGCCGAAGTGCAGCGGCGCGACCCGGACGTGAGCCAGGCGACGGTGTATCGAACACTCAATACGCTCGAGGAAGCGGGCCTCGTCGAGCACGTGCATCTCGGTCACAGCTCGGCGCACTGGATGTCGGCCAGCGTGGCCGATCTGCATCTGGTGTGCGATGACTGCGGTCAGCAGGTGCTGGTCCCCGCGGCCGCCGCTCGGGCGTTCGAGCGTCAGATCGACAAGTCACACGGCTTCGAGCTGAACCTGCGCCACTTCGCCCTCACCGGGCGATGTGCGCAGTGCCGGGTCATCCGGCGGCGTTGACCTTCTTCATGAGGCGGCTCTTCTTGCGGGCCGCAGCGTTGGGGTGGATGACCCCGGCGGTGGCGGCCTTGTCGAGCTTGCGAACGGCCAGACGCAGCGCCTCGGCGTTCTCTTCGGTGCCGAGCGTCTTGGTGGCGTTCTTGAGGCGGGTCTTCAGCTCGCTCTTGACGGCCTTGTTGCGCTCGGCTGCCTTGGCGTTGGTGAGGATGCGCTTCTTCTGGCTCTTGATGTTTGCCATCGCTGGTTTCTCTTCCTGTGGGGTCGGCCCCGGGTTGGTTGGGGTGGAACCCCGTGTCGTCCTGTACTCCCGCGAGCGGGAAGGCCCGGAGAGGATAACAGTGACGGGCCGGTCCGGACCAAGCTCTCGGACGGATCGAGCAGCTACCCTTCGTCCGCCCCCTTATGGATCTCTCCCGCATCCGCAATTTCTCGATCATCGCCCACATCGATCACGGCAAGTCCACCTTGTCCGATCGCATCTTGGAGCTGACCCACGCCGTCGACTCCCGGGACATGCGCGCCCAGTACCTCGACTCGATGGATCTGGAGCGTGAGCGGGGGATCACCATCAAGGCCCAGAACGTCCGCGTGAGCTGGAACGGGCATGTCCTGCACCTCATCGACACCCCTGGCCACGTGGACTTCGGCTACGAGGTGTCCCGGTCGCTGGCCGCGTGCGAAGGCGTCGTGCTCGTGGTCGATGCCGCGCAGGGCATCGAAGCCCAGACGCTCGCCAACTGCTATCTCGCCCTCGAGAACGATCTCGAGATCGTGGCTGTGCTGAACAAGATCGACCTGCCCGCCGCCGATCCCGATCGCTACGCGGCCGAGATCGAGAAGGTGCTGGGCATTCCTGCCGACGAGATTCTGCGCATCAGCGCCAAGTCGGGCCTGGGCGTTCCGGAGTTGCTCGACGCCATCTGCGACCGCATCCCACCGCCCAGTGGTGATCCCGAAGCGCCACTGCGCGCCCTCATCTTCGACTCCATCTTCGATCCCTACCGCGGTGTGGTGTCGTCGGTGCGGGTGATGGACGGCGTGATGAAGGCGAACTCGAAGCTGCGGTTCATGCAGGCCGGCACCTTGCACGAGGCCAACGAGATCGGCGCTCGCATGCCCGGGCTCACGGCGCTGCCCGAGCTGGGGCCCGGCGAGGTGGGCTATCTCATCGCCGGCATCAAGGACGTGGGCGAGGCCCGCGTTGGCGAGACGGTCACAACGGCGGCGAACCCGGCAGCCGAGGCGCTCGAGGGCTACTCGCATCCCAAACCCATGGTGTTCTGCGGGCTCTACCCCGTCGACGGCGACGAGTTCGAGAACCTGCGCGATTCACTCGACAAGCTCCGCCTCAACGATTCGTCCATCACCTATGCGCCAGAGACCTCCGGTGCGTTGGGCTTCGGGTTCCGATGCGGTTTCCTGGGTCTGCTGCACATGGAGATCGTGCGCGAGCGGCTCGAGCGCGAGTTCAACCTGTCGCTCATCGCCACGGCACCGTCGGTCGGCTATCACGTGCACACGACCAAGGGCGCCATGGTCGAGGTGGACAACCCGGCCGAGCTGCCGTTGCCGCAAGAGATCGACCACATCGACGAACCGTTCCTGAAGACCACCATCCTCACGCCGTCCACCTACACGGGCTCGATCATCGAGCTGTGCCAAGGTCGCCGCGGCGAGATGGTGAAGATGGAGTACCTGTCGCCGGAGCGGATGGAGCTCGTGTACCGCATTCCGCTGGCCGAGGTGGTCATCGACTTCTTCGATCAACTCAAGAGCCGCACGCAGGGATACGCGTCGCTCGACTACGAGCCTGACGGGTATTCGACCCAGGCGCTGGTGCGGGTCGACATCTTGTTGAACGGCACGATCGCCGATGCGTTCTCGGCCATCGTGCACCGCGATCGGGCGTTCGATTACGGCCGTCGTATGTGCGAGAAGCTCAAGGAGCTCATCCCGCGTCAGATGTTCGACGTTCCGATCCAGGCTGCCATCGGTGGTCGGTTCATCGCTCGGTCGACGGTGAAGGCCAAGCGCAAGGACGTGTTGGCCAAGTGCTACGGCGGTGACATCACCCGCAAGCGCAAACTGCTCGAGAAGCAGAAGGAAGGCAAGAAGAAGATGAAGTCGATCGGACGCGTCGAAGTGCCCCAGGAGGCCTTCGTCGCTGCGCTGCGCCTCGACGACTGAGTTCGCCGGCCGGGCGGCTCTCGCCGATTGAGTTCGGCCCTCCTCCGAGCGCGTTCAGCGCAGGTAGTTGAAGCCGCCGTCGACCATCAACGTGGTGCCGGTCACGTATGCCGCGTCCTCACTGGCGAGGTAGACCGCGGCCCGTCCGATGTCGAGCTCGCAGTCGCCCATACGGCCGAGCGGCACCTGGGCGATAACGGCGGCGTCCGAGCCGGTCTCGCCGCCAAAGCTGTCCCATCCCGGTGACGCCGCCAGCGGGCAGATCGAGTTGACGCGGATGCCGAAGCGGCCCCACTCGACCGCGGCGGTGCGGCTGAGCACGCGGATCGCTTCCTTCGCTGCTGCGTAGCCGCCCATGGCTGGGTGCGGCATGAGCGAGCTGCCGGACCCGAGGTTGATCACACAACCTCGGTGGGTGCGCAGTTGATCGAACGTGGCCTGCATCACGTTGAGGCAACCGATGGGGCCCGACTGCAACATGGACTTGAACACCTCTTCGGTGAGCTTGCGCAGCGACGGGTAGTACACGCTCTGCGCGCTGTTCACGACGATGTCGATGCGTCCGAACTCGGCGATGGTCTCGGCCACTGCAGCGTCGATGGCGGCGCGCGACTCGACGTCGCACGCGATCGAGATGCCGAAGGCGCCCCGCTCGGCTAGTTCGGACACCACCGAGTCGCACTTGGATTTGGTGCGACCGGTCACGGCGATCTTCGCCCCCTCGGCGGCCAGCGCCATGGCGATGCCGCGACCGACGCCTTGGCCTGCGCCGGTGACGAATGCGACCTTGTTCTCGAGCCTGCTACCGACCACGAGTTCCCCCGAACCTGTTCGATGTGGAACCGCCGACCAGGCGGTTCGATGCGGCCCTCGTGGCGACTCGATGTCGACGGGAGGACAGCGCAGTAAACCTTGCACACCTCTGGCGGCCGCGGAAACTCGCTCCGGGTGTCTCGTCGGCGTTCTCGGGCGGGGAGGATTGGGGCGTGCCCGAGTCGTCTTCATCATCGGACGCGCCCGCGACGCTCGTGTGGCTGCGTCGCGACCTTCGTCTCAGCGATCACGAGGCCCTTTCGGCTGCCGCGGCGCGCGGCCCGGTGGCTGTCATGTACGTGCTCGACCCGGTGCTGCTGACCAGGCCGTCAGGCCCGCGGCCGGCGTTCTTGGCGGCGACGCTCCGGGCCCTCGACGCCGATCTCGGTGGTGCTTTGTGGATCGTCAGCGGCAGGCCCGCCGACGAGGTGCCCGCAGTGGCACGAGCGGTTGGCGCGGACCGGGTGATCGTCACCGAGGACTTCACCCCCTATGGGCGACGTCGCGACGGCGCTGTTCGCCGAGCGCTCGAATCACACGGCATCAAGCTCACCGCACGAGGCACCAACTACGCAGTGCGTCCCGGCACGCTCGTCACCAAGACCGGCGGTCCGTTCAAGGTGTTCACACCGTTTCGAGCGGCGTGGATGGCCCACGGATGGACCGACCCGTTGCCCCTCGCCGCGTCGCGTTGGATCGCACCAACCAATCCTGAGGTTCGGCGTCATGGTCTCGACGCGTTGACGGCTCTCGACGGACCATTGCCCGCGTGGCTGGAGCCGGGCGAGCGCGGCGCCGAGCGCTCCCTCGAGCAGTTCGCGACCGCGCGTCTCGGGCGATATGACCGTGAGCGCGATCTGCCGGGAGTGGATGGCACGAGCCGACTCGGTCCTCATCTGCGTTTCGGCACCATCCACCCGCGCACAGTGCTGGCTGCCCTGGGTGGTGAGCGGGCCGACGAGGTGTTCCGCAGCGAGATCGCCTGGCGGGAGTTCTATGCCGATGTGCTGCTGCGCGATCCATCGAGCGGCTGGCGCACCATGCAACCATCGATGGTGTCAATGCGGGTTGACGATGATTCGACCCCGGGGGCACGCGATCGCTTCGACGCGTGGTGTGCCGGCCGCACCGGGTATCCCATCGTCGACGCCGGGATGCGCCAACTGTTGGCCGAAGGGTTCATGCACAACCGTGTTCGGATGATCGTGGCCAGTTTCCTGGTGAAGGATCTGCATCTGCCGTGGCAGTGGGGAGCTGGGCATTTCATGGCCCATCTCGCCGATGGGGATCTCGCTTCGAACAGCCATGGTTGGCAATGGACAGCGGGTACCGGAACCGACGCTGCTCCGTACTTCCGCATCTTCAATCCGGTATCCCAAGGCGAGAAGTTCGATCCCGATGGTCGCTATGTACGTTGCTATGTCCCCGAGGTCTCGGATATGCCGGACAAGTGGGTCCATCAACCGTGGGCGTCGCCGAGCGGCGCTCCCAGGGGGTACCCGGCGCCCATCGTCGATCACGCAGTGGAACGTGCCGAGGCGCTGGCCCGCTTGGCCGAGACCAAGCGGGCCTGACCCGGGCGTCCGATCGGCCGCTTCTCTTCAGTTGTCAAGGATCATTGACGCGGTGCTGACAGGCAGGGGCCAGCGATGACGGCCGATGCCGCCGGTGGATGACCGGGGGTGGTCAGTCCCGGTGGCGGTTGGGTCCGGCGCGTGGGAGTTCGGTCCCATCCGGCAACGTGACGTGCAGGGTGCGGTCGTCGTCCATGGCCAGTTCCCAGCCTTCGGCGTGGATCTTGGGATGATGGCGACCGCATTGCGGGGTGAAGTTGCGCAGGTCGCTGGTCCCACCGTGTTCCCACGGATGGATGTGGTGCGCGTCGCAGTGATCGAACTCCACCTCACATCCTCCGATCGCGCACGTCTTGTACATCGCCCGCAACGCACGGCGTTGCGCCCGAT
>JBFWVD010000019.1:0-81872 GCA_050246915.1 Acidimicrobiia bacterium | reverse complement strand
CACCGGTCTTGCCTCCGATGGCCGCATCCACCATGGCCAGCAAGGTGGTGGGCACGTGTACGACAGCCACGCTCCGGTGATAGGCGGAGGCGGCAAAGCCGGCGACGTCGGTGACGAGTCCGCCGCCCACGCCGACGACCACGTCGTTGCGCGTGAGACCGATGCGGGTGAAGGCCCGACACAACTGCTCGACGGTGGAGAGGTTCTTGTGTGCCTCACCGTCGGCGATCTCCACGACCTCGGCGGGCAAGCCGGTCTCCACGGTGAAGCCGATGCCGGCCTGGGTCACCACCACGGCCCGCTTGGCCGAGATCGGCATGAGCGACGCCAGCAGCGACCGAGCACCGTGGCCGACCTTCACCTCGTAGCTGCGTTCTCCCACCGGCACACCCACCGTGACGATCCGAGCATCGCCCCCCGGCACGATCACGGGTTCCACGTCGACACCTCCGTCAGCACGGCGTTGCACACACCCTCCGGATCGAGGGTCTCGGTATCGACCACCGATTGCGCGACCTCGCGGTACAGCGGCTCGCGGGTCGTGTGCATCTGCATCAACCGGCCCAACGGGTCACCGTCGAGCGCGGGGCGATGCCCTTGCCCCCTGACGCGCCGCGCCAGCACGACGGGGTCTGCCCGCAGCCACACCACATACGCGCGCGAGGAGGTCAGCGCGAGGCGGTTCTCGGCGCGCAGGACGATGCCGCCGGCACCGGCCACCACCGAGGGCGTCGCCGATTGCAGCACCGAACGGACGACCTCGGCCTCGAGATCACGGAACCCGTCCTCGCCGGACTCGGCGAAGATGTCGCGCACCGAACGACCGGCCCGCGACTCGACCAGAGCGTCGGTGTCGACCAGCGGCCGCCCGAGCCGGCGGGCCAAACGGCGCGCCACGGTCGACTTGCCGGTGCCCATCAGCCCCACCAGCACCAGATGGCGATCGCCCAGCTTCGCGTTCGCCGCGGCCGCGGTGTTGGGGGCAGGGGTGGTGGGGGCAGGGGTGTTGGCGGCAGCAGGCGTCATCGCCACGGCAGTAGTCGACACGCGAGGAGTCGACACGGCAGCGCCGCTCCCGCTGCTGCGCCGCTCAGAGTTGCTCACGGAACCCCTGCGCGTTGCGCACGAACTCGCTCATCGAGTCGCCACCGAACTTGCGCAGTGCTTCAGCCGCGAGCACCAGCGCCACCATGGTCTCGGCCACCACGCCCATGGCGGGGACCGCAGTGACATCGGTGCGCTCCTTGAAGCTGACCGTCGACTCCTTCGTGATCACGTCGACCGTGCCGAGCGTCGGACGGTTCAAGGTGGCGAGCGGCTTCATCGCCGCCCGAACCACCAGCAACTCGCCATTGGTGATGCCACCCTCGGTGCCGCCGGCCAGAGTCGAGGTGCGGGGATAGCTGCCGGTGGCGGCATCCCACGTGATGGCGTCGTGGGCCAGCGACCCACGACGACCAGCCACGTCGAAGGCATCTCCGATCTCGACACCCTTCACCGCCTGGATACTCATGACCGCCTGGGCCAACAAGGCGTCGATCTTGCGATCCCAGTGCACATGGCTGCCGAGGCCGATCGGGACGCCATAGCCGAGCACCTCGACCACCCCGCCGAGCGAGTCACCGTCCTTGGCCGCGGCCTTGATTTCTTCGATCATCGCGTCGGATGCGGCGGGGTCGAAGCAGCGCACCTCAGATGCGTCGACGGCGGCGAGATCGTCGGGCACCGGACGGGCCGACGACGTCGAGGAGGCAGCACCCATCTGCACCACATGCGAGATGATCGATGTGCCGAGATGGCTCATGAGCTTCTTGGCCACGGCGCCGGCGGCGACACGAGCCGCCGTCTCGCGGGCCGAGGCCCGCTCCAGCACGTCTCGGGCATCGGTGAAGCCGTACTTCTGCATACCGGCGAGGTCGGCGTGACCCGGTCGAGGCTGGGTGAGCGGATCCTTGGTGGTGCCGGGCGCGGGGCTCATCTCCTCGTGCCATTTGTCCGAACGCGTCCACTCGGTGTTGCCGATCTCGATGGCGAGCGGGGATCCGAGCGTGCGGCCGTGGCGGACACCGCCGACCAGCGTGACCTCGTCGACTTCGAACCGCTGCCGTGGCCCGCGGCCGTAGCCGAGCCGGCGACGCGCCAGTTCGACCTGGAGATCTTCGACGGTGAGCTCGAGCCCCGATGGCAGGCCCTCCACGATGACGACGAGAGCCTTGCCATGGGATTCACCGGCGGTCAGATAACGCAGCACCCGGTCAGCGTACCGATCGGAGCCCGAGCCGACCCCAGGCGAAACAGCCGGGCCCGCTCAGGCGACCCGCCTGGCACGCACGCCCGCGGTCACCGCAAACCAACTGTCAGGGCAAGAGTGCGTCGGAGAAGCAGATCACGATGGCGGTGCCCAGGCACAACCAGGGACCGAACGGGAACGCCTTCTTGCGATCCCCGGCCCGCACGATGACGGCGATACCAACGATGGTCCCGAGAAGCGAGGACGCCAACAAGGCGAACGACACCAGGAGCGGGCTGATCCATCCCACCAACGCACCGAGCACGACCGCGTACTTCACGTCACCGAAGCCCATCCCTTTGGGGTAGATGAACCACAGCACGAACAACACGCCGGAAAACGCCAGCGCCCCGATAGCCGAACCGAGCATCGAGTCGAGGTCGTCGATGCCAGCTGCAATCGCCGCTACCAGGGCCGCCACGATCGCCATGGTCGGGAAGGTGATGCGATCGGGGATCCGCATGGTGTCTAGGTCGATGAAGCTCACGGCCACCATCGAGGTGACCCCAGCGAGGTAGGGAACGACCGTCCAGTCGACCCCGAATCGGAGCGCCATCGCCGCCCACGACAACCCCATGACCACGATGACGATCTGCTCGCGGCGGGTCGAGGGCAAGGTCGCCAAGGGCGGGGCGAGCAGCGAGACACGCAGTTCCCGGTCGCGCTCCGGCGCGCGGACGATCAGCTGGTTGGCCCACGCACCGACGACGAGGCCGACGGCGGTGCAGAGGAGGACGAACAGAACCACGGATCACCGATCGGCAGCACAACGGCGAGGTTGACTCCGGCGATCTCGACGCCGGTGGGGTTCCCGAGTTTGATCAGGACCGGACGCTGGTGAGGAAGCGGATCAGCGTGCGGCGATCGAGGGGCTCGTCGTTGAGGGCGATGGCCCGGTCGATGGCCGCTTCCCGCTCGGCCTCGTTGGTGGCCTGGGCGGCCGCGGCGATGGCTCGGGCAGCGGCCGGGGTCAGGTTGCCCAGCTCGACAGGGCCGTCGTGATCGTCGATCTCCGGCTCGACATACTCCTCCACGATCGGCTTGCTCAACGTGGAGTATCCGGGGATCACCACACCGAACTCGCCCGCACCGTGCTGGCCCGATGGCGTCGGGTCGCAGTACCGACCGGCAACGTCATCCTCCTCGTCACGATGCTGCTGGTCACGATTGGCCTCGTCGCGGTAGGCCTGGTCGAACTCGACCGACGGGGCAGCGGCGAGCGTGTGGCCGACGTGACCTGAGGCGTCGATGTCGGCCGGTGGCGGCATGAGCTCTGGTCCGGTGAGGAACGCCGAGGTCAGGGGCACCTCGCTGCGGGAAGGAACGTCGCTCTCTGCTGGGCGGGTATCGCCCGACAGCGGGTCGTACTGCCACGTGGCGACTGCGTCGACGGTGTCGACGACCTGGTCGATGGGCGTCTCGAGATGTGCGCCGGCCGCGTCGTGGCTCGATGACACGTCATCGACGGGTACCGCTGCGTCGTGGGTCCATGCCCCCTCCGCTGGGAACGGCCCGTCAACGGGAGATGCCGTTTGACCGCCGAACACACCTTCATCGGGGAACGCCATGGTGTCGAGTCGATCAGCGGGCGGCTGGGACAGCTCGATCAGGCCCTGTTCGAGCAAATCCTTGACCCGCGCCGAGATCGAGAACTCGTCCGATCGGGTTGCGACCGCGAGGTCGACGATGCTGCGGCCTCCACCGATCCGGGCGATCAGTTCCCAACGACCGGCATCGATGAGCACGTCTCCGGTGGGTAGATGATCGGCCAGGCTCACGTAGAGGTCGAGCGACGGGACGACCGCTTCGATCTCGCGCCAACGAGCGAGCCGCTCGCCAGCCTGGTCGAGGAGATGCTGCACCTCGACCGGGTCACCCGGGGTGTGCGAGATGACGTCCGGCTCGAACTGGAACTCTCCCTCGACGAACCGGAGCAGTTCGAAGATCACGTTCTCGACGCTGCCGTCACCGATCGATGATGTGGCGCACGCCGCTGACGTGACCTGGCCCGATTGCATCCAGATCGAACCGCTGCCGCGATCGCCCATGACGAACAATCGGCCGGTCTTGTGCGTCCCGGCGAGGAGGTGGAGCACATCGGCGAGACCGAACAGATCGAGGGTTCCTTGCAGAGCCATGACGGGCCTTTCCTCACGACGACCACCGATTCGTGGCGTTGCGTCGCGTCGTCATCGGCAGAGCCCGGGCCCGACTTCACTCAAGTCGCCGGAGCGGACACGTGTCTGTCAGCTCGCGTTCCCCAGCCGATCGCGTGCCGCTCCCCACATCACGTCCACCGGCGGCCGTCGCCCGGACCACAACTCGATGGCCCGCGCCGCTTGATGCACGAGCATGCCGAGGCCGCCCACCGCCCGGGCGCCGCGAGCCACGGCCTCACCCATGAGCGGGGTCACCGATGGGTGGTACACCAGCTCGGCGACGATCGAGCCCGCTCGGAGCAGATCGGGATCGAACGGCAGTGCCGTGACACCGTCGGTAGCGGGCGCCTCGCCCATCCCGACCGGGGTGGCATTGACGATCAGATCGGCGATCGCCACATCGGCTGCGGTGCCCACACGACCGCGCTCACCGGCCAACGCCGCCGCCTCGATCGCTCGAGCTGCCGTGCGGTTCACGACGGTCACCGACGCGTCGGCACGGGCCAGCGCTGCGATCACCGACCGCGCCGCGCCGCCGGCGCCGATCACCACCACGTGCAGACCCGATGGATCGATGCCCTCATCGATGCGGAGGTTGTCGACGAATCCATCGCCGTCGGTGTTGTGCCCGATGAGTCGGTCACCGTCGGGCACCACGCAATTGACGGCGCGCAGCCGTGGAGCATCCCCGGCGAGCGCGTCAACTGCACTTGCGACAGCGTCCTTGTGGGGCATGGTGACGTTCATGCCCACGAGGCCGAACGTGCGCATGGCCTCCACTGCCCGGCCACCGGCTCCGGTTGACACATCGAAGGCGGTGTACCGCCAGTCGAGGGCCATGGCGGCATACGCCGCGTTGTGGATGGTGGGCGACAACGAATGACGAACGGGATGCCCGATCACCGCAGCAATTCGTGTTGCCCCGGAGATGGGAGGCGACGCCGTCATCCGAGCAGGCCGGCGGCCCGAGCCTTGTCGACGTTGGCCAAATGCTCTTCGTAGGTCTCGGCGAACACGTGACGACCCGCCGTGTCAGCCACCACGTAGAAGAGCCAATTGCCCTCGGCCGGATTCATGGCGGCATCTATGGAAGCCCGTGATGGGCTGGCGATCGGGGTGGGCGGTAGTCCCTTGACCTTGTAGAGGTTGTAGGGGCTGTCGGCCTGCTTCATCGCATCGGTGATGGCGGTCTGGTTGCCGGGTGTGCCGTAGAGGAGGGCTGCGTCGATGTCGAGGGTCATACCCAGGAACAGGCGGTTGTAGATGACGCGGGCGATCTTGGCCCGATCTTCGGGCACCTTGGCCTCGCGCTCGATGAGCGAGGCGATGATCATGATGTCGTACGGGTTGGACTTGGTGTCCACTTGTTCTTTGCCGGCAATGCGGTCCATCAGATCGACCATGCGGGCCAGCACCCGAGCCTCGTCCTCGGTGGTGGCGATCTGGTAGGTGTCCGGGAACAGCAGGCCTTCGAGGTTGGTGGAATCGGCCGGAGCCAACGAGGAGCGCACCTGACCGGACTTGGCCAACTCCAAGAAGCGCTCGGCACTCAGACGCGGGATCTTGTCGTGCAGTCGTGCCGCTATCTGCGCCAGCGTGAAACCTTCGGGGAAGGTGACCTTTTCGAACACCTGCTCCGGTGGGGTCGACAGTTGCTCGACGATGTCACCGAACGAGGACTTCACCGGAATCTGGAACACCCCGGCCTGCACCGTGAGGTTGTCCTTGGTGCTGACGTACCAACGGAACACCCGGGCCGAACCGATGACCCCGGCGTCCTCGAGGGTCTGGGCCACATCGGACACCGCCATACCGTCGGTGATGGTCACCGCAACCGGTGCGCCGGGCTCTCCCGGCGGATCGATCTCGTGCAGAACCCACCGGAACGCGAGACCACCGGCGATGGCCAACGTGACCACCAGAACCGCGACGATCGCCAACACCCACCGCCATCCACGGCCGCTCGGTGGGAGCTTCTCGAAGGAGAAATCGGGAAGGGCGATGTCGTCGTGGACCAGGTCGTCCCACGGGTCCTCGCTCCAGTCGAGGAACTCCTTGGGCTCATCGAGTCGCCGGTTCACGGTTGGGCACCAGTGTCAGGTTGACGGTCAGTGCCAGGTTGATTGCCGCGGCCGTCGAGCCAACTCTGGAGCATGACCGCGGCGGCGACCTTGTCGACGACGTGGCGGCGCTGTTTGGCTCGCATGCGATCGGCGAGGATGTTGTGGGCGCTCACCGTGGTGAGCCGCTCGTCGATGGTCTCGACCGGCACGCCCACGACGCTAGCCAACGCGGCCGTCTCTGCCGCCGCGCCTCGCGCTGCGGTGCCCATCGAACCGTCCATCGACAACGGCAGGCCCACCACGATCAACTCGACCTCTTCTTCGATCGCGAGCGCGGCGATGCGTCGATGATCTGCGGCCACCGACCCGGTGCGATCGAGCACCGTGAGCGGACTGGCGATGGTGCCCGAACGATCGCTGACCGCGACGCCGATGCGCTTCGATCCGAGGTCGAGGGCCATGACCCTCATGACCGCGTCCGATCGGCCGGGCCGGTCAACGGCGCAGCACGCTGACTGGCCGGGAACTCATGCGATCCCGGCCGCGGCGCGCACCATGGCCAATGCTTCATCGATCCCCGCTGTGTTCTTGCCGCCGGCCGAGACCAGGTCACCCTTCAGGTTGCCGCCACCGCCGATGACCGCGAACGTCGGCTTCACCAGATCGGCCAGGCTCATCGGGGCATCGGGCTTGCTGGCGCCGGCTACCGCCACTCCCCCGGTGTCGCTGGTGCCGATGAGCACCACGATGCGCACCCCGGCTTGCTGGCGGACGTTGGCCGCCAGATCGCGAAGATCGTTGGTGGCGAGACCGTCCACCCGATGGACGACGACACCGTCAACCGCAGTTGACGCGATGCCGGCGGCATCGGCGGCGACGAGTTGCGTGCGCAGCGCCTTGATCTCCTTGCGCAACGCATCGAGTTCGTCGAGCTTGCGGTCGACACCATCGAGCACGTTGTCGGCGGTGGTGTTGAGCTTGCGGGCGAGCTCGGCCAGCACCCGCTCGTCGCGCTGCAGCAGCGCCACCGAGCCAACACCGGTGACCGCTTCGATGCGTCGGATGCCCGAGCCGATGGAGCCCTCGCTGACCACCTTGATGAGCCCGATGTCGCCCGTGGCACTGACGTGGGTGCCGCCGCACAACTCCATCGATCGCCGGCCGGCCTCGAGGACGCGCACGACATCGCCGTACTTGTCACCGAAGAATGCGATCGCACCGAGCGCCTCCGCCTCGGGCTTGGTGGTCTCGTACGCGCGCACCGGCGCGTTGACCAATGTCTCGGTGTTGACCAGCTGCTCGATGCGTTCGATGTCCTCGGCACTCACCGGAGCGAAGTGGCTGAAGTCGAAGCGCAGACGTTCGGGCGCCACCATCGAACCTTGCTGCTTGACATGCTCGCCGAGCACTTCGCGAAGCGCCCAATGCAGAAGATGGGTGGCGGTGTGGTTCTTGCGGATGGCGGCACGACGATCGACGTCGATGGCGGCGGTGGCCTCCTGCCCGGCAGCGATCACGCCCGAGGTCACGACACCGAGATGGCGGCGCAGCCCGGGCAGGGCGAAGGTGGTGTCGAGCACCTCGACCACACCGGTCTCGGTGGTGATGGTCCCGGTGTCGCCGACCTGGCCGCCGGACTCGGCGTAGAACGGCGAGCGATCGAGGAACACCTCGACGAGCGGTCGGCCATCGGTGCCATCGTTGGCAGCGTCGAGCACTGCCAGCACCCGCGCCTCGACTTCGTCGCGCTGGTACCCGACGAACTCGGTGGTGGCGAACTGATCGATGACGGCCCGGTACTCGTTCATCCGACCCTCGTCGACGCCGCCACCCTTGCGGGCCTCCTTGGCCCGACGTCGCTGCTCGGCCATCTCGGTCTCGAAGCCGGCCTTGTCGACGCTGACCCCGTGCTCGGCGGTGATCTCCTCGGTGACCTCGAGCGGGAACCCGTACGTGTCGTGGAGTTCGAACGCCTGCGATCCGGTGATGGTCTTCTGGTTGCCGAGGTACCCCGACAAGATGCCCATGCCGTGTTTGAGGGTGCGGCGGAACTGCTCCTCTTCGCGCACCATGACCCCGGTGATGAGATCGGCGTTGGCGGCCAGATCGGGATACGCCTCCCCCATCACGTCGATGACGGTCGGCACCAGCTTGGGCATGACGAGTTGATCGGCGCCTTGCAGATACGCGTGGCGCACGGCGCGGCGGATGATGCGACGCAGCACGTACCCGCGACCGTCGTTCGAGGGCCACACCCCGTCGTTCACCAACATCGTCCCCGAGCGGGCGTGCTCAGCGAGGATGCGCAGGCTCACACTGGTGCGCTCATCGTTCCCGTACGCCTTGCCGGTGAGCGAGGAGGCCTGCTCGATGAGCGGGGCCATCACGTCGGTGTCCCACACCGTCTCGACGTCCTGCAGCAGGCACAAGATGCGCTCGAGGCCGGCGCCGGTGTCGATGGAGGGCTTGGGCAGCGGGGTGCGAGTGCCATCGGCCGACTGGTCGAACTGCATGAACACGAGGTTCCAGAACTCGAGGAAGCGCTCGTCGCCGCCGTGGGCCGGTCCGCCATCGGGCCCCCACTGCGGACCTTTGTCGATGTAGATCTCCGAGCACGGGCCACACGGCCCGGTCTCACCCATCTGCCAGAAGTTGTCCTTGTCGCCCATGCGCTGGATGCGGGACTTGGGCAACCCCGACACGTCCAGCCAGATCTCCTCGGCCTCGTCGTCGGAATCGTGCACGGTGACCCACAGCTTCTCGGGATCGAAGCCGAGGGTGTTGGTCACGAAGTCCCACGCGAACGGGATGGCGTCGAGCTTGAAGTAGTCACCGAAGCTGAAGTTGCCCAGCATCTCGAAGAACACCAGATGCCGCGCCGTGCGACCGACGTCGTCGAGATCGTTGTGCTTGCCGCCGGCACGGGCACACTTCTGCACCGTGGTGGCCCGCTTGTAGGGAGGTGTCTCGTCGCCGGTGAAGTAGCTCTTGAACGGGACCATGCCGGCCACGGTGAACAGCACGGTCGGATCGTGTGGGATGAGCTTGGCCGAGGGGACCACGGTGTGATCGCGATCGGCGAAGAACCCGGTGAAGGCACGACGGAGCTCGTTGGCGGTGCGGGGCGTCGACATGATGGTCCGCAGGTTACCGGGGGCGATACCCCCGAACCGTGGAGATCAGCGGCGGGTCTTGGATGCGGCGGCCGCGCTCTTGCGATGACGGCCCCGAGGGCGCCGACTGCCACGCTCGGAGCCCACCTCCACCACTTCGATGACGGTGCGCGTGTACCGATCGGGGTCGACCACATCGTCGGGCATCGGCTCTCCGGTGATCCGGCTCTTGAGCTCTGCCTCGGTGTAGCGCATCTGGGCAACACCCTCCGAGACCGCGTCGCGCACGTCGGCGGCCTTGGCCCGCACGGCATCGGCGCCACGCTTGGCCACCTTGGTCGGTGCCATCTGTTCGACCGTCTTGCGGACCTTGCGACCCGCCGCCACGGTGCCGCTCACTCCAGCGGCAGTCCCGAGCACGAACCACGTCACTCGCTTGGCCATCAGCGTGTCCTCTTGTTCTTCCCGGTGTTGCTGGAGATCGCGCCCGCGTTCTTGTCCTGACGACGCAGCCGTCGCCCGGCTCGCCGTGCGCCCGAGGCCACGGCCACGGTCTTGATGACCGGAGCCGACAGCGCGGCCCGGGCCATCTTCGACGTTCCGCCCACAGCAGTGGAGATCGCCTCGGCCGAGCCGAGCACACGGTCGAAGCGATCGAGGTCCACTCGAGCCTCGGCCACCGATGCCTGGGCGCCGGCCACGGCGATGCTGGCCGAGTCGACGCTGGTCCGCATCTCGCTCAACAAGGCCCGGGTCTCCGAACGCAGATCGCTCACCGTCACCTGCAATGCACCGAGGGATCGCTGCACGCTCATGAGGGCCACCACCAATCCGGCGAAGCCGAGTGCGCACAACACCACTGCCACCACCAGAGCAAGGTCACCGGCTGTCATGTCGACTCTCCTCCAGATCGTCGGGCATCGTCACTCGACTCGAACCGCTGAGCGATCGCCGCTTCTCGGCCGTGCCCCGATGGGACGTAGTAGCGCTTGCCGCGCAGTTGCTCAGGAAGATAGTCCTGCGGCACCCATCCGAGCGGGGCATCGTGGGGGTATCGGTAGCCCGCCCCGTGCCCCAAGGTCGCGGCCCCTTTGTAGTGCGCGTCGCGCAGATGGGCCGGAACCTCGCCGGTGCCGGCCCCGGAACGGACATCGGCGATGGCGTCCCAGATGCCGACGGCAGCCCGGTTCGACTTGGGGGCGGTGGCCAGGTGCACGACAGCGTGGGCCAGGTTGAGTTGGGCCTCGGGTAATCCCACGAACTCGACCGCGTGGGCCGCGGCCGTCGCCACCAACAGCGCCGTCGGATCGGCCAGGCCGATGTCCTCGCTGGCGGCGATGACGATGCGACGAGCGATGAAGCGCGCGTCCTCACCGGCTTCGAGCATCCGGGCCAACCAATGGAGCGCGGCGTCGGGATCAGACCCGCGCATCGACTTGATGAACGCGCTGACCACGTCGTAGTGATCTTGCTCGCCGTAGCGCAACGCTTGGGTACCGAGCGCGGCTTCGGCGTCGGTGAGCGTGACCGCGGCAGCAATCGCGTCGCGCGATGCACGGGCCCGCGCCAACGCCGCGGCTACCTCCACCGCGGTCAACAACTGACGGCCATCGCCCGACGCCGTCGCGACGAGATGGTCGAGCGCATCATCGTCCACCGACACGCTCTCTGCTGAGAACCCACGCGCAGCCAAGGTGCGCAAAGCATCGCGACCCAGCGGTTGGAGTCGGAACAACGTGGAGCGACTGCGTAACGGCGGGTTCACCTCGAAGTACGGGTTCTCGGTGGTCGCGCCGATGAGGGTGATCGTCCCGTCCTCCACGGCGGGGAGCAACGCGTCTTGCTGCGCCTTGTTGAATCGATGGATCTCGTCGAGGAACACGATCGTGCGGCGCTGATGTTGACCGAGTCGATCAGCAGCAGCGGCGATGACCTCACGCAGGTCCTTGACCGTCGCGGTGACCGCGCTCAACGTCTCGAAGTGCCGGCTCGTGTGGCCGGCGATGAGTCGGGCCAGCGTGGTCTTACCGGTGCCGGGAGGCCCCCACAAGATCACCGAGCTCAGGCGGTCGGTCTCGATGAGCGTGCGCATCGGAGCGCCCGGGGCGAGGAGATGCTCCTGCCCGACGATGTCATCGAGGCTCAGCGGTCGAAGCCGCGCCGCCAGTGGCGCTGTGCGGCTGCGGACATCCTCGGCCGCAGCAGCGAACAGATCGTCAGGCACCCCGGCAACCTATCTGCCGCATCCGACCCGGGCGCCCCGGCCCAGACCACGCTCGATGGTCAGGCGTCGCCCCGATCAGATGCTGCTCGCGGTGATGAAACCCGCAATGCCTTCGGGGTCTTCGTCATGCACGATCACCTGCGTCACCCGGGCCATGCGGGGCCCGATCCGGCACCACTCGATCAGGGTCTCGACGTTGGCCGATGCCCCTTCGAACACCGCTTCGACCGAGCCGTCGAAGCGGTTGCGAACCCAGCCAGCCACCCCGACCACGCCGGCCTGTCGCGCGCACGACGCCCGATAGCCGACGCCCTGGACGTCGCCGCGCACGATCACGCGGCGACGCACCGGGGTGCCGGGCCCCACCGAGCTCAACGGAGCATGAACCCCGCGTCGACAGGGAACTGCACGCCGGTGATGTACCGCGCCTGATCGGAGACGAGGAAGGCCACCGCGTTGGCGATCTCCTCTGGCTCGAGGATCGGGATCGGCAGCGCGTTCTGCATCGCCGCCACGGCCGGCCCAGCATTGGCGATCATGTCGGCCATGACCGGGTTCATGGTCATGCCGGAGATGACCCCGGTGGGATGAACGGTGTTGACCCGGATGGAGTGCTGAGCCAACTCCTGGCCGAGGACCTGCATCAGCCCGACCAGTCCCCGTTTGGCCGAGGCGTACGCCTGGCCCCCGGCAAGCATGGTGCCGGTGCCCTTGAGTCCCGCTGTCGACGAGGTCATGACGATGGAGCCGCCCCAGCCCTGTTCGATCATCTTGGGGATCGCCACCCGACAGGTGATCCACGGCCCCTTGAGGTTGGTGCCGATGATGTCGTCCCACTCCTTTTCGGGATCGACCTCGGATGCCAGGCGAATGATTCCGGCGTTGGCCACGACGATGTCGATACGTCCGAACTGCGCGTAGCCCTCGTCGAAGATGGCCTGCATCCGTTTGAAATCGCGCACATCGCCCTGGCGGGCCACGATGCGCCGGTCCTCGGCCTCGACCAGCCGCATCGTCTCGGCCAGATCGTCGGGCGTGGCGTTGGAGTAATCCATCGTGTCGATGTCGGCGCAGATGTCCACGCCGATGATGTCGCACCCCTCACGCGCCAGTCGAACCGCGTGGGCGCGACCTTGTCCACGCGCACAGCCGGTGATGAACGCGACCTTGCCCTCCAACGATGCCATGTGATCCCCCGTTGTCCCTCGCGTGGTCCACCGAAGCGATGGACCAACGGGCGCAGACATTAGGCCTTCGGAGGGAGGACCCGGATGCCCAACTCGTTGAGTTGCTTGTCGTTCACCGTGGTCGGGGCGTTCGTCATCGGGTCCATGCCCGACTGGGTCTTGGGGAACGCGATCACCTCGCGGATGTTCTCCTCCCCGGCCAAGATGGCCACCAGCCGGTCGAGTCCGAAGGCGAAACCACCGTGCGGCGGAGCGCCGTAGCGGAACGGCGTCAGGAAGAACCCGAAGCGCTTGTTGGCTTCTTCCTCGCTGATGCCGAGCAGGTTGAAGATGCGCTGTTGCAAGTCGGGTTCGTGGATCCGGATGGAGCCGGACCCGAGCTCCCAACCGTTGAGCACCAAGTCGTAGGCCTGCGAACGCACCGACAGAGGATCGCTCTCCATCTTGTCGACGTCGGCCGCATGGGGCCGGGTGAAGGGATGATGCCCGGGCTTGGGTCGGCCGGACTCCTTGTCGATCCCGACGAACAGCGGGAAGTCGACCACCCACACATAACGATAGGGCCCCTCGTGTACCGGCGGGCGACCGAGGTCGTTGCGAAGCTGCCCGAGCACCTCGCACGTCGTCATCCACTCGTCGGCCACGATCAGCAGCAGGTCGCCGGGCCGCGCCTCGAGACGCGCTGTCAACTCGGCTTGCTCACCAGCGGACAGGAACTTGGCCACTGGCGATTCGAAGGTGCCGTCGGCGGCCACCTTCAACCAGACGAGGCCCTTCGCGCCGAGCTTCTTGGCCCGATCGGTCATGCCGTCGAGCTTGTTGCGACCGAACCCGGAATTCTCTTGGCCCAGCCCCGGCACGCGGATGCCCTTGATGGCGGCAGCCCCGGCGAAGGCCTTGAACTGCGTGGCGGCGAACACGTCGGTGAGCTCCACGAGCTCGAGACCGAAGCGGAGATCGGGCTTGTCGACCCCGTAGCGGTTCATGGCCTCGTGCCAGGTGATGCGCTCGATGGCGTCGGGACGCACCCCGAGAACCGCCTCGGCCGCGTCGAGCACCGCTTCACCGATGGCGTTCAGCACATCGTCTTGATCGACGAAGCTCATCTCGGCGTCGAGTTGCATGAACTCGTACTGGCGATCGGCACGCAGATCTTCATCGCGCAAGCATCGGGCGATCTGGAAATAGCGATCGAACCCACCGACCATGAGCAGCTGCTTGAACAGCTGCGGCGACTGCGGCAGCGCATAGAACGAGCCGGGGAACTGGCGCGACGGAACGATGAACTCACGCGCACCTTCCGGCGTGGACGGCATGAGCATGGGCGTCTCGACCTCGGCGAATCCCTGGCGCTCCATGGCGCGCCGAACGGCCGAGTTCACCTTGGCCCGGACGCGCAAGTTGCGTTGCATGCGCTCACGTCGCAGGTCGAGGTAGCGATGACGCAGCCGCACCGTCTCGTCGACGTTGTCGGCCCGCTCGTCGATGGGGAACGGCGGCGGCTCGGCGATCGACAGCACCTCGACGGTGCACTCCCCCACCTCGACCTCGCCGGTGGGGATGCCCGCATTGATGGTGCCCTCTGGCCGCGTGCGCACCACTCCGGTGATGCGCACCACGTACTCGCTGCGCACGTCCACCGAACCGTCGACCACGCACTGGGTGATGCCCGTGTGATCGCGCAGGTCGACGAAGGCCAGCGACTGGCCGTGCTCGCGACGGCGCGACACCCAGCCGCACAGCGACACGGTGGCACCGGCGTCGCTGGCCCGCAGCTCGCCGCAGTAGTGGGTACGCATGCTCATAGGAACTTCCTGATCTCGGGGACGATCTGTGTTCGGGGAACGGTGATCTGCTCGCCGCCGCGCAACGGCCGCAGCGTGACGTTTCCGGCTGCCAGCTCGTCGGTGCCGATCAGCACGGCGATCGATGCACCGCTGCGATCAGCCGACTTCATCTGACTCTTCATGCTGCGGGCGTCGAACGCTCGATCGACACGAAGGCCCGCGGCGCGCAGCTCGTGGGTGAGTGTCAATGCTTCTTGCCCACCGGTGGTGTCGACCACGAACACGTCCACGGTTGCGCTGGGCACGGCGAACACACCCTCGGCGTCGCACGCCATCAAGATGCGCTCCACCCCGGCGGCGAACCCGATGGATGGTGTGGGTGGCCCGCCGAACTCCTCGGCCAGGCCGTCGTAGCGGCCACCGCCGCCCACCGCGTTCTGTGCCGAGTCGAGCGCGTCGGCCGCGAACTCGAATGTGGTGCGGGTGTAGTAGTCGAGCCCGCGCACCAAGCGCGGCGCCAGTTCGAACGTCACGCCGATACGCGTCAACCCAGTTTGCACACGCTCGAAGTGCGCGGCGGCCTCATCGCTCACGAAGTCGACCAGCTTCGGAGCGGCCTCGATGAGGTCACGCTCTTGCGGTCGTTTCGAGTCGAGGACGCGCAGCGGGTTGCGGGCCAACGTGGCGCGCGATTGCTCGGTGAGCACGTCGAGGTTGGCGGTGAAGTGGGCCGACAAGACCTCGAGATAGCGAGGGCGGTCGCCGGCGTCGCCCAACGTGTTCACCATGAGGCGCACCCGGCGCAGGCCGAGGCTGCGGTAGAAGCCGTCGAGCAGCGAGATGATCTCGACGTCGGCGTCGGGGTCCATGGTGCCGAGGACTTCGGCACCGACCTGATGGAACTGACGCAGGCGCCCGGCCTGCGGCTTCTCGTAGCGGAACTGCGGGCCGAGATACAACGCCTTCCAGGGCGTCAGCGGTCGGTGCTCCACGAACGCCCGAACGACCGATGCGGTGTTCTCTGGGCGCAGCGCGATCCGTCGGCCACCTTTGTCCTCGAAGTCGTACATCTCCTTGGTGACGATCTCGGTGTGTTCGCCGACGCGGAGGAAGACGTTCAGGTCCTCGAAGATCGGAGTGAGGACGAGCCCGTACCCGGCGGACGAGAACTGGTTGTGGAACGACGCCGCCAGCGCCGACCAGCGGGCCGACTCGGGCGCGAGCACGTCACGGGTCCCGATCGGGGCGGAGAACTGAGGGGCCATGGGAACGCTGAGGCTAATGGCCCGCAGTCGGCGAGGCCGGGTTGGTTGCGTCAGGTGGGCGCCAGAGACCTCGGCAGCGTCAGTGGCCGCCACCGAGGTAGCGGGCGAACATGTCGCCCTGTTGCAACTCGGCGGGGGTACCGGTGAACACGATCTCGCCTCGGTTCATGACGTACGCCCTCGAAGCCATGTTCAACGCCCGAACCACGAACTGGTCGACGATGAGCAACGACGCACCCTTGGTGGTGACCTCGTGCAGGAAGGAGAAGATCTCGTCCACGATCAACGGCGCGAGGCCGAGCGAGGCCTCGTCGACCAGGATCAGCTTCGGATCGCGGGCATAGGCCCGGGCCATCGCCAGCATCTGCTGCTGACCGCCGGACAAGGTGCCCGCCCGCTGGCCCAGTCGCTCACCGAGGATGGGGAACGCGGCGATCGCTCGCTCCTGAGCAGCCTCCTCGTCGCCCGGGGACGCCTGGAGCTGCAGGTTCTCCTTCACGGTGAGGGAACGGAAGATGCCCCGCCCCTCGGGAATGTGGCACAGGCCCATCCCGGCACGTTTGTTGGGAGCGAAGGACGAAACGTCGGCACCCCCGAGGTGAACGCTGCCGGACGAGGGCTTGATGAGGCCGGACACCGTCTTGAGCAAGGTCGTCTTGCCTGCCCCGTTCGGGCCGAGGAGCGCCGTCACCGACCCGGCCGGGACCTGGAGATCGACGTTGCGCAAGATGGTCGTGTGGCCATATCCGCTCGATACTCCCCGGAGTTCGAGTGCCAGATCGGTCTGGACTGCAGTCGTGCTCATGCTTCGGTCTCCCTGGATCGTTGCGCCGGCCCCGATTCTGGCCGGTGTGACACGCTCCACACAATCATCTCGTCGTCAACGCTGACCAACTGTCGCAGAAGCGATGTCAGCGTGCACGGGCCCATCGCCAAGCCGACCGAGTCCCACGGCCGAGCCCGGTCACCAGGACCAGCGCGTACACGGCGATGAGCAGCGGCCGGAGATCGGCCACAGCACTCCCGGGAGCCATCGATGGCCGCGCGACGCGTTTGGTCGAGGTGGACAGCGAGCGACGAGCGGTCACCGATGCCGACACGCTCGAGGGCACCTCGACTCCCGGGGCCTGGACAGAGGACACGATCAGCTTGGCCAGCGACACCCGACCCGTCGGCGCCGGCGCTTTCGCCATGAAGGTGATCGAGCCGGGATGGCGGGCGACGAGCGCAAGGCTGGAGCCATCGCCGCCACCGGTCGAGGTCACCATGTGGTCGGCTGCGGGCCAGGTCAACGAGCCGCCACTCATCCATTCGTCGGCGTAGTCGCCTCGCTCGTCATCGGGCAGTTCGCTCATGAATGTCGTCCACTGCTCCGGTGCGTGGCGCATGCAGTACTCGGCCAAGGTGCGGGCCTCGGCGCTGCCGTCGGTCGGTACGACAGGCGTGATGGGCAGATCAGGCAGACTCACGCCGGGGTTGTCGGCAGCGATGAGCGGATCGTTCCAGACCATGTCCGGCTCGGTGAAGACACGACACAGGTTGCGTGGGCTGAGACGCAGATCGGAGAGGGTCGATCCATCCGGGGTCGTCACGTTGACCGCTATGACCGGGGCGACCCCGCCGATCTGTCCAGCGGCCGATCCGCTCACCCCGGAGGGTGCGAGCGAGCGTGGCGTGGGAACGCCGCCTGAGGCCGTGGGGTTCAGCTCACCTGCCGCAGCAGCCGAGACGACACCGCCGATCGTCGAGCCGATCGACACCGCGGGATCGGCGACGACACCGCCGCTCGACGCCGGATCGATGGCGCTGCCGATGGCCCCGCTCGTCCCACCCGACGACAGGGCGCTGGACACCGCCGGGGCAGCGCCGGTGGAACCCGACGAACCGGTCGACGATGCGGCGGTGCCGTTACCGGTCGGGGCCGATGCCGTCGCCGCTGCGTCGAGCCCTGAGGACGCGCTCGTCGCAGCGGCGGGCGCCGAGGCACCTGTCGCACCACCCGACGGCCCAACCCCGGTCGACGGTGCGGGATTCGTCGATACCGATCCGGTCGAGGTGGCGGCTGCGCCCGACGTGGTCGCAGTGCCAGATCCTGTCGGGGCCACCGCGGCGGCCGGACGAGTCGTGGTCACCACTCGGGTGGTGGCGGTGGCGGCCGGAGCCGTGGTGGCCGGTGCCGCCGTGGTAGCAGGCGCCGCGGTCGTCACCGGAGCCGGAGGCTGCGTCGTGGCGGTGCCCGTGGCCGCCTCGCCGCGCCATGCGGCAGGTAGGAACTCGAGGCGCTCGAACGGGATCTGTGCCAACGCGGCGCGTACCCGGGACTGGTTCGCGTAGAGGCTGCCCGAGTAGTCGATGCCCAACTGGCTGAACAGACCTGGCCACGGATCAGCCTCACCCATCGAGGTGAAGCCGACCGAGCTGTCGAATCGCATCGAGATCTTGCCCGACGTGTCGTTCACGATGGCGCCGTAGTCCCGCAGCGCCACTGCCACCATGCGCGCAAACGGGTTGGTGATGCCGGAGAGGTCGACATCGGCGGGCAGACGGAAACGCTGGCCTTCGGCCGGGCACTGCGCGATGGGGCAGATGCCCTGGTCGTAGCGCCACGCCGGGTAGGTAGCAGCGCTGGCGTGCAGGTTCCACGGCAGCGCGATGTCGATCGCGTGGCGGATCTCACCGCGCTGGAGATCGAGCGGGGTGATACGGCCGCCGGTGTAGCTCAGCCCCGTCGCCGCAGTGCCCCACAGGCCGCCGCTGTAGCCGGGCGTGTCGATGAACCGGCCGGTCGCCGAGGTGGAGAAGTTGGGCATCACACCGGCGGTGCATGCCTGGTAGTTGCCCGAGACGTTCACCTGGACGCTCGGGCCCACCTGAGCGTCGTTGATGGTCTGATACGGCTCGAGCATCATCCAGAACTCGTACAGCGTGTCGTCGGTGGTGTCGTACACCACGAGCTCGTGGTCGGCAGCCGGTGAGGTTCGCGCTCCTTCGGGGATGCGCACACCGCCATTGGCATTGAGGGCGGCGGTCTGCGACGCGTTCACGGTGCGTCCGGTGGCCGCCGTGCCCGCGTAGCAATCGGTCACCTCGACGGTGCGTCGCGGGGTGGAGGAGTCGACCACGTAGGTCGGAGCCGTGAAGCCCGACGTGTTGGGCCAGATGCTCTCCTGGGTGTTGTAGGCCCCCGGTGCACGAAGGGCGTTCACCAACGTGGTCCGATACGCATCGGAGTTGGGATGGGTGGCGGTCGTGGCCGGCAGACGCCAGTTCCACACCAGCCGGGAGTTCGCTTCCCACGGGTTCCCGAAGTCGCTGCGCGCAGCGAACAGCGATGATTCGAAAACCATCGGGCCCGCAATTGCGAACAGCACAAAGCTGACCACCGCAAAGGTCCTCCGCACGGGCACTGTTCTAAGCGAGTGAGATGAACCGGTCGCGGAACTACACCTTCGGTATTTGTAAAGAACAAGGTTGCCGTGCCCACACAATCACCCTCCGCGCGATCGGGCTATACACGAAAGGCGACGAAACAACACCGTGTTGACCCTCACGACAGCTCTGCTGCGACCGATGTGCAACCGAGGAGCGGAGTCCAGCGCGGCTGAACCCCGGGGCGAACAACACAGTGCGGAGTGAACGGGTGAGCAGAGATGAGGCAGGGCTCGATGAGACCGACGATGGTCGAACCCCACCAGGTCTGATCGGAACGTGGACGCTGCTCGCCGCCGGGGCAGCGGCGACCAGCACAGGCGCGATCCTGCTCGGCCACCAGGCGGGCATCGATGTGTTGCGTCTCACCCGGGACCCCTCCGCCGTGACTGGATCGAGGGCAACGAACGGAGCCATCTCTCAACTCGGCGTCATCTGCTGGGCCACGTGCGTCGGAGCGTTCGTGGTGACCGCGATGGTGTCCGAACGCAGCCAGCGTCACCGCGCGGCGCGCATCGCCGCCGCCAACGCCGTGCTCGCTCTGGTGCTGTGCTGCGACGACGCGTTCCTCATCCACGAGGCCGTCGGTGACGTCGGCGATGCCGCAGCGGTGGCCGTCATCGGCTTCTACGGCCTCATCGGGTTGGCTTGGCTTGCCGTGACCAGACCCTGGCAGCGCCTCGGGACCTTCGCGCCGGTCGTGTTGAGCCTCACGTTGTTGGCCGGTTCGGCGCTGACCGATCTCACCGAGGACCTGAGCGGTCAAGCCATCTACAGCTGGGGAAACGTGATTGACGATGCGTTCAAGGTCGGCGGCATCGCGGCGTTCGTCATCTGGACCCTCGCCAGCGTCGTGTCGATGCTCCCCCGGGTGTGACGCCGTCGAGGAACCTCGCCAGCACCTCATCGAGCGACGGGCTTCCGGCATCGGCCACGTCGTAGCGGGCTTGCCGGACCGGGCGCGTCAGTCGCAGGAGGCGGCCCAGATCGACCGGGGTGCCGCACACCACGGCATCGCAACCGCTCGCCTCCAATGTGGCGCGCAGATCGCCCATCTGCTCGGCGCTGTATCCCATCGCCGCAATCACGTGGCCGATGTGGGGAAACGACGCGAACGTCGCGGCCACCGAACCAACGGCGAAGCGACGCGGATCGATGACCTTCGCCCCGGCTGCGCTGGCCGCCACCATCCCAGCACCGAAGGGCATCCCGCCGTGGGTGATGGTCGGGCCGTCCTCCACCACCACGACGTTCATCCCCGACAACGGCGGCCCGGGATCGAGCGTGACCGGTGAGCTCGTACGCACGACGATGGCGTTCGGGTTCAGCATCGCCACGTCGGCAAGAACCCGTTCGACCGCGTCAACTGGGGCTGCGTCGACCTTGTTCACCACCACCACGTCAGCCATGCGCACCACTGCCTCGCCGGGGTGGTATTCGAGCTCGTGACCAGGTCGCAGCGCGTCGACGACCGCTATCAACAGGTCGGGAGTGAAGAAGGGGAAGTCGTTGTTGCCCCCATCCCACACCACCACATCACATTGCGCGGCCGCTGCTGCACCGACCTCGGCATAGTCGACACCGGCAAACACCGTGACGCCGTGACGCAGTGGCTCCTCGTACTCCTCGCGTTCTTCGATGGTGACGCGAGCGGCCTCGAGATCACCCATGGTCACGAAGCGTTGAACTCGCATCGCCTGCAGGTTCCCGTACGGCATGGGATGTCGTACGAAAGCCACCTCGCGTCCCGATGCGCGAAGCAGTCGGGCGAGATAGCGGCTGATCTGACTTTTGCCCGACCCGGTGCGAGCCGCGCACACCGCCAGCACCGGCACCGGCACCGGCAGATCGATCATGGTCGAACGCGGTCCGAGCAGCTGGAAGTCGGCGCCGGCAGCGAGGGCGATCGACGCGATGTGCATGACGTCGACGTGGCGCAGATCGGAGTACGCGAGCACGACCTCATCGACACATGATGCGGCGAGCACCTCGCCCAACGTCCGCTCTGGCACGATGGGGATGCCACGCGGGTAGAGCGGCCCGGCCAACGACGGCGGATACCAGCGGTCGTCGATGCCGGGTATCTGCGAAGCGGTGAATGCCACGACCTCATAGGTCGGGTCATCGCGATAGACCGTGTTGAAGTTGTGGAAGTCGCGACCGCCAGCGCCGCAGATCACGATGCGGTGGCGATCGTGTCGTGTCTGTGCCTGTGTCTGTGTGTGGGTCTGTGTGTGCGGCTGGGTCACGGCGTTCATGACTCGACGCTCCGACAACGATCGATTCGGGTGCCGGAGCGGCCGGCCATCACGTTGCCCACGTCGTCGAGCGAACCGATCACTGCGGAGCGACCGGTCGCTTGGGCGAAGCGACAGCACGCCTCGACCTTGGGGCCCATCGATCCGGGTGCGAGGTCGAGCGCCCTGGCCTCACTCACCGTCAGATGATCGATCACCGTGGCCTGTGCGGTGCCGAAGCCACGCATCACTCCCGGCACGTCGGTGAGCAAGACGAATTGACGCGCCCTCACGCCGATGGCCAACAGCGCGCTGGACAGGTCCTTGTCGACCACTGCTTCGACACCGTGCAGCTCGCCGTCGAGGCCCCGCACCACGGGCACCCCTCCCCCGCCGGCACAGATCACGGTGACCCCGGCGTCGATCAATCGTGCGATGGCACCGAGTTCGACGATGCACACCGGCTCAGGCGAGGGCACGACACGCCGCCATCGCCCGTTCGCGCCGGTATCTGCGTCCGCGTTGCCAGCTGTCGGTTCGGGAGCCATGGTCCAGCCGTGTTCGTCGGCCCATCGCCGCGCGGTCTCGGCGGAGTACAGCGGGCCGATGGGCTTGCTGGGCGCGATGAACGCGCGGTCTCGGAGATCGACCTCGGTGGCGGTCAACACCATCACGATCTCGCGGCTTGGTGCCACCGATCGCAATGCCAGCTCGAGCTCGTAGCCGATCATGGCGTCCGATTCGGCGCCGAGCACATCGAGCGGCTCGTCGAGTGAGGCGTCTCTCGACGCCCGCACGGCCAACGCTCCGATCTGTGGACCGTTGCCGTGGGTGATCACTGCGGGCGAACCGTCGAGCGCGGGGATCAATGCCGCGGCGGCGGCAGTGAGCCGTTCACGTTGATGCTGCAGCGTGAACGGCTCGTTCCGCCGGTTCAGCGCGTTCCCCCCGAGGCCGACCACGATGCAATCGCTCACGTTCATGTCGTTGACCTCCTGTACCGACGTGCTGACCGGTCATCGTCACCGGCAGGTCATGGAGTTGGTCGTCGCCCAGTCCAATGGCGTCACTGGTGCGGCGAGCGACGGATGCGACCGACGAAGCTGCTCCTCGGGACCCACGGTCGATTCTTCGGCGCCTTGCTCGCACTCGGGTCGACCGGTCGATCGAACTCCGGAGGTGGGGCGAGATGACGATGGCCTTCGGCGTGGGCCGGATCGTGTTCAGGGCTCGTGCTGGGTTCATTGCGGTGAGGGAGCTTCTTGTTCGTCATGACGAACTCCTTTCCTCACCGCCATTGCACGCCCCTCACGACCGCTCCACCAGAGGCGAACGCCCACACGTCGCAGATGCTCCCCCGACCGAACCGGGCGCGAAGACGCGAGCGATCGCTGGTACCGGCGAGCGCCCTGGCGGACAAGCGGCACAACGACTCTGGTGGAGCGCGATGCCCAGGTCGACACTGGAGGCACACGTCGGCCCGGGTGGAGCCGACTGCTGGTGTACGACGCGCTGTGTCAGGCATCACGATGGGACCTCGGCGCGCTTGGGAGGATGGCGAACGACGTGCCAACAGCCAGAACCACCGACAGCACTTGGTGGCGGTCGCTCGCCGTCATCGTGATCGCCACCGGCATCGCACTAGCAGTGATGGCCGGCGCAGCGATGGGCGCGAGTCGATCCGCCTCGTCGCTCCTGAAGATTCAAGGACCGATCTGGAGTTCCGGGGGCCATTGCGGTGAAGGCTGCGATGCCTCCGCAGAGTTCAACTGGGCGCTCGCGCTGATGGTCGCATTTCCCGCCGCCCTCGCCGCTGTCGTCTGTGTCGCGTGTTCCCGTCTGGCACGGGCGTTGTCATCCGCTCCGCTGGTGGCGCGCGAGCAGCGAGCACGGGCAGCGATCGTCTCGTCGACCTCGCGGGCGATCACCGGCGCGATGCCGGTCGTCATGGCCGTTGCGGTCGGCACCGTGTTCCACAACCCCCGGGCAGATGACCCGAGTGTGAGCAACATCGACATGAACGACATCGGCGGTCCGGGCTGGTCGTTCAACTGGCTCTGGGCCAGCGCAGCGGCCGCCGTGACCGCCGTCGCCGTGTCTGTGCTCATGGGAGAGAGGACCGTGGACACCAGCTTTCGCTCCGGAGCCGATTCCACGTTCTTGCGGCGTCGGTTGGCCGTTCACCTCACGCTGGCCGCGCTCCTCGCCGTCGGCGGTGCCGTCGTCGGTCATGTCGTCGATGCCGGAGTTCCCGGTCAAAGCGGGCTTCCCGGCCAAGCTGTGATGACCGAGGTCGCACAAGGGCCGCGGGGTTCGACGAACTGGCTGATCGTGGCCCTGCTCGCCAGTTCCGCGTCCGCCGTCGCGCTGATCGGCATTGCGGCGGTCGTCGCAGCGAACGCAGTGCGAGTTGGACCGAGCCGCCCACAGCGCTCGGCGAGCCGTCTGAGGGCCATCGCCATTGCGACAGCGACGATGGCTGTAGTGGGCGCTTCGGGGATTGCTCTGCACGAACGGATGATGTTCGGACAACTCTTCGAATGGAGAGCCTCGCCCGAGGGCAGTTTCAACTGGGTCCTGTTCGGCGTGATCGCCGCACCGATGATCACCGCGGCATCGGTGGTGTACTTCCTTGCGCTCTTGACGCGATCGGCGGCTGCCCTACCTGATGCCACGCCAACGCGTTGGACCACGGCTACCGAGGCCACCTCAGCACGAGACAGCGCCGTCTACGCCGCGTGGTTCGCGTTGTCGGCGCTTCTGGCCGCCATCGCGATCAGCACGTTGATCGGGCATGACGGCATCGACATGTCCGAAACCTCCGGCGCGGATGACATGGGGAAACCGGGCAACTGGTTCCTCCTCGTCGCCATGTCGGGGCCTGCTCTGGTGCTGTCGGTCAGCGTGTTCGCAGGCGGCCGGTTGCTCGCTCACCTCGCTCGCGACGACCGTCGGAACTGAGCAGCGTCCGGTGTCAACCGCCCTTGCCGGGCACGATGCGATATGCGTCGTAGACCGAGTCGATGGTCTTCACCGTCTTGATGACCGCATCGAGGTGCGAGGGATCGGCCAACTCGAACTCGAAGCGCATCTTGGAGATGCGATCGGTGCCGGTGTGGGTCGAGCAGGCCACGATGTTCACGTGGTGATCGCTGAGCGCGTTGGCCACGTCGCGCAGGAGCTTGGATCGATCGAGCGCCTTCACCTCGATGGAGGCGACGAACATGGTGCTCTTTTGATCGTTGTCCCACTCGACGTCGATGAGGCGAGCGGCCTGCGCTGCCGCCAATGATCCGGCGTTGGCACAGTCGGCGCGGTGCACGCTCACGCCGCGCCCTCGTGTCACGAAACCGAGGATCTCGTCGCCGGGCACCGGCGTGCAACAACGCGACAACCGGATGAGCACGTCGTCGAGGCCTTCAACGTGCACACCCACCGAGGCGTTCTTGCGGCTCGATCGGCGGGGCCCGCGAACGATGACGGCGAGCTTCTCGTCACCGTCACCCTCTCGCAGCAACCGCCCGAGCCGACCGGCCACCGACTGGGCCGAGACGTGGCCCTCACCGATCTGGCGATAGAACTCCTCGAGGTTCGACATGCCCAGTGCCGCAGCCTCGCGGGCCAGGGACTCCGAGCCCATCAGCTTCCGGCTGGGCAGGCCCTCGGATCGCAGCGCCTTCTCGAGCGCTTCGCGGCCGTCTTCGATGGCGTCCTCACGCCGTTCCCGACTGAACCACTGGCGGATCTTGTTGCGGGCCCTCGGTGACTGGACGATGCGGATCCAATCCTGTGACGGGCCCGCCCCTTCCACTTTGGAGGTGAAGATCTCGCACGTGTCACCGGAATGCAGCGCAGTGTCGATGGGCACCAGACGACCGTTGACGCGCGCTCCGATGCAGGTGTGTCCCACCTCGGTGTGCACCGCATAGGCGAAGTCAATTGGAGTTGCGCCGAGCGGCAGGGTGATGACGCGACCCTTGGGCGTGAAGACGAACACCTCGTCTTGCTCGAGGTCGGTCTTGAGCGACTCCATGAACTGGTTGGGGTCGGTGACTTCCTGCTGCCAATCCACCAGCCGATTGAGCCAGGCGATGTCGGTGGTATCGCCGCCTTCTTTGTACGCCCAGTGCGCGGCCACGCCCATCTCGGCGCGCTGGTGCATCTCTCGGGTACGGATCTGTACCTCGAGCGCCTTGCCCTCCGGACCCACCACCGTCGTGTGCAACGACTGGTAGAGGTTGAACTTGGGCATGGCGATGTAGTCCTTGAATCGCCCCTGCACCGGCTTCCACGTGGCGTGGATGGAGCCGAGCGCGGCGTAGCAGTCCTTCACCGAATCGACGACGATGCGGATGGCCACCAGGTCGAAGATCTCGTCGAACTCCTTGCCCTTGAGCACCATCTTTTCGTAGATGCTCCACAGGTGCTTGCCCCGGCCCGACACCTCGGCATCGATGCGCAACTCCGACAGGCGCGCCTCGACCTGCTCGAGGACCTTGGCCAGATACACATCGCGCTCGGGGGTCCGGGTGGCGATCATCTGGTCGATCTCGGCATATCGCTTGGGATGCAACGCCGCGAATGCCAGGTCCTCGAGTTGTTGCTTCACCTCCTGCATGCCGAGCCGATGGGCCAACGGTGCGTAGATGTCGAGGGTCTCGGCCGCGATGCGAGCCTGCTTGTCGGACTTGATGCCGGCCAGCGTGCGCATGTTGTGGAGTCGGTCAGCCAGCTTGATGATCAGGACGCGGATGTCCTTGGCCATCGCCACCAGCATCTTGCGCATGGTGGCGGCCTGCTGCTCCTCCTTGGAGTCGAAGCGGAGCCGATCGAGCTTGGTGACGCCATCGACGATGGCGGCGACGTCCTTGCCGAACTCGGACTCGACGTCGGCCAACGTGATCTCGGTGTCCTCCACCGCGTCGTGCAGCAGCGCCGCGGCGATGGTGGTCTCGTCGAGCCCGATGTCGGCCACGATCTTGGCCACGGCGACGGGATGATTGATGTACTTCTCGCCGCTGCGCCGGTACTGGTTGCGATGGGCGTTGTCGGCAACCTCGAACGCCCGCGTGATGACCGACACCGGGGCCTTGGGATGACGGGCGCGGTACGACGCGATCACCGGCGAGAGCAACTCGGCCGGGGCGTTGGCTCCTCGACGCCAGGGCAGGACGCGATCGACCGTGGCCATCAGCCGTCCTGATACGACAGCAGTGACGCCGCCTCGTGCTTGCCCAGTCGAGCTCGTCCGTTCAAGAACGCCAGCTCGATGAGGAAACCGAGGCCCACGACGACGCCGTCGAGACCCTCGATGAGCCGCACCGTCGCCTCTGCGGTACCACCCGTGGCGAGCACGTCATCGATGATCAAGACGCGATCGCCGGGGCTGATGGCATCACGATGGATCTCGAGCTTGTCGGTGCCGTACTCGAGTGCGTACTCCTCGCGCGCCACTGCCCACGGCAGCTTGCCCGCTTTGCGCACTGGGATGAAGCTGGCGCCGAGCCGATAGGCCACTGGCGCGGCGAGGATGAAGCCCCGGGCCTCCATGCCGATGACGCGGTCGACCGGCACGCCGGCGAAGCGATCGGCCAAGGCATCCACGGCGAACCGGAAGCCGTCGGGGTCGCGCAGCAGCGGAGTGATGTCCTTGAAGTGCACGCCAGGCGTCGGGAAGTCCGCAACGTCACGGATCAGTTCGTAGAGCCAGGCGGTATCGGACATGGCAAGAGGCTACCGGGCGCGTCAGCTGTGACCGATGAGCGCCACCGGGCCCGAAGGTCAGCGCCGCTTCTGCTTGCGTGGTCTCGGCGGCACGGTCCCGCTGGGTCGATCGGCGGTCGATCCGCTCGCCTGCGTCGGCGACGCCGCGTCGGTCGCTTTCGAGGTCACCAGACCACCGGCAGCAGCCGGGAGTCGGGTCGTGGCGGCCTTGGCGCCTGCCGCCCGCGAGGCGACCGAGGTACCGGCTGCCTTCTCCTGCAACGCCCGATAGCGCGGCTCACGCTCTTTGAGCACAGCCAACACCGGAGTGGCGACGTAGATGGAGGAGTAGGAACCGGTGAGCAATCCGATGAACAGCGCCAGCGCGAAGTCCTTCAGCGCCCGGGCCCCCATCATCCACGAACCGACGATCAACAAGCTGAGCACCGGCAACAAGGCGGCCAACGACGTGTTGAGCGAGCGCATGAGGACCTGGTTCATCGACAGATTCACCACGTCGGAGTACGTGGTCTTACTCCCGGCGTTGAGTCGACGGGCGTTGTCATGCACCCGGTCGAACACCACGATGGTGTCGTACAGCGAGAAACCCAAGATGGTGAGAAACGCGATGACCGTGGCCGGGGCGACCTCGAAGTCGAACACCGAGTAGATGCCCACGCTGATGAGCACGTCGTGCACCACGGCCACAAACGCACCGACCGCCATCTTCCACTCGAACCGGAACGAGATGTACGCGGTCAGCAAGATGAAGAACACGATGAGTGCCTTGACCGCCTTGCGGGTGATCTCGTCGCCCCACGAGGCACTCACCGAGGACAAGTCGACCTCGGAGGTCTGAACGCCGGTCACCTCGGCCAACTCGGCCCGGATCGAGTTCTGCTTGTCGACCTCGAGCGGGCCGACCTGGGCGCGGATGCGGGTACCCGACGCCGAGCTGAGGGTCTGGACACGTGAACCATCGGCCAAGCCCGCGTCGGCGAGGATGTCTTCGACCTGCGACACCTCGACGTTGTTGGCCTGGAACTCCCAGGACACGCCGCCCTTGAAGTCGATGCCGAGATTGAGTCCGCGGCCGAACAGCGAGATGACGCTGATGAGCAGGACCACGCCCGACAGAGCGAAGCCGTACTTGCGCTTCCCGACGAAATCGAAGGTGGTGAGCCCGTGGTAGAGCTTGAACCACAGCGAGCGGTTCTCGGCGGTGGCGTCGATCTGATCGACGGTGTTCATCGTGCACCTCCACGGGGACGAGGAGGGACCACACTCGTGACGGCAGATCGGGTGGAAGCAGACCCCGTACCCGACGTTGCAGTTGCCACGTCGGCGAGCTTCACACCAAACACGTTGTTGCGCATGAACTTCCCACTCCTCGACAGCATGATCACGAACGGTCGGGTGAAGAAGTAGGCCACGATCATGTCAAGCAACGTTGACAAGCCGAGGAAGAAGGCGAAACCGCGCACCGAGCCAACAGTGAGGTACCACAGCACCACGGCACCGAGCAGCGACACCGAGTCGGCGGCGATGATGGTGCGATAGGCACCGGCAAAGCCCCGCTCGGCCGACGATCGCAGGGTCTTTCCCGATCGGACATCGTCCTTGAGTCGTTCGAAGTACACGACGTAGCTGTCGACGGTCACACCGATCGACACGATGATGCCGGTGGCCCCCGACAGTGTGAGGGCCAGCCCCTGGTTCACGCCGAGGAAGCTCACCAGGCTGTACATGAGCGAACCGGAGATGCACAGACCGAGGAGGATCACCAGCCCGCCGATGGTCCGGTAATAGAAGGTCATGAACAGCAGGACCAGGGCGAGTCCGACGATTCCGGCGACAACACCGGCCCGCAGCGAGTCCTTGCCCAAGGTGGCCGAGACCGTCTGGACCTGTTGGGGAATGAACTCGACCGGGAGCGAGCCGTACTTCAGCTGCACGGCAAGGCTCTCGGCCTCATTGGCACTCGTGCCGTCACCGGAGATGGTGATGGTGTTGCCGCTGAACCCGCGGTCTTGCGGTACCGGAGCCGAGAGCACTTCACCGTCGAGGACGATGGCGGTCTGGCGGGTGGGGCAGACGGTCGAGGCGTCGTAGCACTGGATCGACAACGCGTTGAAGCCGTCGATGCCCTGCTGGCCGCCTTTGAACTCGACCTCGGTGAGCCACTGGCCGCTGGTGGTGTCGAACTGGGCCGACGCCGTGCTCACCGCCTTGCCGGTGAGGCTCGTCGGGCCGAGCACGTATCGCAAGATCTCCTTGCCGTCCTCCAACTGCGCCAGCACGACCTGCTTGTCGATCGAGGCCTCCTCCTTCGGCGTGAGAGCGATGAGACCGCTGTCATCGGGCGTCGGGGTGGCGGGCGAGGGGCTCACGACGACCGGTTGGGTCGTGGCCGTCGTGTCGCCGGTGGCCACGGTGGTCTCGCTGGCGGCGATCGTGGTGGTCGGCGCATCCGACGATGCCGGCGTCGACGTGGTCGCAGTGGCCGAAATGGTGGTCGTCGGATCGGCGGCCTGCGCCGGGATGGCCAACGCCTTGCCGGGACCGCCAGCGACCGTCGTCGCGCCCGCAGTCGTGGTGGCGCTGCCAGCCGTCGTCGTGGCACCGGCAACGGTGGTCGTGGCACCGGCAACGGTCGTGGTGGTCGAGGCAGCCTGCGGCGCGAGCGTGTCGGCACCGGGGTAGACGGCCAACACCGGCCGGAACTGCAGCTCAGCGGTCTTACCGACCGTGGCCAGTGCCGTCTCTTGATCCTTCACACCGGGCAGTTCCACCACGATGGCGCTGCCCTGGCGGGTGATCTCCGGCTCGGCGACGCCCAGGGCGTCGACGCGGTTGCGGATGATGGAGATCGTCTGATCGAGGACGTCGCTAGGCGTATCGGCGATCTTCGGCTTGAGGACGATCGACGCTCCGCCCTGGAGATCGAGACCCAACTGGGGCTCGTTCCCGGCGGCGAACGTGGCGATCAGGGCGAGCAGTGCCACGCCCACGATCCCGAACAACGAGACATACAGAGATCTGCGCATCAGTCCTCTTCGGTCGGCGCTTCGACGGTGGAGTTGACCGATTGGGTCACTCGCAGCACAGCCCCACGGGCCACCCGGATCTCGACCCCATCGGAGACCTCGAGCCAGATGTCCTCGTCGTCCATCGCGGTGACGATGCCGTACATGCCGCTCGTGGTGATGATTTCGTCACCTTCGGCGACCTGGCGCTGCATGGCGGCCTGCGCCTTCGCCTTCTTCTGCTGGGGCCGGATCATGACGAAGTACAGCGCCACGAACATGAGCGGGAGGATGACAATGCTCCAGTTGAAGCTGGAGCTGGAGGAGTCGTCGGTCGCTGCCGACTGAGCGAGAACCAGCGTGCCGAGGGTGGCAGAGCCCATCGAGATGTTCCAGACGTGAGAAGAGGACGAACCGGCTGGCGAGGTTAGCCATGCGCCCAGCTCAGGACCTAGCACCCCCGGTCAGGCCCATACGTCGAGGACCGCCGAGCGCAACGCTGCGAACCGACCGTCGACGATGGCGGCGCGCATCTCGTCCATGAGCTGCAAGGTCCATCCGATGTTGTGGAGGCTGAGCAGACGGCTCGCGGTCGGCTCCCCGACCTGGAACAGATGTCGGATGTAGCCACGGCTGTGGCGAGCGCAGACCTCGCATCGGCATCGTTCATCGATCGGTTCATCCGACGCGACATGCTTGGCGTTCTTGAGGTGCAGTTTGCCGGTGCTGGTCAACGCGGTGCCGTGGCGACCCAGCCTGGTCTGCATGACGCAGTCGAACTGGTCGACTCCCAGCCCGACGGCCTCCACCAAGCTGGCCGGATCTCCCACCCCCATCAGATAGCGGGGTTGATCGGCCGGGAGCTCGCCCAGGGCAGCGGCGAGGGCGGGCAGCATCTCGGCTCGCGTCTCCCCCACACTCAGTCCGCCGATGGCGTAGCCGTCGAACCCCAGCGCGGCGATCTGACGCGCACTGGTGGTTCGAAGATCCGGTTCGATGCCCCCTTGCACGATGCCGAACTGGGACTGGTCAGGCAGCCGATGCGCGGCGCGGGCCAGCTCCGCCCATCGACTGGTGAGGTCGACGGCTCGCTCGATGACAGCGCGCGGCGAAGGCAACGGCGGGCAGATGTCGAGGACCATGGCGATGTCCGCGCCCAACAACTCCTGTGTTGCGACGGCCGCTTCGGGGGTGAAGCGGTGGAGCGATCCGTCGTAGGTCGATTTGAACGTCACCCCGCCGTCATCGATCTTGGGTTCCAAGCTGAACACCTGAAAACCCCCCGAGTCGGTCAAGGTCCGGCCACGCCAGCCCGCGAAGGCGCCCAGCCCCCCGAGTGATGCCACCGTCTCGGCTCCGGGGCGCAGCATCAAGTGATAGGTGTTCCCGAGCACGATCTGCGCCCCGAGGCGTTCGTAGTCGGCCGCCGAGAGGTATTTGATGGCGCCACGCGTACCCACCGGCATGAAGCACGGGGTGCGATAGGTGCCGTGGGCGAGCGTCACCGTGGTGGCGCGCGCCGCTCCGTCGATCGCTTCGATGTGGGTGGTGGCCCGATACGTCATGTTCCGCTCTTCGTCTGCAGGTCGGCCCGTGGCGTCCCTGCCGCGGGGGTGAGGCGCTCGAGCAGCATGGCGTCACCGAAGGACAAGAACCGGTATCCCTCGCTCAGCGAAGTGGCGTACAGCTCGCGCCATCGCTCGCCGATGAACGCTTCGACCATGAGCAGCAGCGTGGTGCGGGGCATGTGGAAGTTCGTCATCATCACGTCGACGATCTGGAAATCGAACCCCGGACGGATGAACAGATCCGTGCGATGTGACTTGCCGGCTGCTGCGCTCTCCAACGCCCGCACCGTGGTCGTGCCCACGGCGACCACTCGCCCGCCTGATCGCTTGACCTCGCGACATCTCGCCAGCACGGCATCGGACACCACGAACGCCTCGGAATGCATCACGTGATCGTCCGGATCATCCACTGCGACCGGCCGGAACGTGTCGAGGCCCACGATGAGCTCCACCCGTTCGATGCCAGCGGTCGCTTCCCGGACCCGATCGAGCAACGCGTCCGTGAAGTGCAACCCGGCTGTCGGCGCCGCCGCGGCGCCGGGCACCCGGGCATACACCGTCTGGTAGCGGTCGGGATCGTCGAGCGCCGCAGTGATGTACGGGGGCAGCGGCATCGAACCGTGCACCGCCAGCGCGGCCATCGGATCGTCGGCGCAGATGCGCACCGCGCGCGTCCCGTCGGAATCGAGGACCTCGCCGATCTCGACGATGAGTTCGTCATGGCTCAACTGCTCGCCCGGCTTGATCTTGCGCGACGGGCGCACCAACGCCTCCCATCGGTCATGGCCGGTGCGCTCGAGCAGCAGCACCTCCACCGCTCCCCCACTCGCCCGGCGAAGATGCAATCGAGCCGGCACCACGCGGGTGTCGTTGATCACAACGAGATCGCCGGGGCGGAGCAAGCTGGCCAGATCCCGAACATGGCGATGCTCGGGCGGTTGCCCAGGGCCACGGTCGACCAACAGCCGCGCGGCGTCGCGCGGCTCGATCGGATGCTGTGCAATGGCCTCGGCGGGCAGCGGATAGTCGAGATCGGCCATGTGCACGGCGTTCCACGCTACCGACCTCGGCTCGCGACCCGGCTGTCGGTCGAGCCAGCGTCAGTCGAACAGGGACGAGCCGGGATCCACGGCCCGCGCCGGTGGAATGAGACCCAGATGCTCGTAGGCCGCCGGCGTGGCGACGCGACCCCGTGGCGTGCGCATGAGCAACCCGCGTTGGATGAGGAACGGCTCGTACACATCTTCGACCGTTTCGGGCTGCTCGCCCACCGCGATGGCCACGGTGCTGAGCCCCACCGGTGTGCCGCCGAACTGCTGGCAGAGCGCGCTCAGCACGGCGCGGTCGACCTTGTCGAGGCCGAGGCGGTCGACACCGAACAGGTGCAGACCATCGTTGGCGGTGGCCTCATCGATATGGCCATCGGCTCGCATCTCGGCGAAGTCGCGCACCCGACGCAGGAGTCGGTTGGCGATTCGGGGCGTGCCTCGTGCACGACGGGCGATCTCATGGGCACCCGACGCATCGATGTCGATGCCCAAGATGCCCGCGGCGCGCGTCACCACTTGCTCGAGCTCGACCACGTCGTAGTAGTCGAGCCGCATCACCTCGCCGAAACGGTCGCGCAGCGGGCCGGTGATGAGCCCCGTGCGGGTCGTAGCCCCGATGAGCGTGAACGGTGACACCGGCAGGCGGATGGACGATGCGGCCGGGCCCTTGCCCATCATGATGTCGAGGACGAAGTCCTCCATGGCCGGATACAAGATCTCCTCCACCGTGCGCGGGAGGCGGTGGATCTCGTCCACGAAGAGCACGTCGCCGGGCTCCACCTTCGACAGGAGCGCAGCGAGGTCACCGGCCCGTTCGATGGCGGGTCCGCTGGTGATGTGCAGATGTGAGCCGAGCTCGGTGGCGATGATGCCGGCCAGGGTCGTCTTGCCCAGACCGGGAGGACCGGAGAACAACAGATGGTCGGGCGGCGCACCACGACGACGAGCGGCACCCAAGATGACGTCGAGCTTGTCCTTCAGCTCTCGTTGACCCACGAACTCGGCGAGCCGCTTGGGTCGCAGCGTCACCTCGATGTCGGGATCGTCACCACCACTGGTGTTGGCGAGGATCTCTTCTCTCATCGCGGACCTGGCCTCATCGCTGACCTGGCCTCATCGCCGCACCGCCAACGATTGGAGCGCGGCCTTGAGCGCCACCGCGGTGCCGTCGTCGAGCGGGAGATCGCCGGTCGCGGCCTTGACCTCATCGGGCGTGTAGCCCAGCGACGCAAGCGCTGATCGCACCTCACCGAGCACCCCGCCGACCATCGCGCCACTGCCTGACGCTCCGCTGTCGCCACCGGCGACCACGGCCGCCAGATCGCCGTCTGGAAGCTGCAGCTTCGACTTCAGATCGATGACCATGCGCGCCGCGGTCTTGGCCCCGACGCCCTTGACCTGCTTGAGCCGATCCACATCGCCGGCGGCCACCACCATGCGCAGATCGGACGGGGAGAAATGCGACAGAACGGCCAGCGCCATGGCCGGACCGACACCTTGTGCGGTGAGCAGCGCCTCGAACAACCGACGCTCGTCGAGGGTCATGAACCCATAGAGCAACTGGGCGTCCTCGCGCTGCACGTGATGGCAGTGCAAGAAACATTGACTACCCACCGGCCCGAGACTCACCAGTGTGGATGGCGCCACATGTACGCGATATCCCACTCCGGACACCTCGACGAGCACCTCACCTTCAGGCGCACGATCGAGCAACGTGCCGCGCAAGGAACCGATCACCGAGCCACCACCACAGCTTGACTGCCGGTCACATCGCGGGCGACGGCCCGGGCCACTTGGCGCTGCATCGGCATCACCGTGAGATGGCACAACGCCAACGCAGCGGCATCGGCGGCATCGGCCGGGCGCGGTAGCTCGGCGAGCGACAGGCGGGTCTGCACCATGACCGCGATCTGGTGCTTGGTTGCCGCGCCGTATCCGGTGAGGGTCAGCTTCACGTGGTTCGCGGTGTACTGCACCACCTCGGCGCCGCGGCTGGCGGCCTCGGCCAATGCCAAGCCCGAGGCCTGGGCCACGCTCATCGCCGTGCGCCGGTTCACCTGGAAGAAGACGTGCTCCACCACCACCACATCGGGACGCACCTCATCCATCAACATCACCAACTCGTGGCGCAGTTCAGCGAGACGCTGCGGCAACGGCATCTCGGGCGGCGTCTTGATGACCCCGAGCGCTGTGGCTACCGGTCGACGGAGGTTGCTGGCATCGAGACACGCATAGCCGCAGCGGGTCAGGCCCGGGTCGATACCGAGAACGTACACGCGTTCGACGCTAGCCGATCGGCTCGTCGGCCTGCGGGAGCCCGCTCGACATGACCAGCCGACGTTCCAGCCCGGCGCGCACCTCAGGCCACTCGGGCGGGATGATCGAGTAGCTGGCCGTGTCGCGAGGGCCGGGGCGACCGACGGCGGGCAGATGATTGCGCAAGATGCCCTCGAATCGGGCGCCGAGACGCTCGATGGCGGTCCGGGACCTCGTGTTGAGGGCGTCGGTCTTGATCCACAGGCGCTGCACGTGCCACACCTCGAACACGTGGCGGAGCAGCAACAGCTTCGCCTCGGTGTTGATGGTGGTGCGTTGCGCCGAGGCCGACAACCAGGTGGACCCGATCTCGGCCGCGTCGGGCATGCCATCGCCCTCGTCCCACGACCACGTCTCGATGTTCATGAACCGGGTCGATCCGCAGATGACGCCATCGGCGAGCCGTCGCTGGACGAATGGGACGACCTTGCCGGTGGCCTGTTGCGCCAGCGCAGTAGCGATGTATCGCTCGGCATCGTCGATGCCGTCGGGCACCCAGGTGTGAGCGAACGTGTCACGGCCTTCCGCCGCCGCGGTGACCAGACCGGCCGCGTGCTGCGACCCCAACGGCTCGAGTGCGACGAAACGACCGACCAACGGCGACGACAACTTCAATTGACGCAGTAGCTGGGACGCAGCATCGCTGCCCGTCATCGGGCACTCATCATCGAGGCCCTGTCATCGAGCACAGGAGCGGACCGCGGCCACCAACTCGGCCGTGGGTCGATAGGTGAGCCCGGCGACGGCGCGATGCGCGTAACGGATGATGCCATCGGCGTCGATGACGAACGCCGAGCGCCGATAGAAGCCGAGCGGACCGATGAGGCCATAGGCCTCCCCCACGACCTTGTCCACATCAGCCAACAGCGGGAAGCCGAACCCACCTTGCTTGGCGCTGAACGCCTCGTGTGACTCGACCGTTTGCGGGCTGATGCCGAACACCTGCGCACCCACATCGTTGAACGCGGCGATGTCGTCGGTGTACGCGTTGAGCTGTTTGGTGCACACGGGCGTGTTGTCCCCCGGGTAGAAGGCCAACACGACGGCCTGACCGCGGTAGTCACTCAGCCGATATCGACCTCCCGTACCCTCCAGTTCGAAGTCGGGCGCAACATCACCAACACCAACGGACATGACCTACTCCGTCTCACGCCTCGAGCGAGGCGAGGATCTCTTCGCTGATGTCGAAGTTGGCGTACACATCTTGGACATCGTCGTTGTCCTCCAGACCGTCGATGACCTTGAGCACCTTGCGTGCGTCATCTGCATTGGTGAGTTCCACGATCGTCGACGACACCATCGTGGCCTCTGCGGAGTCGACGGGGATCCCGGCCGCAGTGAGCGCCTCGTGGACCGTCTCGACGGCGTTGGGTTCGCAGGTGATCTTCCAGCTCGAGCCATCGAGCACGACATCGGTGGCACCGGCGTCCAGCGCAGCCATCATCACGTCGTCCTCCGCAACCGTGCCAGGCACGTACACCTGACCGAGCCGGGAGAACTGCCAGGCCACGGCGCCGGGTTCGGCCAGCGAGCCGCCCAGCTTCGACAGCATGGACCGGATCTCGGGACCGGTGCGGTTGCGATTGTCGGTGAGCACCTCCACGAGCACGGCCACGCCGCACGGGGCATAGCCCTCGTAGGTGATCGATTCGTAGGTGACACCCTCGAGCTCGCCGGTGCCGCGCTTGACGGCGCGTTCGATGGTGTCGATGGGCACCGACGCAGCTCGGGCCTTGGCGAACATGGTGCGCAGCGCGGCGTTGGCGTTGATGTCACCGCCGCCCTGACGTGCAGCCACCTCGACCTGACGGATGAGCTTGGCGAAGAGCTTCCCCCGCTTCTGGTCCTTGGCACCTTTTTGGTGCTTGATCGTCGCCCACTTGGAATGGCCGCTCACGGAATTCCTCCGATGACATCGAGGTGCCCGATCATCGCGCACCGGGTGAGTTGGTTTCGCCTGGAGCGATCGCCCCGTGCTGGATCATTCGCTCGAAGAACAACTGGTGGATGCGGGAGTCGCCCGACAGCTCCGGATGGAACGATGCCACCATCACCGTCGTCGATGCACACAGCACCGGCCGGCCGTCCACCGCGGCGAGGATCGCCACACCGGCGCCGATCCGCTCCACCACCGGGGCGCGGATGAACACGGCGTGGAAGGCCGGATCGAACCCATCGATGACGAGGTCGGTCTCGAACGAGTCGATCTGTCGGCCATAGCCGTTGCGGCGTACCGAGATGTCGATGGCTCCGAGGCTGCGTTGATCGGACCGGCCGTCGAGCACTTCCGAAGCCAGCAAGATCATCCCGGCGCAGGTGCCGAGCACGGGTAGCCCGCCGCCGATGAGTCGATGGATCTCGTCGAGGAGGCCCGATGATTCGAGCAGCATCGACATGGTGGTCGACTCGCCTCCAGGCATGATCAACGCGTCGATGCCGTCCAGATCGCGAGGCAACCGGACTTGACGCGACTGGTGACCGAGTTCAGCGACCGCCTGCTCGTGAGCGGCGAACGCCCCCTGCAATGCCAGCACGCCGACGCGCAACGGCGACCTCACCACGGGGCCGCCCACCTGGGGGCTCCGATGTCTGGGACGATCGGGACGTGCTCACCAGCCCCGCTCGGCGTATCGCTGGTTGATCTCGTCCATGGCGATGCCCGTCATCGGTGCACCGAGCCCACGTGACACCTTGGCCAGGATGTGGGCGTCTTTGAAGTGAGTGGTGGCTTCGACGATGGCCTTGGCACGTGGCGCGGGATCGTCGCTCTTGAAGATGCCAGAGCCGACGAACACTGCCTCGGCGCCCAACTGCATGGCGAGCGCAGCATCGGCGGGCGTGGCGATGCCACCGGCGCAGAACAACGGGACGGGGAGCTTGCCGGTCTCGGCGATCTCCTGCACCAACGGGAGCGGAGCCTGGAGTCGCTTGGCCCATTCGAACAGCTCCGCCGAGTCGGCCTGGGTGATCTTGCGGATGTCGCCGGTGATGGCGCGCAGATGCCGTACGGCCTCGACGATGTTGCCGGTGCCGGCCTCACCCTTCGAGCGGATCATGCACGCGCCTTCGCTGATGCGCCGCAATGCCTCGCCGAGATTGGTGGCACCGCACACGAACGGCACGGTGAACTTCCATTTGTCGATGTGGTGGGCCTCGTCGGCCGGCGTCAGCACCTCGGACTCATCGACGTAGTCGACGCCCAGCGCCTCGAGGATCTGCGCCTCGACGAAATGGCCGATGCGAGCCTTCGCCATGACCGGGATGGTCACGGCCGCCTTGATCCCCTCGATCATCTCGGGGTCGCTCATGCGGGAGACGCCGCCATCGCGGCGGATGTCGGCAGGGACCCGCTCGAGCGCCATCACGGCGGTGGCACCGGCGTCCTCGGCGATCTTGGCCTGCGCCGGGGTGACGACGTCCATGATGACGCCCCCTTTGAGCATCTCGGCCAGGCCCCGCTTCACCATCACCGAGCCGGTGGTGCGAGACGGAGAGCCCGTCGTGGGGGACGCAGGAGCCTGATCAGATGCCATGGCGCAAGCTTAGGTTGGCCGCGCTGCAGTGCCCCATCCGGAATAGAGCCACCCCATCGGGATCGGCCGCCGGCGCGGAGCAGACGCCCGCCGCGACGGGCTCAGGGCTTGACGGTGGCCGGGTCCACGCCGGGCTCGATGAGCGCGGCGTTGTTGGGCGTCGTCTTGTCGGCCTCGGGGAGCTCCACCCAGGTGCGACCAGGTGTCAGCGCGATCGGCGTCGTGGTGCCACACAAGATGAGCGCGGCGCCCTTGGTCTTGTCGGGACGCTCCCAACATCCTTCGATGACCTTGCCGTCGGTGAACACCCACGCCGTGCCCTTGCCGACGGTCTTGGCCTCCGGGGATCCGTTGGTGGATCCGTACGGGGTGAACAGCACCACGACATTCTTGGCGTTGAGTTGTGTGCCGGACGCGTCGTTGTGCGGCTTGGGGTTCGATGGGCTCTCGCTCTGTGAACGGACCCACTGGGAACCAGCGCCATCCCATGTCCACTGGCTGATCTTGCCGGAGAACTTGAGCTTCACGCCATCGATCGCTCGTGCTGCGCTCAGCGGGGCCTCGCCAGGGGCACGGAAGGAGAACAGCGGCGCCGGCGGCGCCTGATCGGGCTTCTGCTGCGCGAACAGCGCGAGCATGTTGGCGTAGAGGTTGTGCGGAGCACTGCGGCCACGGTCACGGAAGTAGCCCCCCTCCTTGCTGCGCAAGGAGTAGCCCACGTCGACCAGGTTGGCCGACCGGATCTGCTTGGTGACCCGATCGTTGCCGCCGGACCAGGCGAACAACGGTTTGCCCAGGGCCGCCACGATGTCGACATCGCTCGTGCGTCCAGAGCGGATGGGGCCGATCGTGGCCAGCTCACCCACGGGAACGGTGGTCTGGGACTGGAAGACCGATGCGAAGCGGCTGATGCCCTCGACCAACTCTTCGTAGACCACATCGGCCTCGTTCAGCCCCGTCTGCGGCACGGCCTCGGCGTGGTTGTCGATCTTGACCACCAAGGCGGTGCGCTTCGCCAGCGCCGGATCGCTGAGGCACAAGCCGGTGAGCGGCGCAACGGCGGCACATGGTGCGACGGTGGTGGTCGTGGCGCTGGCCGCAGTGGTGGTTGTGGCCCCGGCCGTCGTGGTGGTGGCCGCTGCCGTGGTCGGTGTCGTCGTCGCGGCCGACGTGTCGGGCACGGTCGTGTCGGCCGAGTCGCTTCCACCGCCGCTGCATGCGGAGGCGAGCAACAGCACGGCGGTCGAACCGACAACGAGACGCGGCAAGGAAAGGGTTCTGGTGTTCTTCATCATTCAGATCTCCCGGAGCGCGGCGATCCGCTCCTCGAGTGGGGGGTGGGTGTCGAACAACTTGTTGAGGCGGGACATGCGTCCCTCGGCCTCCACGCGCGCCACCGGCTGTTCGATCCAGAGATGAGCGGTGGCTCGTGACGCGGAGTGGGTCACGGTGGTGTCGTCGCGCAGCTTCTCGAGCGCGCTGATGAGCCCGGGCGGATAGCGGGTGAGCGCCACGCCGGACATGTCGGCGAGCGACTCGCGTCGCCGGCTGATGGCGAACTGCAACAACTTGGCCACGATGGGAGCCAAGATCAGCAGGAAGAACCCGAGCAGGATCAACAAGAACCCGGCCGGGTTGCCGCCATCGCGATCGTCGCGACCACGGCGACCGCCGTTCCACCACAAGAAGCGAATGCCGAAGTCGCTCACCAAGGCGATGGCCCCGACCATGGTGACGGCCAAGGTGCTCACCAAGATGTCGTAGTTGCGGATGTGGCTCAGCTCGTGGGCGACAACGCCCTCGAGTTCGACCCGGTTCATCATCGCCAGTAGCCCGGTGGTCACGGCGATCGCCGCATGATCGGGGTTGCGACCGGTGGCGAACGCGTTCGGGGCGACGTCGTCGATGACGTAGATCTTCGGCATCGGGATGCCCCCGGCGATGCACAGCCCCTCGACCACGTTGTAGAGCCGTTTGTAGGTGACCGGGTCGGCCGGTTGTGCTCGGCTCATGGCCAAGGCGACCGCGTCGCTCTTCCAGTAGGACACGAAGGCCAGGCCACCGGCGACCACGAGCGCCACGATCATGCCGACCCAGCCCCCGTTGGAGAACAGCAGGGACAGGGCGAACGCCACGATCACCGTCAGGACGATGAACCCGGCGATGAGCGCGGTGCTACGGCGTTTGTTGGAGGTGATCTGTTCGTCGAGCAAGGGGGGCCGAACTCAGAACTGGACCTTGGGGACCTCGCGGGCAGCGTCTTCGGCCTCGAAATACTCCTTCGGCTCGAAGTTCATCATGCCCGCCAGCAGGTTCGACGGAACGGTCTGGATCTTGGTGTTGTACCGCAACACCGCGTCGTTGTAGGCCTGTCGGGCGTAGGCCACGCGACCTTCCGTCGCTGTCAATTCTTCTTGCAGGGCGAGGAAGTTCTGGTTGGCCTTCAGGTCGGGGTAGGCCTCGGAGAGCGCGAACAGCTGGCGAAGGGCCCCGGTGATGGCGTTGTCAGCCTGCGCGGCCGCTGCGGGGGTGGTGGCGCCGAGCCCGGCATTGCGGGCGGCCACGACCGCCTCGAGCGTGCCCTTCTCATGAGCGGCATAGCCCTTGACCGTCTCGACGAGGTTGGGGATGAGGTCGAGGCGACGCTTGAGCTGGACGTCGATCTGGGCCCACGCTCCCTCGACCTTGTTGCGGAGCCGGACCAGCCCGTTGTACAGGCCGACCACGACGAGGATGATGAGAACCACCACGACGATGGCGATGACGATGCCCATGGGACTCCTTCGGGGCTGCGAACCGAGCCAGTGTAGGTCCGGTGGCCGCCTTCCCCCCGGCACCGGGACGCTGGCGGCCAGCTCACGGAGCCCTCTGGGGCCCCAGCCCGCACGTCGCAGCCCCGCTCAGCGGCGCGATCGGCGGGTGACGCGCTCGTAGATCTCCTCGTACCGGACCGCCAGCGCATCCATCGAGAACTCCTCGGCCCGACGATCCCCGGCACGTCGAAGACGATCGGCCAGCGCCGGGTCGTCGAGGACGCGGCGCAGCGCCGCGGCCAAAGCGATCGAGTTGCCGGGCTCGACGATCAGCGCCTCACTGTCGGGTCGCGCCACCAGCCGATAGCCGGTCAGGTCGCTGGCAACGATCGGTGTGTGCGCGGCCATGGCCTCGAGCAGCACCACGCCGAAGCTCTCGCCGCGAAGCGACGGTGCGCAGAAGACCGCCGCGCCACGCAACCGCTCGACCTTCTCCCGGTCGCTGAGCCGGCCCAACCACGAGATGCGGTGATCGGCAGCGTAGGCCGCGCGCAGCTCTGCCGTCTCGGGCCCGTCACTGGCCACCCACAACTTCACGTCGGCCGGCAGATGGCTCATCGCATCGAGCAGCACCCGTAGCCCCTTGCGGGGCTCGTGGCGCCCGATGAAGCAGATGGTCCGTTCACCGTCGGGGGCGGCGTCCACATCGTGGAAGCGATCGACCTCGATCCCGTTGAACACCATCTCGAAATCGCCGCCGATGGCCTTGGCGGCGAGCTCGCGTGCTTCGACGCTGACCGCGCAACGCACGTCGATCCGACTGGCCGCCATGCGCACCAACGGGTTCAGCCATCGATAGGCGCCGGATCGGCCCGCGGCGTGGAAGGTGCCGACGATCGGTGCGGGATGGGTGATCACCGTCGTGAGGGTCGGCCCAGGGGCCAGCGGTTCATGGACATGGACGACATCGAAGCGCTCGTCGCGCAGCGCCCGGATGGTGCGCATCGCCGCGGAGGGATCCGGTGCCAACGGAGCCACCGAGCCGTTGGCCGAGGTGGGGATGGAGTTGCCGAGTGGGGTCACGAACGACTCGGGCGGCGGCCCGTCGCACGGGCCCAGAACTCGGGCCTCGTGGCCTCGCTCACGCAACGTGCGTCCCAGACCGAGCACCTGGGCCTGTACACCGCCGGGAATGGTGAGGCTGTATGGACACACCAGACCGACACGCACGAAGGGGCACCGTAGTGGCACACACCTAGGCTCGCTCCATGCCGGCACGCATTCCCCAGCCCCGAGCGGCGTCCGTGCCGGTCGTCTACTCCCCTGCCCATCTGCGTCACGCGCCGACATTCGAGACCAACTGCGGTGAACCGATCGCCATGTTGGAAGTTCCCCGGCGGGCCGAGGAGATCCGCCGGGAGTTGGCCGACGACGAACGTTTCACCTTCATCGATCCCACGTCGCACGGCGATGCTCCGATCGACGCAGTACACGATCGAGGTCTTCGGTTGTTCCTCGAACGCGCATGGCGCGAGGTCGTCGCGACAGAACCCCATCGACGCCAGGTCGTTGCCGACACCTACCTCAACGCGAGGCTGCGGGAGGGGATGGGGCTCGACGTGCCGGAGCCCACCAACGTCTTCGGGGCGCTCGGCTACTGGGGTTCGGATACCGCAACTCCAATTGTCGAGGGCACCTACGGGGCCGCTCGGGAGGCCGTCGATGTCGCCCTCACCGCCGCTGATGCGGTCATCGCCGGCGCCGCGGTCACCTATGCCCTGTGCCGCCCACCGGGCCATCACGCGCCCAGGGCCGCGTTCGCCGGGTACTGCTACTTCAACAACGCCGCCATCGCCGTAGAGCACCTCATCGCGGGTGGCTCGGCGCGCGTGACGGTGCTGGACGTGGACTATCACCACGGCAACGGGACCCAGCAGATCTTCTTCGAACGGCCCGACGTGCAGTACGTCTCGTTGCACGGTGACCCGCGCCGCGCCTATCCGTACTTCGCCGGGTTCGCCGACGAGATCGGAGCCGGGCGAGGGAGGGGCACGACGCTGAACCTGCCCTTGCCCGTCGGGTGCGACGACGACGGCTATCGCCATGCCATGCACCGGGCCTGCGACGAGATCGATCGGTTCCGGCCCGACATCGTCGTCGTGTCATTGGGAGTTGACACGTTCGGCAACGATCCGATCGGCGACTTCGCGCTGACCCGGGAGTCGTTCAGGACCCAGGGAGCGATGGTCGCGGCGCTGGACCGGCCTGTGCTCGTCGTGCAAGAGGGCGGCTACGACGTCGAGGCCCTCGGCGACAACGTCCACGCCTGGCTGGACGGGGTCGTCGGGGCACGAAACAAAACTTGACACTCTTTCGGGCTGGTGGGGCGTCAAGCCTGCTCAAGAACGATCTCGAGGTGCCGATAGGCCAGCGTGCAGCGCGGGGAGGATTCGGCGTCCGAGTCTCGTCATGCCCCCGAAGACGGGGGCACGACAGCTCCTGCCGTGGACGAGAACGCCATCATCGCCCGGTTCACCATCAAGCTGGCGATCCTGGCGTTCGTGGTTGCGGCAACGGCCGTAACGATTACCCATGGCGACGGGCTCGGAAATCCTTGGATGTTGGCAGCATTCGGATTGGGTGCTGCAGCGTCGAACTGGTACTCGGCCAGGATCACCAACGGGACCGACACAAGCTTCTCGTTCGAGGAAGCGTTCTTCGCCGCCGGTCTCGTCGTGTTTCCAGTTCCTGGAGTTCTTGCCGTCACCACCTTCTCGACGCTGCTTTCCGCTCTGGTGACGCCAGAGCGCGCAACCAAGAAGGCCTTCAACTCCTCGCTCATGATCGCGTCGGACAGCGCCGGCGCGCTGGCTGCAGTTGGCGTTGCGAGGATGCTCGGCGACGACGGCGCTGTCGTCATCCCAGCGGCAGCGATCGGAGCCGTCGCGTCGACGCTCATCGCAATACTCTTGCTCAATGTCGTGGTGTCCGCGCTGAGCGGGCAGAGCATCGGCGTCCAGATGCGCGAGACGCTCGGCTACAACCTGTTCCAGCCACTCAGCGCCATCACCCTCGGACTGCTGTGCGGCATCGCCGGCCTCACGTTCACCTGGTCGCCGATCCTCGTCGCCCCTGTGCTCGGCATGATGCACGTCGTCGAGTACCGACATCAGCGCGCCATCCGCGATCGTCAGCGCATCGATGGCCTCTTTGCCGTAGCCATGACTGCACATGAGGACGTGGATCAAGAGCGGGTTTCCGGCGTGATCACCCAGGCGGTCACGGCGATGCTGTCGTGCCGCTCGGCGACGCTCTCCCATGAGGGCCCCGGCGACGGACAGATCGGCACCCGCCTGGAGTCGGACACGAGCGTGGACCGATGGCTCGTCGCATCGGGCGCTCCCCTCGACAAGGGCTTCACCGACGACGATCACTATCTCGTCGAGGCCATCGGCCGGATCGGTCGATCGGCGTTGCGCACCGCCGAACTCATCGAGCACATCCGCTGGCAGGGCACCCATGACGAGCGGACGGGCCTCCCGAACCAGGCATTGTTCGACGACCGCGTCGATCAGGCGATCGGTCGGGCCATGCGCGATCGCGAGCGCCTCGCCGTGGTGTGCGTGAACCTCGACGGATTCCGCCGCGTCAACGAGAGTTTCGGCTTCGACGCCGGCGACGAGATCCTCACCCAGGTCGCTGATCGGTTGCACGGAGCAGTCCGAGAGATCGACACCGTCGCCCGCATGGCCGCCGATCAATTCATGCTATTGCTGCCCTCGGTGGGCTCACCCAGCACGGTGAGCCTTCTCGCTCAACGGGTTCTCGAGGCGTTGAACATTCCGTACCACGTTGGGTCGACGGAACTGTTCATCACCGCATCGGCCGGCATCTCGACCTATCCCGAGCACGGCGCCACATCCAGCGAGCTGCTCCGCAACGCCGAGTCGGCCGTGCACGTCGTAAAGGAAGACGGCGGCAACGGAATGCGCCTGTATTCCACCGAGATGAACGCCGACGCCCACACTCGACTCAGCCGCGAGAGCGAGTTGCACTCGGCCATCGATCGCGGCGAGCTGTTCCTCATGTACCAGCCCCTCGTCGAGTTGGTGACCGGCCGCACTGTCGGCGTCGAGGCGCTCGTTCGCTGGCAGCACCCGGTGCTCGGGCTCATCCCACCCGATGAGTTCATCCCCTTGGCTGAGGAGAGCGGCCTCATCCTCACCCTCGACGCGTGGGTCCTGAAGACCGCATGCAAACAGTTGGTGCGATGGAGTGCAGAAGGCCTCCCCCCCATCCGTGTCGCGGTGAACCTCTCGGGCCGCCACTTCCACGATCCCAAGATCATCGAGGTGGTGCAGAACACATTGTCCGACACGAGGCTCACCCCGGAGCGTCTCGAGCTCGAGATCACCGAGCGCGTCGCGCTACGCGATGGTCTCGTGGCCACGGGGATCATGAACACGCTGCGGCAGATGGGTGTGAAGCTCTCGATCGACGACTTCGGCACCGGCTACTCCGCGCTGGCCCAGCTGCAGACGTTGGCCGTCGACCATCTCAAGATCGATCGATCGTTCACCAAGCAGATCGAAGACGCCCGTCAGCCCGCACCGCTCGTCACCGCGTTCCTCGCCATGGCCCGGGCGTTGGGAATGGGCGTCATCGCCGAGGGCATCGAGACGGTGGAGCAACGCGACTTCCTCCTCGCCCACGGCTGCGACGAAGGTCAGGGCTACCTGTTCGCCAAACCGTTGTTGCCCGCCGATCTCGCGCAGCTCGTCATGAACGAGGTGTCCTGGTCCCGCCGGGCCAGCTGAGGCCGACACGAAGCAGAGTTGACAAGTCGTTGACAGCTACTTGAGAAAGCGCAGAAGAATGCCCTATGGTCGTGACGCCCCACCAAGGGGGTGTATCACGATCGGAGTTCCAAATGCGGAAAGTCAGACTGGCTTGATACGACTGCGGCGGCACCGACCACACCACACCGCCTGAAACTCGGGCCGTAGCTGTCGCTTTGAAGTAAACGCCAACGCCCTTGACGCCACGTTCCGCATCACCTCCAGCGATGCGGAGCAAAAGCGGCAGGGGCGTTGTCGCGCCCGGACATAGCGTCGGGGCATGACCGTCGAAATCCGCCTCGCACATGCATCCGAATGGGTCGCCTTCAATCGGATGATCGCCGACGTGATGATGGCGCCGGCGACAGCCGACCCCGAGGCACTCGCCGAGTTCCGACGTCAGGTGTTCGCACGGCATCGCTGCTGGGTCGGCGCCAACGGCTCGCAACTGGTGGCCACCGCCGCGACATTCGACGCCGAGCTGACGATGCCGACCGCGGCCAGCGAGTCCCACCACAACGTTGCCGTCGACGCCCTCACCGTGGTCACCGTCTCCCCCACCCACCGCCGTCAAGGCATCTTGCGTCGTCTCATGTCGTCACAGCTGCACGATGCCAAGCGTCGAGGTGCACTCGCGTCGATCCTCGTCGCCGCCGAGTACCCCATCTACGGTCGATTCGGATACGGCCCCTACTGCGATCGGGTCGACATCGCGCTCGACACTCGCGGCCTGGTGTTCCGCACTCCGGGTACGGGCCATGTCGAACTGGTCGACGACCTCACGATGCGCCAGATAGCTCCGAGCATCCATGACGCGGCCCGACGAGCGCGATCGGGTGACATCGACAGGAGCTCTGAGCGATGGGACGTCGAGCTCCAGATCAACCGACGTCCGGGGACCGAGCCGAAGCGACACTTCAACGGTGTGTGCCGTGATGACGCCGGTAACCCCATCGGATATGTCCGCTATCACCTCACCGACGACTGGACCGACAGCCGGCGACCGAACGCAACCGCCACCATCGTCGAACTCGAATCACTGTCACCGGGCGCGTCGGCACGGCTGTGGCGTTTCGTGAGCGAGGTCGATTGGGTGGCCACTGTGGTCGCTGAAGATCGTCCGTTCAACGATCCGCTGCGAACGTTCCTCCTCGACGGTCGCCACGTCACGTTCACTGGCCTGCACGACTTCATCTGGCTCAGGCCACTCGATCCCCAGGCGCTGCTCGCCGCTCGGTCCTATCGCTCGGCCGACCAGCTCGTCATTGCCGTCGATGACCCCGACGGGCTGGCCCACGACACCGTCGAGGTCGACGGGGCGACAGGACGCTGTGAGCGCACGACGAAGACGCCCGATGTCGTTTGCACCCCCGGCGCATTCGGCTCGTTGGTCATGGGCGGCGGGGATGCCCACGCGCTCACCGCAACCGGCGATGTTCGTGGGGATGATGGCGCGGTCGATCGCCTCCACGCACTGTTGTCGTGGCCGACCCCGCCGATGTGCGTCACCCACTTCTGAGCCGAGGTCCGACGATCGGAACCCCGGCACCGCCCGGCGTCGCCCCGGCGGGAGGAGTCCGAGGTCAGTCCTCGGTCTCGAACTCGACCCGCCCGTGCGAGCACTCACCACGGACCTCGAGCGCGAAACCCCTGCGATCGAAGCGAATCACGATTCGTTCGGCGGTCGAGCTCACCACTTCGACGCGATGTCCGGCTGATGGCGTGGCAGCCACCAACGCGATCGAGTCTGCGCTCGTGCACCGAGCCGCCACCGATCCACCGGACGTGAGTTCCGTCGATGTCCATCCGGTCGTGCTCGACGAGCGCGTGGTGACGGTGGAGGTGACCGCGGCGATCGTCGTCGACGAACTGGTGCCCACCGAGGCCGGACCAGCGCCGGGCGTCGTGGTGGTAGAACCCCCGGTCGGCGGCCCTGACGACGACTGGCGCCCGGCGGGCTTGGCGGATTTCGTTGACTTCGTCGCCGCACTCGACGAGGTCGAGGGGACCGAGTCCTTCGTCGTCGACGGCGGCATGGTCGCCACCGTGGACTTGGCCTTCGCCACGGTGGTGGTCGTCCGCCCCGACGAGGTCACGGCCACGGTCGGAGCGGGAGCGTCCGTGGTCTGAGTGGCCGCGGCGGCGAGCAGCAACTCGTTCGACGAGCGTGTCATCGCAGTGCCGGAGTCCACTGGATCCGACGACACCTCGGGGACGGGCGACGTGTCGATCGAGGCCGGCGCATCGGTGAGCTCGGCCATGGGGGGAACGACTTCCGCAGGAACGTCCATCGAGATCGTGCTCGACGGCGCTAGCGGCCGAGCTTCGAGCGCACTCAGGACATCACTGGCGGACAGCACCGGCTGGCGATGATCGATCACGTCGGCGGCCAAGGTCCGTACCGCGCTCCAGGCGACTGCGGTGCACGCCGCCACGCCCACCGCCCATGTCAGGGCAGCAAGCACTGGTCGACGCATCCTGCCATTTGTGACAGATCGGGCGGCTGAGCACACCCGAGAGAACCCGAAATCCACCTTAAGAGGCGGTTCGAGATCGAACCGTCTGTGACCGACCAGCGGCCGCGTGCTTTACCGTGGCGGCGTGGCAACCGTGCTCCTCATCGAAGACGACCCGGCCATCCGCCGCTCACTCGCCGACGGGTTGGCGTTGCGCGACCATGTCGTGCACCAGGCCGACAGCGGGCTGGTGGGCGTGCGGCTCGCTATGGAGCGCACCCCCGACGTGGTGGTGCTCGACCTCGGCCTGCCCGACATCGACGGGGTCGATCTGCTGCGGATGCTCCGATCCGTGAGCTCGGTACCGGTGATCGTCGCCACCGCACGCGACGCCGAGAGTGAGATCGTCCGCGTCCTCGACGCTGGAGCCGACGACTACGTGATCAAACCCTTTTCGACCGATCAGATCGATGCACGGATCCGGGCCATCTTGCGGCGCACCACCGGTGACGGCGAGCGCGATCCGGCCCGCTCTTCGATCGCGGTCGGAGGCCTCGAGATCGACCCCGTCACGCGCATCGCCACCTTGGATGGCGCCGAGTTGACGCTCAGCCGCAAGGAGTTCGATCTGCTCCACTTCCTCGCCGGCCGCGCCGGTGAGGTCGTCACGAAGCAGGAGTTGGTGAACGCCGTGTGGCGTCAGCCCTATGTCGGCATGGACAAGACCGTCGACACGCATCTGTCGTGGATCCGGGCCAAGCTGGGCGAGACGGCAGCGAGCCCTCGCTATGTCCACACCGTGCGCGGTGTGGGTGTGAAGCTGGTCGTGCCGGCCTGAACGGGCGGGCACTCGACCCATCACCATCCGCGGTGAGACTGGTGGGCCGTATCGACAGCGACGTGGGAGCAGGATCAATTGCGTAGGCAGCTCGTGCTGATGGCGATGGCGATCACATCGATCGTCGTGCTGGCCTTCGTGATCCCGCTCGCGGTGCTGGTGCGCTCGATCGCACAGGACCGTGCCATCAACCGAGCGACCACGGCTGCCTACAGTCTGAGCGGTCCAGTGGCCGACCTGACCGATCGCAAAGAACTGGCACGCGCGGTCGAGCAAGCAGAGACCGATTCCGAGGGCGTCATCTCGTTGATCCTCCCCGACGAGAACGACACCGTCATCGGGACCAGGCAGCGAGAGGTCGACCCCAGCGCACTGGCTCTGGCCCGCAACGGACAAGCCTTTGCCCGCAACACCGACGGCGGGGCTGATGTGTTCGTACCCGTCGTCGTTCCCGACACGAGCGATGGCACCGTGCGCACCACGGTCATTCGCGTGTTCGTGCCCTCGGGGACGCTGCACAAAGGCGTCGTTGCGGCGTGGACCACGTTGGGTTCGCTCGGCGTACTGCTCATCGGCATCTCGGCGCTCGTCGGAGATCGGATGGGGCGCTCGATCACCCGCCCGCTGCGTGAGGCCTCCGAGGTGGCCGAGCGGCTCGCCGACGGCGATCTGAACGCGCGAGCCGACACCGAGGGCACACCGGAGGTGACCGCTGTTGCCACCGCGCTGAACCTGTTGGCTGAACGCATCGGTGAGCTGCTCCAGGCCGAGCGCGAGTCGGTGGCCGATCTGTCGCACAAGCTCCGCACACCGATGACCGCACTGCGCCTTGCCACTGAACAGGTCGGTGACGATCACGATCGAGCGCAGCTCAACGCCGAGTTGGATCGGCTCGAGGAATCGCTCACCAACGTCATCCGCCAGGCGCGCGTGCCGATCTCCCACGATGTCGGCGCCGATCTGGTGACCGCAGTTCGTGATCGCATGGCGTTCTGGGCGGTGCTCGGCCAAGCCCAAGGCCGCGAGGTCTCGGTCCGGCTCTCAGCCCCGACCGCTCTGGTGAAGGCCAGCCGCCAAGATCTCGATGCCGTCATCGACGCGCTGGTGGGCAATGTGTTCCACCACACGCCGTCGGGGAAGCCGTGCACGGTGAGCGTCGAACGAGTGGCCGACGGGACCCGACTCATCGTCGACGATGCGGGCCCCGGACTTCCCTCCAGTGATGTGGCGGCGCGGGGTCGGCGCGGTCCGCGTAGCCGAGGCACCGGCTTGGGTCTCGACATCGCTCGGCGCGTCGCTGAGCGCTCGGGTGGCGTCATCGAACTCGGCCGCAGCCCGCAAGGTGGAGCGCGGGTGTGCGTCGTCCTCGGCCGCAGCTCCCCCAAGAACCCGTGATGCCTGTGCGGGCCTCGACGACGGCGTCAGGAGTGCGGTCATGACCGCAAGTCGAGTTGACGTTCGACAATTCCGAGCAATGGGATCGGACGCGCACCTGGTGCTGCACGGTGCGCCCTCGGGTCTGGCCGAGTGGGCCGTCGCCGAGGTCGAGCGCTTGGAGCGGCTGTGGAGTCGATTCCTCCCCGACAGCGATCTGTCACAGCTCAACGCCGCCGCGGGCCGAGGCCCCCACCGCGTGCATCCGCTCACCTTCGCGGCGGTGCAGGCCGCCCTCGACATGCACCGGGTCACCGATGGTCTGTTCGATCCGACCATCCTCGATGCTCTCATCGCGTTGGGTTACGACCGCACGTTTCGAGAGATCGATCGCGAACGCTCCGATGCCCTCGACAGCGTCGGGAGCACTCCGGGTATCGCCGCCATCGTCATCGATCCCGACGAGCAGACCGTATCGTTGCCGGCAGGCGTGCACATCGACCTCGGCGGGATCGGCAAGGGCATGGCTGCGGACATGGTGGCCGAAGGCGCCATCGATCGCGGTGGTGTGGGAGCAGCAGTCGGCCTCGGTGGAGACGTTCGTATTGCTGGCCGCGGGCCGGACAGCGAAGGGGCGTGGGACATCCACGTCGAGCATCCACTCGATGAGTCGGCCGAGCTCACCGTGCACCGGCTCGAAGACTCCGGACCGTGTGCCATCGTGACCAGCACCAAGGTGATGCGCACCTGGCGTCGCGCCGGCGAGACGCTGCACCATCTCATCGATCCGCGAACGGGTACCAGCGCCGTGACCGATCTGGCCGCCGTCGTCGTCGCCGGCCCCGAGGCGGGATGGTCAGAGGTGATGGCGAAGGCCGCGCTCATCGCCGGGTCCCGAGAGGGAGCTGCCATGTTGGGCGCGGCCGGGGCTCGGGCATGGTTGGTGCACGATGACGGCATGGTCACCGAGGTGCACACCACGAACGCAGGTGGCGGTTGACCGCCGCGAGCGGGCAAGCTGCCCCCATATGACCTCCCCCGACGCCATGACCGACGCCGACCAGGCCGAGCTCAGCCACTTCGAAGTGCTCGTCGCGTCACGTCGCACGAATCTGAGGATGGACCTGCAGCGCCCGGTGCCGATGGAGCTGATCGAGCGCTTGTGCGCGGCCGCCGTGTGGGCACCCAACCACAAGCGGACCTGGCCGTGGCGGTTCGCGATGTTCAAAGGCGACGGACGGGCGCATCTCGGTCAGGTGATCGGCGACGAGATGGCCCGCGCCGGCGGGTTCGACGCCGAGAAGATCGCCAAGAACCGGACGAAGTACGGGCGCGCTCCGATGGTGCTGGCGGTGGGATCGGTGCTCGGTGACCGTCCGAGTGTCACTGCGGAAAATCGTGATGCCGTGGCCGCAGCGATCGAGAACCTCCTCCTTGCGGCGACCGCTGCTGGGCTCGGCTCGTACTGGTCCAGCTGCTCACCGGAGCTCTGGCCGGTGGTCAGCGAACTGTGCGGGTTCGAGACCGGCACTGCCGTGATCGGGCTCATCTACCTCGGCTGGCTGATCGGCGATGTTCCGGTCCCCGAGCGACCGGTGCCCGAGCTGAGGATCATCAGCGATTGATGCTCGCCCGGCTGCCCATCCACTTCAGCTCGGGCAGCCATCGTCCCCTTGCACACCGGTGGTCGTGCTCGCTGAGACGCGGCCGGTCGAGGGCTCATAGCGGAGTTCGTAGACATCTCCGTCACCGGAAAACTCGATGGCGTCGAAGATCTCACCCAGCGCACCACCGCCGGGCGCCGTTGCCCCGAGCGCATTGATCTCGGCGTCCGGTCCAGTGACCAATATCGAGAGATGGTCGGGGTACTTCCCTTCGGCGGAGTACTTCGATTCCACCGCAGCGCGAAGACTCGAGGTCTGGTTCCGACAGATCGCCACAATCGACCGCCCCCCTTCGGGCGGCGACGATCCAGCAGTCGACCACACGAGCGCTCCCACCCCGAGGCCGATGACGCAAAGGGATCCCACCGCCGTCGCGGCGATCACCTTGGCGGTACCTCGACGCTGTTCGGGAGTCATTCGAGACTCAGCGATGGGCCCATGCACGAACGGTATCTCGCCGCACCGAATCGGAGTCGGGTCTCGGTCGAGCTGCTCACTCCCCGTAGCCGGGGTCGCTGGGCCAGTTGGGCTGGAACAGGTGCCATTGGCTGGGCGCACGTTTGATGAGCGACTCGAGCGAACAGGCCAGGGCCTGGGTCATCACTTGCACGTCTTTGCGCAGCTTGCCGGTGCGTTCGATGACCAGGGGCGGCTCGACCAGCGCGAAGTGGTTCCGGCGTCCCTGGAAGTACACCCCGGTGGGCAAGATCGGCGCGCCGGTGCGCAGCGACAGCGTGGCCGGCCCGGCGGGGAGCTTGGTGCGCTCGCCGAAGAACTCGACCTCCACTCCCCCGCCACCGAGGTCCCGGTCCGACAAGAGGCAGACGAGCTCGTTGTTGCGCAAGGCCTTCAGCACCGCCGAGCCGGCCTCAGGGCCGAGCGGCACCACGTTCATCCCCAGCGACCGCCGGAACGACACGAACCACTCGAAGAGCTCTCGCGGCCGTAGCTCCTCCACCACGACGGTGATCGGTATCCCTCGATCCGCGATCCAGCGACCGGCCCACTCCCATCCGCCCAGGTGCGGGAGGGCGATGATGACGCCGTTGCCCTGGGCAAGACCCTCCTCGATGTAGCCGAAGCCTTGATAGGCGAAGGCCGCGTCAACCTCGGTTGCATTGAGTTGTGGAAGACGGAACGACTCGACCCAATAGCGCGCGTAGGACTCGAACGCCTCGTGCACAGCACGACGAAGCGCGGCGCCACGCAAGGTCGGATCAGCGCGTCGCAGATGGCGCTCGATCATGGTGCGCCGGCCCCGCATGGCCGCCGAGAAGCCCAGGCCCGCGGCCGTAGCTGTCGTCATCGCCACGGACTCGGGCATGGCGTTGACCATCAACGAGCCGAACTTGTAGCCCGCCAACGCGGCTGCGTCACCCGGTGGGAGCCGCTCGGTCACGAGAGAGATGACGTCTGGCGATCAGGCGCTGTCGTGTCGACCGAACCGCGGGCGACGTTCCCGGGCAGCACGCAGTCGCTGCCGTTCTGCATTGCGTGTACGGGCCACCCGGCGGGTGCTCGGCCGACGGCGAGCCCGACGCTCTGGGAGCGGCTTGGAGGCCTGGCGCCACACCTTCACGAACCGTTGCACAGCCGTGATGCAGGTGAGAGCCAACATGACCCACAGCACCGGGATCAACAACGCGTCGAACAACAGGCCGAAGCAGAGCACGATGATGCGCTCGGCCCGCTCCATGAGCCCACCCTTGGCATCGAAGCCCAACGACTCGGCCTTGGCCCGCTCGTAGGAGATGAGCGCGGACGCCCCGAACAAGGCGAACGGGAGCATGGCCATGTGGGCGCTCTCGGTCGACGCCAGATGCCATGCGATGCCGCCGAAGATCAGCCCATCGGTGACCCGGTCGGAGACCGAATCGAAGAACGCACCTCGCGGACCGGACGTGCCCGACGCCTTGGCCACCGCCCCATCGAGCAGATCGGGGACGGCGCACAAAACCACGAGCAAGAACCCCAACTGGAGCTTGCCGTTGGCGATGGCGAACATGGCGCCAGCGGCGATGAGCAGGCCGAACCCGGTGAGCAGGTCAGCGGTGACGCCCATACGGCGCAGTTGTTGACCAACGGGCTTGACCGCCCGATCGACCCCAACGCGGAAGTTTCCGTCAAACATCGGTCACACAGTACCCGGCATCTGCCGTCTCGACCCTCCGCGTGGTCGAAAACCTCGCAAAGTGACAAACGGTTCGGGTGACACCCGTGGGCAGGGCCGCGTCAGGCGGCTGGTTCAGCGGTGCGCTTCGACCAGTCCTCGGGGTTGTCCTCGACGAGCGAGCTGACGATCTCGCCGTCGATGGCGTCGATGAGCACGAACCCACGTCGCAACGGCGGTTCTTCGATCGAGTAACACAAGATCCGCCACGTCGGACGACTGCGCAACCCACGCCACGCCAACTGCGCTGAGGCATGCCCCACGGGGAACGCCACGGACTTGGTCGCCGCGACCAACGCGTCCGTCTCATCGAGTTGCATGCGCCAACCCGACGTGATCGAGAACACGCCCACCGCGGCGAGCAACACGCCGACCCACAAGAAGCCGTCGTTGATCAGCACCGCCGAATCACTCTTGGACGCCCAGATGGCAACGCAGATGGCGGCCGACACGAGGTAGAGCACACCGGGGATGCGCCGACGGCTGTTGTCGGGGAACTGGTACACACCGACGTAACCCACTGCGTTGAGGTCTTCGGGCAGCGCGTCGCGGATCTCGTCATCGGACGCGCTCGCGGCGTCGGGTTCGGGACTGGCGCCGTCGGTCTCACTCATCGATGAGAACGCTAGGGGCCTTCGACGCGACGGCACGAATCCAGCCCTCTCGGATTCGTCGGGCCGACGACTCGAGCGTCTCGGGCATCACCCGCACACCGGCGATGGCCGTCATGGCGTTGGTGTCACCATTCCAACGGGGCAACACATGGGCGTGCAGATGCGTGGGCACACCGGCGCCTGCCGCCGCACCGAGGTTCATACCGACGTTGACCCCATCGGGGTTGTACACCGACTTCACCACACCGACGGCCGTTCGCACCGCGTCCCACAGCTCGTCGTGCTCGTCCTCGCCCAGCGCGTCGAGCGCGGCGATCTCGCGATAGGGCATCACCAACAGGTGACCGTTGGTGTACGGATAGGCGTTCATGATGGCGAAGCACCGTCGACCACGCCACACGATGTGCGTCGCCTCATCGCTCAGGCCCGAGGCGAGGATGCGGCTGAAGACGCTCCCGGGTCCACTCTGGATCGAGTTGCTCCCCGGCCCGTCAACCGCGCTTTCCACGTAGTCACGGCGCCATCCGGCCCACAGGTTCTCGAGCATCGGAGACGACGCTCAGCCGACGCTGGGCAATGCGCCGAGCGCCACGTCGGCGGCGAGCCGCTCGATGAACACGTCGAGGGGAACGCCCCGATCGACTTCGGCGATGCCGCGGGCATTGACCCCGACGGTCCCCGACGCGACGTCGTCGTCGCCGACCACGAGGACGAACGGGATCTTGTCGAGCTTGGCGTTGCGAACGCGTTTGCCCAGCTGATCGGTGGCCTCGATGACGTCGACCCGGTAACCGAGCGATCGCAATCGAGCGGCCACCTGGGCTGCATATTCCTCGTGGGCCTCGGCCACTGGCAGCACGCGAGCCTGCAACGGGGCGAGCCAGGTCGGGAAGTTGCCCGCATAGTGCTCGAGCAACACGCCGAAGAACCGCTCCACCGAACCGAACAAGGCGCGATGCAACATGATCGGGCGATGGCGGGCGTTGTCGGATCCGACGTACTCGAGCTCGAACCGCTCGGCCATGTTGAAGTCGTACTGGATGGTGGACAGCTGCCACTTACGACCGATGGCGTCGCGCACCTTCACGTCGATCTTCGGGCCGTAGAACGCGGCACCTCCCTCATCGACCTCATAGGGCAGGCCCTCGGTCTCGAGCGCCTGACGGAGGAACTCGGTGGCATTGGCCCAGCCTTCGTCGGTGCCCACACTCTTGTTCGGATCGCGCGTGGCCAGCTGCGCCTCGAAGTCCTCGAAACCGAACGCTCGCAGCACACTCAGCACGAAGTTGAGCAAGCCCTTCACCTCACCGGCGGCTTGCTCGGGCATGCAGAAGATGTGGCTGTCGTCTTGTGTGAACCCACGGATGCGGAGCAGTCCGTGCAGCGTGCCGGCGCGCTCGTAGCGGTACACCGTGCCCAACTCGAACAAGCGCAGCGGCAGTTCGCGATAGCTGCGTTGACGGCTGCCGAAGATGAGGCAGTGCATCGGACAGTTCATCGGCTTCGGGTAGTACGTGCCGTTGTCCATCTCCATGGGCGGGTACATCCCGTCCTTGTAGAACCCCAAGTGCCCGCTCGTCTCGAACAGATGGGCGTTGGCCAGGTGGGGCGTGTACACGAACTCGTAGCCACCTGACGCGTGACGAGCACGGGAGTAGTCCTCCATCAGCTTGCGCACCGTCGCACCCTTGGGATGCCACACGGCAAGGCCACCGCCGAGCTCGTGGGGGAAGCTGAGCAGATCGAGTTCGACGGCGAGTTTGCGATGATCGCGCTTGGCCGCTTCCTCGAGACGATGGAGATGATCGGCAAGCGCTTGCTTCGATTCCCATGCCGTGCCGTAGATGCGTTGCAGCATCGGGCCCTTCTCGTTGCCCCGCCAATAGGCACCAGCCACCTTCATCAGCTTGAAGTGGCCGAGCTTCCCGGTTGACGGGACGTGGGGCCCGCGGCACATGTCGACGAACTCGTCGGTGTTGCGGTACACGCTCACCGACCCCGAACCGTCAACTTCACTTGCGTCGAGCGCGTCGGCTGCCGAGGCATCTGATGCCATCTCGGTGACTCGTCGAATGATCTCGCACTTGTAGTCCTGGGCCTTGAACAGCTCCAGTGCCTCGGCGGCGCTCAACTCCGATCTGATGAACGGCTGATCGGCCTTCATGATCTTGGTCATGCGCTCTTCGATGGCCACCAGATCGGTGTCGGAGAACGTGGCGCCACCGGGGAGTTCGAAGTCGTAGTAGAAGCCGTCCTCGATGGCCGGCCCGATGGAGAACTTGGCCCCGGGGAACAACTGGGTGACAGCTTGCGCCATGACGTGCGAGGTCGAATGGCGCAGGACCTCCCGCCCCGCTTCGCTGTCACCAGTGACGATGGCCACCTGATCGCCGTCCGTCAGCACGTGGTTCAGATCGCGCTGTTGCCCGTTCACCACGGCGATGAGGGCTGCCTTGGCCAGACGGGAACCGATGCTGGCCGCCAGGTCGCCTGCGGTGGCACCGGCGTCGAGTGATCGCTGGGCACCGTCGGGGAGGGAGATCGTGATCTGGCTCATACGGTCTGTCACGTTACCGGTCACCCCCCGGGCGTCCCCGGGACGTTTGGTGACCGGCACACCGACCGGCCGGGCCCAACCCCAAAACGACCGATCCCGCGCCGGCTGGAGCCGGCGCGGGATCGTGTGTCAGAGATGCCCGGTGGGGCGGAGCGATGATCAGGCGGCGTCGAGCTTTTCGATGTCGGCTTCGGAGATGCCGCAATCCTTCGCGATCTTCTTCATCGCCTCGTCAGCCGCTGAGCTGTCCGACGGCGAATCCTCAGATGCTCCCGAGAAGAAGCTGTCGGCCAGATCGTCGCGCAGATCCTTGTTCTTGGCGGCCGCGTCAGCCACACACGACAGTTGCTTGTCGGTCAGGTCCACGCCGGCCTCCTCGGCCGAAGCAGCGAGGATCGGCTTCATCATGTCGCAGCCGAGGAGCCCGTCAGCCAGCTTCTTGGCCTGATCGGCCGTGACGTTCTCCATCGCAGCCAGATCGTCCTTGCCCAACACGCTGGTGAAGGTCTTGGCGATGCAGGCGGCTGCCTTGCTGTCGGCGCCGAGCATCGAGGAGAACAACGCCGAGGCGCTCGACATGTCGATCGAGGAGTCCGACGCGCTGTCCTCGGTGAGCTCCATGGAGTCCGACGTGGCACTCGTCGTGTCGGATGACTCCGACGAGGTAGCGGCGGCCTTGGTGTTGGCGACCGAATCGGCGGTGGCGGTGCCGCCGTCGTCGCCACACGCGCTCAGCACGATGAGGAGGGCGGCGGTGAAGGGAATGAGTTTGCGCATGTGATTCTCCGAACTCGGATTGGGGGGTGAGTGGGGCGGTACGAACAGGTGGAGTGGCACGGACTCCGGGATCAAGATGCGTCGAGCTTGGCCATGTCGGCGTCGCTGACGCCGCAGTCCATGGCGATCCGACGCATCGCTTCGGTGGGGTCACCGGTCTCTGCATCTTGCACGAAGATCCCGGCGATGGAAGCGCGGATCTCCACCCTATTGGGCGTGGAGGCTCCTGACGTGGGCATACAGGAATACATCGGCAGGACATCGCACGACGTGAGCGACCGTTGGTCGGACGCTCGAAATCGGCCAGAGCTCAGGCTGCGGCACGCCCGGGGGCGTGGGCATCGGGCCGCTCCACACTGGACGACACCGGCTTCGTGGCGTACACGTCCCGGTAATGCTGTCCCGTGAGCGCTCGGATCTCGTACATCAGCTCGTCGGTGATGGCCCGCAGCACCAGCCGGTCATCGTCCCGACTGCGATATTTGTCGAGGGCGAGCGGCTTGCCGATCTCGATCCGGCACGAACCGCGCACCTTGGGGACCTTGGCGTCGGGCGGTTGGATGGCATCGGTCCCGATGATGCCCACCGGGTAGAGGGGGCAGCCAACCTGCAGCGCCAGACGGGCCGCCCCGGTCTTGCCCTTGTACAAGTACCCGTCGCGGCTGCGCGTGCCCTCCGGGTAGATACCGAACAGCTCGCCTCGCTCGAGCACCTGACGAGCGGTGTCGAGCGCCGCTTGTGATTTGTCGCCACCGGCGCGGTCGATGGGGATCATGCCCATGGCCGGGAACAGCCAACGGGTCTTCCATGAATCGAGGTACTCGGCCTTGCCCACGAAGCTGATGCGCCGCGGCACGAGCATCATCAGGAACGCCGAGTCGAGGAAGCTGATGTGGTTGGGGGCCAAGATCGCCGGGCCGCTGGCCGGGAGCCGATCGAACCCGACGGTCTCGATCTTCCACGCCATCTGACAGATCGGTCGGCCCACGGCTCGAACCGAGTCCTGGAGACGACCGGCACCGCGAGGCATGGCCGGACCCTATTGCGCGGGCGCCTCAGTTGGCGAGAACCAGGCCCAGGAGCTCAGCGGAGGCATCGATCCCCACACCGCGTCGAGCTGCCGCGTCGATGGCCGCCACGGCGCGGGGCGTGTCGAGGTCGTCGTCGAGGGCAGCGCGCACCTCGGCCAGAACGGCTTCGCCATCGGCTCCGCCCATCGCTGACCGCCACAGTTCGAGGCGCTCAGCTGCGCGATCCATGAGCCCGTCGTCCCACTCCCAGGAGTCGCGGTAGTGATGCTCGATGACGCCGAGCCGGATGACCATCGGTTCGTAGATCTTGCGCAGTTCGCTGACGAAGACGAGGTTGCCGAGCGACTTCGACATCTTCTCGCCGTGCATGCGCACGTAGGCCACGTGCATCCAATGCTTCACGAACGGTTGGCCCGTCGCTGCCTCGCTCTGGGCTCGTTCGCACTCGTGATGCGGGAAGATGAGGTCGGCGCCGCCACCGTGCAGATCGATCGTGGTGCCGAGTTCTCGCAGCGCCAACGCCGAGCACTCGACGTGCCAACCGGGCCGACCCGGTCCCCACATGGTGTCCCACGCCGGCTCATCCGGCAACGATGGTTGCCACAGCACGAAGTCGAGTGGATGGCGCTTGTTGGGATCGTCGACATTCCCGCCGCGCTCGGCCGCGAAAACCAACATCTCTGCCTCGCTGTAGTGCGAGATGTCTCCGAAGCCGGCGGACTTCGTGATGTCGAAGTACACCGCTCCCCCGGCCTGATAGGCGAACCCGCGATCGAGCACCATGCCGATGAAGCCGCGGATGTCGGCGATGGCGCTCGTGGCACGTGGCGTGCTGAAGCACGGCAACGCGTTGAGCGCTTCCATGTCGTCGTCGAAGCGGGCAACCTCACCGGCGGCAAGGTCGAGGTAGTGCACCCCGAGTTGACGCGCCTTACCGAGGATCGAGTCGTCGACGTCGGTGATGTTCCGGACGCACCTGGTCTCGTGACCCATGTCGCGTAGCCGGCGCTGCAACACGTCATAGGTGAGAAACGTTGCGGCGTGCCCCAGGTGCGTGGCGTCGTATGGCGTGATGCCGCACGTGTACATGGTCACCAAGGGACCGGGTTCGAACGGAACCACCGCTTGGCGGGCCGTGTCGTAGAGGCGCATCGACATGATGGAGGGAGATCCTAAGGAGCCTGCGACGATCGCCGACTGCTCGGCGCTACTTGATCCCGTTGAACTTGGGAGCGACCCGGGTCTTGTAGCGCACGTTCAGGTTCAGCAGCGTGGCCGTGAGCGCCTCGATGGCCATGGCGTTGGAGAGCTGACCGGCGTCGAGGGCCCGACACCCGGGGATCTTGGCGATGAGTTCGCTCACGATCTGCGTGGCGTCCTTGTCGTCGGCGCACACCAGCACGTCGGTGTCGACAGGCTCGCCGAGATGGCCGAGCTCCTTGGCCGGCACGTGATGGAACGCCGCAGCAACCCGCGACTTGGGCAGCGCTGCTTGGATGTGCACTGCGACCGAACCCCGAGGCGGGATGAGCGGTTGGAACTCGCTGCCGATGCGCACCAGCGCGTTGGCCATGGAGATCACGATCTTGCCGGCCAATGCGTCGGCAAGCGCAGCAACCGTCGGCGCCGCGCCGTCCCACGGGGTCGCCACGACCACCAGATCGCTCGATGCCGCCGCTTCGTTGTCGCCGCCGCTCAGCGGGAGGTCCCACGATGACCAGGTGCTGAGCAGTTCGTCAGCGATCTCCGCCGCTCGTTCTTGGGAGCGTGATCCGAGGATCACTTCGTATCCCACCGACGCCAGCCGGGCACCGAGCGCTGAGCCTGCCGGGCCGGTCCCTCCGAGAATTCCGATGCGCATGAGTGGAGATTGTCACATCGCGGAGGTGAATCACTACTGAACCGGTGGTGATTGGGTTGCCGAGTTGCGCTCGACCGCGGGGTTAACGTCGACCCCATGGGTCTGCTCGACGGCAAGAACATCGTGATCACCGGGGTCCTCACGGACGCGTCGCTCGCCTTCGGCGTGGCCGCCCTGGCCCAACAGGAGGGCGCCAACGTCGTGCTCACCGGAGCGGGACGGGGGCTCTCGCTCACCGAGCGCACGGCACGCAAGCTCCCGTCGCCGGTGCCGGTGTTCGAGTTGGATGTGACGGTGCCCGAACATCTCGAGCGCGTGCGCGATCAGGTGTCGGATCACTTCGGGGGCCGGGTGGACGGCGTGTTGCACGCCATTGGCTTCGCCCCGGCAGTGTGCCTGGGCGAGGACTTCATGGCGGCCACGTGGGCCGACGTGTCGGTGGCCGTCGAGATCTCGGCCTACTCGCTCAAGGCCCTTGCCGACGCGTTCGTGCCCCTCATGTCAGGGGGTGGATCGATCGTCGGCCTCGACTTCGACGCCACCGTGGCATGGCCGGCGTACAACTGGATGGGCGTCGCCAAGGCCGCCCTCGAATCGGCGTGCCGGTATCTGGCCCGGGCCCTCGGACCGCAACAGATCCGCGTCAACCTGGTCGCCGCCGGCCCCGTCAAGACCATGGCCGCCAAGTCGATCCCCGGCTTCTCGAAGTTCGAGGACACCTGGTCGGACCGGGCGCCGCTCGGATGGGATGTCACCGACTCGACCGCCGTGGCCAAAGCGGTGGTCGCGCTGCTCAGCGATTGGTTCCCGGCCACGACCGCCTCGATGATCCACGTCGACGGCGGCTATCACGCCATCGGCGCCTGACGAGTCGAGCGTCTCGATAGCCGTCACCGCACGCCCCAGAGCAGCCCATTGACATGGGAGAACTGGCACACTGGGTGGATATGAGTAGCAGCCAATACCGATGGTTCGATCGGTCGCTCCCCCAGACCCTGCAGAGCGCGGTGATCCTGCTCTACATCCACGTCGTGTTCGCCATCTTGTACGGCACCTACAGCTACTTCCCGTGGGGGCTGCTGATCACGCTGCTCAGCTTCTTCGGCGCGTTCGGCATGGCCAACGAGAAGAAGGCCGGGTACTACTGCGGCCTCGCCGCCGCGTTCATGCCCTTCTTCCTCCGCCTCATCGTCTGGCGGGGCGAAGACATCAACCTGATCGATCGCATCACCGGCGGCAACCTGATCAACCTCATCTTCGAGGTGGCGCTGGTCGCTCTGCTCGTGCATCCGATGAGCCGCAGCTATCAACGCATCTGGTTCAAGTAGGAGCACAGCTCCGATGCCCGACCGAGCGCTCCCCACGGCCATGATGGGCGCGTGAACAACCTCGTCCGGGACCTGCTCGAGGTCGCCATGCTCGTCGCCGTCGGCGGCATGCTGGTGACGGCCGTCCGACGCATCCGACGCGGTGAGATCGCCGTGGTGCGATGCGACGAGTGTGGGCGACCGACCAGCCGGGCCTACCCCGATTGCAAGCATTGCGGCGCCCCTCGTTTGGAGCACCGATGAGCGCCCCGACCCATCGCCGCGACGATGCCGAGTCCCTCATCCCCGATCCGTCCGCTCCCCTGCCCACCGGCGAGGAGAAGCGCCGGGCAGTGCAAGCGATGTTCGACACCATCGCGCCGCGCTACGACCTCGTGAACCGCATCATGACCTTCCGGCTCGATGTGCGTTGGCGCAAGCGCGCGCTCCGCGATCTCGCCCTGCCGACCGGTTCGCTGGTAGCCGATCTGGCATCGGGCACCGGTGATCTGTGCATCGAACTGCGTAACGCCGGACTCCGACCGATCAGCGTCGATCTGAGCTTCGGCATGTTGGCCGCCGACCGTTCCGGCGCGCCTCGCGTACAGGGCGACACGCTTCGCCTCCCGTTCCCCGACGCAGCGCTGGCCGGGGTCACGTGCGGATTCGCCCTGCGCAACTTCACCGCGCTGGACGAGTTCTTCGCGGAGCTCGCCCGGGTCGTGCGTCCCGGTGGCCGAATTGCTCTGTTGGATGCATCCACGCCGGAGAACCGAGTGATGCGCATGGGCCACAGCGTGTACTTCGGCAAGATCGTCCCCCGCATCGGTGGGCTGCTGTCGAACAAGGCTGCGTACGCGTACCTGCCACGCTCGCTCGGCTATCTGCCCGAGCCGGCTGTGATGGTGTCCATGCTCCGCAACGCCGGATTCCCTGACGGTCAACGCAGCGTGCTGTCCGGGGGCATCGCCCAGCTGTTCACCGGAACCCGCCGCAGTTGACGTTGCCGGACATGGGCCAGCTCGGCACCGAGACACAACCGATGCCCCTCATCGCGACCACGAAGGTCCTCGACGAGCCGGTCGATCTCAACGACGTCGCCCGGGGCGACGGTGTGCTGTTCGTCCGCGACGGCATCGGCATCGCGGGGCGCGGCGTCGCTGCTGTGATCGCCGACCATCAGGTCATGGCCGCGCTGGGCCAGATCGCCTGGACCGCCGATGATGCCGACGCACCGCCCCCCGTGGCGATCGGCCGTCTGCCGTTCCATCCCGGTGCCGCCGGATCGCTGACGATCCCTGCCGTGAGCGTCGTCAAGGACAGCGCCGGCCGATGCTGGATCACCGAGGTCAGTGGCGGTAGGGACGATCCCGCGACGTGCGGACCGCTCACCGCCGGGCGACCGCAGCCGAGCGCTGCGTCGTTCTCGGTACGCCCCGGGGTCGCGATCGAGACCTACTTGAGCGCGGTGTCAATTGGGCGTGACGCGGTCCGCGACGGGCGGCTCACCAAGGTCGTCATCGCCCGCGACATCTGGGTCGAGTCCGATCAGGACCTCGACGTGCACGCGATATTGCTGCGGCTGCGGGCGTCGTTCGGCTCCTCGTTCCGCTACTCGGTCGATGGCTTCGTCGGGGCCAGCCCCGAACTGCTCGTCGAGCGTCGTGGCGACGAGATCCGCTCGCATCCATTGGCCGGCACCGCACCGCGCACGGGTGATCCCGCAACCGACGCCCGTCTGGCGGCGGAGTTGATCGCCTCGACCAAGAACCAGGTCGAGCATCGCGTGGTCATCGACATGGTCCACGACACGCTGTTGCCATGGTGCTCCTACCTCGATGAAGAGGCCGAGCCGTCGATCGTGACGGTGGCGAACGTGCAGCATCTCGGCACGGCGATGGAAGGCCGGCTGTCCAAGCCGGCGCCGGCGGTCATCGACCTGGCCAAGGTCCTCTCCCCCACCCCGGCATTGGGTGGCTTCCCGCGAGATCGAGCGATCGATCTGATCGAAACGACCGAGGGGTTCGATCGAGGGTTCTACGGCGGCGCTGTCGGATGGGTCGACGCCCGCGGCGACGGCACCTGGGCCGTGGCCATCCGTTGCGCCGAGATCTCCGCCAACAGGGCCCATCTCTTCGCCGGGGGCGGGATCGTCGCCGACAGCGAACCGCTCGCCGAACTGGCCGAGACCCAGGCCAAGTTCCAAGCGATGCTCAGCGCCATCGTCCGTCCCTGACGCGCTCTGCCGCGATGGTTCAGTTGCCGATCGCCGCTGCGACCGAGGCGTTGAGCGCCCGGTGCACCGACACATTGTCGATGCGCGAGGTGCGAACCACGATCACCCGAGTGCCGCGACGGCCGAGCAAGCCACGAAGTTGCTCGACGGTGGACGCCTCGTGGCACTCCAGACCATGGGCAGCGACGAGCGCCGGGAGGTCGGTGCCGTGCGGTGTGCCGAACAGCTGCTCGAACCGTTCTCGATCGACGCTGGTGGCCTGGGGCAGGAACTCGAAGATCCCTCCGCCGTCGTTGTCGATGACGACGATGGTGAGATCGAGTTGGCGCCGAGCCAGCTGTGTCAGTGCTCCTTGATCGTGGAGGAAGGCAACGTCGCCGATGAGCAACGTGGTCGGCCATCGCGTGGCCGCGATGCCAACTGCGGTTGACACCACACCGTCGATGCCGTTGGCGCCACGGTTGGACAGGACTCGGAGTCCATCACGTTTGACACCGAACCACTCGACGTCACGGACGGGCATCGAGGACGAGAGCAGCAAGGTGTGGCCGTCGGGCAAGGCGCTCGACACCGTTCGGGCCACTGCCGGTTCGCTGAGCTCACCGCTCGACAGCTGAACGTCGAACACTCCTTGGGCCCGACGCTCGGCTTCGCTCCAGTCGCCCAGCCACGACGGGTCGACCACGAGTCCGCCAGGCACGACTCCCTCGAGCGCCTGGGCTGATCCGACGTTGAAACTGAACGCCGCCGCGTCGTGGCTTGGGTCGTTCCACGGCCCAGGGCCGCCGACCTGGATCTGCAGCGCGCCGCTGGATGCCAACCATTGGGCCAGCACCTTCGACGCCGGAGCCTGCCCGACCCGCACCACCACGTCAGGCACATGTGTCAATGCGAATTGCTCATCGCGCAAGATGGCATCGAATGCGGCGACGGCTTCGGGGAACGGACGTCGGTCGATGGATCGGGCCTCGGCCAAGATCGGCCAGCCGAGTCGCTGCGCGGCACGCTGCATGGAGTATATCGCGCCGCCAGGCAGATAGCCGGCAATGATCACGCCACGTGAGCGGACCAGACGGTCCCAGTCCACCGGGCGCTCGACGAAACGGAGTTGTGGCTTCGCCGTCGCCAACGTGCCGTGGAGGCGCCGCGGCGGGAGCGGCCCCGGCACACCCACCAACGGCTCACGGAAAGGAAGGTTGACGTGCACTGGCCCGGGCGTGGTGATCCCCATCGACTCGGCATGTGCCCGCATGGCGATGGTGCGCCATGCATGTTGCATCGCGGCGTCGGGAACTCCCGGATCGCAATACCAGCGCACGGCTCCGCCGTAGAGGCGGTTCTGATCGATGGTCTGCGCGGCACCGACGTCGCGGAGCTCCGGGGGTCGATCGGCCGTCACGACGATCAGGGGGACCTCGGCCTGATGGGCCTCCACCACCGCTGCGTGGAAATGGGTCGCCGCGGTGCCGCTGGTGCACAGCAGCACAGCGGGCTGTCCCGAGGACAAGCCGATGCCGAGGGCCGTGAACGCGGCCGACCGCTCGTCGATCACGACGTGGACCTGCAACTCGTCGCGGGCCACGAGGGCCAGGGCCATCGGTGTCGATCGGGACCCCGGAGCGATGACGGCGTGGCGCACCCCGAGGGCGATCCACTCATCGACCAAGGTGGCGCAGAACGTTGCTGTGGTGCTCGATGCCGCGTCGATGTCGCTCACGGTTCCTAGTCTGGCCGCGTGGCCCCTCGTTCCCAGCGCTCGGTGACGAACACCAAGACCAAGAAGGCCGCACCCAAGAAGGCCGCGAACAAGAAAGCCGCACCCAAGAAGGCGGCGACCAAGAAGGCCGCTGCCAAGAAAGCCGCTGCCAAGAAAGCCGCGAACAAGGCGGTCGGCAAGGACATCAGCAAGACGGCAACCACGAAGCCGGGCACGAAGATCGCTCGAAGGCCTGCTGCGTCGGTCGAACCGCCACTCGCTTCGAACACCAGTGGTGCCGGCCATCGGATCACGCTCGTTCACGGGTTCACCCAGACCGGGGCGTCCTGGCGTCAGATCGCCGACGTTTTGTCGAACGACTACGAGGTCCGAACCGTGGACGCTCCCGGACACGGGGGCTCGGCCTCGGTCAAGGCCGGCCTGTGGCGGTGCGGTGAGCTCATCGCGCAGACCGGAGGTCCCGGCACGTACATCGGCTACTCGATGGGGGCCCGCATGTGTCTCCACAGCGCGCTCGTTCGTCCCGAACAGGTGCAACGACTGATCGTCCTTGGCGCCCACGGTGGCATCGATTCCGACACCGAGCGAATGCTGCGTCGAACCTCCGATGACACATTGGCGGAGTCGATCGAACGTGACGGCGTCGCCGCGTTCTTGGATCGATGGCTGGCCCAACCAATGTTCGCGGGGCTCCCCGACGATCGCGCGTCGCGGCTCGTGAACACCGCCCTCGGGTTGGCGTCATCGCTACGCCTGGCTGGGACCGGATCGCAAGATCCCCTGTGGTCGCGCCTCCATGAGATCGACGTGCCGGTGTTGGTGCTGGCGGGCAGCCGCGACGACAAGTTCGAAGCGATAGGCCTGCGCCTCGCCGCCGCCATCGGCCCGAACGCGACGTTCCTCACCGTGCCCGATGCCGGCCACGCGGCTCACCTCGAACAGCGCAACGCCTTCATCACCATCGTACGATCGTGGCTCCAAGCGACGCGCAACGCTGTGCCTGCACCGCAACGTGCTCGCAAGTCGAGCAGCACCGCTAAACCAGCGAAGCAGAAGGCCGCGAAGGCTCAGGCAGTGAGCCAGAGACCCAAGGACAGCACGAGGCCGAAAGCCAACTGAACGCGGCCTGTTGCGCCGAGCACCGCAATGAGGTCCTTGCCCCGCGCTCCGCGGGCGACCATCGCCACCGGGCCCGCTACCAACAACCCCACCATCACCACCGCGAACGCGCCGGGACGTTGGAAGCCGCACGACGCGCCGATCACGATCGCGCCGCACATGAGCAGCGTGTAGAGCATGCGGGTCTGCGCTTCGCCGAGGCGCACGGCCAAGGTGCGCTTGCCGGCCGCCGCGTCGGTCGAGATGTCGCGGAGGTTGTTCACCACCAGTAGCGAGCAGGCCAAGAAGCCGACGGAGATCGATGCGGCAACCGAGAGCGCTGTGACGCGTTCGGTCTGCACGTAGGTGCTTCCCACGGTGGCGACCACGCCGAAGAACACGAAGACGAACAGCTCACCGAAGCCGTAGTACCCATAGGGCTTCGGGCCCCCGGTGTAGAGCCATCCAGCAGCGATCGATGCTGCGCCGACCGCGAACAACTCCGGCCCCACCTCGAGGGCCAGCGCGGTGCCGGCGATGCCGGCAACGGCAAAGGCCAACAGTGCGGCGATCTTCACCGCCCGAGGCGATGCCAGCTTCGACGCGACCAACCGCACGGGCCCCACCCGAACGTCATCGGTCCCGCGCACACCGTCGCTGTAGTCGTTGGCGTAGTTGGTGCCCACCTGCAGCGCCAGCGACACGACCGCGGCACACAACGCCCGCCACGCGATCACGTCGACTTCACCCGCCGCGCATGCCGTGCCGACGAGAACGGGCACCACCGCAGCGGGCAGTGTGCGCGGGCGCGCTCCGACGATCCAACGATTCGTCATCGAGCGACCTGACCGCGTGCACACAACGACCGGGCCTCGAACAACCGGGCCTCGAACGACCGGGCCTCGAACAACTGGGTCTCGAACGGGGATTGGGCCATGTGGGCGCACAGCATTGCCTGATCGATAGCGTCCGCGCCATGCCACACCTCGTCGCCATCGCATTGAGCGGTCCCGAGTTCGTCGACGAGCTCCGTCGGGCTTGGGATCGAGGCGATGCTGTTCTCCCGGTCGACACCCGATTGCCTCCCATCCAGATGGCTTCGCTGCTTGCGGCCGCCCGCCCCGCATCGTTGATCGATGAGCAAGGCACCACCTCGCTGAGCGACGGCGTCGATGTCGAGCCCGGCGACGCGTTGGTCGTGCCCACCAGCGGGACGACCGGAACACCCAAAGGGGTCGTGCTCACCCATGACGCGGTGGCCGCTTCGGCCGATGCGTCGAGCGATCGGCTGCGCGTGGCGGCTGACGATCATTGGTTGGCCTGCCTCCCGTTGGCGCACGTCGGCGGGTTGTCTGTGGTGACGCGAGCGCTTCATCGCGGCACGCGCCTCACCACGCTCGAGCGGTTCGATGCCGAGACGGTCACGCGGTGGGCCATGAACCGAGCGGATCGCACGTTGGTCTCGCTGGTCCCCACCATGCTCGATCGTGTCGATGCTTCGCTGTTCGCCACCGTGCTCCTCGGCGGTTCCGCCATACCCATCCATCGCCCCGACAACACTGTCGCCACCTACGGACTCACGGAGTCGGGCTCGGGTGTGGTGTACGACGGTCGGCCGCTCGACGGCGTCGAGATCAGGGTCGAGGCTGATGGCCGCGTGGCGCTGCGAGCACCGATGCTGCTCCGGTCGTATCGATTCGGGCACGACGATCGCCCGACGACGCTCGATCCGCACGGCGTCGACCCCAAGAACGGCGATGGATGGTTCCTCACCAGTGACATCGGGTCCTTCACCACCGACGGCCGGCTGCAGATCCATGGTCGGGCCGACGACGTCATCAACACCGGCGGCGAGAAGGTGTGGCCCGACACCGTCGAACGGGTGCTGTCGACCCATCATCAGATCTCCGAGGTCGCGGTCGCCGGTCGCCCCGATCCGCAGTGGGGGCAACGGGTCGTGGCGTGGATCGTGCCGGTCGATCGGCATCATCCGCCGACGCTCGACGACCTGCGCGATCACTGCCGCGCTGAGCTCGCGGCCTTCTGCGCACCCCGCGAAGTGGTCGTGGTGGAGGCGCTGCCGCGCACCACACTCGGCAAGATTCAACGAAACCACCTGAAGTGACCACCCCGCCGCATTGAGTAGGCTGCGGCGTCCGGGCGCCCCGCATCGGACCGGCTGACGACGCACGAGGGAGGGCGAGTTCACATGACGACACCGCACCGCCCGACGTCGCCGAACACGTGGGCGCCCCCGCAGCCGATCGCCTCGACACCGACTGCGTCAGCCCCGACCGGCCCTCAGGTCCCCATCGACGGCGATCTCTATGCCCGGGCACGAGCGCTGGGTGTCCTGCTCCCGCCGCTACCGCCACCAGATCCCACGGCATTGGCGACGACAGCGTCCGCGCCGTCCGCCGACGCGATTGCACCATCGGCCGCTCTCGATCGTCACGACGAGGTCATCGAGTCTCGAACCGCTGAGCAAGCCGCGCCGGCCAGCGGACTCGGACGTGACTACGTCAAGGTCTGGATCGCCACCGCGATCAGCCGCACCGGTGACGGAATCACCCAGGCTGCGCTCCCGCTGCTCGCGCTTCATCTGACGGGCGATGTACGGCATGTCGCCTGGGTCTACGCAACATCCCGGCTGTCCTGGCTCGGCGTATCACTCATCTCGGGCGCCTTGGCAGATCGGGTGAACCGCCGCACCATGCTGCTTGTCAGCGATCTGTCCCGCATCGCGCTTCTCGCTGTGCTCGGCGCGTTCGCCCTCGGCGGATCGGTGCCCATCGGCCTGCTGTATTTCGTGGCGCTGGGCATTGGCATCGGCGAAACCTTCTATGAGAGCGCCAACGCTGCGGTCATCCCTGCGATCGTTGCCCAAGAGAACTACGAACGCGCCAGCGGCCGCCTGAGCGCCGCCGAGGTCACTGCGTATGACCTCGTGGGACCAGCCATCGGAGCAGCGCTGTTCTCGGTCGGAGTCGGCTTGCCGTTCCTCTTGGATGCGGTGACGTTCGTCGTCGGCTCGATGCTCATCTATTCGCTTCGCAACACGTTCCGCGATGAAACGGTCATCGTCAGGGAGCGGACGACACTGCGCAGCGATATCCGGTTCGGCATGACATGGCTGTGGCGTCAACCAACCTTGCGTGCGCTCGCGCTGATGACCGGTGGGATGAACTTCGCCATTCAATGCACCTACGCGCCGCTCGCAGTCTTCTCGGCACGAGTGCTCGGGCTCGATGATTGGGGGTTCGGCCTCCTACTGGCCGGCTCGTCGATCGGGTCGATCGTCGGAGGGATCGTTGCAGGAGGGGTTGCGGACCGACTCGGCCCATCCCGGACGCTCAGAACGGCAATCGTGGCGATGAGTGCATCGATGCTCCTGGCCGGGATGATGAGCCATGCCGTGCCGGTGATCCTCGTGCTGAGCCTCGATGGTGCTGCGGTAGTGCTCTACCAGGTGATCAGCGTGTCAACTCGCATGGCCGCAGTTCCCGATCACCTGCGCGGTCGGGTGAGCGGTGCATACAGCCTGCTGTCCAGCTTCGGCGGACCGATCGGTGCCGGATTCGGCGGCGTTGTGGCCCATCAGTTCGGTCTCCGGGCCCCGTTCTTCTTCGGGAGCGGGCTCGCGCTCGTGCTCCTCGTTGCCTTCGCCCAGCCATTGTCCGATGCCCGGATGCGTGCGGCCCGGCTGCGCATCGATCTCACGGACGCGGCGATGGCCACATCAACCGATCCGGTGAACAACGGTCCTGGATCCCGTAACCAAACGGGCGCGACGAACGGTGCTGCCTCTAGCGTGTCGATGTGAATCGACTCGCCGACGAGACGTCGCCGTACCTCCGCCAGCACGCCACCAATCCCGTGGATTGGTTCGCGTGGGGCCCCGAAGCGTTCAACGTGGCTCGTGCCACCGATCGGCCGATCCTGCTCAGCATCGGGTACTCCTCGTGCCACTGGTGTCACGTGATGGCACGGGAGTGCTTCGAGGACGACGAGACCGCGGCGATGATGAACCGCCTGTTCGTGAACGTGAAGGTCGATCGCGAAGAGCGTCCCGACATCGACTCGATCTACATGGACGCTGTCCAGGCCATGGTCGGTCGTGGCGGCTGGCCGATGACGGTGTTCATGGACGGTGACGGCAAGCCGTTCTACGGCGGCACCTACTTCCCCAAACCGAGCTTCCTCCAGCTCATGGAGAAGATCGACGAGATCTGGACGACCCAGCGCAGCGCCGTCGAAGAGCAGGGTCAGCAACTGGTTGCCGCAATGGGCCGATTGGGGACGTTGAGCGCAGGCGAGACGCTGCCCGGACTCGACGAACTCAACAATGCTCTGCAATCCATCGCCAACAACTTCGACCCGGAGTGGGGCGGATTCGGAGCCGCACCCAAGTTCCCCCAAACCATGAGCCTCGAACTGTGCCTGCGTGCCTATGTCGCGTCGGGCGGTGAGGGCGCCAAGACCGTCGTCACCACGAGTCTCGACGCCATGGCGTCGGGCGGTATCTACGACCACATCGGCGGCGGGTTCTCCCGATACTCCACCGACGCGTTCTGGATGGTCCCGCACTTCGAGAAGATGCTCTACGACCAAGCACAGTTGGCACGGTTGTACCTGCACTGTTGGCAGTGCACCGGGGAGCAACGCTACGCGCAGGTAGCGGCAGAGACCATCGAGTACGTGCTGCGCGATCTGCGTCACAGCGGCGGCGGCTTCTTCTCCGCAGAAGACGCCGACTCCCTCGCCCTCGACGGATCGGGGCACCACGAAGAAGGCGCGTTCTACGTGTGGCGACCCGAGCAACTTCGCGAGGCCCTCCCGACGGAGCTCTACGACAGCGCTGTGGCCTGGTACGGCGTGACCGACAACGGCAACTTCGAGGGCTCGAACATCCTCCATCGCCCAGTGCGCGGCGACCTCATCCGTCCCGACGACGTGACCATGGCGCGCGCCGCGCTCTTGCACGCCCGCAACGAGCGGCCCCGACCGGGCCTCGACGACAAGGTCCTCACCGAGTGGAACGCGCTCATGCTCTCCACGCTGGCCGAAGCCGCCGCCGTCGCTCAGGTCGATGATTGGATGGTCGCGGCCTTGGCCAATGCCGAGTTCCTCCTCGCCGAGCTACGCCGTCCCGACGGGCGATGGATGCGCAGCTGGCAGGCCGACGGCGGCGCCCGACACCTCGCGATCGCGGCCGACTACGCCGCACTCGTGGACGCGTTCACGCGGCTGGCCGAGGCCTCAGGGCAGGCCCGCTGGATCGACGAGGCACGCACGACCGCCGATGCCATGCTCGACCTGTTCTGGGATCCGATCGAGGGCGGGCTGTTCACCACCGGCGAAGACGGCGAGCCGTTGGTGGTGCGCACCAAGGACCTCCTCGACAACGCGACACCATCGGCGAACTCCATGGCCGCCGTGGCGCTGTACCGATTGTCCGCGCTCACCGGCGATGCGCGCTATCGCAACCACGCCGATCGCATCGTGATGCTGGTGGCTCCCTTGGCCGCTGAACATCCCGGCGCGTTCGGCCATCTGCTGGCCGCGGTCGATCTGCTCCGCAGCGACATCACCGAGATCGTGATCCCCGGCCCCAAGAGCGAGCTGGTCTCGATCGCACAGCGATGTCTGCTGCCCAACGCCGTGCTGGCCTGGGGTGAGCGATACGACTCGCCATTGTGGGAGGGCCGCGAGGACGGTGTTGCCTACGTGTGTCGCAACTTCACCTGTGATGCGCCGGCGACGACGGTCGACGAACTCCTGGCTCGTCTCGGGATCACAACTGGGTGATGCCCTGCCATCGGCCCCGATGGATCACATCGGGTCGCCGCGGCCTCGTCGCCGATCGGCCCGGCTCATCGGCATCGAGCGCTGGGTACCCCATGGCGATGGCACCGATGAGATCGTGCCCCTCAGGTACCCCGAGCGAGGACAGCAACTGCTCGGAACGTTGGAACACGCCGAAGAACAACGCCCCCAACCCGGCATCGGTCGCCGCAAGAAGAATTGACATCGTGGCGAACGCGGTGTCGACCTGCCAATAGGGCACCGGCCATCGCTCGGCCTCTCCGAGTCCACTGGCGGCTTTGTCGGGCTCGCGATAGCGCGACAGGTACGCCTCGCGGTCGGCCAACGGCAGGACGATGACGGGAGCGTCGAGCAATCGCTGCCAGCGGAAGGTCTCGCGCCGAGACGGCGGCAAGGTGACGTCCCAGAAGCGTTTGGTCTGTTCGGGGCCTTCGAGCACCACGAACGCCCAGCCTTGGGAGTTGCCGGCGCTGGGGGCACGGCGACCGGCGTCGAGGACCTCGTCGACCAATGTCGGTGGGACCGGTGTTGGTTGGAACGCTCGCACCATGCGGCGCGAGCGGACGACGTCGGTGAACTCCACGAGGCGATCGCCGGCCGAGGCCTACGGGGCGCCGAGTTTGAGGAGGTTCTCCGCCATCGCCCATCCGTGGACGATGAGGCAGTCACCCTTGGCCGGCTTGAGCCCCTTGAACAACGCCGCGACCTCGGGCTTGACCGCCTCAGGCTTGAGTGAGTCGTGGTCGAACACACCGACCACTCCACCGGTGCCCTTGACGGTGAACGCCTGGTCGTCGTAGGTGCCCTCCACGCCGAACCGCTTGACCAGCCGGCGGCCCCACGCCCGCTCTTCGCCGACGGCGCGATGGTCGGGGCGAGGGATGATCTCCTCCAGCGACTTGAACGCCTCGAGACCCGACGGATCAGCGAACTTGGCGCCCACCACCACGTCCTCGTCGGGGAACGCCGACAGGGCCCGGCGGTACAGCTCGGTCATGAGGCCCTTCATGACGCTGTTGCGTTGCGAGGTGCGCTTCACGTGAGCGAGCCCGATGAGCACGCACGGGGTGCCGCCGATGCGCTCGAGCGTGGTGAACGAAAAGCCGTGCAGCTTGCCCTCGATGCGGGCCATGGTCACGAGCACCCACGCGTCCCGAGCCTTGGAGAGGACACCGATGTCGAACCGGGCAGGTCCAGCGGCGCACAGATCGGCCAGATCTGTGAGCTCGGCGTCGCTCAGGTTGGTGCAATCCTTGGTCTCGACCTCGACTGGCATATTGCTTGGAACCCCCGAGGGTTTGTGACGGCGGTGGCGCCACCTTCAACATGGAGCTGGCAGCTTTGGAGCTGGCAACTTGGAGCTGACTCGCCCGCCCAGCGACCGGATCGGACCGACCAGGCGAACCACCATTGTGCCACTTCGGGGTCTGTCCCGACAAAGGCACCCCTGGGCGCGCCCCACTCATGACACCGCGTCCAGCGCCGGGTCGACCTCGCCGACCGCGCCGCATCAGCCCAGCTGAAGCCCCTTGCCGATGATCTCCTTCATGATCTCAGTGGTGCCCCCGTAGATCGTCTGGATGCGGCAGTCGAGATAGGCCTTGGCAATGGGGTACTCCAACATGTAGCCGTAGCCACCGAACAACTGGAGGCACGTGTCGACCGTGCGCTTCTGCATCTCGGTGCACCACCACTTCGACTCCGAGGCGTCCTCGGCGGTGAGTTCCTCGCGGTTGAGGGCCTCGATCTGGGCATCGATGAACACCTGGGCGATGTCCAGCTCGGTCTTGATCTCGGCCAGTCGGAACCGGGTGTTCTGGAATGCTCCGATCGACTGACCGAACGCCTTTCGCTCACGCACGTACTCACAAGTCCATTCGAACGCCGCCTTGGCATGGGCCACCGCGGTGACCGCGATGGAGAGCCGCTCTTGGGGCAGCTTGTCCATCAGCTGGAAGAAGCCTTCACCCTCGCCCCGCATGAGGTTGGCAGCGGGAACGTTCACGTCGGTGAAGAACAACTCGGCGGTGTCCTGGGCGTGCATGCCGATCTTGTCGAGGTTCCGGCCCCGGGTGAACCCCTCCATCCCCTCCTCGATCATGATGAGGCTCATGCCCCGATGCTTCTGGCTCGGGTCGGTCTTGACCGCGGTGATCACGTGGGTCGAGTTGATGCCGTTGGTGATGAAGGTCTTGGCGCCGTTCACGACGTAGTGGTCGCCGTTCCGGATGGCCGAGGTGCTCATCGACGCCAGGTCGGACCCGATGCCCGGCTCGGTCATGGCCACTGCGAGCATCGACTCGCCCGTGCACATACCCGGAAGCCAACGGGCCTTTTGTTCGTCGTTGGTGCTCTTGAGCACATACGGCATGCAGATGTCGTTGTGGAGCACGATGCACATGCCGGCCGGGCCGACACCCGTGCTCTGCAGCTCCTCGTTGATGATGACGTTGTAGCGGAAGTCGTTCTGGCCGCCGCCGCCGTACTCCTCGGGCACCGCCATGCCCAGGAATCCCGACGCTCCGGCGGCCAGGAACATGTCCCGGTCGACCTTGCCCTCGCGCTCCCAACGCTCGTTGTTGGGCACGATCTCCTTGGCAACGAACTGCCGGAAGGAATCGCGGAACATCTCGTGGGTGTCATCGAAGAGCGAACGGCGCATGTGGCCACGCTAATCGTGACGCTGTTAGACCTGAGAACACAGCGACACCTGCGCCCGATGCGGGCGCTCCAGATCGGGGACCGCTGAGGAGGGGGACGACATGGACAGCCGACCGATGGGGCCGCTCGCGGGCAAGCACATCGCGGTGACCGGTTCATCGAGGGGGCTCGGTAGGGCGATCGCCGTGGCCCTGGCCACCGCCGGTTCCGACGTGGTCATCAACGGGACGAATCCCACCGCGCTCGCCGAAACCGAGGAGATGGTCCGCGCCACCGGGGCCCGGTGCGCAGCTGTTCTGGGCTCGGTGGCCGATGACTCGGTGGCCGAACAATTGGTGTCGGTCTGCGTCGAGCGCTTCGGCGGCATCGACGTCGCGGTGAACAACGCCGCCGTGGTGCGCGATCGGACACTGCTCAAGATGACCCCCGAGGAGTTCGACGAAGTCATCGCCGTGGACCTGCGCGGTACCTGGTCGGTGTCGCGCCATGCAGCCAAGGCGATGGTGGCAGCCCAGCAGCCGGGCTTGTTGCTGCAGGTCACCTCGGCGGCAGCGATGATCGGCTCGGTCGGGCAGACCAACTACGCCGCGGCCAAGGCCGGCCAGCTCGGGATGATGTGCGCCTGGGACCTGGAACTCGCCAAGTACGACATCCGAGTCAACGCAGTGACCCCCGCGGTGGCCACCGACATGACGGAGGTCATCTTCGCTGCTGCCCGGGCCCGCGCCGCGGCAAAGGGAAACCCGGCGCCGACGGCCCGGCAGCTGGGGTTCGCCACCCCCGAGGAGGCAGCGTCGTTGTTCGTGTTCCTGTGCAGCGACTCGGCCGCGCACATCCGCAGCCAGATCATCCAGTTCGACGGGCAGTACCTGGCGCTGTGGCAGCACCCCAAGGAAGCAGGCGGCGTGAAGCGCACCGAATGGTCGTTCAGCGACTTCGGCGAGCACTTCCCGAGCCCCTTGCACAAGGTCGCTCGCCTGCGGATGGGCGGGTCCTGAGATGGCTTCCGAGAATTCTTTCCGAAAACCTGTGATGGATCGGGCGCGCAGTGCGTACTGACTCATGAGGGTTCGCCCCGGGGCGAGGTACACCCTCCGGTCACAGCCGGCTGCGCCGCCCCGCAGCCGGCTGGGACCGATCGGTACGGGCAATCCAGGGCGCCGGAGCGAAAAGAGAAACCGTGGTCATCTCGGGCGAGACCATCGTGATCGGTTCGCACGGCGCCCCGGCCCGACCCACGCGACCCTGCCGGGCGCGTCGAGGCTGTCGCCACAGAGGCGGTCCACGTCGATCGCACCAGTGCGCTGAAGCACACACCGCCGACGTTCGAGACGCCCGTCCATCGTGTCGGCAACATCTGACGTGGCACCATTGGCGCATCGCCAACTCCGACTTCAGCCCTGAGCGCGCCGCACTGCTCGAGCGCGAGACGCTGCTGCTCGTCGCAGCGCGACGTGACCCGGAGCAGTTCGGTGAGTTGTTCAAGCTGCTGTGGCCGCCGCTCGTCGATCGCCTCGCCAGACAGACGATGTGTCGCGAAGTGGCGGCCGATCTGGCATCGGAGACCTTTGCCAAAGTGGTCCTCAGAGCCGATCGATTCGATCCCGGCCAAGCTCCGGCACGGGCCTGGGTGTGGGGCATCGCCCAGAACCAACTGCGCGGCTGGGTTCGCCACGGTCAGGTCGACGGGCGAGCCCGTCGCAAGATCGGCTTCCATCCGGTGACCGATCCCGACGCCATCGACGAGCTGTTGAGCCAGACCGTCGCCGCTGACCTCCGCGATCATCTGGTTGCCGCGCTGCGCCAACTCTCCCCCGACGCTCGACGAGTGGTGGAGATGAAAGTGGTCGAGCATCGCAGCTACGCCGAGATCGCCATGGTCCTCGGGTGCACCGAGCACAACGCTCGGGTGCGCTTCGCTCGGTCCATCACCAAGCTACGTGCGGCGATGGCCGACCAGTCCGGGGTCGAGGCCTGGCTGTGACCGACGGGCCGGACTTCCTGGCCGAAGCTGCTGACGAACTGGTCATTGCGGCGACTCGGTACCAACACAAGCGCCGGTCACAACGCCGAGCTGCCACGGGCGCGGCAGCGGCGATGATCATCGCCGTCGGTGGGCTCATCGCAGTGGGATCGCTGCGCTCGAAGGACGCGACTGCCGAGCACCTCACGATCGCCCCAAACGCTGATGGCTGGCAGGTGACGGTGATCGGCCCGCAAGCAACGGCCGCCGACTTGATCAGAGAGTTGACCGACGCTGGCATCGTCGTCGAGCGGGTCGAGCGCCACGTTGGTCCGAGCCGGGTCGGGACAGTCCTCAACACCACGATGATGGGCTATCAGGCGACCGGCAGGTTCACCATTCCGGCAGGATCTCCGGTGACCATCGAGGTCGGCATCGAAACGCCGAAGGGCGAGGACTACGACGACCCATCGAGCGATGTGTTCGCTGCGGGCGAACCGCTGCACTGCCTCGGCGCGAAAGGCGTTGACGCGGCCGCACTGGCCGAGCGGATCCCCGATCACGTCCAGGTGTCGTGGTTCCGGGGGCTCGGCAACAGCTCGCCGATCAGCGAGGACGACCTCGCCGGAACCGTCGTGACCACCGCGACATCGACGAAGGCGGACACCGTGTCGATCAACGTCGTTGACGGGACGGGCCCTACCGCGCCACCCGCCTGCTGAACCCGACCGATCAAACGCCGATCCCCGTCATCGCAGAGATCAGTTCTGGCACGTTCGCTGGCTTCTCCGGGAGCGCGAGTACCAAGGTTCGGACGCTGAGCAACACGGTGATCTCCACGCCAGAGGAGACCTCCTCGACGGCTATGTGGAGGCCGCCATCCTTTTGTTTGCTCGTGGCAACGTCTGTGAGCTTCGGATGATCGGCGAAGAAGCTCGCAGGAGCCATGCGTTCACCTTGGGTCAGCGTGACCGATCGCGTCGCATCGCCGCCGGCCTGCCAGGTGCACCGCTCCCCCGATTGGGTCTGGGTGATCTCTACGTCATCGGCAAGACCGAGAGCGGTGCGGGCGGAGGCTTCAGTCAACATCGAACACGCATCGAAGGAACGAGGCCCGGGCTCGATAGTCGCCGACGCCGTATCGGACGGTGTCGCCGAAACCGCCGACAACGCCGCGTTGTCGGGTTCCGCGATCGCCGACGCCGCGGCGGCGGAGTCCGCCACGATCGATGAGCGTGTCGTGTCGATGGCATCAGATGACGACGTCGAGCCATCGGTGCACGCCGGCAGAAACGCCCACGCCACGGCGGCAGCGACGAGGGCGAGCGGATGACGCACGTTCACATGCGGTCGCAGCACCGCGTCAGTTTGCCATCGTTGACCACGAGTTGTGATGGCGAGGCCGCGAAGCGCGTATAGGTATTGGTCCCGCATCCGGCTGGACCGTGACACCAGGGAGTTCCATGTCTCGTTCATCCTTCACCCGTCGCGTCGCTCTTGCCGCGTCCGCCATCGCCGCTACCGCCGCAGCCTTCCCCATCGTCCACGCCACGGCTGCAGCACCGGCCAAGACCCAGAGTTGCTCCATCACCGTCGTCGGCCAGCAGGACAACGGCCAGTTCATCACCACCCCGATGAGCTGCACCACCGGTGGAGTCGCCATGGCAGCGGCATTGTTCCCCATTGCCGTGCACTACCTGGGCCTGAACTTCACCGGCAGCACCCTCACCATCTATGGCGACGGCTGCAACAACGGTTGGCTGAACATGCCGGCCGGTTGGCAGAACAACATCTCGTCGACCTACAGCGGTTGCATCGTGGATCACTATGACGGCATCAACCTGATCCCCGCCATTCAGACGCTCTACAGCCCCGGCAACCTCACCACGCTCGACAACAAGACCAACTCGGCCGTCTACCGCTGAGTTCGCGTCACACCTGACCCGGCGGGCTGGAGGTCACAAGACGGCGTCAGCGCCGAAGGTGGCCTTCAGCTCGCCGAGCAACCCGCGGTTCATGTCCACGCAGAACTTGTCGGGCAGGCGCAGCACCTTGCCCTCCATGCCGAGGTGCAGGAACACCTGGCTCTCCCCCGGATGCTCTGTCAACATTCGTTGCAGGTTGCCCACCATGTGCTCGGAGAGGTTGGCACTGGGGAGTCGTAGCCGCAGTGGCGGTGCGCCGTCGGTGATGAGCTCGGGCACGGTGATGTCCATCGCCATGAGCTTGGGCGTGTCATCGCGACCGTCAACGCGACCCTTGATGCACACGACCGAGTCGGGCTGGAGCTTGTGGCCGTGCTCGGCCATGGGGCGCGGGAACACCATCACCTCGACCGAGGACTGCAGGTCCTCCAAGGTGAACACCGCCATGAGATCACCCTTGCGGGTGTACTTGCGGGTGAGGCCCGTGATCACACCACCTACGACGACGACATCGCCGTCGCTGCGATCCTTGAGCTCGTCGATGGAGCAATCGGTGCGGCGCCGCAGTGCCGCCTCGGCGCCCATCAGCGGATGATCGCTGACGTACAGGCCGAGCATCTCCTTTTCGAACGCCAATCGCTGCGACTTGTCGAACTCGACGTCGGGGATGGCGATGCGCTCGTCGAACCCGGCGTCACCACCGGCCTCCATGAGATCACCGAACAGGCTCATGACCCCTTGGTCGGCCTCACGTCGACGTTCGAGGGCCTGATCGATGATCGGCTCGAACACGCTCAGCAAGCCCTTGCGGCGATAGCCCATCGAATCGAAGGCACCAGCCTTGATCAACGATTCGATGGTCCGCTTGTTGAGCACCTGCGGATCGACTCGTTGCACGAAATCGTTGAAGTCGATGAACGGACCGTTGGCCGTGCGCTCGGCGATGAGCAGTTCGACAAGAGCCTCACCGACGTTGCGCACTGCGGACAGACCGAACGGGATCACACCCGGCGATCCCGGCGGCAGCTTCACCCCGGGCGGCGCCTGCGCCGCATCGATGGCCACGAAGTCGCTCTCCGACAGGTTCACGTCGGGGTTCAGCACCACGACGTTCATGGCTCGGCATTCGGCCAGGTACACCGCGGCCTTGTCGAGGTTGGTCTTCACGCTCGTGAGGAGCGCGGCGAGGTACTCGACGGGATAGTGCGCCTTGAGATAGGCGGTCTGGAAGCTGACCAACCCGTAGCCGAACGAATG
>JBFWVD010000018.1:0-82077 GCA_050246915.1 Acidimicrobiia bacterium | reverse complement strand
GCGGCAGGGATGACGGCTTTGCGAACGGTCATAGGGGTCTAACGGTACGCGTGTGCACAACTTGAGTACTTGGCAGTACCCTCTGGCACTCGACAGGCCCGAGTGCTAAACGCCCCAGGGAGATCCACCGGCCATGCCCACCTACGTCTTCAAGTGCGCCCCGCACAACCATCAGTTCGAAGTCCAGCTCGGCTTCACCGACCCCGCCCCCGAGGTGTGTTCGGTGTGCGGTGAGGCTCCGATCAAGAAGGTGTTCCTGCCCGTCGGCGTCACCTTCAAAGGCTCCGGCTTCTACAAGACCGACAGCCGAGGTGGGAGCGCCAGCAGTGCAGCGCCGGCCAAGGACTCGAGCAAGGATTCGGGCGGCAGTTCATCGAGCGACTCCTCCAGTTCGTCGACCCCGGCCGCCACGCCGGCTCCAGCCGCACCGTCGAGCCCCGCCCCGTCCTCGACGTCCTGACGGCGACCCGGCCGGGCTCCCCGACCCCTCGATCACCGGCGGCCGCACTACGTTCGGGCCGGTCAGGCCACGTCTCGTCGGGTTGACCACTTCCCCTCCTCGTGATGCGCGCGTCGCGCGCTCCGACTCCAGGAGGCAGCCGTGGACCGACGACGGCATCGTTCAGATCTTCGCCAGTCACGGAGTCGGTGGCGGCTGAGCCGGGTGCCGCTCCTCCTTCGGCGCGAGCCACGCCTGTACTGGGCCAGCGTCGCTGTAGTGGTCGCCATCGTGTTCGCGTGGGTGCACGTCGAACAGGACCGGGCGGCCGATCTGCGCCGACAGTGGGGCGAGACCCGCACCGTGGTGCGAGCCCGCGTCGACCTGGCCGGAGGGAGCGCATTGAGCCCGAGCGTGGTCGAGATGGTCGAACTGCCGCTGGCCGCCGTGCCAGCCGATGCGGTGACCGAGATCCCGCCCGATGCCCGGATCGCCGATCGCCTCAGCGCCGGAGAAATCGTGACAACCGTCCATATGGCCGCGGCATCGTCACGCGGCCCGATCGCCAGCCAACTCCGCATCGATGAGGTGGCCATCGCGGTTCGGGCCGATGCGGTCGTTCCCGCGCTCGCTCCGGGCGATCCGGTCGTCGTCATCGCCGTGCCGGACTCGCTGAGCGGAGCGGAGCCGCTCGTCGCCGCGGGCCGAACGGTGGGCGTCGACGATGATCGAGTCACCATTGCCGTCGACGCCGGAGCGGCATCGATCTTGGCGCTGGCCGCTCAGTCGGGCCGGTTGACGATCGCTGCCAGCGGAGCGAACCGGGGGCTCACCGCCACGTCGTCGACAACGCGATGAGCACGGCGGCACCGGCGGCGACGCGATAGACGACGAACGGATCGAAGCTGCGGGTGCGGATGAGCTTCAAGGTTCCCCACACCGCGGCGTACCCGGAGATGGCCGAGGTGATGACGCCGACGATGAGTGGCGGCCAGATGTCCGAGGGCACACCCTCGGACAGCTGCTTGCCCAGCTTGAACACGATGGCACCGACGGTGACCGGAATGGCCATGAGGAACGACGCACGTGCCGCGGCGTCGCGAGTGAGGCCCAGGAAACGTCCCGTGGTCATGGTAGCCCCAGACCGTGAGACGCCCGGCACGAGGGCGAGCATCTGCCCGGTACCGATGAGCAACGCGTCGCGTGCCGAGTAGTCATTCAGCTGGCGATGACCACGGCGTCGATCGGCAACACCGAGCAACAGGCCGAATACGATCAGGTTCACGGCGATGAGCCAGATCTTGCTGAGATGGTCCTCGATGAACGAGTCGGCCACTGCCCCAACTGCCGCGGCGGGCACCATCGACAGCACGAGCAGCCAGGCAAGGCGACCTTCTTCGGTCGTGGGCCGCTGCCGAGCGAACACCAACGCCATACCGTCACGGATGTAGACGATCAGTTCCTTGCCGAAGTAGGCGATGACGGCCGACAGCGTGCCGATGTGCAAGGCGACGTCGAAGCTGCGGCTCAGGCTGTCGTTGCCGTCGAAATCGTTCCAACCGAACAGCCATGGCACCAGCTTGAGGTGACCGCTGGAGGAGATGGGGAGGAACTCGGCGAGTCCTTGGGTGAGGCCCAGGATGATCGCGTGGATGATGGGCATGGTCCTCCGTAGTTCTCAGTACGACTCTCTGATCGACCCGATCAGTGCGAGATGGAGGGAATGATCCGAGCCGTCCACGGCCGGGCCTTGTCCCAGTGGTGGCCCACGATGCGAGCTTCGGCGAGTTTGGCCAGGAAATCGGTGGGGCCGTCGAAGTCCGGCATCTCGACATAGGCCGCCCCGAGGGCACCGGGAACGTGGGCGTCGCTGCCCGCACCCGATGGCAACTGCAATTGCGCAGCCAGGTCGGCGGCCTTGTCGTTGAGGCTGCGCAGCGAGGTCTTGGCGTTGAACGCTTCGACCGCGTCGAGGAGCCCGTCGGCGGCGAGGGCCAAGATGGCATCGGTCCGCATGGCATGGCGCATCGGGTCGAACGGATGGGGCACGTAGGTGATGGCGCCCTGGGCCCGGATGCGGGCCGCCGCCTCGTGTGGCGGCAAACCGAACGGGAGACGCTCGGTCATGAACAGCCCAATGAGCTCGCCGGCCGACGTCTTCATCTCCTCACCGACGATGACCCGACAGGGCAGTTCGGCGGCCAGGCGCTCGGCCCCGGCGATGGCGTTGTGATCGGTGATGCACAGCACGTCGATGCCGCACGACTCGACGGCGGTGAGCAACTCATCGGGCGTGGTCGTGGAGTCGCCCGACCACATGGTGTGCGAGTGCAGATCGACACGTACCCAACCGGCGGGCAGCGGCTCGCTCAGATGGGGATGCTCGGCGGGTGTCGACATGCGCTGGGCAATGTACCGGGGAGGACCTCGAGGCGACAGGGCGGCGGTCGTCCGTGGTCGCCGCCCGGTCTGATTCGACCTATGCCCCCGAGAGCGCCACGTCGTTGATGACGAGACTCACGCCCGCCGCGCTCATCGGGAGCCACTCCACGTCGCCGCCCACTTCGACCACGTCGAGGAGCATCTTCTGCAGCGTGGACGCGATGGTGAACTCCTTGATGGGAGCGCCCACCGTCCCGTTGGTGATGCGCAGACCGGCCGCCCCGGTGGAGAAGTCACCGGAGATGGGGTTCACGCCCGAGTGCATGCCCGACACCTGTTGGATGAGCACGCCGTCGCTCACGTCGGCCACCAACTGCGCCTGGGTGCGCGTGCCCGGGTTGAGGGCCAAAGCCACGCATCCCACACCGGGGGTGCTGGTGTAACCGCGAACCGCCGAGCCCGTGGAAGCCGCTCCAGCACGACGCCCCGAATACGCGTTGTGCACGAACCCCTGCAACACGCCACCGGAGATGAGCACGTTGCGACGAGTGGCCAGTCCCTCGCCGTCAACTTCAGTTGCGGTGTAGGCCATCGGGTTGGTTGGGTCGTCGACCAGTGTGAAGCACGCGGCGGCCACCGAATCACCGACGCGATTGGCGAACAGCGATCGGCCTTTGAGCACCGCCTCGCCGTTGACCGTCGATGACAGCACCGAGAGGAACTGCGCGGTCACGAACGGATCGAGCACCACGGTGACGCGGCCACTGCCGGGCTTCGTGGCACCGAGCAGCCGCGTGGCGCGATGCAGGCCATCGGCGGCGGCACGAGCGGGGTCGAGATCGTCGAGACAACGACCCACCGAGAAGCCGAACCCGGTCTGCGTCTCGTCGCCCTCGGTGGCCAGCGTCGACACCGATAGATAGCAGCCGGTCTCGCGACCGACGGATCGGATGCCGGTGCTGGTGGCCACCGCGCCCTCGGCCAGCACATCGCCATAGTCGGCCGACTCCACTCGCACGCGCTTGTCGCCCGCGGCGGTGAGCTTCTCGAGCTCCATGGTGAGCGCCACCTTGCGATCGGTCGGCGTGGACGCCAACGCGTCGTTCCACAACGCCAGCGACGGCGACGCCACACCATCGGGCTCGGCCAGGCCGGCCCACGGATCGGGCGTACCGAAGGTGACGTTGTCACGGGCGTCGGCGAGTGCGTCGACGATGGCGTCCTCGGTGAGGGTGCCCGCGTACGCAAAACCCTGCTTGCCATCCACGATGACCCGCACACCGAGGCCCTCGCTCTGCGCACTGGCCAACTGCTCGATCTCACCGTCGTAGACCCGGACCGATGTGTCACGGGCTCGCACCACGTAAGCCTCGATCTGCTCACCACCGCGAGCCTGCGCGGCAACGCGCTCGGCCAGCGCCAACAGTTCGCTCATGCTCGTCCCTCGCATGATTGCTGATGGTCGCTGCGAGTCTCCGCTCGCTGGCGCTCGCTTCGATTCTCACTCATGACGCGGTTCCTCCGATGGTCAGCGCGGTGACCCGCAACGTAGGTTGACCATCGCCCACCGGGACGCCCTGTCCGTCCTTGCCACAGGTGCCGGGGTGCCCCATGGCGAAGTCGTTGCCGAGCACGTCGATGTTTCGCAGCACCTCGGGTCCGTTACCGATGAGGTTTGCCCCTCGCAGCGGCTCGGTGATCTGACCGTTCTCGATGAGGTAGGCCTCGGTCATACCGAACACGAAGTCCCCCGATGCGGTGTTCACCTGACCACCGCCGAGTTGCGCCACATACACGCCCTTCTCGGTTGACCGCACGATCTCGTCGGGGTCGGCGTCACCGGCCAGCACGTAGGTGTTGGTCATGCGCACCATGGGCAGGCACGTGTAGTTCTGCCGACGACCGTTGCCCGATGACGGCCGACCTTCCTTGCGAGCCCGCAAGTAGTCCCACATGTAGTCAGTGAGGCGACCGTCCTCGATGAGCACGTTGCGTTGCGAGGCATGGCCTTCGTCGTCGATGGAGATCGCTCCCCACTCCGTCGACATGGTGCCGTCGTCCACCAGCGTCACCAGCGGTGAGGCGACCATCTCACCGACCCGACCGCGGTACACCGATGCACCCTTGGACACGAGGTCGGCCTCGAGGCCGTGACCGCACGCTTCGTGGAACAGCACGCCACCGGAGCCTCGCTTGATGACCACCGGCATGGTGCCCGACGGAGCCGGGCGCGCCGCAAGCTTCGTCAACGCACGTTGCGCGGCCTCGTGCGCCATCTCGCTCACGTCGATGGAGTCGAACAGTTCGAAGCCGATGGTTCGGCCGACCGATTCGTAGCCGGTCTGCATCCCGCTGTCGCCGTTGGCCACCGCGTTCACCCGGAACATGGTGCGTACTTGCTCGTCCTCGACGAGGAGCCCGTCGGAGTTGGCGATGCAGATGCGCTTGCGGCTGTCGGCGTACGACGCGCTCACCTGCACGATGGCGTTGCCCAGCGATCGGGCCGATTCGTCGGCTCGCATCAGCAATGCCACCTTGGTGGCCTTCGGGACATCGGAGGGATAGGTGGCGACGGTGTTCACCTTGGTGACATCACGGCGCTGCAGCGCCACCACGTTCACCTTCTGCGAACCGTGACGGGCGGCCGCAGCAGCAGCTTCAGCAGCGGCGAGCAGGCCGGCCTCGGAGAGATCGGCAGTGTGAGCGAACCCGGTGGTCTCCCCGTCTACGACCCGGATACCCGCGCCGCGATCGCGGCCCGATGTCAGGTTCTCGACACGAGAGTCATCGAGCAGCGCCGACGACGAGCGCTTGTCCTCCGCATACACCTCGGCAAACTGGCCGCCGGTCTGCAGCGCCGCGCCCAGCACCCGCTGGAGCACATCGGGTTCGATCATGTGGTTCCCACCTTCGTCAGCGTTTGACCCGGGCAGGCTACTGGGGCGATTAGCCGAGGCGACCTGGGTAGGCGTACCTTTCGCCCCCGTGGGACTGGAGCCAGGGTTGCGCGGCGAGGTTCGCCTCACGGTGGGGGACGCCGACACCGCCGTGGCGATGCGATCGGGTGATGTCCCGGTCCTGTCGACCCCGAGGGTCGTCGCACTCGCCGAAGAGGCGTCGGTGCTGGCGGTGGCGGCCGCCCTTCCCGATGGTCAGACCACCGTTGGGATGCGGGTGCAGATCGACCACCTCCAGCCCTCTGCGGTCGGCACCGAGGTGATCGCCGAAGCGGTACTCGAGCGCATCGAGGGTCGGCGTCTCACGTTCACCACACACGTCAGCGACTCGCGCGGTCTGCTGGCGGCCGGCAAGGTCACCCGGGTCGTGGTCGAGATCGACCGCTTCCTCGACAAGCTCCGCTGAACGCTCGCCCGTTTCACGAACGGTGTATGCAAGACGTCGACGGACATAGACAAAGCGATATACTCGCTCTATGAAACCCGCCCCACACAGCGACGCAGCCTCGCTGATCGCCGCCGTACGACGCAGAAGCGGGCTCACCCAGGCCGAGTTCGCTCACCGGGCCGGCACGTCCCAGCCTGTCGTTTCGGCCTACGAACACGGGCATCGGGATCCGAGCTGTTCGACGCTGGCCAAGCTCGTCGCAGCCGGAGGCGAACGGCTTCGCATCACTGCCGTTCCGGCCAGCGCCCTCCCCGCCATGTTGGCATCGGCGCCGCTCGATCCGCCCGCCGACGTCCATGAGCACGCGGCGCGACTGCTCGACGTGCTCACACTGGTCGACGCGTTGCCATCTCGCCGACGATCGGCGCGGCTCGACGCCCCGCGATTGATCTCGACGCGCCCGATCTCGACAAGTCAGTGACGACAGCGTGACCGAGCGGCTCACTCTTGCTGAGAAGATCCAGGCGATCCACCTCGCTCTCATCGACGTGCCCCATGCGTTCGGCGGTGCGCTGGCCCTTGCGTACTACGCCGAGCCACGAGCCACCATCGACATCGATCTCAACGTATTCGTGACGGCCAATGAACTCGAGGCCGTTGTCGCACCGCTGGTTGCGCTCGGGGCGGACATCGACGACGCGGTGACGACGCTTGTCCAGCGCGATGGGCAAGTACGGATCTATTGGCAGGACACGCCTGTCGATCTCTTCTTCGCTTACGACCCGTTCCACCAGGCCATGAGCCAAGCCCGACGCAACGTGCCGTTCGCCGATGGTTCCATCGCCGTGCTGAGCCCCGAACATCTCATCGTGTGCAAGGCGGTGTTCAACCGCCCCAAGGACTGGGTCGACATCGACGCCATGGCAGAGCTAGGCGCGAATCTGGAGGTGGCAGAGATCCTGCGATGGATGGGACGCCTCGTCGGAGATGACGATCCGCGTTACGACCGCGTCGCGTCCGTGATCACCCGCTAGCGACACCACCGACGATCGAACCGCTGATGTCAATCTGCATTGACACGCGCGCGATCTGATCGCCTACGAGAACAGCTCGACCAAGCTCCCTATGACCAGCAGGACACAAGCCAACGCGGCGAGCACACAGCCCACCTTCATCATCGTACGAGCAACCCGCATTGCTCCCGGATTGTTGCCGTAGGTCCATCGGTTCATCGAGGCTCCGCCGACGAGCCCAACGCCGAGTACGAGCAGCAGGATCCCGCTACCGAGCCAGCCGTTTGCGTCGAACACAGTGCTCCGACTCGCTGCCAGGGTCGTCACCACCGAGGAATCACCATTCTCGATCACCACAGCCTGAACGCCCATCAGGTCTTCATCATCGGCAGCTGCACCGACGAAGGTGAGCGACGCGAGGTCGCGTCAGCCCAGGTTCGTGCTGCGGGGATACATGTCGGCCGGGTCGGTCATCACGTTGACCAGATACGGCACGCCCGACTCGAACGCCCGATCCAGCGCCGGGCCGATCTCATCGGGTTGGGTCACGATCTCCCCGGCCCCACCCAGGGCGCGCACCACCTCGTCGTAGCGACAACGCGGCTGCAGATCACACCCGACGTCCCATCCGTAGATGAACTGCATCGGATGCTTCTCCAGGCCCCAGATGCCGTTGTTGCCCACGATCATCACCACCGGCAGCTTGTGGCGCACCATGGTGTCGGCATCCATGAGCGAGAAGCCCGCCGCACCGTCGCCGAGCAGCAGCACGATCTGGCTGTGCGGTCGAGCGATGCGCGCCGCGATGGCATATCCCGGGCCATTACCCAAGCAGCCGTAGGGTCCTGTGTCGAGCCAACAACCCGGACGCTGCACCTCCACGTACTTGCCGGCATAGGACCCGAAGTCGCCGCCGTCGCAGATCACGACAGCATTGGGTTCGAGGCGACGACGCAACTCGCCGTAGATGCGGCTCGGTGCGATCGGGAATGCTGCAGAGCCGAGCGCCGAGTCGTCAATTGCAATTGCTTCGTCCTCTGCCACTCGCAGACGTTCGATCCACGGCTCATGATCGCGGCGCTCCCCCGCCGACGCGGCGGCGTGATCTCCCCACGCGGCGAGCACGGCGCGCAGATCGCCGACGATGGTCATCTCGGCCTCCACGTGGGCGGCGCGCTGCGACTGCGAGTCGACCACATGGATGACCTTGGCCGAACCGAAGTTGCCGAACGACAGCCGGAAGTCGAGGGGAGCGCCGATGACCACCACCACATCGGCTTCGGCCTTCACCATCGAACGCGTTCGCAGGAACGACAGTGGATGACCGCCGGTGAGGCAGCCACGTCCGAGACCGTTGAACCAGCACGGCAAGCGCAGGTTGGCCGCCGCCGCGGCCAGAGCCTCCCAGGCACCGGCCCAATACACGTCGCTCCCCACGATGCAGGCCGGACGCTCAGCACCGGCGATGAGCACAGCGGCTCGCGTGACCGCGTCGCTGTCCGCCTCGACCGACACGATGGGCCGGGGTAACGGCAGCTGGGTGTCGAGCGGACCGAACCCGTCGAGGGGATAGTCCGCGAACACCGGGCCACGATGGGCGGTGAGCGCTGTAGTGACGAGTTCCTCGGCCAGCGCAGCGGCCTGCATCGGATCGGTGAGGGTGCGAGCCATCTTGGTGATGGGGGCGAGCACCGGGACGTGATCGAACTCCTGCAGGCTCCCCGAACCCCAGCGCATCTGCGGCGCCCGCCCACCAAGGGCCACCAGCGGGGTGCCGCTCACATGGGCCGAGGTGATGGCGCTGACGCCGTTCGTGACACCCGGTCCCGCCGTGAGCACCGCCAGCCCAGGCGTGCGCGTGAGCTTGGCGTAGCCCTCGGCGGCGAACACCGCTGTCTGCTCGTGACGGGTGTCCACCACGCGAACACCGAGGTGTCGTGCGGCGTCGTAGAACGGCCACACATGACCACCATTGAGCGTGAACATCGTGTCGATGCCCCGACGGGCCAACGCCGCGATGGTCACATCACCGGCATGTCGCAGCGGTGCGGCGGCGGTCGGTTCGGTGTCGTCCATGGCGATCGAGGCTACGTCGCCCGGCGGACGGGGCACGCCCCGCTGAGCGCTCCACGCGCACGTAGGCTCCCGAGTTGTGCAAGCCATCGACGAGCGTCCCCGAGCAGCCCTCCGGCTGCGCTGGTGGCGCGAGGTGCTCTACATCGCCTCGTTCTATGGCGTCTACACGCTGGTCCGGAACACCTTCGGATCCGCGAGCGTCTCGCCCCGGCACGCCTTCAACAACGCCAAGCACGTCATCTCACTGGAGAAGGCGCTCGGCTTGTACCACGAGCAACGAATCCAGGACTGGTTCATCGGCTACGACGCGTTCTTGCGCTTCTGGAACATCTACTACGGCAGCTTGCACTTCATCGTCACCGGCGGCGCCCTCATCTGGTGCTACCGACGGCGGCCGCATCGTTACGCAGTGGCCCGCAACACGTTGGCCGCCACCACCGGCCTCGCCCTCGTGGGTTTCTCGTTCTTCCCGCTCATGCCGCCTCGCCTCCTCGATGCCACCGGACCGTACGGCGGTGCCTCACTACATGGCGGCAGCTATGGCTTCGTCGACACGCTGGCCTCCGTCGGCGGCCTGTGGTCGTTCGACTCCGGAGCGATGCAGGACATCTCCAACCAGTATGCGGCCATGCCCAGCCTGCACTGTGCGTGGGCGCTGTGGTGCACGTTCGTTCTGTGGGCGCTGTGGACCCGGCCATGGCAGCGGGTCGTGCTGGTCCTGTATCCCATCGCCACGTTGTTCTGCATCGTGGTCACCGCCAACCACTATTGGATCGACGGACTCGGCGGGGTTGCCACCTTGCTGGTCGGATACGGCGTCGCCAGATCGATCGAGGCCCGCTGGTGGCAGCGCCAACTCGATGAGCGCGACGAACGAGCGGCTCTGGAGTCCGACGATGGTGACCCGACACGTGCGGAAGCTGTTGACGTGCCCGATGAAGCAGCACTCTGACTCCCTGGCACCGGCCCCGTCCCGATATCGTCCAATCGCCCGGCCGACCGGAGCGGGCGATTGCCGGCGTGGCCCCGAGACTGGGCAGACAGATGAACGGGCCATATCGATGAACGGTGCAGGCCAATGAACGGTGCAGGCCAATGATCTTGGAGACCATCCGCAAACCCGCCGATCTGCGTGGGCTCACCTACTCCGAGCTGGGCGAATTGGCCGGCGAGATCCGTGACTTCATCGTCCAGTCGGTGGCCGACAACGGGGGCCACCTCGGTTCCAACCTGGGAGCCGTCGAGCTCACCTTGGCCCTGCACCGAGTGTTCTCCTCCCCCACCGACGCCATCTTGTGGGACACCGGGCACCAGGCCTATGTGCACAAGATCGTCACCGGACGCCAGGCTGGCTTCCCCGAACTGCGCAAGGCCGGGGGCCTGTCGGGCTATCCCAATCGCGAAGAGTCCGAGCACGACTTCGTCGAGAACTCACACGCCTCCACGATCTTGTCCTATGCCTACGGCCTCGCCGTGGCCCGCGATCTGGGCGTCGGCCCCCATCGCCACATCGTCGCCGTCATCGGCGATGGTTCGATGACCGGCGGCATGGCGTACGAGGCCCTCAACAACCTCGGGCACGCCAACAAGAACTGCGTGATCGTGTTGAACGACAACGGCCGTTCGTATGCGCCAACGGTGTCGAACCTGTCCGAGAGCCTCACCAAGATCCGCCTCAACCCGGTGTACATGCGCCGCCAGCACAAGCTCGAGGAACTGGCCCGCCAGCTCCCGCTCGTCGGCCGCCAAGCCGAAAAGGCCATGGACGCGTTCAAGGCCGCGGTGCGCGAGGTGTGGCAGCCGACGGCGTTCTTCGAGTCGCTCGGCGTTCGCTATCAAGGTCCCATCGACGGTCACGACATCGCCGAGCTGGAGCGGGCCCTGCGCGCCGCGGCAGAACTGGGTGGTCCGGTCGTACTCCACGTTCTCACCCAGAAGGGCAAGGGCTATCCGCCCGCCGAGGACGACGACGAGAAGCACCTCCACGATGCCCCGGTGTTCGACCCCAAGACCGGGCCGCCCAAGGCTGTGCCCGTTGGCTACACCCAGGCGTTCGCCGAGGCCATCATCAAAGAGGCCGAGGCCAACCCCAAGTTGGTGGCCATGACCGCGGCGATGCCCGGCCCGACCGGTCTGTTGCCGTTCCAAGATCGCTTCCCCGATCGCTTCTTCGATGTCGGCATCGCCGAGCAGCACGCCGTCACCGGTGCCGCCGGTATGGCCATGGGCGGGCTTCGACCTGTGGTTGCCATCTACTCCACGTTCATGAACCGGGCGTGGGACCAAGTGGTCTACGACGTCGCCATGCATCGGCTGCCCGTGGTGTTCTGCATCGATCGGGCTGGCATCACCGGCGACGATGGCGCCAGCCATCACGGCGTGTACGACATGGCCTTGTTCTCCAAGGTGCCGGGCATGACCGTGCTCGCGCCGTCGAGCGCGCAGGATCTGCAAGTGATGTTGCACGACGCTCTCGAGTTGTGCGACGGCCCGGTGCTCATCCGCTACCCGAAGGGCGCAGCTCGCCAGGTGCCGGAAAGTGAAGTGGGAGTTGGACTTCGAGCGCGCAAGATTCGTTCCGGCGACGGGTCGGAGTGCATCTTGGCCATCGGCAAGTGCGTCGCCGCCGCCGACAGAGCGGTGACCGAGCTTGCGGCCGAGGGTATCGACGTCTCGTTGTGGGACGTGCGTTGTTGCACCCCTCTCGATGTCGAGATGGTGGCCGATGCGGCAGAGCACCGCATCGTCATTACCGTCGAGGACGGCATCGTGGACGGTGGCATCGGCCAGATGATCGAAGACGATCTCTTCGATCACCCCTGCAGGGTCAAGGTGCTCGGCGTGCCGACCAAGTTCCTCGGTCATGGCAAGCCCGATCGAATCCTGGCCAACCTCGGCCTCGACGCCGAAGGCATCGCCGCCACCGTGCGCGAGCAGCTGGCAGCATCGGGGCAATGAGCTCCGCCACCTCGGAACAGCCGTCCAACCTCCTCGCCGAACTGGCCCTGGGCCTCGAACTGGCCGACATCGCCGACAAGATCGCCATGCGGCACTTCCGGACGCGTGGGTTGCGCATCGACCGCAAGGCCGACAGCTCCGAGGTCACACAGGCCGACACCGAAACCGAAGCCGCGCTGCGGGCGGTACTCACCGAGCGACGCCCTGCTCATGCGATGTTGGGTGAGGAGGACGGGCTGCAGGGCCCGGCCGATGCCGAGTGGCGCTGGGTCATCGATCCCATCGACGGCACAGCCAACTACGCACGCGGCATCCCGGTGTGGGCAACGCTCATCGCGCTCATGAAGGGCTCCGAGGTGAAGGTCGGCGTGGTGTCGGCTCCCGCGCTCGGCCGCCGCTGGTGGGCCGCTCGAGGCCACGGGGCGCACACCAACGACGGGACCATCGCGGTGTCGTCGGTAGACGATCTGTCCGCGGCCTATCTGCTGAACCCGGGCCAGACCTATTGGGGTGAGCGAGGTGACCTCATCACTGCGCTGACACGATCGGTGTGGCGTGATCGCGGGTTCGGTGACTTCTGGCAGCACATGCTGGTGGCCGAGGGAGCAGTCGATGCGGCGTGTGAGCCGATCGTGAACCTGTGGGATCTGGCCGCGGTGCAGGTGATCGTGGAGGAAGCCGGCGGTCGCTTCACCGATCTCGACGGCCATGCCCGGCCCGACGGCGGCAGCGCGGTGTCCACCAACGGCTTGTTGCACGATCGCGTGCTGGCCGCCCTCACCCTGCCGGCCTGAACGCGGGCCCCGGCCTCGAGCTCGCCCTCGCCCCCGAGAACCCGAGAACCCGACCGCCGAGAACCCCGCCCCCGACCCGGCCCGCGAGAACCCCGCCCCCGACCCGGCCCGCGAGAACCCCGCCCGCGACCCTCGCCCCGAGAAGGTTCGAAGGTTGAGGTCGCTGACCGATCACAACCTTCGGCACTTCTGGCGGGGCGGGGCTGGCGGGGCGGGGCTGGCGGGGCAGGCGGGCGGGCCGAGCGGGGCGGGCGGGGCTGGCAGCGCGGGCGGGAGCCTATTGACAATGTTTGTCGTCAATAGGACACTGCGTTGATGCTCGACCTCGAGGTGATCGATGAACCGGCCACCGCCGCGGTCATGCTCGACCCGGCCCGGGCCCGCGTGCTCGCCGCATTGGCCGAGCCCGGATCGGCGTCCTCCGTCGCCTCGGCTCTGGGCGAACCGCGGCAGAAGGTGAACTACCACCTGCGCACCCTCGAGGACGTCGGCCTCATCCACTTCGTCGAGCAGCGCCAGCGTCGAGGCCTCACCGAACGGATCGTCGAAGCATCGGCCCGCTCCTATGTGTTCTCCCCGTCGATCCTCGGCGACAACGCCGCCGACCCCACCCGCACCGATCGGCTCTCGACTCGATATCTCATCGCTGTCGCCGCCCGGATGGTGCGTGAGGTCGCCGACCTGGCCCGTCGGGCCGAACGTGCACACAAGCCGCTGGCCACGTTGACCATCGACACCGACATCCGCTTTGCCAACGCCGCCGACCGAGCGGCGTTCACCGATGAACTGACCCGCGCCGTCACAGCCCTCGCCGCCAAGTACCACGACGAGGCCGCGCCCGGGGGACGTTGGCATCGCCTCGTCGTGGCCGCCCACCCCCGGCCCGCGTCAACCAACCTTGACTCAACCCGTAGTGACTCCGAGGAGACCTGACATGCCCGAAGATCAGCCGTCGCCCCAACCGCACCAGCCGCCCGGCGAGCAGCGCTCCCTGGAACTGGAGATCGAAGTGCCCGGCTCCCCCGAGCAGGTGTGGCAGGCCATCGCCACCGGTCCGGGCATCTCGTCGTGGTACGTGCCGCACGTGTTCGAAGAGCACGAAGGCGCGTCGGCGATGGCGTCATTCGGCCCGGGTCCAGAGATGCAGATCCCCGGTCGCGTTGCCGCGTGGGAACCACCGAGTCGCATCGTCTTCGACGGCGGTGAAGGTGCGGGAGGCATGGCGTTCGAATGGACCATCGAGGCCCGTGACGGAGGCACCTGCATCGTGCGGCTCGTCAATTCAGGTTTCGGCGTGGGCGAGGAGTGGGACGGCCAGTACGACGCAATGCGCGAAGGCTGGGGGCTGTTCCTGCGCAACCTGGTCCTCCATCTCACCCACTTCGCTGGTCAGAGCGCCGCGTCGATGCTCCCGATGGGTATGTGCGCCAAGGGCCGTGACACGGCGTGGGCCGATCTCACCGCGGCATTGGGCATTCCGGCGGCGCCCGCCATCGGATCGAGAGTCGTGCTGAATCCGACCGGGACACCGTCGATGGCCGGGGTCGTGGCCGATACCGGGCCACGCAACATCGCGCTGGTCCTCGATCAGCCGGCTCCCGGCACCGCGATCGTGGCGGCCGAGGGCGACGACGCCAACACGGGGTTGTCCATCTGGTCATACCTCTACGGACCCGATGGCAAAGCTGCCGTGCAGCGCGACGAACCGCAGTGGCAGCAGTGGCTCGGCGAGCACGCCGCGCCCGCCGTCGATGGCGAGCACTGAGAGGAGAGGTTCCATGGCGGAGAACAAGACGAAAGCAACCGACGCCAGCGTGCGGGCGTATCTCGACACGGTCACCGAGGGGCAACGCCGCGTCGACAGCGACGCCATCATCGAGATGATGCGTCGGGTCAGTGGCCACGAACCTGCGATGTGGGGTCCGTCCATCATCGGCTTCGGGAGCTATCACTATCGATACGACAGTGGGCACGAAGGGGACTCGTCGCTGACCGGCTTCTCCCCCAAGGGCAAGGAGATCAGCCTCTACGTACTGGCGGGAGCCCCGGAGCAGGAGGACCTGTTGGGGCGCCTCGGCAAGCACCGTGCCGGCAAAGCGTGCCTGTACGTCAAACGCCTTTCGGACATCGATCTCACAGTGCTGGAGCGCCTGATCGCCGCCGGCATCGCGGAGATCCGGCGTCGGCACCCCTGAGGACCTGCCGTTAGTCTGCGCCACGCAGAGCCGTGAGGGACGCGGCTCACTGGGGGGAGGCATCATGGCCGGTCGGGTAGCAGGGAAAGTCGCGTTCATCACTGGGGCCGCGCGCGGACAGGGTCGGAGCCACGCGGTCCGACTCGCGGAAGAGGGCGCCGACATCATCGCCATCGACATCTGCGAGCAGATCGAGACCAACACCTATCCGATGGCAACACCGGAGGATCTGGCCGAGACCACTCGCCTCGTCGAAGCGCTCGATCGTCGCATCGTGGCCCGCAAGGCCGACGTGCGCGATCGCAAGCAACTCGAGACGGTGATCAACGAGGGCGTGGCACAGCTCGGACGTCTCGACATCGTGGTAGCCAACGCCGGCATCGACCCGGTGGGCAACATGGACATGCAGGCATTCATCGACACACTCGACGTCGACTTCGTCGGCGTGCACAACGCAGTGGCCGCCGCCCGTCCCCATCTCCAGGCCGGAGCGTCCATCATCATCACCGGGTCCACCGCGGCGCTCATGCCTGGGTTGCTCGAGAACCCGGCACATGGGCCGGGAAACTTCGGTTACGGGATGTCGAAGCAGTTCCTGGTGACCTACACCCAGGGCCTCGCACTGTTGATGGCCGCCCACAACATCCGGGTCAACGCTGTTCATCCGACCAACTGCAACACCCATCTGCTGCACCAGCCGGCGCTGTACAAGATGTTCCGGCCCGACCTCGAGAACCCGACCTACGAAGACGTGAAGGATGCCTTCACCGCGTTCCAAGCCCTCAAGGTGCCGTACGTGGAACCGGTCGACATCTCCAACGCAGTGCTGTACTTCGCCAGCGACGAGTCCCGCTACGTGACCGGCCTGCAGCACCGCGTCGATGCGGGCTCGATGTTGCAGCCGCCAAAGTTCTGAAGGCGAAGTTCTGACACTGAGCGCTGACAGCTCGAACGACCGGCCGCGCCGCTGTGATCAGCCCGTGTAGTACGGGTTCGATCCGGCGGTGTGGTCGGTGACATCGATGACCTTGGTGATCTCGGGGATCGCTTCCTTCAACTGGGTCTGCACGCCCGACACCATGGTCATTCGGCTCATGGAGCAGCCCTGGCAGCCGCCACCCATCATGAGGTACACCGCGTTCACGTCGTCGTGGCCCATGTAGGTGACGAAGCCACCGTGGGCATCGAGCATGGGATTGATCTCGGCGTCGAGCATCTGCTGGACGCGCTCCGACAACGAGCCGGTGCGGGTGAGGTTGCCGATCTCGAGTTGCTTGGGCTTGTTGGGGTTGCGCAATACCAGCCCACCGTCTTCGAGGTCGAGCACGGAGCCCTCGAGGTTGGGGGCGTCCTTGGACGGCATGATGACCCGGAGACCGTCGTGGTTGCGGACCAGATCGTCGAGGGCCGCCTTGGTGATGGTCTGGAACGACAGGTCGTAGGTGAAGTCGATGCCGGTGTCGGACAAGATCTCGACCCGCACCCCGAGCAGCTTCCCGTCGGGTTCCTCGTCTCGCAGCTTCACGAGGTACTCGTGAGCTGCGGGGGTGACACTCATGATCAGATCGTCTGTCGCGGCCAGTGACATACGAGGAAGATACCGTCGCAGCATGACGATCGATCAGTTGGCAGAGCAGTTGAGACGCATCGAATCGGAGACGGCGGCCCTGGTCGCCGCCGCCCGGGTCGATGTGAGCGCTCCCGTGGCCGGCTGCCCCGGCTGGGACGTGGCCAAGTTGTGCGACCACATGGGCACCGTCCAACGCTGGTCGGCCACCGCCCTGCGCACCAGCACCCAACCCGATCGATCGAGCCTGGAACGGCCCACCAAGGGTGCCGAGGTCGACTTCCTGGCCTCCGGCGTGGGCACGTTGCTCGAAGCGCTCCGCAACCGCCACGCCGAGGACCCGGTGTGGAACTTCTCCAAGGCGCCCCAAGTGGCGTCGTTCTGGGGACGTCGCCAGATGCACGAGGTCACCATCCACCGGTGGGACGCGCAACGTGCCGTCGGCAAGCCCGACCCGATCGATCCGGCCGTGGCCATAGACGGCATCGATGAGTTGTTCGACATCTTCGTCCCCATGCGGCTCGGTGGCCGTGACGGCATCGACATCGGCGGCTCGGTGCATCTGCACTGCACCGACGTGCCCGAAGGTTCGGGCGAGCACGCCGGCGAGTGGACGTTCCACACCTCCGACGGGATCTTCTCGCTGCACCGTGGCCATGCCAAGGGCGATTGCGCGCTGCGGGGACCAGCATCGGATCTGTTGCTGATGCTGTGGCGACGCATCCCACCCAGCGCCGAGTCGCTCACCGCGTTCGGCGACACGACCGTGCTCGATCGATGGCTCGCGCTCGGCGCGCCATGAGCGCGGCGATCGAGCAGATCACCAATCCTGGCGTCGGATGGTCGATGTCGGTCATGCTGGGCTGATGGAAGGTGGAAGCCGCAAGGCCATCATCGCGGCGTTCCTGGCCAACCTCGGGATCGCCATCGCCAAGTTCATCGCCTTCTTGATCACGGCCTCGGCCGGCATGTTGGCCGAGTCGGTCCATTCGCTGGCCGACACCGGCAACCAAGGTCTGCTGCTGCTCGGCGGCAAGAAGGCTGCTCGCAAGGCCACGCCGACCCATCCGTTCGGCTACGGCCGGGAGCGCTACTTCTGGGCGTTCGTCGTGGCCCTGGTGCTGTTCAGCCTCGGCGGCGCCTTCGCGTTGTACGAAGGCATCGAGAAGCTCCGTCATCCCCACGAGCTCGACTCTGCCGTCGTCGGCTTCATCGTGTTGGGTCTGGCGATCCTGCTCGAATCGTTCAGCTTTTACACGGCTATCAAAGAGGCGAACCACGTGCGTCACGGCGTCGGTTGGGCGAAGTTCATCCGTCGGTCCAAGTCGCCGGAGCTGCCGGTGGTGTTGCTCGAGGACTTCGGGGCACTCATCGGTCTGGTCATCGCGCTGTTCGGGTTGACCATGGCCGAGGTGACCGGCAACCCGAGGTGGGACGCGGCGGGCTCCATCGCCATCGGCACCTTGCTCACCATCATCGCCATCGTGCTCGCCGTGGAGATGAAGGGCCTCCTCATCGGTGAATCGGCCAGCGACGAGACGCTCGAAGCCATCAACGCAGCGATCGTGGCGGCGCCGCTGGTGAACCGGCTCATCCATCTGCGCACCGAGCACATCGGCCCTGACGAGTTGCTCGTCGGCATGAAGGTGGAGTTCGATCATTCGCTCGATCTGCACCAACTCGGTGCGGCCATCGACGGGCTCGAGGCCGGCGTGCGGGGGAAGGTCCCCTCGGCGCGCATCATCTACGTCGAGCCCGACATCCATCGCGGCTGAGCGCATTGGCAGTGTCCTGAACGACGGGCACCGATAGAGTCCACTTCATTCGCGAGCTGGCCGCATGGCCAGCCGGCGACAACACGGGGAGCTCGGGGAGCCGGGCTGAGAGGGTGGCCATTCCGCCACCGACCCTCGAACCTGATCTGGGTAATGCCAGCGGAGGGAAATCCATGCACGTCATCGTCGTCAGCGGCGGCCCACCAAGTCCTTGGCCCATCGGCTCACCCCTCGCCTCGAGCGCCGACCTCGTCATCGCCGCCGATTCCGGTTACGACCACGCGCTCGGCGCTGGACTCACCGTCGACGTGTTGATCGGAGATCTCGACTCGATCAGTGCCCACGGCCGCGATCATGCGGAGGCGAACGGGGTCGAGATCATCCGCCATCGGCCCGACAAGGACGCCACGGATCTCACGCTGGCGCTCGACCTCGCCGTCGACCGTGGGGCTTCATCGATCACGCTGCTGGCCTCGGGCGGCGGTCGACTCGATCATCTGCTGGCCGGTGTGCTGTCACTGGCCGAAGTGCCCGTGCCGTTGCGGGCCGTGCTCGGAGACAGCATCGTCGTCCCCATCAACCCCGGCCCCGGAGCCGAGCTGAGCGGACGAGCCGGGAGCACGCTCACCCTGCTGCCGGTAGGAGGGCCCGCTCACGGGGTCGTCACTTCGGGCCTTCGCTATCGCCTCGACGGCGAGACACTGCACGCCGGCTCCACCCGGGGTGTTTCCAACGAGTTCATCGACGTCCACGCCACGGTGTGCCTCGAGAGCGGATCACTGCTCGCCATCGCCCCGGCCATCATCCCCTCAGGAGATCTCTCATGAACACTCGCCTCGCTGCGCTCGCTTGCCTCGGCTTCTTCGTCACAACAGCGGTTGCCTGCGGCGATGATTCGACCCAGACCACTACGTCGTCAACTCCCCTTGACGCCTCCAGCACGACCGGGGCCGGGACATCGACCATCACGCTGCTGGCCTATGACTCGTTCACGCCGTCGCAATCGGTGCTCGATGCCTTCACGTCCTCCACCGGCATCGCTGTGAAGTTGGTCCCGCTCGGTGACGCCGGGGAGATGGTCTCGAAGGCCATCTTGACGAAAGACGCTCCGCTCGGCGACGTGCTGTTCGGCATCGACAACACCTTCTTGTCCAAAGGCATCGAGGCCGGGCTGTTCGAGCCGTACGCCGCCAAGCGATTGGCCGAGGTTCCGAGCGATCTGACGGCGCTCGTTCCCGATCATGAAGCAACTCCAGTTGACACCGGCGATGTCTGCGTGAACGCCGACCTGGCCGGCTTGGCGGCGAGAGGGCTGGCCGTGCCGACGACGCTGGACGATCTCATCGATCCCAAGTACGCCGACCTGCTGGTCGTCCAGGACCCCGCGACCAGCTCGCCCGGGCTCGCGTTCCTCCTCGCCACGCGGGCCGCCTACGGCGACGGTTGGTTGGAGTGGTGGAAGAAGGCCAAAGCCAACGGGGTCACCGTGGTCGAAGGATGGGATCAGGCCTACAACATCGAGTTCTCGGGGAGTTCCGCGGGTCGCGAGGCCGGGGCCAAGCGTCCCCTCGTCGTGTCGTACGCGTCCAGCCCTGCCGCGGAGATGATCTTCGCCGATCCCCGGCCGTCCACCGCCCCCACGGTGTCGATGAGCGAGGGCTGCTTCCACCAGATCGAGTTCGCCGGCGTGCTCCGCGGCACCAAGCACACCGCTCAGGCCCAGCAGTTCGTGGACTTCCTCCTCAGCGACCAATTCCAGTCCGACATGCCGGGCACCTTGTTCGTCTACCCCGTGGTGAGCACAGCGACGTTGCCCCCTGAGTTCGACGCGTACGCCAAGGCACCCAGCAAGCCGCTCACCGTCAGCCCCGACGACATCGCCGCCAATCGGGAGGAATGGATCGATCAATGGACCGGCGTGATGCGGGGCTGACCCGCCTGAGCCTTCCCGGACGAATCGGCGCGACCGCGTGCACCACGATGGTGCTGACCGTTCTGGCCTTCGGACTGCTGTGGCCCCTCATCCGTCTGCTCGACGTGGCCGGCCTGTCAGCCGAGACCATCACCAGCGCTCGATTCCGGGGCATCTGGTGGTTCACCATCTGGCAAGCGATCGCGTCAACATGTCTTGCGCTCGCCGTGGGGTTGCCCCTCACGTGGGCACTGTCGGCGTGGCGATGGCCGGGCCAGGCGATCGTTCGGGCCGTGACCATCACGCCGTTCGTGCTTCCCCCTGTGGTCATCGGCCTGGCCGTCGCCTACGCGCTTCCCGGCACTGGACGCACCGGTGTGGGTTGGTTGCTGGCCGGACACGTGATGGTCAACCTCGCCGTCGTGGTGCGAATGGTCGGCCCGGCCTGGCAACAACTCGACGACACCCCCCGCCAGGCGGCGCGCACCTTGGGTGCCGGACCGCTACGGACCTTCGCGTTGGTCACGATGCCCGTGTTGCGCCGTGCCATCCTCGGGGCCGCCGCGGTGGTGCTGCTGTTCTGTCTGTCGAGCTTCGGTATGGCCAAGTTGCTGTTGGGCGGTGGCCGATCGACCATCGAGGTGGAGATCGCACGACAGGCGCTGCAGCTCACCAGAGCCGATCGCGCCGCCGCGCTCGGCATCGCCCAACTGACGCTAGCGGTGCTGGTGTTGACCGCGGCAGCGTGGTTCGGTCGCCGTTCATCGGCCGTCGCGACATCAGCGACACCGCGGCAAGCTCGCTGCGCTCGTGAGCGGATCACGGTGGCCCTGGCCGTGGTCCCGATCAGCCTCATCGTCGCCTGGCCGATGGGGGCGTTGGTGTACCGATCGATGGTGTCCCACGGCGCGGTCGATCTCTCCGGATATCGATCCCTCACCGACCATCAGCGCTCCTCTGCGCTGGCCCATGCACCCATCGATTCGATCGTCATCTCCATCCGCTACGCGATGATCGCTGCGCTCATCACCGTCGTGGTGGCGACGGCCGCGGTGCTGGTCAGTTCGCGGCGCTACGGTCCGGCCATCACCGCCCTCGTCACGATCCCCATGGCCATCTCCGCGGTGCTGCTCGGACTCGGAGCGCTGCTGTCGAGTCAGTGGCTGCCCTATCGATGGGAATCGATCGCGGTGCCCCTCACCCACGCCGTCATCGCGCTTCCGCTCGCCTATCGATCCATGGATGCCGTGGCGTCCACCATCGACGCCGACGTGCGCGCCGCGGCCGCGCTCGCCGGTGCCAGCCCCTCACAGGTGTGGTGGTGGATCGATCGCCCGATCCTGCAACGAGCGATGCTGTCGGGGGCTGCTCTGGCCGCCGCAGTTTCGCTCGGCGAGTTCGGCGCCGCCACGTTCCTGGCCCGGGCCGACTCCCCCACCGTCCCGGTGGCCATCGTGCGCCTGCTCGGCCGGCCCGGGGCCATCAACGCGCGCATGGCGCTGGCGCTGGCCGTGGTGCTCATGATCATGGTGTCGAGCGCCGCAGTCGCCGCCGATCGATTCGGCCGCATGGACGGTCGACGATGACGGGCGTCGACGGATCTCGTCACGGCGATCGACCCGGGCTCGACATCGCGGCGGTGACGGTCAGGTTCGACGATCGCATCGTGCTCGACCATGTGAGCCTGTCCATCGGTCGCGGCGAGTTGGTGTGCCTGCAAGGGCCGAGCGGCAGCGGCAAGAGCACGCTGTTGCAGGTGGTCGCCGGGCTGCTCGTGCCCGATGGCGGCAACGTGGCGTTCGACGGGCACGACCTCACCTCGTTGCCGCCCCATCGTCGCAGCATCGGCATGGTGTTCCAACGCCACGCCCTGTTCCCTCATCTCGACGTGGAGGGCAACGTGGCGTTCGGGCTGCGGATGGCCAAGATGCCGGCCGCCGATCGCCATCGACGCACCGAGGAGTTACTCGAACTGGTCGGGCTGGCGGGTTGTGCCAAACGCACAGTCGGCACCTTGTCCGGTGGCGAAGCACAACGAGTCGCGCTCGCCCGGGCGCTGGCCCCGCAGCCGAGCATGATGCTCTTCGATGAGCCGCTGTCCTCGCTCGACGCCGAACTGCGCGATCGACTGGCCGACGACGTCGCCACGATCATGCGCACCACGGCGACGACCACCTTGTACGTCACGCACGACCGCGCCGAGGCTGCTCGCGTCGGTGATCGCATCGTGGATCTCAGTGACCTACAGCGACGCCACTAGGTTGCCGTCCCATGTTGGCCGGCCAACCCTTGTACCGCGAGCGTCTCGACGCCGGGGCGCGCGGGTGGGGACTGTTCGTGTTCGCCGTGATCATCACGGCGCTGGCGGTGTCGCCCAAGGTCGTACCGGTGACGGTGATCGCCTGGATCGTGAACATCGGCCGTTTCAGTGGCACCGAGATCCGAATCGAGGATGGTGAGGTCCGAGTGGGCCGCAAACGAGCGCGGCTCGACGCGTTCGACCCCTCCACCTTGTCACGGGCCAACAACACCTGGCCGTGGCGCACGCTCGATCCGCACTGGCTCGGCGCCAACCCCATCTGGACCAAGGACTCGGTCCGACTCACCGGACACGACGGCAACTCGCCCGTGTGGTTGAACGTGGGCACCAACGATCGCGATGCGCTGGTGACTGCACTCATGCGGGGGATCCGTCAAGCCAACGACGCCCGCGGCGCAGTGGTGACCACGACAGCGGCCCAGGGGCCACAGGCACGCGCCAGCCTTCCGTCGGCCGGTTGGTATCCCGATCCGTGGAACCCGGTGGTCTCGGTGCGATGGTGGGACGGTCGGGCGTGGACGGGACACACCCATCCGCGACCCGGCGTCACTCGGAGCGGGACCCGGTCGCAGGATTCGACGAACAGGTGGCCCGCACCATGATGCCGCTGGCCGACGAGAACCCGATCCGCCGCATCCCGTACGTGACGGTCGCGCTCATCGCCATCTGCACCGCGGTGTTCTTCCTGGTGCAGCCGACCGGCAAGAGCCTCTTCGACGATCTCGGCTTCGACCGCGTCCAACAAGATGACCTCGAGTTCTCGTTGCGATGGGCGGCCATCCCGTGTGAGATCACCCAGGGTCGGCCGCTCACCACGGGCGAAGTCCGCGCAACGTTCGTTGACGGCGACGCCAGCGCTTGTGGGTCCACGTTCGCTCGCGGTCGCGAGGTGAACCCAGACAAGAACGTGTACCTCGGCGTACTGGTGTCGATCTTCCTCCACGGCAGCGTGGCCCATCTGGTGGGCAACATGCTCTTCCTGTGGGTGTTCGGCAACAACATCGAAGACCGCCGGGGCGCATTCGGGTTCGCTGCGTTCTACGTGGCAGCTGGTCTCATCGCCGGTGCGGCGCAGTATCTGCTCGATCCCAACTCGACGATCCCGGTGGTCGGCGCATCGGGAGCCATCGCCGGCGTGATGGGGGCCTATCTGGTGTGGTTCCCCGAGGCGCGCATCAAGAGCCTCATCATCTTGGGGCCGGTGTTCTTCCGCAAGGTGAAGGCCAAGTGGCTGCTGATGTTGTGGTTCGCCCAGCAATTCCTCCTCGTCGGAGGCGACGGCGCCATCGCCTGGATGGCGCACGTGGGCGGCTTTGCGTTCGGCGTGATCGTCGGATTGGTGTGGCGGCACGCCGAACACGCCGGGATCGAATCGCTCGCCCCGCCGGTGCCGTCGAGATGAAGGATCAACGATGAGTAGTCAGCCGAACTCGATTGCTGTCATCGGCCCCGGCTCCATCGGCGCCTATGTCGCCGCGCAGCTGGCGTCGTCCGGTTTGTCGGTCACCGCGTGTGCTCGCCGCCCGTTCGACACCTACGTGGTCGACTCGCCGATCGCTCCGGTGAACTGCCGGGCCGACGTCGTCACCGATCCCGCCGATGTCGAACAGCACGAATGGGTGATCGTGGCGGTCAAGACCACGCAGACGATTGCGGCATCACCATGGCTGGAGCATCTCATCGGACCGGACACCACGGTCGTGGCCATGCAGAACGGCGTCGAGCACGCCGAACGGTTCGCGCCGTTGGCCCACGGCGTCGAAGTGATCCCGTGTGCGGTGTACTGCTCGGCGGAGTTGCTGGCGCCCGGACACGTGCGGCACACGAACTCCAAGGTGTTCCAGATCTCCGATTCACCATCGGCGCGACGCTTTGCCGCGTTGTGCAGCAACTCGGGCATGGACGTACGCAATCACGCCGACATCCACGCGCGCTTGTGGCGCAAACTCGCCGGGAACCTGGTGGCCAACGGCCTCACCGCCATCACCGGCCAACCCCTCGGGGTCCTGCATCGCCCGGCCATGGCCGGCGCCATCGACGCGATCCTCCATGAATGGGCCGAGGTGGCGCGGGCCGAGGGCGCCGACATCACCCAGACGGAGATCGACAAGCTGGTGCATGGGATCACGACCAACGATCCGACGATCCGGCCGTCGATGCTGCAAGACCGCGAGGCGTCACGACCCACCGAGTTCGATGCGCTCTACGGGGCAGTGGTCCGGGCGGGACGTCGGCACGGCATCGCCACACCGGCCCACGATCTCATGATGGGGTTGCTCGATGCGATCGATGGCCGGGCCAGTTAGAACCAAACAGGGGGACACATGAACGACAAAGCGAATTTCCGCGTGCAGGGATTCGAGATCCGCGTCGACGACCGCGATCTCGACGACCTCCGTGATCGGTTGACCCGCACGCGTTGGCCCGACGCCGAGACCGTGGACGACTGGACCCAAGGTGTCCCACTGTCCTACATGCGCGAGCTGTGCCGCTACTGGGCCAACGACTACGACTGGCGCGCATCGGAGAAGCGACTCAACGCCTTCCCACACTTCAAGGCCGAGGTGGACGGGCTGGGCATCCACTTCATCCACGCCCGCTCACCGCATCGCAACGCGTTCCCACTCGTGCTCACCCATGGTTGGCCCGGCTCCGTTGTCGAGTTCATGAAGGTCATCGGACCGCTCGTGGACCCGGTCGCGCATGGCGGCGACGCCGCCGACGCCTTCGACATCGTGTGCCCGTCGCTTCCCGGGTATGGCTTCAGCGACAAGCCGACCGGAAGTGGTTGGGGCCTCGAGCGGATCGCCGACGCCTGGGCGACGTTGATGAACCGCCTGGGCTACGCGCGCTATGGGGCGCAAGGCGGCGACTGGGGATCGGCGGTCACGTCGTACCTCGGCATTCGTGATCCGCAGCACTGCGCGGGCATCCACCTCAACATGTTGGTGGGCCGTCCCGACCCGAGCACGTTCGGGGACCTGACCGACGAAGAGCAGCAGGTACTTGCGTCGCTGAAGCACTACAGCGACATCGACTCGGGCTACGCCAAATTGCAGTGCACGCGGCCGCAGACGATCGGGTACGCATTGGCCGACTCGCCCGCTGCCCAAGCGGCGTGGATCATGGAGAAGTTCTGGGCGTGGACCGACTGCAACGGCCATCCCGAGAAGGCATTGAGCCGCGACGAGATGCTCGACGACATCACGTTGTACTGGCTCACCGACAGCGGAGCATCGTCGGCCCGGCTGTACTGGGAGAGCGCTGCGCTCATCGCCGGTGCTCCGCGGCCACCGGTCACGGTGCCCACCGGGTTCACGAAGTTCCCGTGCGAGATCATGAGCTCATCACGCCGCTGGGCCCAGGGCGACTATCCGAACATCACCTACTGGAACCACGTCGACAAGGGCGGTCACTTCGCGGCGTTCGAGCAGCCCGAGTTGTTCGTGAACGAGGTGCGTTCGTTCTTCCGCACCATTCGCTGAGCGTCCCGTCGCCTCCACACGTGAACCGCGTTGAAGGGCCGGTGTAGCTTTCTGGCGGGGTCGCCACCACCTCGGGGACCTGACTGTTGGGGGTATCGCTGATGCTGTCGCGCGAGCAGAACGATCTGTTGACCCGAGTCGACGGCGATGCTCCCATGGGCGCGCTCATGCGGGAGAACTACTGGGTGCCGGCGTTGCTGTCATCGCAGATCGAACCCGACGGTGCACCGATGCGCGTCCGCCTCATCGGCCGCAACTATGTCGCGTTCCGGGCCACCGATGGCCGAGTGGGGTTCTTCGACGAGGCCTGCCCGCACCGTGGCACGTCACTCGTGCTCGCCCGCAACGAGAACTGTGCGCTCACCTGCATCTTCCACGGGTGGAAGTTCGACGTCTCCGGTCGCACCATCGATGTGCCGACGCACAGCCCGAACCCTGAAGCCTTCGCGGCCAAGGTCCCGGTGAGCCATCATCCGACGTTCGAAGGCGGCGGGATGATCTGGGTATGGCTCGGCGAGCGTGACGCCCCACCGTTCCCACACCTGCCGTTCACCATGCTGCCCGGCGACCAGGTGTGGGTCACGGTCACCAAGTCCGTGTGCAACTGGCTCCAGGGCGTCGAAGGCACCGTGGACTCCGCACACGTGGGAACGCTGCACTCGGCCTACATCGCGCGCGGCAAGGCCGATGCCAACAAGACGGTCACCAAGGCCCTCGATTCACTGGCACCCCGCTACGAGTGTGAGCGCACTTCGTATGGCCTCGACGCAGCCGCGCTGCGACCGATGCCCGACGGCAGCACCTATCTGCGCACCACCAAGTACGTGATGCCCTTCATCAGCCTGGTGCCCGGCTCGCCCCAAGGGGATGTACCCGGCGTCATCTTCATCACCTCTCCGATCGATGACACGAACCACAACCTGTTCTTCGGCTGCTGGTCACCGACGGCTTCCATCAACAACGGCACCGACGTGCCGGCCGAGATCCAGGCGTTCCTCGGCCAGCGACCATACGATCCGCACGCCTTCGGCGCGTTCGACGGAAGCGCCGAAGACCACTACGGCCAGGATCGACAGGCGATGCGGGACGGACACTTCAGCGGGTTCGTGGGCAATCTCCTGCAGGAGGACATCGTCGTGCAGGCGAGCATGGGGCCCATCGTCGATCGCACCAAGGAGCATCTCTCCACCAGCGACGTGGCCATCATCCATCTGCGACGGGTGTTGTTGGACGCGCTCGCCACCGCGGCCGCGGGCGGCACACCACCGGGAGCCGGCGTCGACGTCGACCACCGCGATGTGGTGCCCGTCGATTGTTTCGTGCTCGGCAACTCATGACCGCCCCGCACCTCGAGTTGCGTGCGGTGTTGGAGGACATCGTCCCCGCGCATCGCCGCAAGTGGGGCGACAACGATTGCTGGGACGCCAAGCTCGAGTTCCAACGCGCCGTTGGCGCACATGGCTGGGCGGCGCCGGGTTGGCCGGTCGAGATCGGCGGCCGCGGCTTGCCGGTCGATGAGCAGATCCGCTGTGACGCCGAGTTCACCCGGGCTGGCGCGCCCAACCGCATCGCCTCGTTCGGTACCAAGAACGTGGGCCCCACCATCGCTGCCGTGGGGACGCCGGAACAGAAGCAGCATCTCGCCCGCATCCTCAGCGCCGAAGAGGTGTGGTGCCAAGGGTTCTCCGAACCCGACGCCGGCAGCGATCTGGCCAGCCTGCGCTGCACGGCCGACGTGGACGACGACGGCTTCATCATCACCGGGTCGAAGGTGTGGACCTCGGTGGGGTTGTGGGCCACGCACTGCATGCTGCTGGTGCGCACCGATCCCACCGCCCCCAAGCATCGGGGCATCTCGGCGTTGTTGTTGCCGCTCGATCTCCCCGGCATCGATCGCCAGCCCATCAAGCAGATCAACGGTCAGGCCGAGTTCGCGCAGATGCACTTCGACGGCGTTCGGGTGCCGCGCACTGCGCTGCTGGGACCGCTCAACGACGGCTGGCGCGTCACCATGACAACGCTCGGATACGAACGCGGTGGTGTGGTGGCCATGGCGGGTCGGTTGGCGCAAGAGGTGCAAGAAGCAACGGCCCCAACGGTCCTGGCCGGTCTCACCCCGGCTCTCCGCCAGCGGGCGATGAAGCTCTATTGCGATTCGCGCACGCTCGGTTGGATGGGCGAACGATCACTCGATGATGCCGGTCCTGACGGAGCGCCCGGGCCGTTGTCCTCGTTGATCAAGCTGTCGTGGTCACAATTGGGTCAGCGGCTCGGTGAGTACGCCGTCGACTCCGGTGGGTTCGGCACGGTCGCCGGGCAACTGCCGTCGGCCACCGATCGGTTCCTCAGCACCCGGTCGATGACCATCGCCGGGGGCACGACCGAGGTGCTGAAATCGCTCATCGGCGAGCGGGCCCTGGGATTGCCGAAAGAGCCCGGCAGCAAGGGCTGAATTCTGGCTTGATTCCGGTTCGGGACTTCCGAAGAAAAGGTCACTGCTCACGGTGTGTCGATCGCCTCTGGGTGATTGGGCCCACGACCGGGCATACTGAGATCACGGCAACGGCGCCACCAGGTGGTGGAAGTTCGTACGGCACCTTCGCTCTGCCATCGACGGAAGGCAACGCCAACGGGGTTCGACTCCCCCCGCTGCCACGGACAAGACGCCCCTCGGGGCGTCTTCGTCGTTTTCGGGTACCTCGTGCGTCCGCTCAGCGCAGGGCTCTGACGCCCCCGGATCAACCCCGGCCGACGAGGGCTCGCAGGTTGTCACGCAGCACGAGGCGCTGCTCGTCGGCCGACAACGTGGTGAAGTCACCGATCCATTGGCGCGGGAAGCCCAACCCCTCGGGGTGCGGCCAATCGGAACCGAGCAAGATGCGATCGGCGCCGATGTGATCGCGGAGCGAATCGATGTCGTCCTCGTAGAACGGAGCCACCCACACGTGCTCGCGCATCTGCTCCACCGGATCGCGCCGATACAGCTGCGGTGTCTTTCCGTAGGAGATGCGGAACCGTCGCACGAGGTTGGTCATCCAGCCCGACCCGAGCTCGAGGCATGCCACACGCAACTTTGGTTGACGGTCGAAGAGACCGTCGCAGACCATGGCGGCGAGCGTGTCGTGCACGGGGCGGTCGGTCTGTATACCCATCACCTCACCGAGCGTCGATGTCTTGAAACCATCGAACCGCGTCGCTCCGCCCCATCGCTCGGTGTGGATGGAGTACCCGGAGTCGGCTGTGTGCAATGCCACCACGGCGCCAGCTTCGGCGATCATGGCGAACACCCGATCATGTCGCTTGTCCGCAATTGAACGGAACTGGCGTCCCGCCTGTGTCGGAGCGGGACGGAAGGTGAACACCCGTGCACCGAGGTCGAGCAGACGGCGGGTCTCGTTCTCCGCCTCGATCGGGTCGGCCAGCGACATCATCGGAGCGGCCTGGATGCGACCGTCACGATCGAAACCCCAGTCGTCCTCGAGCCAACGGTTGAACGCAGTGATAACGGCATGCAGCGCGGCCGGATCGTCGCAGAGCAACTCCTCGAGGCCGAGCCCCAACGTCGGGAGGAGCCACGCAAACTCGACGCCTTGAGCGTCGAGACGAGCGATGCGGGTCGCTCGATCGCGGTACTCACTCTGGATCGGCTGCACGGCGATGATGTCCCGCAGCGCCTTGCCCTCGTGGTTCGCCAGTCGGAAGTACGGCTCGAGCGAACCAGGAACGGCGACGGGATCGAACGTGGGGTTGGGGATGTTCAACACCAACTTCTGGTTGACCATCAACCGCCGGTGACCGTCCATCTCGATCCACTTGATCGAGGATCGAAACGCCGGGTCGAGATACCGGGTGAGGGCATCGACCGGTTCGTAGTAGTGCTGATCGGCGTCCCACAGGCCATAGGCCACGTCGGCGCGACTGGCATCGCGATCGATCACCGTCATGGGCACCCCCGTCTCACATGCTCCGCAAACCAGTCGATCAACAGCGTTGCACAGCTGTGGCGACGAGCCCAATGTAGCGACGGGCCCGCATCCAGCCGCCATGCGGCCAGACGCGGACCCGCGCCGAGTCGTTTCAAGCTGTTGCGCGCCGGCGCCGCTCAGCGATAGCCGTGGCGACCGTGCCCATGGCCCTTGCCGTCATACAGCGAGTCGAAGCGGACGAGCTGACCGTGAGCCCCCGCCCCGAACGGGTTCCCCGGGACATCGGTACCGGGCAGGATGCTCCAGTTCGACACGTACACGTTCCCGTAGCTGTCGACCCCGACGCCTCCGGGGAAGTGCAATGAACCAGCGCCGATCACCGTGCGGCCCTCGGTACCACCGCCCCACGGGATGGCCACGACATCACCGTCGGGCGAAGGTCCAGTGGGACCGAAGGCCGTCGTGAACTCCGAGACGTAGAGCGTGCCGTGCTTGTCGAATGCGATGCCTGTGATGGCCGACAGCCCGCCGGCATACACCGTCGCCGTATCGCTCCCCTTGGCGAGGCGGTAGACCGCGGCGTTGCCGGGGCCGCACTCGAAGTTCAGCGTCCCGATGTACAGCGCCCCATCGGGGCCGATGGCCAGCGATGTCGGCACCGGTTGGCCGGTCTTCGACAACACCGAGGCCACCGTGGTCGTGCCGTTCTTGATCGACACGATGTCGTTGCCCCCGGAGTCAGCGATGAAGAATCGCTTCCCCTGAGCGACGGTGCCGTAGGGATTGGAATCGGGCCCTTGGCCGTCCGGATCGGTGGTGCATTCGATCGTGCTGGCGTCACCGACAGCGGTGAACGAGGTCCCGCCGTCGAGTCGGAGCACCTTGCCTGCTTGCGCCAACACCTCGGGAGGCACACCGGCGAGATCGCACGAGCTCGTGGCGATGCCGTAGAGCTTGTTGCCACGGAAGGTCAGCGCGTCCACACCGACGACATCACCTTCGGGACTGTTGACCGAGAGCAGGCCGGTCTGGATCCGAGTGGACTGATCGTTGGGGCCCACCCGCGTCACCGATCCGGTGAAGCCGATGCACGCCTGCTCTTCGCCGGTCCCGATGCAACTCGTGCCGCCCGTGCCGGCCTCGGCCACGTAGACGGTGTCGCGCTTGATCGCGATCTGCCGCGGGTTGTTGAGGTTGTCGGAAACCACCGTCGGCGTCGCCTCGACCGAGACCCCACCCCACCGGTGCTTCGCCCCACCACCGGAACCGTTGGCCGACGCAACGGGCGCCAGAATCGCCGCCGAAGTGACTCCTGCGGCGAGCGCGAGCGCGCCTCGTCGCCATGTCTGTGTAGCCATGTTGATCCTCCCATCAGATCACCAGGGAGCCCGCGCCACGTTGCGTTCGGCCCCATGCTCGTGTTCCCCGAGTGAAGGGAGGTCAAACCGACGGAGGATTGGCATGGTTCTGCAGGATGCGATGACAACCTTTGGACAGGTCCGACGCGTGGAGGTGGTGTGTCGTCAATGACCGACAGCCCCGCAGAAATCGACGAGCTGGAGCCCATCGCGCCCAGCGACGTCGCCTACGCCGGCACGTTCGACGATTTCGTGCGGACCATCGGCCCCCGTCTGCAGCGCTCGGCGTTCTTGTTGATCGGCGACGTCGACCTGGCCGACGATCTCGTCCAGACGGCGTTGGCGAAGGTCTCGTTGCGTTGGACCTCGGTGGCCGCCAAGGGTGACCCCACGGCGTACGTGCGTCGTGTGATGTATACGACCGCGGCCGGTTGGCGTCGCCGTCGTTGGCGCGCCGAGATGTCCACCGGCCACGTGCCCGAGGTGCACCACCTCGATCGCTTGGAGCACGTGGACGAGCGATTGCGACTGCGTGAGGCACTGGCCGCGCTGCCGGTGCGACAGCGGGCAGTGATCGTGCTGCGCTTCTACGACGACCTGACCGAGACCGATACCGCAGCTGTCCTCGGCTGCAGCGTCGGCACCGTGAAGAGCCACACCGCCCGAGCCCTCACGCGGCTGCGGGCCACCACGAATTCGCAAGACCACAACGAGCCCGGAGCGCCCGCGCGCGGCTGATACCAGGAGACCACGATGACCGAGCATGACGACCTCTCTCGATCGCTACGAGTCCTTGCTGCGTCGGCGCCCGCGTCGCAGCACAGCGACGAACTCGTGCGAGGGGTGCAGCAGCGAGCCGCGGTGCTCCATCGACGTCGGCGGCGCATGGCGACGGGGACGGCCGGGGTGCTCGTGGCGGCCAGCGTGGCCGCTGGTGTCGGGCTATCTGGCGGACGGGGCAGCTCGACGATCACCTCACCGGGCGATGGGACGACGACCGAGTCCGCGCTGCCGGCCTGCCCACCTCCCACCCAGACGTCGAAAGGCGCGACGGAGAAGAGCGTCGATGTCGCAGGTGCCGACAAGGCGAACTCCGAGATGGTCGCCAACGCCGTGAGCGAGGCAGGGACCGGGGCACTTCCTCCGGGCGCAATTTCTGTTGACAAGACCACCGTCTCGGGCGCCAAGGGGCACGCGATCATCGATGCCGTCGGCGACGGGACGATCAGCTTCCACTTCGCCGGCGAATTCGGGGCCGATCCCACCTTCCCCGTCGAGAACCGCCAGATCGAGGCGAAGGTCGATGAGAACACCGAGTGGCTGTCGTCGGGCACGGCGACCACGCCGCAGACCCTGACCGTGGGTCAGGACGTCGAACTGGCTGTTGTTGACCGCGGCGAGGGATCACGGGTGGAGCTCGTCGACATCGACCCCCCATCGGCCGATCCTGTGCCTGGAGCGAGCGGCGCACCAATGGCTGGTGGCGCCGTCGTCAACGCCACGGTCAAGGTGGATGGGAGCGCCGTCGCGGGTGGCGAGCCCCTTCCGACGGCCACCGAAGGATCGAACGGACTTGTGACGGTCGCCAAAGGCACGGTGGAGTCATGGGCACCGGACAAGATCGTGATCGCTGTGGCCTATGCCAAGCCGTCGCTGGTTCTCATCCCCGACGCAGCAACGGTCACCACGGCCAGCGGGACGACGTGCTCGCCGGTCCCCCTCGCAGCCGGGACAGAGGTCTTGGTGAAAGCAGCGTCGACCGATGGCGCGGCCTGGCGGCTGGTCTCCCTCGAGTACTGACGCACCCGGCGCCGCGTCTCGGTCGTCGTCATTTTCGGGACTTTGCGATGGCCCCTACACTCGATGCTCACAGCCGGTTCGATACGTGATGGCGCGCCATCACCTTGCGAGCCGCCCCCGCCCCCGTAGCTCAGGGGATAGAGCATCGGTTTCCTAAACCGTGTGTCGCATGTTCGAATCATGCCGGGGGCACCAGCGACTCAACGTCGAGCGACGACTACTGGACTCCTGGCTCAGCGCCACCGTCCCGATGACGTCAGCCCGCACGCCAGTTCGGATCACGCCCGATGAACGCGGCCAGGCGCTCGTGCGCTGGCGCGTCATCGGCAACCGCCATCCGCGGTCCGTACTGGCCCGACCCTCGCATCGCCTCTTCGTAGCTCGCCATGCCCGCGAGCATTGATTCGCACGTACCGGCATCGAGCGTGTCGTCCTGACCCGTGGCGCGTGCGATGTCCCACGTGTGCATGAACACATCAGCGGTGTAGAAGCGATCGATGGCATCGGCGATCGGAAGCTCACCGATGTGCGGGTTGTTCAGCGTCTTGCCGGCCGTTGCGGGATCGTCGAGCACCGCCTGCACCGCGGCTCGATGGGCTTCCCAGGCTCCAACCGGATCGTCGTCGACGGATGGCCCAGCGGGCAGACGCACATCGGAACCAGACGACAGCAGGCCGGGCAGCCACTCGACGAGATGCCGCACGATGTCGCGCACCGTCCACTCCGCAACGGGCGTCGGGTCATCCCATCGCGCCCCGACGTGTGCGACACATTGCGAGAACCGACCGGCGACGCGGCGATGGTTGTCGGCCTGCGCCGAGGGAGACACCAATCCCTCGGCCAGCAGCGCGTCGAGCTTGGCGTAGCCCTCGTTCACCCCCGACTCCATGCCCGACCGGAGCCACGCGTCGCGACTGTCGAAGCTGTCGACCAATGACTGCGCGTGCAAACGGGTCGTTCCGTCACCGAGGTCTTCGAATCGGATCGTCTCGAGCGCGACGTCGTCGGGTTGTCCCTCGAACGTGAACGTCTGGACGATCCGGTCGATGCCGATCGTGTGGAAGCAGCCACGAAAGCCGTATTCGTCCTGACCGCGCCGGGCGACGTACCGCCATTCACCACCGTCGCGGGCGTCCCACACGATGATGTCGGTATCCATGCCGTCGGGGCCGACCCATCGGCGGAACACGGCGGGATCGGTGTGAGCCGTCATCAACTGCGAGACGGTTGCCGTGAAGTCGCGGGTCATGCGGATGGCGGGAACGTTGGCATCGGCCTCGATAGCGGCCTCGCTGTAGCGCAGCGTGGTCATGATGTCTTCCGTTTCACTGAGGTTCGGGACACGGTTCGCCGGGACCCTGGTGTTCGGGTCACGGTTGTTCGGGAGCTCGTGTCGGTGGTGTTCATCTCGGCAAGCACTGCGTCGAGGCGTTGGAAGCGCTTCTCGGCCTGGCGCCGATACCGCTCGATCCACTTGGTCATGAGATCGAAGACCTCGGCTTCGAGGTGCACGTTTCGGCGTTGTGCGTCCTTGGTCTTGGTCACCAAGCCTGCGTCCTCGAGCACTTTGAGGTGCTTCGAGATCGCCTGCACCGACATGTTGTGGGGCTCAGCCAGTTCGCCGACCGTGGCGTCACCGTCACACAAGCGCGCCACGAGGGCGATGCGGGTCGGATCGCCCAACGCAGTGAAGATCTCGGCGAGGGAAGCATTGGACGTCTTCATTCTCAACTCCTTGGTTGAGAACCTACCATCCGCCGCTCACCTCATCAACCATTCAGTTGAAGAGACACCCTCACGCCAACGGAACCTCGGCGGCGCAGTTGCGCCCGGCGATCCGTCCGAAGGCCAACGCGTCGGCGATCGGCATCCCGCTGTCGAAGCACATGCTGTACGACATGCTCATCTCGCCGGCGCAATAGAGGCGCGGCACAACAGATCCCAGCGTGTCGATCGCTTGTGATCGCTCGTTGCGGCGCGGCCCACCGCAGGTGAAGTTGAGGACCGGCCCCCATCGGAACGCATAGAACGGACCGTTCTCGAGCGCGACGAGCGTCGATGGATCACGATCGAGGTGCTCGTCGACGCCAGCGCCACAGCTGCGGTTGTATCTCTCGATCGCGGCGGCCAACACCGCGGGGTCCAACTCCATCTGCACGGCGAGTTCGGGAACCGTCGGGGCCGAGATGATCCAACCGGCATCGATCTCCGCTCTGTTGTCATTGCTCCATCGGTAACCGTCGACCAGTTGACTCCAGCCGAACGGACCAAGCTCGAACGGCATCGTGAGCGGACCAGCGCAGCGCGTGCGTTCATCGAACACCACCCACATCGGCTGGGTGGGGAACAGTTCATAGCGGCCGTGGACGAGCGCATGACCATGAGCCACATGGGTGGACTCGTCGAAGAACCGTTGTCCGTCGAGGGCGACGTAGACGAATCCGTGCGATGACAGGAACGTCGACATGCCACTGGCGTAGCCGTCCATGCGCATGCCGACCATCGGGTAGTAGTTCGACATGTGCCACAGATCGGACCCCGCGTGCATCGCCATGCGATGACCATCGCCCGTGTTGTACGGACTCCCCCATTGCTGCGCGCCGCTCAGACCGACGAACTCCTCGAGCATCTGAGCGTTGGCCTGGAACCCGCCGGTCGCCAACACGACACCACAGCGAACGTCGAACGTGACATCGAGCCCCGCCGAAACCGCGCGCACACCCGCGATCGAGCCCGTTGACGGGTGGCGCACCAGCTCGACCGCTCGGGTGTCGTAGCGAAGTTCGATCTCGCGGCTACGAGCCGCGGCGACCAGCACCTCGAACAGACGACCCATGCCCCAGCTGTCGCCGACGTGCATCAGTCCGCCGAAGCAGTCGCTCCCGTCGAGCTCCGGGAATCCGGGAGCGAACTCCATCCGATTCACCGTCGCTCCGAGGCTCTCCACCCAGGCGGTGTTCTTGAAGGTCTCCTCGGCCCACGCCGTCACGATCGGCTCGGGGATCGGCCGATCGCAACACAGGTTGCGCAGGTAGACAGCGGCCCGCTCGGGATCACGGTTGTCGAACCACGTCGCTCCCGACACCCGGGTCTGCCCGCCGGCGTGATGTTCGGGAGCCTTCTCCAACACGATCACCGACGCACCGGCAGCGCGCGCTTCGATCGCGGCCGCCAGTCCGGCCGCGCCCATCCCGACGACAAGGACATCACACGGGATCACCCCGCTCGCTGGCCGCTGTTCCATCGTCTTCCGATCCCCTCACCGAACGATCCACTTCCCAGTGACAAGCACATCATGACCCTTCACCGGACAAGCCATCGACGACAGTCGCAGCAAGCGCGACGCGATGGTCCTTGGACCACGGCGGGCCAAGGATCTTGCGCGGTCCGTGCAACACCTCGTCGGCTCGCGCGCCCAACGCTCGCGCCGCTTCGGTCTCGACGGTCTTTGCGTCGTAGAAGCTCACACGCCAGCCATGATCTCGGGCCAGCTCGGCCATCACCTGCAGGTACATGACCGAATCAGCTCGACTCTCGTATGGCACCTTGCGCAACACGGCGATGTCGTTGGGGAAATCGTCGGGCCACGCTCGTAGCGAGATCGAGACGATCGGTTCGGACACGATTGCCGCCAGTTCGTCGAACGCTGTTGCCGTTGCCCGCACCGCCAACGCTCTTACCTGCGACACCAACGTCTGCAGTTCGTCGTCGTCGAGCGGCGGACCGGTGCGATGCATCTCGTGAGCCCCACCTTCATGGTGGATCGGCGCTACTGGGAGGCCGGGTTCGATCAGCTCGATCCGTCGCCGGTCGATGACCGAGTGGTCGTCGCGGGCCGTGACGACCACCGCCCAGCCGAGATGATGCGAAACGCCCAGACGCATACCCAATCTTGGCAGCGCCACGGCCACGTCAACACCCGAGCTGCCGGGTTGCCGAGGGCACCACTCATCGAGGTCAGTCAATAGAGTCTGGGGAACCGCTGCCCAGGAAGGCCCATGCCCCCACCTTCATCGCAAACCGCGAAGAGCGCTTCGAAACAGCCGGCGCCCGACCCCTTGCGGGTTCCGAAGATCGCCGAGCTGATCGCTTCGGACATGCGGCACAAGATCCTCTCGGGCGAATACGCGGTGGGCCACTCGATCCGCGAGGCCGAGCTCATCGAGGAGTACCAGATCTCTCGTCCGACCATGCGAGAGGCGCTCCGGCTCCTCGAGCAGGAGCAGCTCCTGACGATCCGTCGGGGCTCGCACCGCGGAGCCCGGGTCCGTCTCCCCGATGCGTCGCTCGCGGTGAGGAGCGTCACCACCTTGCTGCACATGCGCGGCGCCACCTTGGCCGACATCTACCAAGCACGCTCGATCTTCGAGCCCCCCGCTGCTCGACTCGCCGCCGAGAACGCGTCCGTCGAGGAGATCGATGCATTGCGAGCGACGCTCGATGAGGAACTGGCCGCCATCGACATGGAGGAGTCGGCGTTCCCTCTCGTGGCCTGGCGGTTCCACACCCAACTCGTGGAGCTCTCCGGCAACGCCACCTTGGCAGTTGTGGCCGGAGCGCTCGAGCAGATCTCGCAACGCCACGCGCAGCGCGTCGTCGCCACGTGGACCGACCATGAGGACTGGAAACGCAACGCGGAGCGAGCCCATCGCAAGCTCGTCGACCTCATCGCGGCCGGGGACGGGAAACGGGCCGAGCAGTACTGGCGCACCCACATGCAGCAGGCCGGTGAGCAGCTACTGGCGCACTACGGCGAGCAAGGCATCATCGAAGTCATCGACTGAGTCTTATTGACCTCGGCTATGTCGCTACGGTGACCGGGTCCCCGGTGCGAGGAGCCCTAGGTGCTCGACGATCTCCCAAGCCCTGACACCGCCACTGCTGGCACCAACGCACCCGGCCAAGTGGCGCGTCCGTATGCCGCGCTGTTCGTGGTGTGCCTCGGCCTGGTGATCGTGAGCCTCGACAACTCGGTGCTCAACATCGCCCTGCCAGCGCTGTCGCGTGATCTGGGCGCCACGACCTCGGATCTGCAGTGGATCATCGACGCCTACGTGCTCGCCTACGCCGGTTTGATGCTCACCGCCGGGAGCCTCGGGGATCGCTTCGGACGACGTCGTTCGATGTTCTGGGGCACGCTGCTGTTCGGCGTCAGCTCCGGGGTCGCAGCGTTCTCGGACTCGTCCACCATGCTGATCTGGTGCCGTGGCGCGATGGGCGTGTGCGGTGCCTTCCTCACGCCGGCGAGTTTGTCCATCATCACCAACCTGTTCCACGATCCGCGAGAACGCGGCCGGGCAATTGGCATCTGGGCCGCGGTCTCCACCGTCGGTGTGGCCATCGGGCCGGTGATCGGCGGAGTCTTGCTCGAGCACTTCTGGTGGGGTTCGGTCTTCTTCATCAACGTCCCCTTCGCACTGTGCCTCGTGGCGTTGCTCCCGATGCTCGTACCCGAGTCCAAGGACCCCAACCCCGGCGCGCTCGACCCTCTCGGTGCAGTGCTCTCGATCGCGGCGATGAGCGCGGTGCTGTGGGCCACGATCAGCGGCCCCGATCACGGTTGGACGTCGTCACCGGTGCTGGGCGCGTACGCCGTCGCGGTGATTGCCGGCATCGGGTTCGTGTGGTGGGAGTTGCACACCCCCACGCCCATGATCGACATGCACTTCTTCACCATCCCCGGCTTCTCCGCTGCCGGCGGAGCCAACATGGGCATGGTCGCGGCGTGGGCAGGAACCAACTTCCTGTTCGTGCAACTCCTGCAATCGATCCTCGGCTACTCCCCGTATGAAGCTGGCATCCGACTCATCCCGTTCGCTGCCATCGGAGCGGTCGGTGGCCTGTGTTCTGCTCCGCTCGCCGGGCGCATCGGCCGCAAGCGTCTCGTCATCTGCGGCCTGTTGTTGCAGATGGCCGGCGCCATCTTGTTCCTGTTCTACGACGCCAGTCAGGGCTACTGGATCGCCATGGCGTATCTGCTGATCTTCAACGGCGGGCAGTCCGTCGTGTTCTCACAGTGCATCGCGTCGGTGATGGAGTCGGTTCCCCGCGAGAAGTCCGGTGTTGCTTCCGGAGCGAACAGCACACTGCGTCAATCGGCCATGGCCTTCGGCATCGCCATATCGGGTTCGATCTTCTCGACCACCTACCGCAGCGAACTGCGCGACCGGGCCACGGAGGCGGGATTCGACGGTGCCACCATCGAAACGGCCGGACGCTCCGTCGCCAGCGCGGCCAGGCTCGCCACCGATCTCGGTGGCGATGCCGGCGATCGCCTCTTCGCCATCACGTCTGATTCGTTCACGTCCGCCATGCACATCGCCATGATCATGGCGATCGGGTTCTGTGCCATCGGACTGGCCGTCGCAGCGATCTGGCTGCCCGGCCGCGAACGTCGCGCCGACTGAAACGACTCGGCGCCTCAGCCGTGCGAACGTCAATCGACCTTGCTTTCGCTCAGGCGGTGGGCTCGACCTCATAGAACTGTCGGGCCCACTTGCGTAGCGTGCCGTATGGCTTGGCGTCTTGCTGCGCCAGCGCCGGGTTCTCCACGTACACCTGATAGCGCCAGATCTCGAGGTCGTCCCACAAGGTGATGAGATAGTCCTTGGTGGCTCGCTCGCGATGATGCTCAGGCACCACCACGGAATCGTCGCCTTCGTCACGCGGCCACCAGATCGTGTACCACATATCCGAGGTGCCCTCGTCCACCGGTGTGGTGAAGAACGCCAGCCGATACCTCGCCGAGCCCTCGAATCGGGTGAAGCTCCCACCCACGCCGCACGTGTGGCCGTAGATCATCAGAGCGAACCGCTCGCCACCGTCCTCGGTCGGAATCGGCCATCCGGCCTTCGTCCGCCAGATCGGCCCCTCGGTGGAGTACTCCAACAACCGCGGATGCACAGTGGCGTTGTGCACGTAGTGGAAATGCTCGGTGTCGGGTCCGTTCTCGAGTGGGATCTGGGGATGCACCGGCTCGCCCGGATACTTCACCGACAACTCTGGATAGCCGCGGTAGAACTGCGACGGATCGGCCTTGACGTCATCGAACTCCCAGACCGATGGCATCTCCCAACGTGGCGGGCCGCCCGCAGGGTCGTGCCACATGAAGACCCACTCGTGCTGCTCCTGTACCGGCCATGACCGCAACGACTTCGAGACATTGGGTCGATCCTCGTACGGGATGTACTTGTTGACCCCGTCGGGACCGAACCCCCATCCGTGGTACGGGCACTCCACGCAATCACCATTGACCTTGCCACGATGACCGAGATGGGCGCCGAGATGCGGGCAGTGGGCGTCGAGCACGTTCAGCTTGCCGTCCTCGGTCCGATAGGCCACGAGGTCCTGACCGAAGTACTTGAGCGGCTTGACCTTCCCGGGTTCGAACTCGGCCGAGAAGCCGATCATGAACCAGCCCGTTGGCCTCCAGGTGAACGGAACCTTCATCGCGAACCCCCACGTACATCGAGCGCACCCACGTGCCCCCGTCGCCAACACCTGACAGTACCGTCACGGCCGCCGTTCAACAATGACATTGGCCGATGTCCGTCATGACTGTCTGAGGGGTCCCGCCGATGCCAGGCGCTCAGGCTCGGACAGGATTCCGCCGATACGAAGTCATGGGTGGAGCATCGCCGCGCCCCGAATCGACGAGGCACCTTGCACCGACGAGGAGTCCCGCACCACCCAGTCCGATCGCCCTGCGGACCGAGGCCGAGGTCGCGTCGAGCGATCGACCACGGGCATGGCGTTGGGATCGAGCGAGATCTCAGCTGCGGGCGTCGTGGCGACATTTCGTGCTGCAAGAAGCGCTCGCCATCGCCATCGTCGTCGCACTGTTGCTCATCTTGACCCGAGAGTTCCCACGCTGGTGCCTGTGGCTCTTCGTCGTCCACATCGCCTACTACGCGGCGATGTTAGTGTGGCGCTGTGGCCGTCAGCGCCCGACTTACCCCAAGGGAGGTCGCGGAAAAGCCGGCCGCGCCGCCTCGTAGGCGCGACAGACGCGCAGCACATTCGCCTCGTCACCGGGTCGCCCGATGATCTGCATCGCGACCGGCAACCCGTCGACGAACCCGCACGGAATCGACGCGGCGGGACATCCCAACGTATTGGCGATGAACGTGAAGTTCGTACCCATGTACGAATCGGCATACGGGGCAGCCCATCCCGATGGGATCAGTGGAGCGACGACCGCCATCGTCGGTGAGCAGACCACGTCATATCGCTCGAGGAGGCCCAACAGCTGCAAGGACATGCGCTCATAGCGCGCTGTTGCCTCAGGGTCATCGGTCGGGCCGCTGTAGCTCATCAGCAACTTGTTGTTGGGCGCCAACAGATCGACGTGGTCGAGGCAGAACTTCCGGAATCGTTCGTTCTCGAGCACCGGTGTCCCGGACGCGAACAGCGACCACAGCCACGCTTCCTCGTCAGCGGTGCTCGGAACGTCGGCCGGATCCCACGCGTCGTCCCACTGCTGTCCCTCCACCACCGACTGGATCATGGCCATGCCCTCGGCCTCGCCCCACGGATGCTCGATGAGCGTTCGGATCTCGTCCACCTGCGCACCGCTCGACGCGAGCAAGGCCACCGCCTGTTCGACCAACTCGCCGATTCCCGACTGCACGATCACGCGACCGAAATCACGCGACCATCCGATGCGCACTCCGGCGACCCCGTCATCGAGCGTCCGCCGAGGATCCACCGATGCAGTAGTCAACGCCCAACCATCGCGATCGTCGGGACCGGCGATGACGGCATGGACCAGCGCCGCATCGCGCACGTCTCGCGTGATCGGACCCATGCTCCCGCCCGTTGCGTAGCTGAAGCTGCCGTAGCAAGGCACCGATCCGGGGGTGGGGAACATCCCGAACACGCCGCAGAGTGCTGACGGGATGCGGATCGATCCGCCCCCGTCGGATCCGATCGCAATCGGGAACAGCCCTGCCGCGACCGCCGCCGCGGAACCGCCGCTGGACGCCCCGGGGATGCGCTGATCGTCCCAGGGGTTCACCGTCTCCGGGCCGAGTCGGGTCTTGGTCCGCGGCCACGTGGCGAACTCGGGTAACGCCGACTTGGCGACGATGATGGCGCCGGCCGCCCGCAGACGCTCGGCAACGGTGCCGTCGCGGGTCGGCACGAAACGGCTGAACAACGCCGATCCGCCGGTGGACGCGATGCCCTGCGTCCACAATTCGTCCTTCAACGCCACGGGCACTCCGTGCAGTGGGCCGAGCGGCTGACGTTTCGTCACCGCGTCAGCGGCGACCTTCGCTTGAGCTCGCGCCTGTTCGGCGTCCACCGTGACCAAGGAGTGCAGATGAGGCTCGATCGCTTCGATGCGAGCCAGGCAGCTATCGATGACCTCCACGGGCGAGATCTCCCCCGAACCGATCAACTCCCGCAGTCGCCAGGCCGAGGTCCACGCAAGTTCAACGTCTGCCATCTCGTCCCCCGTCTCCCCAGACGCGCGCCGTCACTACGATCAGCCACGACGCGACAGTACCTGTCGGGTGCGCAGCGACGGACGGGGCGGGCATCGACGCGAGTGGAGACGCCCAAGCGGGTCCAGGCGGGGTGACGCACCGAGGAGCCCTCACTCTCGCCCACGACGACGTCGCCCAGCGCCATCGTCTCGCCCGACGTCGAGCGGACACGATCCTCAACACGCGGCCCCGTCTGGAAGCCGCCGAGTACATGCTCCCGTTGTCCCTCGCGAGACGCCACCCCCAAACGGCGTATTCGATCGACCCGTAGGACTGTGAGCCATCGGTGTTCCGCACCTACGGTGATCTCGATGCACGGGCTGCCCGAAGCCACCATGCGACAACTGCTGATCGCCGTCGATCGCCTGAGCGAGGTCGGCTCGGTCGATGCGTTCCCCATGGCGGCGATCGAAGCGATCGACCTCGTGGTCCACTCCGAGGTGACCACCTTCAATCTGATCGATCCGGGCCGCGCCCGGATGATCGTCGACAGTCGACCGGCCATCGAGTACTCCCCCGAGGCATATGCGCTCATGGAGCGCGATCCGCTCGGTCATCCGCTCGTGGCGAACTTCCTCGCCACCGGCGACGGCACCGCGCACGCCATCAGCGAGTTGCTCACCGTCGAGCAGTTCCACGCCTCCGAGTTGTACGACCTGGTCTTCGGACCGCTCGGCATCGAAGACCAGATGGCCATCAGCCTTCCCGCCGTGCGACCAGTCATGGTGGGCCTCGCCGTGAACCGCTACGCGAGGAACTTCACCGATGCCGACCGCGACGCCATGAACGCGCTCCGGCCGATCCTCGGACAGCAGTATCGGCTGCTGTGCGAACGTGAACGTCTGCAATCGCTGTTCGACACGGCCCGCGACGCCATGGCCGACAACCAAGGGAGGCTCGTGGTCCTCGACGAGATCGGTGACGATGCCACCGACTCCTCGGGTCTGCTGGCGTCGTTCTTCGGTCCACCACCACGGCCGGGTGCGCTCCCATCTGCCATGGAGATCTGGCTCGAGCGTGAACGATCGAAGCGAGCAGCGCGCAGCGAGGGCCGCGATCCCACCGAGCCGTTGGAACCGCTGGTGGTGGAACGACGTGGGGAGCGGCTCTTGGCCCGCTTCGTGCCCGGCGACGTGGAACCCGACGCGATCGTGTTGCATCACCATCGAGTCGAGGAGCCGTCGGTCGACTCGCTGCAGGCTCTGGCGCTCAGCCCCCGCGAAGCCGACATCATGCACCTCGTCATCACCGGTGCAACGAACGCTGCCATCGGAGCACAGCTGTTCATCTCGCCCGGCACCGTGAAGAAGCACCTCGACAACATCTATCGCAAGCTCGGTGTGCGCGGCCGCGCCGCTGCGGTTGCCACTGCGCTCGATCTGTGGTCGAGTGCCGTGCCGAGCGACCGCTGACCGAGGTCTGCCAATTGCGCCGATCGCGATCAGGCGTGTTGATCGGCGAGCAGCACGCGCAGACGCATGCGACCGCGGTGCAGCCTCGTCTTGAGAGCAGGCTCGGGGATGTCGAGCATCTGCGCTGCCTCCGACGTCGAGAAGCCCTCGATGTCACGCAGCACAACAGCGGCGCGCTGATCGGCCGGCAGCCGCGACAGAGCCGCACGCACCGCAGCAACACGCTCGGCGGTCATGCCATCCGATGAGGTTCGGGCATCGATGTCGAGCGGTCGTTCGTGAACGGCGTCTTCGATGTTCACGGTGCGGAGGGAGCGCTTCCGCACACGCATCAAGGCGGCATTCGTGGCGATGCGGTAGAGCCAGGTGGACACCGCGGCATCACCGCGGAAAGAACCGAGACTCCTCCACGCCTGGACGAAGGCGTCCTGCGTCGCCTCGGCCACATCTCGGGGATCGTCGAGGATGCGGCCGATGATCACCGCCACACGGCGCTCATGGGTGCGGACGAACGTGGCGAACGCCTCGACGTCACCGCTGGCCGCTTGCGTCAACAACTCGTGTGAGAATTCTGAATCCTCTGGACCGGTCATGGCATCGAAGTGGTCATGACTCCGTGGTCCATGCTCCGCAACGGTAGCTGTCGCTCCACTCGAAAGCGCATGAGTGATCATCTCGACGGCGGGCTCTCCGCGATGGATGAAGCCCGCTTCAGTCGACACCTCGCCGGTTGCCGCCGTTGCACTCAGGTGCTCGCTGCCCTTCGCTCCACGATCGACGAGCTCAAGGTGCTCGCACGGGACTCACCTCCCCCTCAGCCGTCGGTTGTCGATGACGTCATCAATCGCATCGCCAGCAACGGCGGCCGGGCATGAGCCGCTCCATCTCAGCTCGTTGGGTCATCGCTGTCGCTGTCGCGGCGCTCGGCGTCGGCGCGGCGACACTCGCTCTCAACAACGGTGCATCGCCGGCGAAGGACGGAAGCGCTGCTGCGTGGAGCACGATCGCCAGCAAGGCCAAGGGTCAGACCGTGAAGCTGTGGATGTGGGGCGGCGAGGAGGCGCTCAATCGCTACATCGATGACGACGTGGTGCCCGCCGCGGCAGCGCAGGGCGTGACACTCCAACGGGTACCGATCGACGACACCGCAACCGCCATTGCGCGCATCGCCGCCGAGCGCGACGCAGGCAAGAACGACGGCGGCGCAGTGGACCTGCTGTGGGTGAACGGCAAGAACTTCGAGCAGGGAAAGGCCGCTGGATTGTGGCTCACGAACTGGGCCGGTCAGCTCCCCAACAACATCTATCTGGACCCGAACGACCCTACGCTCACCAGCGACTTCGGGGTAGCGACCGAGGGCCAAGAGGCCCCGTGGAGTCGAGCTGCGTTTGTCTTTGCCTACGACACGGCAAAGGTCGATGCCCCACCCAAGGACTTCACGGAGTTGGCGCAGTACGTGCGCGAGCATCCCGGACGCGTCACCTACCCGGCACCGCCCGACTTCACCGGATCGGCATTCGTGCGCCAAGCGGTGCAGGCTCTCGGTGAAGAGAAGGCGTTCGCGCTGCTCGGCGACATCCGGCCGTACCTGTGGGAGAGCGGGAACACCTACGCCAAGGATGAGGCAGAGCTCGAGCGTCTGTTCAGCAGCGGCGAAGTGGATCTGGCCATGAGCTACAACCCGAACTTTGTCGACACCGCAGTCACGACAGGAAGCTTCCCGGATACGGTGCGCCCGTATGTGATGTCCACCGGAACGTTGCAGAACGTCAGCTTCTTGGCCATTGCATCCAACGCATCGAGCCCAGAGGGCGCGCAGGTCGTTGCCAATCTGATGCTGTCTCCCGCGCTGCAAGCAGCGAAGTTCGACAAGGTCGGCATCCCGACGGTCTTGGATCTGAGTCGGCTCGGTGCAGATGCATCATCGTTCAGCCCATCGAGAGCGACGCCGCATCGTCTCGACCAGTTCGGTTCGTCGCTCGTCGAGCTCCCTGCCGCGCGCGTGCCCGAGATCGACAAGCGTTGGCAGGACGAGATCGCCCGATGACTACCGTCGAACTCGACCACGTCACGGTCTTCGGCGGACACCGAGCAGTACTGCGCGACGTGTCGATGCGCATCGCCACCGGATCGTTGTGCGCGGCCATCGGGGCATCGGGAGCGGGCAAGTCGTCCCTCCTGCGGGCCATCGCAGGTCTGGCCGAAGTCGAGGGAACGATCCGCATCGGGGGACGCGATGCCACGGGGCTTCCAGCGCACCGTCGGGGTGTGGCCATGCTCTTCCAGGACCCGCGCCTGTTCGACAACATGACCGTGCTCGACAACGTCGCCTATGCGCAGAAAGTGCAGGGGGTGCCGCGCACCCAGCGTCGATCGCGGGCCCTTGATCTGCTCGACGAGGTCGGCCTCGTCGCCGCCGCCGATGAGCGGACCACCGGGCTGTCCGGCGGTGAACGCCAACGCGTGGCGCTGGCCCGGGCGCTGAACGCCCAACCGCGCGTGCTCCTGCTCGATGAGCCGCTGAGCGCGATCGACGCAACACGCCGCGTTGAACTGCGATCGTTGATCTCCCGGGTCCACACCCGCCACGGCCTCACCACGATCGTGGTCTCCCACGACATCACCGACGTCGTTGCACTCGCCGACACCATCGCCGTGATCGACGGCGGCGTTCTCCTGCAGCACGCTTCGACCGACGATGTGCTGCAACGTCCATCGTCACCGACCGTCGCCGCACTCACCGGCAACCCCAATGTGCTGCACGACGGCGACACTGCCTTCACCATTCGGCCAGAGCACGTCAGGATCGAACGAGGCGGCATCTCGATGATCGTTCTCGCCGTGGAGGACAAGATCACCCATCGATCGGTGACACTGGACAGCCCATGGGGGCCGATCGTCGTCATCGTCGACAGCGCCATGGCGCTGCACCCCGGTGCGGTCGTCGACGCGCAGATCGACCGCTCCCTGGTGTGGACGTTCGGGGCCACACCTGATTACCGCCACACAGACATCGACGTCATCGCATGAGCCCGACGTACGACCTCGTCATCATCGGCGGCGGAACCGCTGCGCTCATCGCCGCGCTGGGAGGCGCCGGTGTCGGTGCTCGGGTGGCCCTGATCGAACGCGACCGTGTCGGTGGAGACTGTCTGTGGACCGGCTGCGTTCCCAGCAAGGCGCTCATCGCTGCCGCAGCCACGGCCCACACCATGGCGAGCGCGGCACGGCACGGCATCGAACCGGTCTCCCCGGTCGTCGACCTGGGACGGGTGATGGCTTCGGTGAGAGCACCCCAACAGGTCATCGAGCCGCACGATTCGCCGGAGCGCCTACGCGAAGCCGGGGTCGAGGTGTTCACCGGGCATGGTCGCTTCACCGGGCACGGCACCATCGCTGTCGAGCACCCCAAAGGCGGCACGACGCAACTGCGCTATCGCCGTGCCCTCATCGCCACTGGATCACGACCTGTTGTGCCAGACATCGATGGTCTCGACGCTGCGGCGCCGCTCACCAGCGACAACCTCTGGGACCTCGGCCAACTACCGGCACGCCTGGTCGTGCTCGGCGGCGGCCCGATCGGCTGCGAGCTGGGGCAGGCGTTCGCACGGCTCGGCTCGCAGGTCACGATCGTCGAGTCGATGCCCCACCTGCTCCCTCGCGAAACAGATCGTGTGGCCGCCGCGTTGACCGGACGCCTCGTCGGCGAAGGCATCGACGTGAGGACCAGCAGCACTGCAATTCGGGTTGACACCGTCACCGACGGAGCCGGATTCGAACTCGTGGTGAGGAGCAACGGCGTCGACTCGATGGTTCCCTTCGACAAGATCCTGGTATCGGTCGGCCGTCGACCGAACAGCGCCGACCTCGGACTCGACGCCATCGGGGTGAGCGTCGACGAGCGTGGCCACGTCGTCGTCGACGACATGCTGCGAACCGCCGCCGCGGGCGTGTTCGCTGCCGGTGACATCACCGGGGTCATGCCGTTCACCCATGTGGCGGCATACCAGGCGCGCATCGTCGTCACCAACGCCCTGTTCTCCATGCGACGCCGCGCCAGCTACGACAACATCCCGGCCGTGACGTTCACCGCGCCGGAGGTCGCACGTGTCGGTCTCGACGAGCCCAGCGCGCGCCAACGATGGGGAGCTCGCGCCAAGGTGCAACGGTTCGACTACGCCACACTCGATCGCGCCGTGGCCCAAGGCGATGCGTTCGGCTACGCCGAGTTGATCGGTGATCCCAAGGGGCGCATCGTCGGCGCCACCGTTGTCGGAGAAGGTGCCGGCGAATCGATCGCCGAGCTCACGGCGTGGATCGCTTCGGGAGCCAAGCTGGCCGCACTCTCCCAGACGGTCCACGCCTATCCGACATTCACCGAAGGTCCGAGCCGTGCGGCCGACGAACTCCTGCGGGCCAAGTACTTCTCACCGAAGATGCGACGCGTCAGTGGGCTCGTACTGCGTGCGTCGCGTGGCATCGACCGCGTCACGCATCGTGGGGGGTGAGCGTCTGCCACGCGAACCAGATCCGCTGCAACGCGGTGACAGCAACCGCGGCAGTGAAGGTCCAGACGATCTCTTCGGTGGCGCGCGGCCACACGCAGAGCAACCCATACACGACGATTGTCTCGAATCCCTCGGCGAGTCCGCCGACGAAGTGCAGCGAACGGTTGTCGCCGATGATGCGAGCTCGTTTCTCCGCCAGCGACGACCACGCCAGGAACGCGGCGCCCGAGACGTAGTACGCGCACAGGAGGGCGACGCACCCCACCCGGGCGTCGGGTCGGGCATGAGCAACGGCGACCACGAACCCGCCGTAGACGGCGAAGTCCGCCACGATGTCGATGAAGCCGCCCCGGTCGGTCGGGCCGCAAACGCGGGCCACCGCACCGTCGATCCCATCGATGGCCCGATTGGCCAACCACAGCCCCAGCGCCAGCCACCGCTTGTCGTCGGCCACGGCGATGCAGGCGCCGATCCCGACCACGAGTCCGACGAACGTGACCATCTCCGCTCGAATCCCCGCACCGGCCAAGCGACCGCCGATGAACGAGACCGGACGATCCACCGCGGCGCGCAAACGCCGATCGATCATCGATTGCCGCGCCTCGAACGGGGCGCGGGCATCCCGCTGGGCGTGCTACCCGCGCTCACCGTCGTGGTGGTGCTGTTCGGCGGAGCGATCGTCGGCCTCGTCTTCGACTCGTTGCGTCCCGGTCGCATCATCGGCGCACCGATCGACATCGGCGCGTGGCGCTCGATCGTCACCGACGGACACTTCCACGACGCCATGGCCTTCACCATCGTGGTTGCTGGCGTATCCACCATCATCTCGGTCATCCTCGCACTCTCGATCGGCGCCAGCCTGCAGGGTCGGCCCGCATGGTTGCGGGCTGCGATGACATCAGCCGTTCCGATGCCGCATCTGGTGGCAGCTTCGTTGGCCGTGACATGGCTCGCTCCCGGCGGTCTCGCTGAGCGGATCGTCGGGGCGTTGCCGTTCACGATCGTCGGGGATCGTCACGGATTGGGCGTCATCGTCGTGTACACGTTCAAGGAAACCCCGTTCCTCCTCGTGCTCATCCTCGCTGCATGGGATCAACACACACGCGACTCCCAGGAGGCGGCTACGTGCCTCGGTGCGAGCCCATGGCAAACGTTCCGCGACATCGTGATGGCGCGCCTTGCCCGCCCGCTCAGCGCTGGGGCCCTTGTCGTCGCCGCGTTCACACTCGGAGCTACCGAGGTGCCGCTCCTGGTCGGTCCCACGCGGCCAGACACCGTCGCCACCTACGCCCTCACCACCGTACGCACCAATGGGCCTGCGGCGCGGGCCGACGCTGCGGCCGCGTTGTTGGTGGTCACCGCCATGACGTTGGTCCTGGGCGCGGTCGCTGCGCTGTCCCAACGCCGCATCGGACGGCGTATATGAACACCAGGGTCTCGTCGAAGCGGGTGGGGACAGTTGCGTGGGCCGTCGTCGCAGCGCTGGTCCTCGCCACACCGTTGTTGACACTGTTGGTCCAAGCTGCGGGCGACCGATGGACCGGCCGGTCGATCCTGCCGCAGGCGTTCGGCACCCGAGGTCTGCGCCGCGCGTTCGACGATCCACTCTTCGGCCCTGCGATCAGGAACTCGACGTCGGTCGCGGTGGCGACTGTCGCCATCGCCCTGGTGTTGGCCTGGCCAGCCGCAAGAGCCCTGGCGCGCGACGATCGGCGCGGCCTGCAATTGATGTTGCTCTTGCCGCTACTCGTGCCGCCACTCGCCGTCGGTGAAGGCCTGACGCCCTGGTTCCTCCGCCTCGGGATTGCCGACTCGTTGCTCGCCATCGTCATCGCCCATCTCGTGACCGTTCTGCCATACGTGATCCTGGTGCTCGTCGGCGGGTTCACAGATGAAGTTCTCGAGTCCGAACATGCTGCGGCCTCGCTCGGCGCCGGGCCACTGAGACGGCTCGTCGACATCACGATCCCGGCCGTTCGTCGCCATCTCGGCCTCGCGCTCGCCCTCGGGTTCACTGTGTCGTGGAGCCAGTACGGCAGCAGCTTGGCCGTGGCCGGAGGGATCCCCATGCTGCCCGTGGTGCTCGTACCATTCGTACGATCCGACGCCCAGATCGCCGCGGTGCTCGATGTGGTGTTCCTGCTCCCACCGCTCATCGCGTTGTCCATTGCGGCAACGCTGCGCCAACACGGCGACCGTCTCACGATCAGATGAGGTACACCATGACCATCGGACTCGGCGCCACACTCCCCGATATCGAACTCGTCGACCATGAGGGGCATCCCTGGCGAACCGGTGATCAGCGCGGTCGCCCGTTGGTACTGAGTCTTCACCGACACCTGGCCTGCCTGCCGTGTCAGGAGCACATACGGCAGATGGCCGAACGCCTCGACGAGTTCACCGACGCGCAGATCGTCGTCGTGTCATTCGCTCCGGTCGAGCGGGTCCGCGCCCATCGCGATCACCTCGGCGTGCCGTTCACGTTCGTGAGCGACCCCGACCGCCAGCTGTACCAGGCACTCGGTGCGATACGCGGCAGCGTCCGGCAGATCTGGAACGTCGGCACGTTGCGCATGTACGGACGGCTCCTGCGCAAGGGCCGCCGAATACGGCGGCCGACCGAAGACATCTACCAACTCGGTGCCGATGTGGTCGTCGGGCGCGATGGCCGAATCCGCTTCTTGTCGTTGCCGCCGAGTCCGGACACCCGTCCAAGCGTCGACGAGGTCCTCGCTGCCCTTGATCGGGACCTCGGATGACCACGCCCGAACCGCAACCGGAGACAGGCGTGCCCGAGCCCTCCGAGCCCCCGGACACATCAGTGCGCATCGTGGTGTACTGGCGACCGCGCTGCGGCTACTGCGGCAGTCTCCGTCGCCAACTCGATCACCACGGCGTGGAGCACGATCTGGTGAACATCTGGGAGGACCCGGACGGCGCGGCCTTCGTGCGCTCGGTCGCCCGCGGCAACGAGACCGTGCCGACGGTGTCCGTCGGGTCCGAGGCCCTTGTCAACCCGAATTTCCACGCGCTCATGGCGGTGGCTGCCGAGCTCGCACCATCGCTGGTCCCGCAAGGCTACGAACCACCAGAGCCACGCACTGGTTGGATCTCGCGCCACTTCAATCGCTGACCGAGGAGCGTCGCCGCGGCGCGGCCAGCAACGTGACGAGCTGACGGTTCTCGAACGGATCGAGCACGCTGTGCTGTACGCACGCGGGAATCAGCTCATCGGACTCGGGATGTGCCATGTGATACGAGCACGCCTGTAAGCGCTCTTGCGCGGCACGAATCCGTGGCTCGTCACTGTCCACCCCTCGTTGCAGCAGCTCCCATGCGGGAGCCACATCGCGGGCATCCATGAAGTTGTGCATGATGAACGTCACGGGCTGGATCCCGTGGCGCAATGACCGCAGCCCACCGGCGCGCCGGACCATGCGTCGCAACCATCCGATGCCCTGTGGAACCACTTGTGGGGCCCGGGCGATCGATCGGATGACTCGAACGATCTGCTGCGCTCGTGGTGCGAACAACAGGTTGCCCGGCAACATCGTGAAGAACGAATCGCGCAGCGCCAGGTCCCGCGGCTCACGATCATCGAGGAGCGGCACGTAGCGGTCACCGACGAACACACCCCAGGTGGTTCGATTGCAGCGAACATCGCCGACTTCAACGGCGCGATAGGGCAGCCGTGCCCCGGCGCCCTCCTCGATGCGTGCCCACACGTCGTCGTCGCTCATCGAGCGATACCCCTCACGCCATCGAACCTCATTGCCGACATAGGCGGCAGGCTGGAACGAGAACACCCGGAACCCCAGCGAGCGCGACGATCGGATCACGTCGGGGATCTGGTCGACGTTGTCGGACGTGATGGTCATGTTGTGGGCGAGATGCGACCGCACACCGTGCTCGTGACGGAGTCGACGGAACATCGCGCAGAAGGCGGCTCGGGCGGGTTGCAGCTCCATCTCCGATGTGGGGTGAGCGATCCCGGTGCGACCGTGCATCGTCGAATCGATGTGCGCTGCGAACGCGACGACGTCGAACCGCCTCGATCCGTCATCGGCGAGTACGAGGCGCTCGAGATAGCTGTAGCCGAAGTCCCCGTGCGTCATGCTCATCGGCATCCGCCCATGACGACGCATCGCGAGGAGCGCCTCGGCATGGTCGCTCGGCGAGAGCAACGTGACCTCCCCGCCGATCAACTGCGCGTGCTGGCTCGGGCCGCGCCGTCGACGTAAGTACGCCATCTGTCGCTCGACCTCCGCGACGGTGTGCTCACCGTTCACCGGAACCTTGTTGGCGTCGGCCGAGTGGTAACACGGCTTGCACGCGAAATCGCACGCCGGGAACACCCCATGGGTGCCTTCACAACCAGCGATCCGACGCCCGAGCAACTGGGCTGGCGTCTTCACGTGCTCGGGCAGCGATGCCCAACGTTGAGCGAGCACCGCGGCTGCTTCTGGGTCCACCGGGCGGGTCGCCCCAATCCACGATCGAACCCGGCTGACGATTGGTGCCATGGCATCTCAGATGCGGTGAGTGCTCACAACGGCGCGAGTTCCGAACGACGGCACCTTCAGGCGGTACCACTACCGTCACGACCTGTGCAGAAGAACGAGATGTTCACCGCCATCACGGTCCAGCGCCATCAGTTGGCCGACTCCCTGGACTCGCTGACCAGCGAGCAATGGGACGCCCCATCGCTGTGTGCCCGATGGCGGGTGCGTGACGTGCTCGGCCATCTGCTGAGCATCCTCGAGATCCCGACGTCGCGTTTCGTGCTGGGGTCGATCACGGCTCGCAACTTCAACACCTACGCCGACAAGGTGGCACGCCGGTTCGGCGATCGTGACCCGGCGGCACTGCTGGCGAGCTATCGGTCGTCAGCCGGCAAGCGATTCGCTCCCCCCGTTGTCGGTCCGATCGCTCCCCTCACCGACGTGTTCACCCATACCTGCGACATCGACGTCGCCATCGGTCGCTCGCCCCAGTTCAATCCGACGGCGATGCGCACCGTGCTCGAGTACGTCTGTGGCGGCAAGGCCCGAGGGTTCATTCCTCCGAAGCGCACCACGGGTCTCCGGTTCGAGGCTGTCGATCTCGGCTGGACCCTCGGCGACGGACCGACGATCTCCGGGCCGGCCCACGCGATTCTGCTCGCGGTCACCGGCCGTCATGCCGGCCTCGACCATCTCGACGGTGACGGGCTGGCCATTCTGGATCATCGGCTCACCTGACCGATCGATCATCCGACCAACGGCCACTATGGTGCGCGGCGTCGAAGAGAAGTCGAGGCGGAGGGGACCACCGATGGATCTACGTGAGATTTCCGATCGTCTGGAGATCCGGGAGCTGATGGATCGATACGCCATGGCGTGCGATTCCAAGAACTGGGACGCGTACCGAACGATCTACGCCCCCGACGCCATCATCGACTACACCGAGTTCGGCGGTGGACGTGGCGGCATCGACACCACCCTCGAATGGCTCAGCGCCGGGCTCGGCCCGTTCGCCGGGCTGCATCACAACCTCACGACGCACTACTGCGAGATCGACGGTGACACGGCCAAGGCCATCACCTACTGGCTCGCCTATCAGACGCTCCCCGATGGCTCCGGTGGCGAGTTCATCATGGAGTGCGGCGGCTACTACAAGGACCGCCTGGTTCGCACCGATCGATGGCTCATCTCCGAGCGGGTCGATGTCGGTACCTGGGTACGTGCACCGTTCCCCGAAGGGTTCACGCCGCCGAGTTGGTACGGCACCATGAACCACCATCTCCCCACACTGCTCGAGGGCTGACGCCGATCCTCTGTACCCGACGGTCAGGAGAACGCGGGGATGACCTCTCGGCCGAACAACTCGACCGCGTCACGCAATGCCTGCGGGCTCGGGTACTCGCCGAAGCTGGCCAGGAAGTACTCGCATCCGGTCAACTCCCGGAAGTGCCGGATCTGCTCGATGCACTCGTCCGGGGTCCCGGCCACGTCACGATTGGAAGCGAACTCGCCGATCGTGATGCGTTCAGCGGCCAGCATCTTGCGGGCCAACTCGTCGCCATTGGGGAATCGCCCACCGGCCTGCCACACACCGAGCAACGACCGGGCTGCGTCGGGCAGCCACGTGCGCTCGATGTGTTCGTGGTTGGGACCGATGCCCACCTGGCGCATGAGGCACACCTGCGATGGCCGTCCAAGCGCTGCCGCGGCCTCGCGGTAGTTGTTGACCTTGCGAGTCACGGAGTCGATGTTCTTGGTGGTGTCGACCATCCACCCGTCGGCCATGCGCGCCGCCCGATCGACACCCGCGTTCGACCCTCCTCCCAGGAAGATCGGCGGATGGGGCTGCTGCACCGGCTTGGGCACCACCGGTGCGCCGTCGATCTCGTAGTGCTTGCCCGAGAAGTGGACGGCCTCCTGCGTCCATGCCTGGAGCATCACTTGCAACCCCTCTTCGAGGCGGGACGCCCGGGCCTTGTAGTTCAGCCCGGCGTACTGGTACTCGTACGGGCGATAGCCGATGCCGAAGCTCAACATCGTTCGTCCGTCGGAGATCTGATCGAGCGTGGCGATCTCCTCGGCCACATCGAGCGCTGGGTACAGGGGCATGAGGAACACCGCCGACGACAGCCGGAGCTTCGAGGTGCGTGCCGCAATGGCCGACAGCACCAGCAACGACGAGGACGGAACCTCGTTGTCTGGCGTGAACCGATGGTGACCCATGGCCACGAAATCGAAGCCGACCTCCTCTGCCAAGGTGCACAGGTCATAGGTGGCGGCGAAGCGCCCGCGCCCCGGCGAATCGACGATGTGCGGGAGGAAGAATCCGAACTCGAGAGGTCGTCGATCCACTGTGGCAACCTACCCCGGTGATCCGTACCGATCGGTTCTGGGACCTCGTCGAACAGCGTGCCGCGCAAACACCCGACAGGGTCCTGTTCGCGGACGAAGACGGTCGCACCATGACCTTCGGTGCCTACCGCGACGCAGCCCTGGCCGTGGCCGCGGGCCTGCGCTCACTCGGCATCGGCGTCGGCCCTGAACGCCGCGACGAGGTCATCGCCTGGCAACTTCCCACGTCGATCGAAGCGGCGGTCATGATGGCCGCAGCGAGTCGCCTCGATCTCACGCAGGCACCAGTCATCCCGCTGCTGCGCGAACGGGAAGTTGGCCACATCGTCGGGCAACTCGCCGACAAGGTCGGCCCGGTCACCCTCGTCGTGCCCGGCGTGCTGCGCGGCTTCGACCACGTCGCCATGGCCGAGTCCATCAGTGTCAACTCTGGTTGCATGGTGCTCGTCGCCGACGAGTCGCACTGGCCTGCTCACACCAATCCGTGGGCGCTCAACCTGCCCACCGGGGACCCGGCGATGCTGCCGGAGCCGCCAGATCACCGCCCCGGCACCGTGCGATGGATCTACTCCACATCCGGCACCACTTCGGTACCCAAGCTGGCCCGTCACACCGATGCCACCGCGCTGGCCACCACCGTCCACTTCGAAGAGGGCATCGGCTTCGTTCCCGATGACGTCACCGTGTTGGCCAGTCCGATCGCTCACGTCGGAGGGGTCCTCACGTTGGGATCGGCCCTCATGATCGGGTTCGAGATGACGTTGGTGCGGCACTTCGATCCGATCGCCACACCCCAGCTGTGCTCCGAGCGCGACATGAGCGTCCTACGCGGCGCGGCACCAGTGGCCCGCGCCTTCATCGAAGCCCAACTGGCCATGCCCGATCGTCGCTTGTTCCCTCGGCTGCGGGCGTGCCAAGGCGGTGGTTCAGCCCGACCGATCGACGTGCACGAGGGCATGAAGTCCGTCTTCGGCATCAGCGGCGCCACCGCCAGTTACGGCATGACCGAGTGTCCCGGCATCACGGCGTGCCGACCGACCGACAGCGAGGATCACATCGCGGGCACCTCGGGGCGCATCGTGCGGGGATGTTCCATCCTGGTGATCGGACCCGACGGTTCCCTCCTCGAACCGGGTGAAGAAGGCGAACTACTGGTGAGCGGGCCGATGCAGTTCCTCGGCTATGTCGACAGTTCGCTCGACGCGGCCGCCTTCGACGAACGCACCTTCGACGGCCGTCACTACGTTCGTTCGGGTGATCTCGGCATCGTCGATGCCGAGGGTTGGGTGCAAGTGACCGGTCGCATCAAGGACGTCATCATCCGCAACGGTGAGAACATCAGCGCCCAACTGGTGGAGGACGTGCTGTCACTGCATCCCGACATCCGCGACGCCGCAGTGATTGCGGTCCCCGACGCCCGAACCGGCGAACGGGCTTGTGCGGTGGTGGCCCTGCGTGAGGGCGTCGCGCAATTGACGTTGACAGACGTCATCCGCCATTGCGAGGAGTCGGGTCTGGCCCGTCAACGGTTTCCCGAGCAGCTGGAGATCGTCGATGAGGTACCGCGCAACGCCATCGGCAAGATCGAGAAGCAGGCGCTGCGCGATCGCTACGCAAAGCGCTGAGCTACCTCAGCCAGTCCCCCATTTGGTGCGCAGATAGCTCTCCACCTGTTGGCGCTCACCGGCTGTCAGCTCACGGTCGTAGATCAACACCTCACGGAACTTCCCGTCACCCAGGCGGCCCCACGATGTGCCATCGGATCCGTAGGTGATGGCGACCGGACCGGCGGTGCGGCTCACTCCCGACTGCGTATACGCGGTGGTGGTGCCGTTGATCCCCCACACACCGGTCACCGTTCCCGACCCATGGATGGTCATTTCGTAGATGGTCGGCGCGGTCAGGTTCGTCACGTTCGTCGAGCCAGCACCGAAGTAGGTACCGCCACTGTTCATCGTGAACGCGCCATAGGAGTTTCCACCGACCCATGGGTGCAGGATGAACCCGTTGGGACCGCGCGCCGAGGCCACCCAGCCGTAGGTGTTGTATGTCGCGGTGTTGCTCTGAGCGACCACGAAGACGCTGGCGTCAGGGCTGAGCGTCGGGCTGTTCGAGAGCCAGCCGTTCGCCGTGAAGTTCAGATAGCCCCCGGCGGCATCGCTTCCGTACACCGGACACTGCGCGAGCGTTGCCTGCGTCGCATGGTTACCGACGCCGCTGGCATCACCCCATCGGCACACACTCTGGCCGGCCGCCAGCACCGCAACCGTCCCGGCACTGTCCTGGCTCAAGGTGCCGAGCGTGTTCGCGTCGAGCGCCACGATGAGTCCGCTCGAAACGGGCGTCGTCGAGGTGGTGGCATCGGCGCGGCAAGCAGTGGTCATGGAGCCCGTGGTGGTCACACCGCTCGCGTCGATACGGGTCCAGAAGCACTTCCCGGATCCGCTGAGCGCGGCCGCCGACCATTGGCTGGCGCCGGCGGAGATGCTCACCACCTTGGGCCCCGTCGACAACGCTGGCGCGGTCACGAACGCGAGCGATGGCTCATCAGCACCCAACGCCGCGGCGGTCAGCGACGCCAACCCGCCCGTGGGCGCAGCGGCCGAGGCAACCTCAGCGGCTAATCGAACCGATGACTTGGCGACGCTGTCCTGGGACCGGCCGCGGGCACCGAGGAACGTGGGGATGGCTATGGCAAGCAAAATGGCGATGACGAGCACCACCACCATCAGTTCGATGAGGGTGAACCCGTCGTTCGAGTTCCGACGTCCGCACACCGGTCCCCATCGGCAGATCGGGGCGCGAGTTCTGGTTTGCGAAGTCAAGAAGTACCTGTTCACCACCTTCGGGCGGCATCGTCATCAGGCGATCCGTCGTCGGACGTGAGCAGTTAGCGTGACCGAGCAACCCGTCAGCGCAACCCATTGGCCGGCGGCATCCCGACGACGCCCGAGGTCGAGCATCCGTGACGATCCGCCAGCGACAAGAGATCCAGTTCTTCGCCGGTCTGTGGCACGCCGCGCCCGGATACGCCCTGGCGTGGTGGGTGCTGGTGTTACTGCGTGGCACACTCCCGGCCGCCGCCGCGCTGACCTTCGGATGGCTGGTGAGCGCCATCTCTCGCGACGCCTCGCTCACCGCTCCACTGGTGTTCGGGGGCGTGACCTTCGCTCTGTCCCTGATCGTCGTGCCCATCCATCAGGTCGTGGGTTCCAACCTCGGCAGCCGCATGGCCGCGCATCTCTACGACCGGCTCATGACCGTTTGCGTGGATCCGGCCGGGATCGGGCATCTCGAGAATCCGGAACTCACGAACGATCTCACCATGGCCCGCGACTTCGACCTGGGGATGATGGTGCCGCCCCTCGACATCTCCATGGACTTCGTGGCCGGTGGTCTGGTGAACCTCGTCGTCGGATTCACCGCGGCGCTGCTGCTCTTCGGGTTCCACTGGTGGATTCCACCCGTGCTGTTGACGGCATGGGGTACGACGCACTGGCTGCTGCGCGAGAGCGGCGTGTGGAAGGACCGCAACACCGATGAGGTCCGCAACGCCCAACGCCATGCCGACTACTCGTACCGACTCGCCGTCGACGCGGCCCCCGGCAAGGAAGTGCGGTACTTCGGGCTGGCCGGTTGGGTGATCGATCGATTCGTCACTACTCGTCGACGGCTGTACGAGCTGCAGTACGAAGCGACACGACTACGCGAGAAGTCGGTCCTGGCGTGTCTGCTCATCGTGGCATCGGCCAACGCTGTGGTGTTCTGGCTCCTGGCCGACGCGGCTGCTGACGGCTCGATCTCCACCGCTCGCGTCGTGGTCTTCGCCCAAGCCGCCCTGGGGACGGCAACCATCGCGTTCGGCGGTCTCAACTGGGCGCTCGACGGGGCTAGTGCCCCGGTGGCCGCACTCGACCGGCTCGAGCGCGCCGCTGGCGCAGCCGGTGCGTTGCGCTCTGCCGACGCGACGCCGATCCCTCTCGACACGAGCCACGCCCCCGAGATCGCATTCCACGATGTGCACTTCGCCTATGCGCAAGAGGGACGCGCCGTGCTGAACGGGTTCGACCTCACCATCCCGGCGGGCACGTCGATGGCCATCGTCGGGGTGAACGGCGCCGGTAAGACCACGTTGGCCAAGCTGCTGTGCCGTCTCTACGATCCCACCAGCGGGTCAATTGCAGTTGACGGAACGGCGCTGCAGGACGTCGACGTGGATGCGTGGCGATCGCAGGTGACCGCAGTGTTCCAGGACTTCGTTCGGTTCGAGCTGTCGTTGCGGCGCAACGTTGCCCCACGCGGAGCTCCCGACGACGTGATCCGCCGTGCGCTCGCTGACGCCGGTGGCACCGAGCTGGCTGGCGGTAACCTGGACACCATCTTGTCGAAGGGCTACCCGGGTGGCACCGATCTCTCCGGTGGCCAATGGCAACGGGTGGCACTGGCCCGGGCGTTGTGCGCGGTACGACTCGGAGCCCGGGTGGTGCTGCTCGATGAACCCACCGCGCAGCTCGATGTGCGGGGCGAGGCCGAGATCTTCGAACGGGTCATCGCGGCGACGAGCGACTGCACCACGATCCTCATCTCACATCGCTTCTCCACGGTGAGGTTGGCCGATTGCATCTGCGTGATCGAAGACGGTCGCGTCGTGGAGGTCGGCACCCACGATGAGCTCATCGCCCTCGGGGGCAGGTATCGCACGTTGTTCGAGCTCCAGGCGTCGCGGTTCACCAACGACAGCATCGAGTTCGATGACGACGGTCGGGAGGTGGTCCGTGACACGCTCTGAACGCGCCGCTCATCGCGCCCGATCGAGTGACCTCCCCGCGGCATTGCCCTCACTGTGGCGCACGTTCCGACTCGGCTATCGCGCCGAGCCGCGCCTGCTGGCGTTGTCCCTCGGCCTGGCGTTGTTGATGATGCTCCCCGACGCGCTGCTGGCGTTGTTGCTGAAGATCCTCGTCGACGGTGTGATCAACGATGATCGCAGCAAGATCGTGTCTGTCGCTCTGGTCCTGGCGGCGTCGGCCACCGCCACCTGGTATCTGTCGGTGCTCTCACAACGGGTGCAGCGGCGCTTCCGCGATCGCATCGCCATCGCCCTCGAATCCCACGTGGCTCGGCTGCAGGCGAGCGTGCCCACCATCGAGCACCACGAGCGACCCGAGTATCTCGACCGCCTCGCCATGCTGCGTGATCAGGTGTTCGCCCTCGACCATCTGTTCATGTCGCTGTTCTCGACCTTGGGATGGATGTTCCGTCTCGCCGTGACTGCCGTGCTGCTGTCATCGGTGCATCCGGCCTTGGGACTGTTGCTCCTCGCTGCCATCCCCGCCACCATCACCTCCACGTGGCGTCCCGGTGTCGAACGCCGCGTCGAAGAGTCCGTCATTGCCAACACGCGCCTGGCCCGCCATCTGTTCGTGCTCGGCACCAGCGCTCCACCGGGCAAGGAGGTGCGCGTCACCGGCACCGGACCGTGGCTCACCGATGAGCGACGTGCGGCATGGCAACGTTGGTACACACCGGTTGCACGAGTGCGTTGGGCAACAGCACTGTGGCAGAGCGCAGCGTGGGCGCTGTTCGCAGGGGCGTACGTGTCCACGATCGTGTTCGTCGCCTCCGGGATCGATCGCGGAGTCGCCGACGTCGTGTTGGTCGTGGCGGCCGGCGCCAAGCTGGCCAGCTACGCCGGTGCCACCGCAGGCGAGCTCGGTTTCCTACGCGGGTTCTGGCTCGACTCGTCGCGCCGCCTCACCTGGCTCGAGGACTACGCAGCATCGATCGATCTGCGCGCCTCGGCGGAGGTGCCCGAGACGCTCACCGAGGGGATTGCTCTCGAGCACGTGTCGTTCCACTATCCGGGCACCGAACGCCTCGTGCTCGAGGATGTCGACCTGGTCTTGCCCGCCGGGTCGGTGGTGGCGATCGTCGGCGAGAACGGCGCCGGCAAATCGACGTTGGTGAAGTTGCTCGCCCGCATGTACCAACCCACCTCTGGCCGCATCACCGCCGATGGCATCGACATCACGCAGATGCCGAGCGATCAGTGGCGCGCCCGTCTCGCCGGTGCATTCCAGGACTTCTTCCGATTCGAGTTCCCTGCGCAGCGCACGGTGGGACTCGGGGACCTGGACCGGCTCGATGATCGGCCTGCGGCCGAGACTGCGGTGGGGCGCGCCGGCGCCGACGACGTGATCGAGCGTCTTGCACTCGGCCTCGACACGCAGCTCGGCCCGACCTGGGATCACGGCGCCGAGGTGAGCTTCGGACAATGGCAGAAGCTGGCCCTGGCCCGAGGGTTCATGCGCGACGATCCGCTGCTCCTCATCCTCGACGAGCCCACCGCCGCGCTCGACGCCGAAACCGAGCACTCACTGTTCGAAGGTTTCGCTCGGGCCGCAAAGGCCAGCGCGGCCACCGGCCGGGTGACGATCTTGGTGTCCCATCGGTTCTCGACCGTTCGCATGGCCGATCTCATCGTCGTGATGGACGGCTCACGCGTCGTCGAGTTCGGCACCCACGACGATCTGATCAACGCCGATGGCACCTACGCCGAGTTGTATCGCCTCCAAGCCGACGCTTACCGCTGAACATCCGCGGCCACAGACGTGTTCTGGCAGGACATCAGCTGGCAAGACATCAGCTGACAGGCAATCGACATCTCCTCCCCTGGGGCGGCGGGCTCCCCAGCGGTACCATGCCGCGGGTCGCGCCGGTGGGGCATGTGGCAAAGGGAGTCGAACGTGAGCGATGTTGATCACTCCGCGCCCTTGCGCGGGGTGCGCGTTGTGGAGCTCTCCCACATGCTCATGGGCCCGAGCTGTGGATGGTTCCTCGCCCAGCTGGGTGCCGAGGTCATCAAGGTGGAACCCATAGGTGGGGACAAGACCCGTCGGCTCACCGGCATGGGCGCGGCGTTCTTCCCGCTGTTCAATCGATCCAAGGCGAGCATCTCCATCGACATCGCCTCCGACGAAGGCCAAGAGATCCTCGGCCGGCTGCTCGCCAGCGCCGACGTGTTCGTCGAGAACTTCCGAGAAGGCACCCTCGAGGGGATGGGGCTGCTCGCCGGGCCGATGCACGAGCGGTTCCCCAACCTGATCATCGTGGGCCACAAGGGTTTCCTCACCGGCCCCGATGAGGGCAAGCCAGCTATGGACGAGGTGGTGCAGATGGGGACCGGCATCGCATTCATGACCGGCCCGAGCGGACGGCCCCTCCGCATCGGCGTGTCGGCCAACGACATCATGGGCGGGCTGGTCGGCGTGATCGGTGTGCTCGGCGCGCTCCGCGAGCGCGATCGCACCGGGGACGGTTCCATCGTGCGGGTGGGTCTGTTCGAGAACGCGATGTTGTTGGTCGCCCAGCACATGGTGGCCCACGAGCTCACCGGAAAACCCTCGTTGCCGTTCCCCGAACGAGAGTTCTCATGGCCGGTGTACGACGTGATCGAGGTGGCCGATGGACCGATCTTCGTCGGCGTTGCCACCGATGGGCAATGGCGCGAGTTGTGCGACGAACTGGAGTTGCCACACCTGCTCGCCGATCCCCGCCTGCAGAACAACCCCGATCGCATCGCAGCGCGCGACACCTTCCTCGACCAGATCCGCGCCGCGCTGGCGCCCCTCACCGTCGACCAGGCAGTCAAACGCCTCGATGAGGTCGGAGTGATGGTCACCGCCATCCGTCGCCCGGAGGACGTGTACCAGATGCCCCACGCGCTGCGCCCCGGCGGGCTCAGCGACTCGGTCGACGCTGACGGACGCCCGTTCCGGGCGCCCACTCTCCCACTCGAGATCGATGGTGTCATCCCCATCGGCGATGGGGCGGTACCGCGACTGGGCGCTGACTCGGCTCGGCTGCTGACCGACCTCGGCTACACACCGTCGACCATCACCGACCTCACCCAGCGCGGCATCGTCGCCCTTGCGGCACAAGGAGATCCGAGTCATGCCTGAACACGCCCAGGTGCGCCTCCGTGAAGTCGGATTGCGCGACGGATTGCAGCTGACGTCGTCGTTCCCCAGCACCGAGACCAAGATCGCCATCATCGAAGCGGAGTACGCCGCGGGCGTGCGCCTCTTCGAAGCTGGTTCGTTCGTGCCGCCCTCGCGCTATCCCCAGTTCGCCGATGTGCGGGCCGTCATCGATGCGATCGCTTCGTTGCCCGGCGCCACGGCAACCGCACTTGCCCTCAATCATCGCGGTGCTCTCGACGCGCTCGGCAGCGGAGTGCCGGCCATCGACTTCGTGGTGTCGGCCTCACCGGAGCACCAGCGACGCAACGCCAACTCGACCATCGACGACGCCATCGCCCAGTTACGCGAGGCCGTGATCGAGCGCGATCGCGGCGCCCATCGCCCGAGCATTTCCATCTCGGTGTCGATGGCTTTCGGCTGCTCGATCGTCGGGCACGTTCCGCCCGAGGATGTGCTGTCCATCGTGGGGCGATGCAGAGACGCCGGTGCCGATTCAGTCATGCTGGCCGACACCGTCGGGTACGCCGGACCACGCCAGATCCGCGAGCTCATCGATCGGGTGCGTGCCGAGATCGGCGACATCGACCTCGGCATCCATCTGCACGACACGCGAGGGATGGCCATCGCCAATGCCGCTGCCGCGCTCGATCGGGGCGTGACGATGTTCGACGGCTCGATCGGCGGGCTCGGAGGCTGCCCGTTCGCCCCGAATGCCACGGGCAACGTGGTCCTCGAGGACCTGGCCTTCCTGTGCCAGACGATGGGCCATGACACCGGTATCGATGTCGCCGCTCTCGGCGAGGCGCGAGCGCTGCTGCAATCGGCGTTGCCCGATGAGCAACTGCACGGCGCGCTCGCGCGAGCCGGGATGCCACTCACCTGACCTCGACGCCCGGTAAACCTGTCGTTCATCACAGGTATTGGTTGCCATGTACCCGATCGACCGGTAGCGTGATCGGCGAAGGGGAGTATCCCGACATCACGTTGTCGTCATCACGGCCTGCGGGCCCGGCAACGAGAGGTCCGCACACGATGCGGGCTGGGAGAGACCTTCGGCCAGTACTCCTGCGACCGAAGGACAACCCCATGAAGTGCCCGTGCTGCACCAACTCCGCGCTCGTCATGACCGAGCGTTCCGGCATCGAGATCGACTACTGCCCCGAATGTCGCGGCGTGTGGCTCGATCGAGGTGAGCTGGACAAGATCATCGAGCGCGCTGCGCCGAGCGGCCAGACGATGCCTCCACCATCGGGCACCCCGTTGGCCACCGAACGACTCGCCGTGCAGAAGCCACGAACCGATCACCGCGATTGGGACGATGACGATGATGACGACGACCGCTACCGGAGCAGCCGCACGTTCGGCAAGCGCAAGAAGAAGGGGCTCCTGGGTGAGTTGTTCGACTTCTGAGCGAGCCGAGCAGGTCGAGCGGAACGACCCCTTCGTCACTGCGTGAGCGGGTCGAAAACCTGGCTCAGCCGATGGTGAGCTTCGAGCGGATGACGCAATGGAGCATCCAGCCGCAACTCATAGGTGTTGCGTCGACCGACCTTGGTCTGCACGACGTATCCGCCGTCGATGAGATCGTGCACGATGCGATGGGCCGCCCGCTCGCCGATGCCGACCATCCGCGCGATATCGGAGATCCGCACCGTCGAATCACGAGCGATACACACGAGCACGTGTCCGTGATTCGTGAAGAACGTCCATCCCGGCGCCGATGGCTCGATCTCCGGAGTCCGCACCTTCCGGGTAGGCATGGATCGACACAGTAGTGGCGACCTGGGCGGTCGAGGTCACGACGGCGGCCGCAAGATCTCGTCCTCCGAACGCGACAGCAGCGTCTGCAGCAGCGGAGGCGCATATCGACGTTGCACCGCTACCGCGTAGAAGTTCTCGTGCAACTGCGGGATCACCGCGTGTTCCACCAGGAGACCCGAGCGCAACTCGTCTTGCACGACCACCGAGGGCAACAACGCCACGGCATCGGAGTCACGGGCCAAGAGCCGGAGCAGCGCCATGTCGTCCACTTCGGCGCGCACCACGTACCGGATGCCGAGCTGCTCGCAGCGCAGATCGAAGCTGGCGCGGATGTCGTTGTCGCGCCCGGGCAAGAGCAGCGGCACCCGAGCGAGGTCCTCGGGGAAGCGGAAGGGACCCGTCGATCGAGGTCGGCCCACCAGACTCACGGGTTGGCGTGCCACCCGCCGGCACCTCCACGGGTCGACAGAGCTCGCGGGCACCCGCTGGTTGGACAAGATGAGGTCGATCGAATGGACCCGCAGCCGCGACAGCAGGTCCGGAAGGCTCCCCGACACCAGCTCGAGCTCGACGTCCGGGCGATCGAGCACGGGACGGATGAAGTTCTCCTGGAAGTTGCGCGACACCGTCGCTACCGCCCCGATGCGCAGCACTTGACGCTCTGCACGTCGCCCTTCGCGCAGCACCGCCATCAACTCGTTGCCTTGGGCGAAGATCGAATCGGCATACGACAACGCGACCTGCCCGGCTTCGGTGAGCGCCAGGTTTCGACCCTTCCGAGCGAACAGTGGCTGACCGAGGTCGGTCTCGAGCTGCTTGATCTGTGACGACAACGCTGACTGCGAGACGTGTAGCTGAGCAGCGGCGCGTGTGAGGTTGCCCTCCTTGGCCACTGCCCAGAAGTAGCGGAGGTGATGGAAGTTCAGCGAGGACACGGCCTTCCCTTTGTTCTGTTCAACAGAACAAACTGTACTCAACTCGATATTGGACAGAACGGTCAGAGCAGCGCAGAGTGACTTCGCCCACCACGAAGGAGTTCCCTGACCGTGATCGCCACCATCCCCTCAGCCCTTCCCCTCTGGCACGGTGCCCTGCTCGTGGCGCCGAGTGCCGTTGCGGTGTTGGCTTCGGCTCTGGTGTGGCGAGCGCCCACCACAGCCAGGGCATGGCGACGGGCCAGGGCCGCCTCAGTGGCGATGATGGCGATCACCGCTGTACTCGCCATCGTGCGAGCGTCCGGTGACGCCCGCGCCGGGGAGCTGCTGCGCTCGGACACCCCGGGCGTGGTCATGCTCGTTCTGGTGGCGTTCATCGGATGGGTCGTCATCAGGTTCTCGACGGCGTACATCGCCGGGGACCCGTTCGAGCGCCGATACGTGTGCCGCATGCTGGCCACCCTCGCCGCAGTCAGCTTGGTCACCGTTGCCAACAACCTGTTGCTGATCACGTTGGCATGGATGGCAACCAGCATCGCCATGCACGGATTGTTGACCTTCTTCGGCGACCGGCCGACCGCGTTGGCCGTCGCCCACAAGAAGTTCATCCTCGCTCGGTGCGCCGATACCTGCATGCTGGGTGCGGTGATCGCGCTGGGCACCGCGTTCGACACCTTGCGGCTCGATCGGATGGCGTTGTCCGCGATGGCTGCAGGTCCGTTGCCTACCGGCGCACGCATCGGTGTGGCACTCATCGCGTTGGCCGCCATATTGAAGTGTGCGCAACTGCCCTTCCACGGATGGCTTCTCCAGGTGATGGAAGCGCCGACGCCGGTGTCAGCGCTGCTCCATGCCGGTGTGGTGAACCTCGGTGGTTTCGTCCTGTTGCGCGTCGCTCCCCTCGTCGATCGCGCCATCGAGACGCGGCTGATGCTCGTCGCCGTCGGCACGATCACCGCGGTGGTCGCCGCGGTGGTGATGACCACACGTATCAGCGTCAAGGTCGCCCTCGCCTGGTCGACCTGCGCGCAGATGGGATTCATGGTGATGCAGTGCGGGCTCGGGCTGTGGCCGATGGCCATGCTGCACCTGCTCGCTCATTCGTTGTACAAGGCCCACGCCTTCTTGGGTGCGGGCGGTGCAGTGCGACAGACCCAACGTCGACAACTCGGCGCCGCTGTCGCACCGTCGAACCTGACGTCCGTGGCGGCGAGCACCGCTGTGGCGATCGGTGCCGTCGGTGCCGTCGTGGCGGGGTGGACCCTGCTCCCGTCCACCCACGCCCCCACCGCAACGCTGTGGGTCGTGATCGCCATCGTGGCATTGGCCATGGTGCCGCTCACGCACGGTCGGTCCGATCGCCACGCTCGCGCTGTGCGACTCCCGCTCGCCGCAATGACCATCACCGCCACGTACCTCGCACTGCATGTGTTGTTCGAACAGATGGTTCCGAGTGGGCGCGATGCGCCGATCGTCGCGCTCGTCATCGTCGCGATCGGCTTCACCACTCTGTTCGCCTTCCATGCCCTTCGCCTCATCGCTCCTGACCATCGGGTCCTCGCCCGCCTTCGGCCCTGGGTCTACGGAGCGTTCTTCATCGACGAGGTGTTCACCCGTGTCGTCTTCTTGCTATGGGGGCCGCCGGCTGCGCAGTGGCGCCCCGAGGCGTTGCCCAGTCCACGCAGTACCGCAATCGTCGCGGGCGCGATCAGCGTGACCGAACAGCCGCCCGTCACGGCCGGTTCCTGATGTCCCAACGAACGGAGATCGCAGTGTCCATCAACCACCACGGGTCCGCCACCGCCCAGCCCGTCATCGACCAGATCAACGCCGCATGCGATCGGATCGCTCCCACATGGCCGTTGGATCGCTTCATCGCCGTGAACCCCTACTGGGGGTGGACGGGCAACGATGTGCGCGACGCCGCAGCCTCGTTGGGGGCGTTGGGCGGCACCACGCTCACCATGCCCACCTCGTGGTATCGCAGCGAGTGGGCAGCAGGCCGTCTCGATGCCGCGCTCATCGACGAAGCGGCGGCAGCGTTCGACGATCCGACGCTCGCCGACCGAGCCCGTCGGTCACTCCAGCACGATCACGAAGGGGACCATCGCGTCCTGCCGCGCGCCCCCCTCGCCACCGATGTGCGCGATCTCGGGGCGCCTCCGCGACCGGGACAATCGTGGACCGATCTCGTCACTCATCAGATCAGCCAGCACTGTGCGGCCCACTTCGACCAGTGGCAAGGATCGTGGCATCCCACACACCGCGAGGACCTGTACACCTCGTGGCGCGCCGCGATCGCGATGCACCGCGGCTGGCAGTGGTACCACGGACGCACGTGGCTGCAATCACAGTTGACGTCGCTCCCCAATTCGCCCGTTGCGGCCATGGCAGCGATGCTCGAGTCGTTGGGTGTCCCCGACGTTGGACGCGAGGCCTATCTGACGGCCAACCTCCTCGCCATCAACGGATGGGCCGCGTGGTGCGCCTATGAGCGTTGGCAGGCACGGCTGGTCGGCGACGATGACCACACGATCATCGATCTCCTCGCCATCCGCCTGACCTGGGAATGGCTGCTGCGCAACGACGCCGAGGACGCCGATGCCCCGATCTGGGAACAGTGGGCACACTCGTGGTCGGCAGAAGTGCTCACCGATCTGATCGAATCCATCGAGCGCGAACAGCGGGTGGATTGGGTCATGCACGCCGCCCTCGAGCAAACGTACCAACGGTCTCTCATCGCCCCGCTGACGAGCGCCGGCCCAGCGCCCGACACCGATCAGAACCTCCCCGCCGTGCAGGCGGTGTTCTGCATCGACGTGCGCTCGGAGGTACTGCGCCGCGGTCTCGAGGCGGTGACGCGCGAGATCGAGACGCGGGGATTCGCCGGCTTCTTCGGACTGCCCATCTCCTACACACCGGCAGCGAGCAGCCTGACCCGCCCCCAGCTGCCCGGACTGCTCGCTCCGGTGTTCAACGTCACGGAGCATCTGCCACATGGAGCGGGCGAGGACGCCCTCGCCTCCGAACGAGCTGCAGCATTGCAGAGCAACCAGCGTTGGGGCTCGTTCCGCACGGCACCGTCGTCGATGTTCAGCTTCGTCGAGGCCATGGGCCTGCTCTACGGCGTGAAGCTGGTGAAGGAATCGATCGCGCACAGCGAGCCGCCAGCGAACTGGGAGGACCTAGGGCTTGGAGGACCCACCGCCTCAGCGCTTCGCCCCCGCCTCACGTCGATCGACATCGACACGGCGGCGATCGTTGCCCAGCGCGTGCTGAGAGCCATGGGTATCGAGCAACGCATGGCGCCACTGATCCTCTTGTGCGGTCATGGCAGCCAGAGCGCCAACAACCCACATGCCGCGGGACTCGATTGTGGAGCATGCGGTGGGCACAGCGGCGAGGTGAACGCACGGGTCGCGGCCGATCTCTTCAACTCGATGGAGGTTCGCGCTCGACTCGAGCAACTCGGCACACCGATTCCTCCGGCCACGTGGTTCGTGGCCGGCGTGCACAACACCACCACCGACACGGTCGAGCTCTTCGACGTCGATCTGGTCCCCGATACCCATCGCGATGCCATCGACCAGTTGCGGTCATGGCTGGCAGTCGCCGGCGACAACGCTCGTCGAGAGCGCGCCGGGAGCCTCGGGCTGGCGCGGTTCGAAGACCGGCCCGACGCGTTGGCCACGACCGTGCGGGAGCGGGCCAACGACTGGTCGCAGGTGCGACCCGAATGGGGCTTGGCGGGCAACGCCGCGTTCATCGTGGCCCCTCGACGGCGGACCCGGCACATGAACCTCGAGGGCCGGACGTTCCTGCACGACTACGACCACACGAGCGACAGTGACAGCTCGGTGCTGACGCTCATCATGACCGCTCCGATGGTGGTGACGAACTGGATCAACCTGCAGTACTTCGCCTCGACCGTGGACAATCGCCGATACGGCAGCGGGAACAAGGTGCTCCACAACGTCGTGGGTGGTCACCTGGGGGTCTTCGAGGGCAACGGTGGGGACCTCCGCATCGGGTTGCCCATGCAATCGCTCCATGACGGCACGACCTTGCACCACCGCCCGCTGCGACTGTCGGTGTTCATCGAGGCGCCCCGCCACATGATCGATGCGATCGTCGATGCTCATGAGATCGTGCGGAACCTCGTCGGTAACGGATGGCTCCATCTGTTGCGCATCGAGCCTTCGTCAGGTGATGTCGAGCGCTGGACGCTCACCGGGTGGACTCCCGCGTGATCGTCGGTGCCGCTCCGCGTTGCCCATCGGCCTCGTCACCATGGTTAGGTTGCGGTCGTGAGCATCGACAGCGAACGCCTGCAGCAACTGGTGGACGACGAGGACATCGACGCGGTGTTGGCACTCGTCACGGTCGAGCAGATCGCCGAGGCCTGGTGTCGATACACCGAGAATGGCAGCGAGCGCAGCTTCGGTGATCCCGACTGGTGGGCGGTCGAGCTCCTCATGGAACCGGGCGTCGCTGCCCGCCGTGATCTGCATCGTCGACTCCTGGTGGCTCTCGTCGACAGAGCCGAGGGCGACGTGCTGGCCGAGGTCGGAGCGGGCCCGCTCGAGAGCTTCGTATCCGACGACGAGGACGATCTCACCTGGCTCGAGGCCGAGTGCTCTGAGCGCCCGGCCATGCGCCAGGCCCTGTCCAACGTGTGGTGCGCGCTCGACGTGTCCTCATCGACGCTGATCCGCCTCGATGAAGCAGCCGGGGCACCGCTCACTCGTCCACGACCGCGCGAAGAGTGGCCCGCCGAGGTGCTCGCCGTCGAGATGGCCGAAGCGCGACTGGTGCAATTGGCCGGGCCGCAATGGTGGTTGCTGGACGATCTCGACGAGGCGCAGTCGGCCGCACTCGCCGAGCACCGGGCAGCCGAAGAGGCGTTGTTGAACCGTCTGCGCTGGACCGACGGCGACGCGAGCGTCACGTCGTGACGGCGGCCATGCGTGGGACGGCCATGCGTATGACGATCGGAACCGTGCTCGCCGGCGCGCTCATTGCCGCCTGCTCCGGTGGCGGCTCCGACGAGACCGTCGATAGCACAGATGTCGCCATCACGACACCCGCGTCAACCTCAATTGCGGACAGTGTCGCCCCGGCGATCAGCGCCACGACCGAGCCGATCGCCGCGACCACGACCACGACCACTCTCGCCAGCGCCACGATCATCTCTCCCCCCGTGGTGTACCCCGGCGCCACGTGGGCCACGGGCGATCCCGCCGCCGCCGGGTTCGACACCGACGCTCTCGCCGCGCTCGTCGCCACGACGGCGGCGGCGAACTCCACGTGCCTGGTGATCGTCAAGGACGGCGTCGTGGTCGAACAGCAGAGCTGGACGATGGCTCCCGACGCCCCGCGCGAGGCCTTCTCGGTGACCAAGTCCGTCACCAGCGTCCTCACCGGCATCGCCAGCGATGACGGGGCGATCTCGCTCACCGACCCGGCCGAGAAGTTCATCCCGGAGTGGCGGGGCACAGCGGCCGCGACAGTGACCATCACCAACCTCCTCACCAACGACTCCGGTCGCCACTGGGACGTCATCACCGACTACAGCGACATGGCGATCCGCGCCTCCGACAAGACGGCCTTCTCGATCGCCCTCGCCCAGGACGCGCCGCCCGGCACGACGTGGGCGTACAACAACGCGGCCATCCAGACGCTGTCGGCAGTGCTCGAGTCAGCCACCGGACAGCCCCCGCGTGACTACGCGCGCAACAAGCTCTTCGATCGCATCGGCATGGCCCACAGCGAGATGGGTGTCGATGGCGCAGGTACGACCATGACCTTCTCCGGCTTGAGAACGACCTGTCTCGACCTCGCTCGTTTCGGCTATCTGATGCTCAACAACGGTGCCTGGAACGGGGAGCAGATCGTGTCGAAGACATACGCGCAACGCGCCACTGGTGTGTCCTCGACGCCGCTCAATGCTGCGTACGGGCTGCTGTTCTGGTTGAACCGACCGGGCGTCATCGCCTCGAACGCCGCCGTGACCAACGGTTCCGGCGAGAACACGCGCCAAGGGCAGTTGGCACCTGGTGCTCCCGACGATGTGTTCTGGGCCTTGGGGCTCGGCAACCAGATCGTGGCGGTGATCCCCTCGGAGCGCATCGTCGCCGTGCGTATGGGTGGGTTGCCGCCCAAGGAGACGCCCTTCACCGAGGCCGCGCTCACCAACGGCGTGCTGGACGCGCTCAACCGACCATGAGTGAGAAGATCGGGGTCGCGGGTCGCATCCGGCGGGAGCCGCCGTCGTTCCGCCGCGTCGCGGTGCGGTCCAACGTGGCGTTGACACCACACATGCGGCGCGTGACCTTGAGCGGTGCCGATCTGGCGGGCATGGTGATCGATCAACCGGCGGCCAGCGTCCGGCTGCTCCTCCCATCGCCCGGTACCGACGAACTGGTGATACCGACGTGGAACGGCAACGAGTTCCTCCTCCCCGACGGTGCGCGTCCAGCGCTGCGCACCTTCACGCCCCGCCGGTTCGACCCGACAACACTGGAGTTGGACCTCGACATCGTGATCCACCACAGCGGGATAGCCACGGACTGGGCGCAACGTGCCGTGACGGGCATGCCGGCCGCGATCTCGGGCCCAGCTCGCGGCTACGCGGTGGACGAACGGTGTCGTTCGTTCGTGTTGCTCGGCGACGAACCAGCCATCCCAGCCATGGCGCAGTTGCTGGAGGTGATCGATCACCATGCCCAGGTCATCGTGCATGTCGAGTTGACGCGGCCCGACGCCCGACCGGACCTCCCAGACCATCGGGGCGCGACGATCATCTTCCACGAGGTCCCCGCGACGGGTCGACACGGCGAGAGGCTCGTCGACGCGTTGGCTGCGATGTCGATCTCGCCGGAAACCAAGATCTGGGCTGCGGGCGAGGCGGCCGCGGTGCAGCGCATCCGCACGTTGCTGTTCACCGAGCGAGGTGTGCCGCGAACACAGGCCACCGTGAGGGGCTACTGGAAACACGGCCACGGCGGCGATGAATCCGACGAGAACTGACCGCGTCCAGAATCGCCATCGACGCCCCCGATCGTGTTTGGCGCCGACGATCATGCACGCTCAGATCGGCGCCGTCGGATGACGAGTGCCACTCGGAACGAACGTGCTGAGTGCGACGTCCCTCAGCGATCGGTGACGCGTGCAAGCGTCGCTCGAGCCACTGGTTCATAGGTCACCTTGTCGGACAGACCGATGTCGAGCAGCAGCAAGCCGAACAGCACCGCCCAGCCACGAGATCGGGCAAGGGTCGCCTCGTCGACACCGCCGTACGCGTCAATGAATATTGACATTGATGGCGAGGGTAGCATCATCCATCCTGCGGCCAGATCGGTGGCCGGATCACCGGCACAGATGTCACCGAAATCGATGACTCCGACAAGCACCCCGTCACGAAACAGCATGTTGGCCGGATGCAGATCACCGTGCAGCCACACCGACGGGTGCGTCCATTCGTGAGCGCGGCATGCGTCGTCCCACACCGCTCGCAGGGCCAACGCATCGACCTCATGGCTCATCATCGACACTCGATCCTCGAACGCGGTGAGTCGCTCGGCGAGAGGCACCCCTCGATAGGGGTTGATCGGCGCATCAGCGGGCGCCGGCGTGTGCAGAGCCTGTAGGAACTCACCGAGTCGCACGGCCGAAGCATCCGGATCGGCCATCACGGCGCGATCACCGGGGACACCGTCTATCCAGGGCACCACGCTCCACGACCAGCCGAACCTCTCCGACGCCACCCCGACCCGCAGCGGAGCAGGAACCGGCAATGGAAGGCGCGGAGCGAGGATCGGTAACCAGCGTTGCTCGTGCAACGTCAACGGCGCCGACAGTGCTCGACGCGGCAACCGAACCACGAGTCGATCACCGAGGCGCCACGTGGAGTTGTCCCATCCGGCGTCCAGCATCGCGACATCCAGATCGGCGAGATCGGGATGCTGATCGACGAGCAACGCTCGCACGAGGTCGGCATCGAACTCGACCTCTGCGGCAGGCGAGCCTGCGCCGCCAGCGAATCCGAGTGGACGAGATGACGTCACACCGCTCCGCGCTCGGCCACCAGAGCCGAACGGTTGATCTTGCCAGCCTCGGTGCGGGGCAACTTGTCGACGATCTCGAAGCTCTTGGGCACCTTGTACGGCGCGAGCCGCACCCGGCAGTGCTCGCGCAATTGATCTTGCGTGGGCACGACCTCATCGGGCAGCAGTTCGATGATGGCGTGCACGCTTCGCCCCCACTCGGGGTCGGGAAGTCCGACCACCGACACATCGGCCAGCGACGGATGCTCACTCAGCGCAGCTTCCACCTCGGCTGGGTAGATGTTCGCTCCACCGCTGATGATCATGTCCACCCGACGATCGGCCACATAGAGATAGCCGTCTGCGTCGACCCAGCCCAGATCGCCGTAGGTGCTGAACCCGTCTGCGGTCACCGCCGGCGGCGACGCCCCGACATAGGTGAACGGCGGCGGCAACCCTTCACGGCGGAAGTAGATGTCACCGATCTCGCCAACGGGCACCTCTTTGCCGCCCTCGCCGAAAATGCGCAACTCGCAGCCCACGGCGCGGCCGACGGTGCCGCGATGAGCGAGCCACTCGTTGCCATCACACATCGTGCCGCCGAGTTCCTCGGTGCCCCCGTACTGGAAGAAGAACCGCTCGGGGGGCACCAACTCGAGCCAGCGCTCGGCCACCCACGGTGCCAGGGGCGCCCCTCCGTAGAAGATGTGCTCCAGCGACGCGAGTTGCTCGGGCCGCACGTCATCGAGACGAGCGATGCGCTGCAACATCGTCGGCACCAAGATGATGTGGTTCACCTGCCAACGCTCGACCAGGTCGACCACCAGTGAAGCCTCGAAACGCTCCACCAGCACGACGCGTCCACCGGCCATCAACCGGAGGTGACATCCGAATCCATTGGTGTGATAGAGCGGAGAGGTCACGAGCTGGAAGATGTGATCGTCAGCCGCGATGAGCGGGTTCGGCGGCGCCGACGGATCGATGGCCCCTGGGACTGCTGAGACGATCAGCTTGGGGCTCCCTGTCGAACCCGAGGTGGCGATCGCCCGCGCCGGCGACGCGATCTTGTCGGGCAGCGACGCATCCGACTCCGACCGGGTCCGCTCGATCTCGTCGAGCGTCATCGTCGGCCACGAACCCCCGTCCTCCGCCGCGGTGGCAACCACAATTGACGGTTGCGCCAAGCCGAGCAACCGATCGCGCTCCCACTCCGGCAGGCTCCATCGAACCGGGAGCACCGTTGCCCCCAACTTCCATGCCGCGTAGGTCGCATAGAAGTGTTGCGGAACGTTGGGCAAAGCGACCGCCACGAGCGATCCGGCAGTGACCCCCCGGTCCTGGAGGGCACGCGCGACCTGGTTGGAACGTAGGTCCAACTCCTGCCGAGTTACCTCGTACTCCTCGCCATCGGGGTCGACGTACACCACAGCGAGACGCTGTGGATCAGCCGCGGCGAGCTCGCTGAGTCGGCGCCCGTATGAGATGAGTTCGGTCACCGCGTAGGTCCTCCGGGATCGGGTCGTGGTGTCGGGCAGTCGAGCGGTCAGGACTTCGGGAAGAAGTCCAGCAACCGTGCGCCGGACAGATCGGGCTTGAGTCCCGACAACGGCTTGGGGCCGGGGTAGCCAGGAACGAGGTTCTTCTGCAGCGCCAGCTCGTGGGCGAAGATGTTCTGACCGTTCATCGCCACAGCCTCATCGCTGGTGGCCAACCAGTTGATGACGGCGCCGACCACTTCGGGGGGCTCGCCGGTGTCATCGAACCCGAACTTGGCCATGTCCTGGGCGATGCGCTCGGTGCGGGTGTACCCCGGATCGATGTTGAAGAACTGCAAGCCCTTGCTCCCGAGCTCGACGGCCATGATTCCGGCGACGCGGTGGATGGCCGCCTTGGTCGCGCCGTAGGCGATGCCCCAGCCGCCCTCACCGGCGGGCTTGAGTGGGTCGCTGTAACCCGACCCGCTGGTGAGATAGAAGACCCGGCCCTTGCCCCGCTCGACCATGGCGGGGATGAAGTACTTGTTGAGCACGAGCGGTGCGAAGAAGTTGCCGTTCATGTGGTTCTCGATGGCGCTGATCGGCGCGTCGAGAAACTGGTCCATGTGTCCGGGGCCGATGTAGCGGGCGTTGTGCACCACGACGTCGACGTGTCCCCAACGCTCGAGAACCAAGGTGGCCGCGGCGCCGAGCGACGCGCGATCGATGATGTCGGCCGGAGCCATCAGCGACTTCTGACCCGCAGCCTCGATCGCCGCCGCGGTTTCACGCAGGCTGCCCGGTAGCGGCGTGGTGTCCGAGCGTTTGATCGACGAGGAATGCTCGCGTTGTTCGCCCGGTTCGACGGTGCGTGCGGTTATTGCGACATCGAACCCGGCTTTGGCCAAGGAGATGGCGATGACCTTGCCGATCCCTCGGCTGGCACCGGTTACGAAAGCGACCTTGCGTTCTGACACTGCACTGCCCCCCTGGATCATGGATCGATGTGACGCTGAGAGCTGACCGAGGCCGCGTCGACGGCGGATCGACAGCGCCGCCCCACGGGAGCGAAATCTATCTGACCAGGTGATGGCGTTCAACCGGCCCGGTCAGTACGATCCGCGGCCGGGGACCATCCAAGAAGGAGCACCGCCGTGCGCATCGGCATCGTCGACCTCAACACCCGCACACCCAGCGATGCCAGCGCCAACGCGCTGGCGTTCGAACAACAGGGCTTCGACACCTATTGGCTTCCCGGTGGATGGCGCGACCCGCTCACCAACATCGCGGTGGCCGGCCAGAATGCGCGATCGATCGAGATGGGTTCGGCCGTGGCGTGTGTGTACGGCACACATCCCACCGCGGCGGCCGAGACCGCTCTCACCGTCAACGCTGCGCTCGATGGTCGGTTCGTGTTCGGAGTCGGTACCAGCCACAAGCACATGATCGAGGGCCGTTTCGGCGGCACCTTCGACAAGCCCATCCGCCAACTGCGCGAGTACCTCACCATCATGGACTCGCTGTTCACCACGGGGGCGGTCGACTACACGGGCGAAGCGCTCGGCGCACACACCGAACTCCGCATCACCGGCGTGCCTCGACCCCAGGTGCTGGTGGCCGCGCTCAGCGATCAGAGTCTGCGTGTAGCCGGGCACCTGTCCGATGGCGTGTTGGCAACGTGGTGCACCTACCGACTGCTGAGCGAGTACACGATCCCGATGGTGAGTGCTGCGGCCGCAGAGGCCGGTCGCCCGTCGCCTCGCATCGTGGCCAGCATGCCCGTCTGTGTGAACCCGGATGTGGACGCGGCACGTGCTCTGGCCGCCGAGGAGTTCGGTGTGTACGGCACGCGATACACCGCTTACAAGGCCGTGTTCGAACGCCAGGGCGTCCCTGGCGTAGCACCACTGGTGATCACCGGCGATGAGAACGCCGTCATCGAGGAACTCAAGCGCTATGGCGACGTCGGAGTGCACGACTTCAGCGCGAACCCTTTCGGCACCGATGAGCAGAAGCAGCGAACGACCGCGTTGCTCGGTGAACTGGCGACGTCCAGAACCCTCTGACGACAGTTCAGTAGTCGATGAGGTCGACGATGAGTCGATCACCGAGGCGGGAGCGGAAGAACGGTGACGTCCGCTTGAGATGACGCCGCCACGCCGAGGCCGCTCGAGCCGCGTCGCCCGCCTCGAGCGCATCGGTGACCTCCACGTAGGCGGCGTGGACCCGACGATGCACCGACTCGTCCCACGGCATGTCCGCTGCCGTCGCCGCGAACGCGTCGAGCGAACCGGCCGCTTGGCGGCGGATGATCTCGAGCACCAGCAGCAACGCCGGGTTGGCCGAGGCGGTGAGCGCGGCGAAGCGGAACTCCATAGAGCGTCGGACCGACAACGCCGACTGCTCCGTCGAGAGCGCTACGTCGTCACAGATGTCCCGGAGGAGTGCCAGCCGCGAGGGATCGACGCGCAATGCGGAGCGCCCCATGATCTCCGGTTCCACCAACGTGCGCGCCTCGAGCAGATCAGCGAACGTCGCACCGTTGCTCTCGAGCACGATGCCGGCCAGCGTCGCCGCGACCGATGCCGACGGATCGCGTACCACCGGACCGGTACGAGCGCCGGGTCGCAACATCACCAGTCGCTCGGCCTCGAGCACACGAAGCGCCTCGCGCATCGTCGGTCGGGACACATCGAACTGGATCGCCAGTTCCGGCACCGACGGCAGGGAATCGCCCTGTGTCAACTTTCCTTGCGCGATCTGACTGCGGATGGTCGTCTCGATGTGTGTCGCGATGCGCGCCGTGCCGCTCGACCCGGTGCGTTCGCGGCGCGCTCTCCACCACGGGACCACGTCGATGCGATCATCGGGCTGCGAGAGAGAGGCGAGCACCTCCTCGACGTACGTCGCCCACACTTCGCTACCGGCAACGCCGTCGCGGCGACGGACGGCATCGAGGTAGTCACCGTGACAGCGGTTCACCCGCCGAGCGAACGATGCGAAGCCCGAGGTGCCGGTACAGGCATGCAGTTGCGCAGCGAACATCTCCGAGAGAACACCGGCAAACGTGGCCAGCGACCGGTTCCCCGACAGCTCCACGACACTGCGGTCGAACTGCCCCAACGCTTCCAGGAACTCCAGCGGTGATCCGAGGGTGGCCAACTCCCGATCATGAGCGAGCGACAACGCATCCACCGATCCGGCCACCCGTCGGCTGGCCACCATCGCGGCGGCTGGACGTTCGACGAGTGCCTTTGCCTCGTGGAGCTGTGCCGACGTCACGTCGGCGACCTGCATCAGCAGCGATGCGTAGCGCGACGCCGCCTCGAGATCGGGGCGACGGGCCAACGCCCCGCCCCCTCGTCCACGCTTGACGCGGATGAGCGACTCCGATGCCAGCACCGCCATGGCCTCGCGCACGGTCTCTCGTGAGGCAGAGAACATGGTGGTGAGCTCGACCTCCGACGGGAGGGTCGACTCGGCGGCGATCTCGCCGCGAACGATCCGGCGTCGCAGCTCTGCGGCGATGAGGTGGGCGACCTTGCGATGGTCGCGAACATCGCCGATGAGACCTGATGCAGCGAGATCCGATGCGGTCATGACATCGTCCGGTCAGTTCATCGTGTCGATGCGCGGTTGATCGGGGCGTCGCCGATCGATGAGCAACGACTTGAGTCCACTCCCGAACCGACCCGTGGTGTCGTAGAGCTCCCCCTCGCTGACGCCGTAACCATCGTCGCTGAGGCGCACGGTGCTGGTGACCCGGATGTCGTCGCCGATGGGCATCCGCGTCAACGACATGGAGATGTCGGCGTTGATGACGATGTAGCGATCGAGTGAGACCGCGTGTCCGGACGTCATGATCATCTCTGCCGACAGCGACGCGCGCAATGGCGGAGTGAGCGGTTCACCGGCCACCAACTCGCTCGTCATCTTGATCCACACCGCGCCTCGACCGGGCTGCCATCGTTCCCACATGGGCTGCAGCGACATGGCCAGCGGTCCGTTCCACAACTCGGGATGGGCGTTCACCTCCGGGCGCGCGCCCGCCTCGGCCTCGCCAGGCCACGGAGCCGGACGATCGGCATCGTCGATCACCGGGGAACGCCGCATGCGGAGCACGTTCGCCCGGGCGTAGATCTCACCGCCCACGATGATGTCGGCCTCCACCACCTGCAGCCGCTTGCCCTCGCGCAACACGCGGGTATCGACGCGAGTCGGGCCCATCGGCACACCCCGGGACAAGTCGGTGGCCTGTCTGACGATGTCCATCGGCTGCGCGGTCGGTAGCGCCTCCACGGCGCGTGTGACCGCACCGCACACCGCGGCACCGTGCTGCACGTTGGGTGTCCATGGGCCGACCGAGAGATCGGTGGGATGGAGCAGCCCGTCGATCAACTCGTAGTACGCACTCGTCATCGATGGAGCATCGGGATCGTCAGCGGGCGAATGGGCACGGCAGCGATGGTACCGGGCACCGGTCGCGCCGCTTCAGACTGCTGCTGTCGTTCAGGCGGCGGTTGCGCGCCGTAGCTGCAGCAATCGCGCCGGGACGGCCAACATCAGCGCCATCGCCCAGAGCACGAAGCTGAGCCAATCATTGCTGTGCACCCCGTGTGTCGAGCTCAGGTGCACGACGACCGGGCCCGACCAACGGTTGGAGTCCATGATCCACCGCAATCCCGCCGCCATCAGCACGAGTGCAGTCACGAGGCGGAGCGGGGACCGGGACACACCTCAACAATCGGCCGGAATCGGCCCGGATTGACCGCACGATCGTCACAGGCGTACCCAGGTTCGCTGTTCAGGTGCGCTGTTCGAGCACGAAGATCGGGTGATCGGCCGGATCGGGCAGCTTGGCGAAATAGCCCTTCACGGTCTTTCCTCCCAGCACCTTGTAGGCCTCGATGAGCGGCCCACGCTCGCTGACCGGGACCTCGGTGGCCCCGAAGGTCATGGCCGTTCCCTTCCTGGCCAGCGACCCGCCACCGGCGGCCCGCAGGTTACGTACCCATTCGGACTCCCCGCGGGTGGAGACCAGGTACTTGGCACCGCCGTGCTCGAGCAGCAGCACGGGGATCGACTGTGACTGGCCGGACCGGCGAGCACGAACCGTGAGCGTCCAGGCTCCACCGATGCCGAACTTCATCGCCAGCTTGTTGAACACCGCACGAACGAACAGCGGAGGCTTCACGTAGGCCATCAGCCCTCCTCGGATCAAGGGAACCGCGAGGTTCGCCGGTCAGCCGGGCCAGTATTGCTCGTCGAACAGGCGGGCCGAGCCAAACGACCGCGCCAACGCACTTGAGAACGGTCAGCTGCTGCGGCCAGTCTGTGATGGTGAGCGCCGCCGACGAACTCCGCAACAACGCCAAGCGGTACGCCGCCAACCAGTTCGAGGGACCCCGCCCCATCCAGCCCGCCCGCCATCTGGCCGTCGTGGCCTGCATGGACAGCCGCATGGACATCTTCGGGATGTTGGGCCTCCACTCCGGTGACGCACACATCATCCGGAACGCCGGCGGGGTGGTGACCGATGACGTGATCCGCTCACTGCTGCTGTCGCAGCGCCTGCTGGGCACGACCGGCATCGTGCTCGTGCACCACACCGACTGCGGCTTGCAGAAGGTGAGCGAAGACGAGATGCGCGTCGAACTCGAGCGGGAGACGGGCATGCGTCCGAGCTTCTCGTTCGAAGCCTTCAGCGACCCGTTCACCAATGTCCGCCAGTCCATCGCCCGTCTGCATCTGAACCCGTTCCTTGCTCACAAGGACGACATCACCGGGTTCGTGTACAACGTCGAGACCGGCGAACTCCACGACGTCGACCCCGCCTGAGGGACCTCGGCGGTCAGTTGCCGTTGGTACTCCAGTGCCACGGCTCCCCGGGCAGGTTGTACAACCCGTACGTCGCGGCATGGTCCCTGAGCCACGAGAAGCACTTGTCCGACTTGAGCACCACCGTGCCGCTGCACGTGAAGTCGATGGCCAGACCACGCTCGTGCATCGAGCGACCAGGGCGAGCCGTGGGCGGTGAGCACTGGGTCGACGGCATGTCCCAGATGGCGTAGTCGGAACTGCCGCAATTGATCTTGCGCAGGGCGATCTGACCTGAGTTGTCACGGAAACCGGAACCGCCGAGAGGGATGTTGGCTGCGCGTGCCGCGCTCATCAAGTTGCCCACCTCGTCAGCGATCGACTCGGCCACCTGGATGCCCGACACCCACTTGGTGACGATGTCAGAGCTGCGTACGCCGGTCGAGCTGCTCGAA
>JBFWVD010000017.1:0-84589 GCA_050246915.1 Acidimicrobiia bacterium | reverse complement strand
CACGTGCTCGAAGCGCTCCAGACGACGCTCGACGAGGGCGTGGCCATGGTGGGTGACAGCGTGCGCTACTTGCGTTCGCACGGGCTGAACGTGATGTTCGACGCCGAGCACTTCTTCGACGGCTACAAGCGCAACCCCGAGTTCTCGCTCCGGGTACTCGAGGCGGCCGCGGTGAACGGCGCATCGACGCTCGTGTTGTGCGACACCAATGGCGGATCGTTGCCGTTCGATGTGGAGCGCATCGTCGCCGAGGTGAAGACGCACTTTCGCGATGACGTGATCTTGGCCATGCACACCCACGACGACACCGGTTGCGCAGTGGCCAACGCCCTGGCGGGGGTGCGCGGCGGCGCTCGCCAGGTGCAGGGCACCATCAACGGCATCGGTGAGCGCACCGGCAACTGCAACCTCACCACGGTCATCCCGAATCTGCAGTTGAAGATGGGCTTCGACGTGCTTGCGCCCGAGCGGCTCGAGCGGCTGACCCAGGTCGCCAACCATCTGGCCGAGCTGGAGAACCTGCCGCTCAACCCCCAGGCCGCGTACGTGGGTACGAGTGCGTTCGCGCACAAGGCCGGCCTCCACGTGAGTGCCATCGCCAAAGCCCCCGACGCGTACGAGCACGTGAGCCCGGCTCTGGTCGGCAACGGCACCCGCTTCGTGGTGTCGGAGATGGCGGGACGGGCCACCATCAAGATGAAGGCCGAGCAGATCGGCATCGAGCTCGACGGCAAGCAGGTCGGCGACGTGATCGACGAGCTCAAGCGACTCGAACATGCCGGCTATCACTTCGAGGCCGCTGACGCCTCGTTGCAACTGTTGTTGCGTCGGGTGTCGGGGTGGGAGCAGACCTTCTTCGATGTCGAGTCGATGCGTGTCATCACCGATGAGCTGCAGAGCGGCGCGTTCGTCACCGAAGCGACCGTGAAGGTGCACGTCGGCGCCGACCGCATCATCCGCACATCGGAGGGCAACGGTCCGGTCAACGCCATCGACGCGGCGCTGCGCGCGGCGATCGTCGAGGCCTATCCGCAGATCCATCGGGTGCACCTCACCGACTACAAGGTGCGCGTGCTCGATACGGGCGCGGGCACCGGCGCCGTCGTGCGCGTGCTCATCGACTCGACCAACGGTGACATCTCGTGGTCGACGATCGGCGTGAGCGAGAACGTGATCGAAGCGAGTTGGCAAGCGTTGTCCGACTCGTTGGTGTACGGGTTGCTCCACACCTCCGTGTGACACCGCGCTGGTCTGACGCACGCTGGGGTCGGGTGGCTCGTGATGGGCGATCCGCGCAAGGCCCCATGCGCACTCGGTATGGTCACGCAACGATGCGATGTTCCGATGAGCGCGAGCCCGAGCGATCTGTGACACCGGTTCAACCATGAGCGGTGCTGAGCTGCGCACGCTGATCGGTCACGCGCTGACCGTGCATCTGCCCGGCGACGCGGCTCGCCATCAGTTCATCTTGGAGTCCGCCGTCGGTTCGGTGGCGGTGTTGCGGCCCATCGACGCCGAGGGCAAGGCGTTCTGCGGGTCCCTGACCCAGGGTCAGGCCTTGCAGCTGGGCGCGGCGCTCCCGCACGGATACCTCGCCACCGGTGTCGTCGTGGATCGGTGGATTCCGGGTCAGCGGATGTTGATGGTGACCAACCCCGCCGAGGTGGAGGTGCTCCAGCGGCGCCAGGAGTTCCGGGTGCCGGTGAAGCTCGGCGTGGAGTTGGCGGTCATCCGCGACTCGGCGGTGCGGACCGTGACCGGGGAGACGGTGAACGTGTCGGCGGGAGGCATGGCAGCGATTGCGAGCGCCCGGATGGAGTTGGGTGAGATCGTCGGCGTCCTCATGCGCTGTCCGCCTCGGCCAGTGCTGTTCACTGCGGAGGTGCTGTTCGTGGGCGAGCCTGGCCGGAGTGCGGCGCGGTTCTGCATCGACCGCATCGCCCCGACCGACTTCTCGCTGTTGGCCTCGGTGCTGCGTCGGGCCGAGGTCACGCTGACGAGGACGAAGTAGGGGTCATGGCCGGACCAGTGACGCTCGTGTTCGAGCAAGACGGTCATCTCACCAATGTGGGAGGGACGTTGGTGTCGCTCGGTTCGACCACGGTCGAGATCGACTGCGACGAGCGGGTCGGCTTCGGTGGCGCCGCTGGCTCCGCGGTGGCCATCGTTGTCGTCCCGGGGGAGCCGCCGCTGTTCGTGCTGGCCACGGGTGGGACCGTGTCCGACAGCGGTCGGATCTCGTTCAGCCGGGTGCTGCGACGCGATGGCGCAGGTGGTGGCGCGAGCGCCGGCGGAAACGGCGCCGTCAGCAGCTGAGAGGCCCTTGGCGGAGCAGAGGGCTCAGAGGCTCCTCGGCTACCGTTTGACGTCATGGCCGCACCACAGTTCGTCCCCGCACCTGAAACGTCGCCGCGCAGCTACGCCTCGCCCGACCACGTGCCGACGCAATGGTTCCCGGATCGGCCTGCCGAACTGCGGGGCCGTCAGCCCCAAGGTGATCGCCTCGGCAACCCGGGACCCGATCAGGGCTACGGACTGCTCCTCGCCAAGCGCTACATCCCGAAGTTGAAGCTGCAGCCCGGTGAGCACGTGGCCGATGCGGTGCAGGGATGCCTCGGCGTCGCTCTGCGCCGCGCTGCGTTGTTCGGTCGGGCCCCGATGGTGCACGACTTCACCGTGGCCTTCACCGTGTTCGGGTTCCTCGATGCCACGCCCCCGGCCGAGTTGCTCGAGTTCCGCCGCGAGGCGTTCGAGGGTGTGGGACACGTCGCCGTTCACTACGCCGAAGCTCGGGCAATCGCTGATGTCGTACCGGAGCAGACGCTGCGCATGAGCCATCAGCAGGTCGTCGCGGCCTATCCAGCGCAATGGCGCACGCTGCTGGCGCTGTGAGTCAGCCATCGACCGCCGACGGCACGACCGGTAGCGATCGTCCGATTCGGGTCCGCTTCGCGCCCTCACCCACCGGCTACTTCCACGTCGGAGGAGCCAAGACCGCGCTGTACAACTGGATCCACGCTCGTCAACACGGCGGTGTGTTCGTGTTGCGGGTGGAGGACACCGACACCGAGCGCAACCGTGACGAGTGGACCCAAGGCATCATGGATGCTCTGGCCTGGATCGGTGTCGATTGGGACGAGGGCCCGTACTTCCAGTCCCATCTCGTCGATCGTCACAAGGGCGTCGCGGCGACGCTGCACCGTGAAGGACGCGCCTACTACTGCGACTGCGTCCGCGAGGACATCGATGCTCGCGCCAAGATCTCGGGCCGACCCGGATACGACGGGTTCTGTCGCGAGCGTGGCCTCGACGCGGCGCCGGGGCGTGCATTGCGATTCCGCACACCAGACGTGGGGTCGACGACCGTCATCGATCTCATCCGTGGTGAGCCCACGTTCGACAATGCGCTCATCGAGGATTTCGTCATCCTGCGGGGCAACGGCAACCCGATGTTCTTGTTGGCCAATGTCGTGGACGACATCGACATGGCCATCACACACGTGATCCGTGGCGAGGAGCATCTGCCCAACACGCCCAAGGCGTTGCTGCTGTGGCGGGCCATCACCGACGCCGAGCCGCCGGTGTTCGCTCATGTGCCGGTGTTGGTGAACGAGGCCCGGCAGAAGCTGTCCAAGCGGCGCGACAAGGTGGCGCTCGAGTCCTACCGCGATGAGGGCTACCTGCCAGAAGCGATGCGCAACTTCCTGTTGCTGCTGGGATGGGCGCCGTCGGGAGACTCCGAGATCGTCGACTTCGACACCGTCATCATGAAGGAGTTCCGACTCACCGACGTCACGTCGTCGCCGGCCTTCTTCGATGTGAAGAAGCTCAACGCCATCAACGGTGACTACATCCGAGCATTGCCGATCGCCGACTTCGTCGAGCGCTGTCAACCTTGGTTGACATCCGAGCGTGCACCGTGGCCACCGCATCGCTTTCGTGCTGATTGGTTCGAAGCGATGGCGCCATTGGTGCAGGAGCGCATCGTGCGCCTCGATGAGGTGCCGGGCATGATCGACTTCATGTTCTTCGCCGACCCGGTCATCGACCAGGCCTCGTGGGACAAGACGATGACCGGCGCGGCCGCCGCGCTCATCGACGGTGTGCTCGAGCAGTTGCCGACCGTGGCGTGGGATCCAGAGTCGGTGAAGCAGATGGTGTTCGCGGTGGGGGAGAGCGTCGGGCTCAACAAGAGCAAGTCGCAGGCCCCGGTCCGGGTCGCGGTGACCGGTCGCACCGTCGGCCCACCGTTGTTCGAGCCGGTGTGCTTGCTGGGCGTCGACGAGGTGGCCCGCCGCCTTCGTGCTGCTCGGGAGCGGATGTAGGTCGACACGGTGTTCATCCGCCTCCTGCGAGCCGCCGTGGCGGTGACGATGGTGGCCGCGCTGTACGTGATGGCCACTGTTGTGCAGGTGTGGTCGGCCAGTCGGGCCGATGAGCGGGTGGCGGTCGACGCCATCGTGGTGTTGGGCGCCGCGCAGTACGACGGTCGGCCGTCACCGGTGCTGGCGGCCCGGCTCGATCACGCCCTCGAGCTGTGGCAGCAAGGACTGGCGCCGCTGGTGGTGGTGACCGGCGGCAAGCAGAGTGCTGATCGATTCACCGAGGCACGCGCATCGGCCGACTATCTCATCGAACGCGGCGTGCCCGACGCCGCCATCTTGCGCGAGGTGCAGGGCCGCACGAGCTGGGAATCGCTGGCCGCCGCGGCGCGGATCTTGCGCGAGCGCGATCTGCGATCGGTGTTGCTGGTGAGCGATCCCTACCACGCCAAGCGCATCGCCGCGATCGCCACGGAGCTGGGCTTGAGCGCGCATGTGTCGTCCACACGGACGAGCCCGGAGGGGGATGGCTCGGTGCTGAAGCACTTCGTGCAGGAGACCGCAGGCGTCGCCTTGGGACGCTTCATCGGCTATCGCCGCTTGTTGCGCCTCGACCAGTAGACCCGCTCCAGGCTTCGGGCGGGGACGCTCGACACGTTGTCGGTGTGCGCCCGAGGGGCCGTCGTGGCTATCCTCTCTCTGCCCTACGAGGGTGCCAGAGACCCTCGGGTCGATGGGGAGTGGTGTAACAGGCAACACAGCAGATTCTGGTTCTGTTATTAGGGGTTCGATTCCTCTCTCCCCAGCTTTGTGAAGCCGGCCTTCGGGCCGGCTTCCGCCGTTTTGTGGCACCGCGAGCCAATCGTGAATTGGGTCAGGCGGTCGGGGCTGGTACGGTGCAAGCCGCCTCACGGCCCGTTCGTCTAGAGGCCTAGGACACCACCCTCTCAAGGTGGCGGCACGGGTTCGAATCCCGTACGGGCTACTCAGAAAGACCCAGGCCGAGCGGCCTGGGTCTTGTTCGTTCCATGCCTTGTCCTGGTCGCTCAGACCAGATGGTCGCCGAACCAGGCGAGCACTGCGTCGAACGCCGCGGCTGCTTGCGTAGCGTCGTAACGCGCACCGGTGTCGTTGAAGAACGCGTGATCGACGCCGGGGAACACCTTCATCTCGTGGACGACCCCGGCGCGGGTGAGCGCAGCGTCCATGGCGTCCTTGCTCGCGTTCACCCGGCTGTCGCGCTCGGCGTAGATCCCGAGTACGGCGGCGTCGGCGGAGCCGGAGAAGTCGGGATCGGTGGGCCCAGGTCCGTAGAACGGGACCGCGGCAGACAGCCGCGGCTCGCCCGATGCCAGCAGTGCCCACACCTGGGCACCGCCGAAGCAGAACCCGATCACCGCCAACGGAACGTCGCGATGACGTCGGGCCAACTCGTCGAGTCCCGCCTTGGCATCGGCGGTGAGGTCACTTTGCCTCGCGGTCCCGAGCGCCGCGGTGGCGGCGCCATCGTCACTGAGTGACGCGGTGCCGCCGATGCGCGACAACAGATCGATCGACAACGCGCTGTAACCAGCAGCGGCGAAGCGACTGGGGAGCTGTTCGAAGTGTGGGGTGAGCCCGCGGTTCTCGTGGATGATCAACACCGCCCCGCGCGGGGAATCGATGTCGGCGAGGTATCCGATGAGGTCGGAAGCCGGACCGGGGAAGGAGATCTTGGTGGCAGGGGTTCCATTGACGGTCGGCGGCGTCGTTGTTGTGCTGTCGCCGGAGACGCTGCTGGTGCTTGTGCCTGTGTTGTTGCTGTTGCTCGTGCTCGTGCTCGTGCTCGTGCTCGCACCACCGCCGTCATCCGAGCACGCTGACAACATCGATGCTGCAGTCGCTGCGCCGACCCCCAACAGCGCGAGTCTCCGGAGCGCCTCACGACGCGGCATCAAGCCGTCGGCGTAATCGACAGCGACTTCTGTTGCCAGGTACTCCCCGAACGCCATGGTTCGAACGTATCTTCGGGAGCGCGGTTGGTGTCGTCAGGTGCCGATCGCCTGAGCTCTCACGCCCCTCCGAGGTAGGCCGCCACCACGGCAGGGTCGCGCCGGACCGCTTCAGGTGTGCCGGTTGCGATGACGGAGCCGAAGTCGACCACGATGACGCGGTCGCACGTGGCCATGACCAGGCCCACATCATGCTCGACAAGGAGAACGGCCATGGTGTGCTGCTCGGCGAGCGATCGGATGAGACCAGCGAGCGCTCGGGTCTCGACGTCGTCGAGACCAGCCGCCGGTTCGTCGAGAAGGAGCGCCGATGGCGCCGACGCCATCGCTCGAGCAATGCCGACCAATCGTCGAGTACCGGCCGGGAGTTCGGTGGGACGCCGCTCGAGGAACGGTCCGAGCTGGAAACGCTGCACTGCTGCAACTGCAGTTGACGCGAGGGGTGCCCGACGAGGTCGTATGAGATCGCGGAGCCAGCGCGGTCGCTCGATGCACTCCGCTCCCGAGCGGATGTTGTCTTCTACCGAGACATCCTCGAAGAGCTCCAAGGACTGGAACGAGCGCTGCACACCTGCTCGCGCGCGACGGGACGCGCTCCATCGATCCAGCGACTGCCCCCCGAGTTCGATGTGGCCCGTCGCCGGACGGACGAATCCGGACACAGCGTCGATGATCGTGGTCTTGCCTGCGCCGTTGGGGCCGATCAGGCCCACGACCTCGCCCGGACCTATCTCGAAACTCACGTCGTTGACGGCGACGACATTGCCGAATCGAACCGTGAGGTTCGAGACCACCAGTGGCCTCGGGACCACGGGTTCGATGGGCATCTCGGCGGGAACGGAAGGAGACTCAGCCCTTGGCCGGTTGCCTGACCATGCCAGCCTACGGGCCGCACGGCACAGCCAAGCCGCCGCACCGTTCTGGTCGACGATGATGATGAGCAGGAGTACCCCGGCGGTGATGAGGGAGTCATACCGACCGACGTCGAGAAGATCATGGAGCGCGCGGGTGAGTAGTCCCCCGGCCACGAGCGGAGCGGCGATCACGGCGCCGAGGGCGAACCCGACGCCGCCGATCACGGTGAGGCTCACGGCATTGATGGACGAGAAGATGGTGAAGCTGTCGTAGACCACGATGGAAGATCGAAAGCTGATCAACACACCGCCGAGTCCAGCGATAGCTGCTGCGACGGCGAAGGCGTACAACTTCACGGCGAAGACGTTGACGCCCAGCGACGCAGCGGCACGTTCGTTGGTGCGCACTGCGATGAGTCGTCGTCCCGTTGCCGACCGGCGCAGGTTCGCGACCACCACGGCCACGAGCGTGAACACCCCGATGCACAACGAGGCGTACCGATGTGGATGATCGACGCTGTTGATGTCGACGCCGAGGAACTCTCGAGACAATGGAGCCCCCAATCGTCGTCGACCCTGGGAGATCCGTCCTGCATTCGACAGCACGACCTCGCGGATGGTGAAGCCCATGGCCAAGGTCACGATTGCGAGGTTCACCCCTCGAGTACGCAGCGCGGGGAGTGCGAACAACGCTCCGACCGGAGCAGTGAGGAGGGCCCCGGCTGGCATTGCCAGGGCGAGTGGCCAGCCGGCGCGGCTCATGAGGGTGGCGGTCGCCATCGCCCCGATCCCTGCTAGTGCGAACTGCCCCAGCGACACTTGCCCGGCGAGGCCGGTGAGGACCACGACGGACAGCAGCACAACGCCGACACTGGCGCTCACGAGCGTCGCTCCCGCCCATTGGTCGTCGAACGCCAACCACAGCGCGGCGACGGCCACGCACAGCGCCAGCGCTGCGGCGGGCCACGAAGTTCGACCCGACCCCAGGAGCGGAAGCCGATCGCCGATGTGGCTGCGCAGCGGCAAACCACGACCGCGAACGACGAGCACGATCAGGATCAGGACGAATGGCCCACCTCGCGTGAGGCCCGGGAGACTGTCTTGGTGGAGGGCACGCTCGATGTCGCTCCGGTATGCGGTCGACATCGCCTCGCCCAGCCCGAGTGTGAGACCGCCGACGAGTGTGAGTGGGAACGATCTGAATCCGCCGAGCAGAGCGGACGCCAGCGAAGTGATGGTCACGACGAGGGTGAAGCTCACCGGTGACAGACCGGTGAGTGGTGCCAGCGCGATCCCGGCAACCGCGGCCAGAGCTGCGCCGAGACCCCACGTGAGCGTTGAGAGGCGTTGCGGTGACCAACCGAGGGTCTGTACCGCACGCTCGTTCTCTGCGGTGGCGGTGAGGGCCAGGCCGGTTCGCGTCCAACGCAACGCTGCCCATGCGCCGAAGGTCAACACAACGCAGATCGCGACGATGTACAACGCCTGCTCTTGGACGCGGACGCCGCCCCAGTCGAAGACTCGGTGGGGAAGCAGGGGGTCGACGTTGTGGTTGCCCCCGCCGTAGTGGAGATCGATGACGGCTCGCAGCAGCGTGAGCAACCCGAGCGTCGAGATCAAACGAGTGATCGGTGCAGCGGACCTCAGCCGATCCAGCACGGCGAAGCGGAACACCAACGCGGTGCACACCGACGCAAGGATGCCGATCATCACGCTCAGCGCGACCGGGAGGCCCGCTCGCTCCTGGCAGGTGAGGTAGGTGACGTATGCCCCGACCATGCCGAGCGCGCCCTGACCGAAGTTCACGACACCCGAGCCCCGGTAGATCAAGACGGCGCCTTGGGCGAAGAGCGCGTACGAACACCCGAGACCGACGCCGATGACCACGAACTGCAGGAAGTACGTCACTGCTCGAACCCCACACGCGTCGCCGGCACCGGGAATCTAACCTGAGAGGGGGGTGACCGTGGCGAGACGGAGCGCTGGCGTTCTGCTGTATCGGGTCTCGATCGAGGGCTCGCTCGAAGTGCTCCTCGTGCATCCGGGCGGTCCGTTGTGGGCCAAACGAGACGAAGGGGCATGGTCGATTCCCAAAGGCGAGTACGGCGAGGACGAGGACCCTATGGCGGTGGCCCGACGGGAATTTGCCGAGGAGTTGGGCAGCGCAGCGCCCGATGGTCCGTGGCTCGATCTGGGCACGATCCGTCAGGCGGGCGGGAAACGCGTCACGGCGTGGGCCGTGCTCGGTGACCTCGACGTGTCCACCGTGGTGAGCAACACCTTCGAGATGCCGTGGCCCCCCAACAGCGGCAAGCATGCGGTGTTCCCCGAGGTCGATCGGGCCGAGTGGTTCTCGGTGCGCGACGCCGAGCACAAGATCATCGCTGGTCAATCAGAATTGCTCGACCGGCTCGTGCGACAGATCGAACCCGGGAGATGATCACCTCCGCTATCAGCGCCGTGCTGCTGTTCCCTGGTGATCGTCGATCCACGGAGCAGACGTCGAGCCGACCAGACTCTGGCTGACCGAGGCGAACGTGCCGGAACGATCGAACAGGGCGGTGTCGGTCCAACCGATCTCGAGATCGGACACCACCGAGTGACCGGCCACACCGATCCATTCGCCGCGCGGGGGCCGAGCGAAATTGAGATTGACGTCGGCGTTGATCATGGCGATGCCGGTCGATGTCATGTCCCACGCGAAGCCGAAACCCATGTCCGAGATGGTCGCGGCACGAACGACAGGACTGACCGGGGTGCCCTGCACCAGGTCTCCCTTCATCCGCGCCCAGATCGTTGCTGGTCCTGGATCTGCCGGAGTGCCAGCAACGTATCGGTACTCGAGGGCCTCATAGTGAAAAGCGGTCCACTGAGCGGCAGCGAACGGGGGAGCGAGATCGGTGCTGTCGGGGAACGGAGGCATGGGGTACGCGCCGCGCATCGTGCCCGGGAGATCTGCCGGCGCGCTGGAGTCCGTGGGAAGCCGGCGGCGGATGACCGCCCCCCGTGAGACCTCGACGTCGTCGCACGAGATCGACACCGCGACGCGCTGCAGGCGGCGGCCGGGATGGGTGATCTCGGCGTGAACCGTGAGCGGTCGGTTCGGGACCGGTCGGGTGAGATCGGCCAGGAGTCGCACGATCACGAACTGCTCGGCGTCGGCAACGTGGTGCTCCACCGCGTGCGCCATGAGGCCGGTGATCGGCCCACCGTGCAACGCCTCGGCACTCCACGGCCCCCGGGCATGGTCATGCGGGCGATAGCGATCGCCGTCGCGTTCGTAGAGCGATGGAGCGGTCATGGGCGCGCCGATACAACGGTGATGAACACTGTGGGCATGGTGTGATCCTTGCAGGACGACCGTGATGCGGTCGATGTGATCGATCGGCGACGCCGTGGACGTCCGGGAGTCGTCGCTAGGGTGCCGCTATGTCCCGCTGCCAGTGCTCACCGGTCTGCGAGTGCCCGATCTCGCCATCGTTCGCGATCTCGACCGCGGTGATCCGCGCCCACCGCACCGGTGATGGCGGCTTCACATCGAGGAGTGCACGATGAGCAGCGTTGGATCCGTCCGTGGTCTCGAGAGTGGCAAGCGTCCGGCTCTCATCATCAGCGAATGCCAGCGCGGCATCCTCGATCCGTCGATGGCGTCGATGGGGGAGTTGGCCGGTCAGGCCTCCAGCCGTGGCATCTTCGGACGCATCGCCACCTTGTCCTCGAGGTTCCGAGAGGTGGGCGCGCCAGTTGTGCACGTCCACATCGGGCACCGAGCCGACTTCGGTGGCTGTGCCCCCACCAGCCCGCTCATGGCCTCGAGTCGCAAGCACCGCACCATGATCGCCGGCACACCCGAGACCGAGTCGATGCCGGAGATAGCTCCGCACGACAGCGACTTCGTGAGCAGTCGACTCAGCGGTCTGGGCATGTGGTTCGCCACCGATCTCGACGGCATCTTGCGCAACGAGAAGGTCGACACCCTGGTGTTCGTGGGCGTGTCAACCAACATTGCCATCTTCGGTGGAGCACTCGGAGGTGTGGACCGCGGCTATCAATGCGTCATCGCCGAGGACTGCACAGCGGGTGCGACTGCCGACACGCACGCATGGATGGTGACGAACGCCCTGCCGATGTTGGCCACGATCACCACAGGTGACGCAGTTGCCGCGGTGATCCGCCCGCAGGGCTGACCGCTCCCGGGGCGGATCCACGACGCGACCTGGCGGCGATCGTCAGACGCGCACCGCGGGAGCCGGTGGGATGTTGGGGGCGTACGGGATGGTGTCGACGATTCCGGCGTACTTCTCCCGCAAGGACTTCAGCACCTCTTCCTTCGATTGCGACGGCCACAGCCCTTCATAGGGCTGATAGTTCTTCAGCACGGTGCGTGCCAGGTTGATCTGGTGCACCTCGGTGGGTCCGTCAGCGAGGCCCAGCACCATGCCGGTGAGGAGTTGGGACATCATGGGCATCTGGTCGGTGAGGCCGTAACCACCGTGCACCTGGATCGCTCGGGTCACGATGGAATGGATGACACGTGGTGTGGCGATCTTGAGCGCGGCGATCTCCTGCCGGCACGCTTCCTCACCTTTCTGGTCGACGAGCCACGACGTGTGCAGCACGCTGAGACGAAAGCCCATCAGCTCGGTGTAGGAGTCGGCGATGTAGCCCTGCACGAACTGCTTGTCGGACAAGCGTGATCCTTGGGTGAAGCGGCTCTGCGCCCGCTCGCACATGAGATCGATGGCTCGCTGGCACAGCCCGACCGAACGCATGGCGTGATGGATGCGTCCTCCGGCCAATCGGGACTGGGCGATGTGGAAGCCCTTGCCCTCTTCGCCGAGCATGCCGTCGACCGGCACGCGCACGTTGTCGTAGCGCACCAACCCGTGGCCCGAGGAGTACGCCGGATGTCCGAACAGATGATGGTTCTGCTCGATCTTCACCCCGGGGGTCTCGACCGGGACGAGGAACATCGAGGTGCCGCGGTGCACGGGCACGTCGGTGTTGGTGACCGCCATGCAGATGAGGAACGACGCCACGGCGGCGTTCGACGAGAAGTACTTGAGGCCGTTGATGACCCACTCGTCTCCATCGCGCACTGCTTTGGTGATGAACACGCGCGGATCGGCACCGCCTTGGGGCTCGGTCATCGAGAAGCATGAGAAGATCTCACCGGCGAGCAGCGGTGCGAGGAAGCGGTCCTTCTGAGCTTGTGTACCGAATCGAGCGAGGATCTCGGCGTTGCCGGTGTCGGGAGCCTGGGTACCGAACACGATCGATGCCCACGCACCACTGACTCGGCCCAAGATCTCGTTGAGGAGCGCCAGTTTCACGCAGCCGTAGCCCTGACCACCGAGGTTCGGCGTGAGATGGGCAGCCCAGAGGCCCTTGTCGCGCACCTGCTGCTTGAGCGGGTCGACGACACGGCGACGGGTCTCGTCGAGGGGTAGGTACTCGCTGTCGGGGAACAGCACCTCGAGCGGTTGCACTTCGGTGTCCACGAAATGACGAGCCCAGTCCAGCTTCTCCTGGAACTCGGCGTCGGTCGAGAAATCCCATGCCATTGCAATCCCCCAAGTGTGAGCGGTGACGCCCTGATCGGCGGAGCTTATGGCGTGACCGAAACGGTGTTCACCTCTGCGTGCAGGGGTTTGCCCGGAAGCGACCACGGGCAAGGATGATCTTCGTGATCGCGGTGTCGTTGCTCGTCATCGGGACCGTGCTCGTGTTCGTGCGACCGGTTGGTGTGCCGTTGTGGGTGGGGCCTTCGGTCGCTGCCGTCGTCGGGTTGGCCAGCGGTACTGTCGCCTGGTCGGCGGCTCGTGAGAATCTCGAGTTGCTGCGCGCACCGTTGGCATTCGTTGCCCTCGCTGTCCCGCTGGCCGTCCTGCTCGATCGCATCGGGGTGTTCACCGCTCTCGCTGCCTTTGTCGATGGGGGACGCCATCTCGCCGCGTACTTGTGGGTCCTGGCCGCAACGGTCACCATCGTGTTCAACCTCGATGCCGCGGTGGTCCTTCTCACACCGCTGTACATCCGCGTCGCGGTACGGCACGGATACCCACCGGAGACGTTGGCCTTCCAACCCGCGATGTTGGCGTGTCTCGCGTCGAATCCGCTCCCGGTTTCGAACCTCACCAACCTCATCGCCGCTGAGCATTTCGATCTGCACGCAGGTGACTTCGTCGCCCATCTGGCGCTGCCGACGTTGGCAGCGTGTGCCGTCGGATGGCTCGCCTTCCGCACGACGTTCCCGCTCGAACCGCACGCCCCGGGCATCGACGAGCCTGTCGATACCCGGGCCTTGCGCCGTGGCTTGCCCATCGTGGGCTCCGTGCTCGTGGGGTTCACCGTTGGCGATGCCATCGGCATCGAGGCGTGGATGGTGGCTGCCGTGGCCGTCGTGTGGGCCGCACTGCTCGTGCGGGAGATCCCGTGGCGCGCCGTTCCCTACGAGGCGGTGTTCGTGGCGGCGTCGCTGGCGGTGTTGGTGGCCGGTGCCGTCGGCCATCTCGGGCTCGAACATCTGTTGCACGGCTCGGGCATCGCAGGGCGAGCCCGCGCGTTCGCATTCGGGGCCGTGGGCTCGAACGCGTCCAACAACCTGCCGGCGTTGTTGGCCGCCTTACCGAGCGTGGATCGCGGTCAGGTGTGGGCATTGCTGATCGGTGCGAACGTCGGGCCGTCGTTGGTGCTGACCGGCGCGCTGTCGGGTCTGCTGTGGCGAGACACGGCGCGACGACTCGATGTCGAGGTGTCGGCTCGGCGATACAGCACCGTCGGGCTGCGCGTCGGATTGCCGGCGTTGTTGGCTGCCGGCACCGCCGTCATCCTCGTCGGGTGATGAAGGCAACGGTCACGTGACCTCGCGGGCCGAGCTCAATAGCGACCGGGGCGGCGCTTCACCTCGGCCAAGAACGGTTGGCTGTAGGCGATTCGTCCGGTCATCTCCGGTGGCCCGCTGCACAAGATGAGGGCCGCTTCAGCGATGAGGTCGGCGCTCTCGAGAGGGAAGTCCTCGACGAGATCGTGAGCCGCCGCGCCGGACGTGGCCACGTTGTCCCACGGCGCGAGCGCGTTGACTCTCACATTGTGCGGATACAACTCGGCGGCGAACGCGGTGGTGATGCGATCGAGACCCGCCTTCACCATGCCGTACACGCTGAATCCCTGATCGTGGACCTTCGGGAACGGCGGCCCGATCGGGTGCACTGACGAGCGCGATGTGATGTTGAGGATGTGGCCACCACCACGTTCGATCATCGATGGAACCACGAGTTGGCTCAGCTCGAACGGTGCCCACACCTGCACCTCGGTCATCAGTCGGAACTTCTTCTCCGTGAAGCCGAGCATCGGCTCGATCCAGGTCACTGCGCCGTTGTTCACCAAGATGTCCACGGGGCCGAGTCGCTCTTGGGTCTCGGCTATGAGGTTGACGCGATCGTCGTGCTTGGAGAGATCGCAACGAATGGCGATTGCCTCGTCGCCTGCCGCGGTGATGTCGGCCGCGGTCTCTTGGAGTGAACCGACGTACTTCGGATCGGGCTCCACCGTGCGTGCCGAGAGCACCACACGGGCCCCCTCGGATGCCAATCGTTTTGCGATCGCTTCGCCCAGGCCGCGGCTTGCGCCGGTGACGATGGCGACCTTCCCCTCGCAGGTGCGTTCCATGGACGCACCATAGTGATCCGCGGTGGGACCTTGGTCCTGTCCGGTGGTGCGCACGGCCCCTGTCGTGCGATGTCCGTTCGTTCCTACGCTGACGTTGCTAAAGCGTGCAGGGGCCGGGGACACCGATTCGGGCCGGAGTCTCCGGCCCCGGCGCTGTAGCGACTCGACTGCACTGGGGTGACCGAGCCGCGCAGCTCTACGGCGCCGCGATCTCGTCGATGAGACCCCACCCGAGTGCTGTAGCGGCGTCGATGGGTTCCCCGCTCAGTCCCAGCCAAGCTGTGCGCTGCCGTCCGATCCGTCGAGGGATCGACGCCGTGCCGCCTGCCCCGGGAATCAGGCCGAGGCCGATCTCGGGCAGGGCGATAACGGCATCGGGCGCGGCGGTCACACGGCCGGCAAACGCCGGCAGCTCGATGCCGGCACCCATGCATGCACCGTGGAGACGGACCTCGACTCGTTCGGACATCGACGCCATCAGTCGTGCCGCAGACCGGGCCAGTCGCACGACATGCGCGTTGGCCGGATCGGGGAACGAGCCGAACTCCCCGAGGTCCCCGCCACTGCAGAACGACGGCCCCGCACCATCGACGATGACACGCACCGATCCGTCGAGTGCGGCGACGGCCAGCTGAGCCACGAGCGCATCGCGCAGCGATGCGCTGAAGGCGTTGTGACGATGCGGTCGGTTCAAGGTGATGTGCACGAGGTCATCGGTGCGTTCGGCGAGCACCGCCGGCTCAGGGTCGGGACCGGGAGGCCGATGGGCACCGGTTGCCCGCCATCGGGCGAACTCGGGGCCGGCCTGCAACAACGAGTACACGGCCGACTCGGCGGCGAGTCCCTCGGCGATATCGCGCCCACCGTCGGTGCGGAGCAACACCGCCAGGGACGTTGCCGCGATGGGGTTCGCCTCGATGGACACGAGCAGGCGGGCCAACACGTCCTCGCCGTCGGATCCGACGATCGCGGGCGCGATCGCGCCGGGTAGCACGATATTGCGGGTGGCGATGACCACATCGGCCCATGGCGCCGCCGGCCCGACAGCGATGACGGGGCAGGTCGGGAGACCGTCGGGTTCGACGGAGATGCTCGACAGATCACCGCGGACGACAACGGCGTCGACGCCGCTGGCGGTGGTCAGTTCCTCGTGGACGAAGGGGGAGCGGAGCAGATCGGCGAACTCGGTTGCAGTGACCTGGATCGACGGCACGCGCTTCAGCGTAGGGCGAGGTGTGCTCGGCGCCGCCCGTATGGGAGCGTCGAACCTGGCCCCGGTACGGTTCAGGTCCATGAGTGATGTGCTGGATCCCGAGGAGTTCCGCTCCAAGGTGCGCGACTTCCTGTCGACCCACCTCCCCGCTGGCTGGACCGGCATCGGAGCGTTGGGCAATGAGGTCGAGGAGCGCGAGTTCCTGGCCCAGTGGCGCAAGACGCTGCACGCCAACGACATGCTCGCCGTATCGTTCCCCAAGGCCTATGGCGGTCCGGGCCTCACCAAATTCCATCAGGTGATCCTCGCCGAGGAGTTCGCCAACGCTCAGGTGCCCATCGGGGTCCCCAACGACACCTTCTCCATCAAGATGGTCGGCAACACCATCTTGCGTTGGGGGACCGAGGAGCAGAAGCAGCACTTCATCCCCCGCATCCTCAGCGGTGAGGACGTGTGGTGCCAGGGCTACTCCGAACCCGAGGCCGGCAGTGATCTGGCCGGGCTCCGCACCAAAGCCCATCTCGACGGTGATGAATGGGTCATCAACGGTCAGAAGATCTGGACCACCAACGCTCAGCACGCCAACTGGATCTTCGTCTTGGCTCGCACCGATCCCGACGCGCCGAAGCACAAAGGCATCTCGTTCCTGTTGGTTCCCATGCATCAGAGCGGCATCGAAGTGCGACCGATCGTGTCGATGACCGGGCACGCCGAGTTCAACGAGACGTTCTTCACCGATGCCCGTGCTCCGAAGGAGAACGTGGTCGGACCGGTCAACGGTGGATGGGCCGTGGCCACGTCGTTGCTGGGTCTCGAGCGCGGTGAGGAAGCGGCGACGAACCCCGTGATGTTCCGACAGGAGTGGGATCGACTCGCCGACATGGCACGCGAGCGCGGTATGTCGTCCGATCCGGTCATCCGTCAGCGTCTGGCGCAGTGCTACATCGAGGTCGAGATCATGCGCTACGTCGGCGCAGGCATTTTGGCCAAGGTGTTGGCGGGCGCGCCTTTGGGGCCTGAGTCGTCGATCTCGAAGTTGTACTGGAGCGAGTACCACAAGCGCGTCGTTGCGCTCGGCCTCGACATCCTCGGTGCCGATGCCATGGTGCCCGAAGGTCGGGTGCCGCCGCGGCCCTATCGTGCCGATGATCCGGGTGCACCGAACTCCTCGGGTTCCTGGGTGGGTGTGCTCTACAACGCCACTGCTGGCACGATCTACGCGGGCACGTCGCAGGTGCAGCGCAACATCCTCTCCGAGAACGTGCTCGGTTTGCCGCGTGAGCCGGGCCCCGCTTCATGAGCGGTGCCGGCGATCACGCGGCCCCGGTAGAGACGGTGTCGCCGCTGATCGATCTGTCAGGAAAGGTTGCCATCGTCACCGGTGGGTCGAAGGGCATCGGGCGGTCGATCGCGTTGTCGATGGTGCGCGCTGGCGCGTCGGTGATGATCGTGTCGCGCAAGCGCGAAGCACTCGAGGCGGTCGCCGCAGAGATGCCCGGTGCGCCCATCGCCGTGTTCCCCGGCAACGTGGGGGATCCCGACGTTGCCGAGGCATGCGTCGCCGCAACGCTCGAGCGTTTCGGTTCGGTCGACATCTTGGTGAACAACGCGGCAACCAACCCATTCGCTGGTGAGTCGATCGACATCGACATCGCTCGGTTCGACAAGACCGTGCAAGTGAACTTGCGTGGACCGCTGGTGTGGACGCAGGCGGCCTATCGCGGCTGGATGCGAGACCACAGCGGGTCGGTCATCAACCTCGTGTCGATCGGTGCGTTCAAGCACGAGTCGATGATCGGCATCTACAACGTCACCAAGGCCGCGCTGGTACACCTGACCAAGGTGCTGGCGGCCGAGCTCGGGCCGGCGGTGCGAGTCAATGCGCTGTGCCCGGGGCTGGTGAAGACCGACTTCGCCCGCGCGCTGTGGGAAGGCAACGAAGCGGCCGTGGGTTCGAAGCTGCCGCTGCGTCGGCTGGGCACACCGTCTGATCTTGCCGGCGGCGCACTGTTCCTGGCCAGCGATCTGGCGAGTTGGATGACGGGTGAGGTGCTGACGATCGATGGCGGTGCCCTCGTGGCGCCGGCCCCAGGCCGCCGCGGCTGAGCCCGAACAAGAACGAGAACGGACGGACATGGACTTCCACCACACCAAAGAAGAGCTGGAATTCATCGAGGAGTTCCGCGACTGGTTGTCGGACAACTTCACCGGCGAGTTCCTCACGATCAAAGGCGTCGGGGGTGTGTGCGACGACACCCACTGGGACCTCCGATTGGAATGGGAGAAGCTGCTGGCCCGCGATCGTTGGCTGAACCTGTCGTGGCCGGTTGAATACGGCGGCCGTGGCGGAACGTACGCGCAGGAGGTGCTCTTCCAGCTGGAGCATGCCCGCGCCGATGCCCCGTACTGGCTCGGCAGCCAGGGGCGTGATCTGTTCGGGCCGACGTTGTTGTCATACGGCAAGGACGAACACAAGGCGCGTTTCCTGCCCAAGATCGCTGCGGCAGAAGAGTTCTGGGGCCAGGGGTTCAGTGAGCCCGAGGCGGGCAGCGACCTGGCCAACCTGCGCACGCGCGCCGAGCTCGACGGCGACGAGTGGGTGATCAACGGCCAGAAGATCTGGACGACCTTCGGGACGCACGCCGACTGGCTCTACGTGTTGTGCAAGACCGACCCGACCGCCCCGCGTCACAAGGCGATCTCGATGCTGCTCGTACCGGTGGATCAGCCCGGTGTGGACGTGCGGGCCATCCGGAACATCTCCGGTGGTCGTGAGTTCGCTGAGGTGTTCTTCACTGACGCTCGCACCAAGGCCGATCTCGTGGTCGGACCGGTGAACGGTGGCTGGGGCGTGGTGATGGGAACGCTGGGCAACGAGCGTGGCGGGACGACGGTCATCCCGTTCCAGGCGTCGTTCCACCGCGAGATGCGCGATGCGCTGGCGGTGGCTCGATCGCGCGGGCTCGATCGCGATCCGCTGTGGCGCCAACGGCTGGCCAAGGCGTGGGGTGATCTTCGTGTACTCGATCTGCTCATTCAACGAAACCTCACACCGTTGCTGCGTGGTGGGCATCCTGGCGCCGAGTCGTCGATCCTGAAGATCTACTGGTCGTTCTGGCATCGAGAGATGGGCGAGTTGCGTATGGACCTGGTCGGTGCAGATGCCAACGTGCTCGCCGATGGTGAACTGTCGTTGGCGCAGCGCGTGTTCCTCGATGCTCGGGCCGAGACCATCTACGGTGGCTCAGCCGAAGTGCAGCGCAACATCATCGGCGAGCGTGTGCTCGGACTTCCCAAGGAACCGTCCTGAGCGATACAGAACCGTCGGCCGAGCGTCCATTGCCGCCGCTTCTGCAGCAGGCACCTCGCACGCCGTGTCCGCGGTCTGAGCGCGATGCCGATCCTTCCCCGGCCAGCGACTCCGAGCAGGCGCAGCAGTGACGGCGCCACAGCGAGTGCTGTTCGTGTGCTTGGGCAACATCTGCCGTTCGCCATCGGCCGAGGCGGTGTTCGCTTCCCGCGTGGCCGATGCAGGTCTGGTTGACATCATCGAGGTGGACTCGTGCGGCACCGCCGGTTGGCACGTCGGTGATCGACCACATCGTCAAACCCTGTCAGCGCTGGCCCGCAAGGGCTATTCCACATCGCATCGAGGTCGCCAGCTCGTCGCTCGCGACCTCGACCATTTCGACGTGGTCTGCGTGATGGACGCGGCCAACCTGGCCGACGTGCGACGCCTCGCTCGTACCGATGCGCAGCGGTCAAAGGTGCGGCTGCTGCGATCGTTCGACTCGACGTCGTCGCCCGATGCCGAGGTACCCGATCCCTATGGCTACGACGACGCGTTCTTCGACGAGGTGCTCACCATCATCGAGCGGGCGTGTGATGGCCTGATGGAGTCGATCAGCGCTTCTCGATGATGAGGCTCTGGTTCGCCCGGCCGATGCGGCCCGTGGTGTCGAACAACTCGCCATCGGTGAACGCCATGCCGTGTGGACCGAACTGTGTGCGGGTACGCATGCCGATCCATTCACCGATCGGTTCGCGGGCCACGTGCACGGTGAGATCGGGGTTGATGTAGATCCAATCCTCGACAGGCAGCGCCCAACTCACACCGTTCGAGAAGTCGCTGGCGGCAACGACGCGTTGCATGGGTGTGATGGGTTCGTTGTCGAGCACTGGCACCAACAGCCGGATCCACACCACCGATGGGCCGGGCTCGTCCCACGCGCTCTCGACGAAGCGGACCTCGGCGCCCTCGTTGTGGAACATGATGTGATCGTCGTCGATCCACGCGCCGCCGTGGCCTCGTGGCCGTGCGCTGTCCGGTCCCGGCGGAGGGGGCGGAGTGGGCTCGAAGTGATCCCCTTCGGGCAGCGGATCGGACGCTCGACGGATGGTCAGCGATCGGACCCGGAACACTTCGTTGCCCGATGCCGCGTCGAACAACTGGGCCTCGACCAACTTCACCTTGCGGCCGGGCCGGACCACTTCGGTGACGAGCCGCAGCGGGGCCAACGGGACGGGACGCAGGAGTTCGACCGTGACGCGGGCGATCTGCATCTCGGGGCCGGCGGCGCGCTCGATGGCGGCGACGGCGAGGGCTGTTGTGGGGCCGCCGTGGTGGGCGTTGGGATCCCTCGGTCCGCGGGCATTTTCGGTGGGATCGATCTGATCATCGTGGGTCTCGAACTGCGACGGCATCGTTCGCTGACCCTAGAGAGCCGTGCGGCCTGCCACCCAGCCGTTGCCCGCCCGCCGCCCGCCCGCCGCCCTGCCCCTCCGTCCTGCCCCTCCCGCCCGCCCGTCCGCCGCCCTGCCCCTCCGCCCTGCCCCTCCCGCCCGTCCGCCACGCGCCCGGCCGCCCGCCCGCCTCACCCGCCCGTCCGCCACGCGCCCGGCCGCCCGCCCGCCACGCGCCCGGCCGCCCGCCCGCCCCCGGCTCCACCCGCTCGGCCGACCGCCCGGCCCGCACGAACCTGGTGCACTTCTGCACGTATGTGGTGCGAAAGTGCACCAGCTTTCGCCGTCGTTGCGGCATCTGGGACATGCGAGAAGCCGGGCGGAGGTTATGCATCACACCCGGTCGTCATGCTTCCGTGATGGACTTCTCACCCTTGGCCCGCGTGGCGGCCACACAACATGGACTCCTCACCTCAGCGGACTTCACCCGCGCAGGGATCTCACGGCGCCAGGTCGACGCCCTCGTTCGTTCCGGCTTCGTCACCGCGCTGCACCGAGGCGTGTGGCGTGTGAGTGGTGCGGCACCGCCACGATTGCAGCGCTACGGAGCGGCGCTCATGGCGGTCGGCGAGGGCAGTGCCTTGTCACATCGCTCGGGCATGGCGGTCTGGACCGTTCCGGGAATCGAGGTCGATTCGCTCGAGGTGACCGTGCCGCGTCAGCGCGTCCATCGCATCGACGGCCTCGTCGTGCACCGCAGCACGGATCTTCGCGATCATCATCTCCGCACTCATGCGGGACTGGTTGTCACGTCGCCGGCTCGAACACTCGTTGACATCGCTGGCTGTCTGTGGCCGGCCACCGTTGACCGCGTCCTCGAGTCGTGGCTCACTCGGAAGCTCGTGACCATCGAGGAGATCGAGGACACCATCGACGAGATCGCCCGTCAGGGTCGGCCTGGGTCGGCAGGAGCACGAGCGATGCTGCAACGCAGAGCACTCGGTCGATCCATCGCCGACAGCAACCTCGAGGTGATCACGGCGCGACTGCTCGAGCGGGCCGGGCTAGAGGTCGTGCATCACCATCTGGTGATGATCGGAAGTGAGATCGTCGCCGAGCTCGACTTCGCATTCCCCGCCGAGCGCATGTATCTCGAGAGCGATGGGTTCGGTGCGCATACGACGCGTCGCGCGTTCGATCGCGATCGCACGCGCCAGAACCTGCTGACCGAGTTGGGATGGGCGCCGGTGCGGTTCAGCGACGGTCAGCTTCGCTTTCGAGGTATGTGGTGCATGCGTTCGACCCAGCGAAACCTCGCCGCCCGACGGCGCGAGTTGGGGCTCCGCAACGCTTCGTGACGAGAAGCTGGTGCACTTTTTCACGAATGTGGTGCAAAAGTGCACCAGCTTTGTGCTGGCTCGGGCGGCGGGCGGCGGGCACCCAGCGCGAGCGGGTGCGGGCGGCGGGCACCCAGCGCGAGCGGGTGCGGGCGGGTGTCAGCCGGCGACGATGTGCACGGGTCGGCCGAGCACTTCGTGCAAGAGCGTGCGTCGTTCGTTGGCGGCGTAGAGCTCGAGGTCGATCTCGGCGTCAGGACGAGCCAACGCGGTGATGACCAGCGCGTCGTCGCGCTCGGAGGCGGTGAGGTCCACGACTCGTTGCTCTTGACGGCGATCGAGCCCGATGGCAACGCGCAACAACCCGGCCAAGGTGCGCACCACTGCTTGATCGGCTTCGGGAAGCGCGGCGAACTCCGCGTGTGACAGCTTCGGTGCGCTCTTGCGGTGATAGCGAGCCACGAGGGCGATGATCTCGACCTCGCCGTCGGTGAACCCGACAAGTCGCTCCGAGTTCCTGATCACGTAGTAGCTGTGCAGATGATGGCGGCTGTGGCTGATGAACAGTCCGACGTTGGCCAGCAGTGCACCTGCCTCCAAATACTCGCGGCAACCTTCGTCGAGCCCATGCCACCGAGCCGTCTCGTCGAACAGCTTCACAGCGAGCGCGGCAACGTGCTGGCTGTGTTCGCGTTCGGTGTCGCACGCCGCGGCGAGCGCGAGGACGCTCCGCTTGGAGATCTCCCCGAGGTGGTGCATGGTTCCGCCACGCGTGCGTTGCAGCGTGTCGAGCAACACCCCTTCGCGCAGTGCGAAGTCACTGACCGACATCTCGTCGATGTCGAGCTCGTGGAACACCTGCTCCAAGATGATCGCCCCGGCGAGGATGATGTCGGCGCGCTGCGCCTCCAGCCCGGCCAGCTTGCGTCGCTGCGACACCGAGCCTGCCTTGATCAACCGGGCCACCACTACATCGAGCTGCGATCGTGTGAACGTCTGGTTGGCATAGGTGCGTAGGGGATCACCGCCATGCAGCAGATGGCTCAGGATCGCCAGCTGCTCGATCGTGCCCGATGAGCCGATGGCGATGTCGAAGCCGTGGTGCTCGACCTCGCGCACCATCGGGCTGATGGAGGAGCGCACGAAATCACGACAGGCACTCACCGCGCTCGGATGGTCGTTGTCGGTCGGGAAGAAGCGATTGCCGAGACGGACTGCGCCGACCTTGAAGCTGCGAGCCGACACCACTTCACCGCGCTCACCGATGAGCAACTCGGTCGAACCACCGCCGATGTCGCACAGCAAGAGTCGCTTGTCGAACACGGGCATCGCTTGGAGGACGCCGAGATGGATGAGCCGGGCCTCTTCGACGCCCGAGATCACCTCGATGTCGACGCCCGCTTCGTCGTGTGCCCGCCGGATGAACTCCCCGGCGTTCTCCGCTTCGCGCGTCGCGCTGGTGGCCACGGCGCGCATCGGTGCATCGGTGATGCCGGCGATCTGACGAAAGCGGCTCAGCGCGGCCACGGCTCGATCGATGGCATCGGGGGACAACATCTTCATATCGCCGGATCCCGAGCCGAGTCGAACCATCTCGCGCTCGCGGGCGATGACCTCGAAGGTGTTCTCGCCGGTCACGCGGGCGACCACGAGGTGCAAGGAGTTGGTGCCGACATCGACGGCGGCGAGGGTCTCGGACATCAGACGGCCTCGACCTTGGCGAGGAGCTGGCCGAGCTCGACCAGATCACTGCGCCACCACGGCAACCGGCCGCGGGTCGGTTCGCTGACAGCGAGTGTCTCGGGGTCGTCGCCGGCGTCGGTGGCGAGCGGTGATCGGGACTGCGGCGGTTCGAGATCCACCGCCCCATTGTTGCGGCTCCCCGGCGTCACTGCCCACCGGGCATGGCTGATACGTTCCTGCCCATCCTGAGGGGGAAGAGAGAACAGAGCCGATGAGCCTTCTCGACGTGCGCGAAGTGAGCGTGCAGTTCGGTGGCATCGTCGCGCTCGATTCGTTGAGCTTCACGATCGATGAGGGTCAGATCTGTGGGCTCATCGGCCCCAATGGCGCGGGCAAGACGACGATGTTCAACGTCGCCAGCCGGATCTACCAACCCACCAGCGGGTCGATCACCTTCGATGGGCGTGATCTCCTCGCGGTGCCCCCGCATGGCATCGCCAAGCTCGGCGTGGCGCGCACCTTCCAGAACCTGGCGTTGTTCGCGTCCATGACCGTGCTCGAGAACACGATGGTCGGCGCCCACGCCCGGGCCCGTGGAGGGTTCGTGTCCGGTGCGTTGCGACCGCCGGGACTTCGACGCAGTGAGCGACGCCTCGCCGATGAGTGCTTCGAGATCCTCGTGTCGCTGGACCTCGAGCGACACGCCCATCGCCCCGCTGCCGGGCTTCCGTTTGGAACGCTCAAGCGTGTCGAACTCGCCCGCGCACTGGCGGCGCGCCCCAAGCTGCTGTTGCTCGACGAGCCCGCCGCGGGCCTCACCCATTCCGAGACCGACGAGCTGGGCAACACGATCGCCAAGGTCCGTTTCGATTACGGCCTCACCGTGCTGCTCGTCGAGCACCACATGTCCATGGTGATGGGGATAAGCGACAAGGTCGTGGTGATGGAGTTCGGTCGCAAGATCGCCGAGGGCGCGCCGGCCGACGTCCGATCCAACCAGCGGGTCATCGACGCCTACCTCGGTACCTCGGTAGCCACGGGGGCGACTGCTCCCGTGGATGAGGAGCCGTTGTCATGAGCATGCTGCGCGTCACAGACCTGCATGCCGGTTACGGGCCGGTGCAGGTGCTCGAAGGCATGTCGTTCGAGGTGGGGGCAAGCGAGATCGTGGTGATCCTCGGGGCGAACGGTGCGGGCAAGACCACGACCATGCGCGCGGTGAGCGGCATGATCTCATGGCGCGGTCAGGTCGAGTTCGACGGTGTCTCGTTGGCCAAGGCGTCGGCCGACAAGGTCGTTCGACACGGCATCGCCCATGTGCCCCAAGGTCGAGGCACCTTCGCCGAGTTGACCGTCGAGGAGAACCTCGACGTCGGCGCCATCACCCGTCGTGATGCCGAGATCGGTGAGGACAAGGATCGTTGGTTCTCCACGTTCCCGCGCCTCGCCGAGCGCCGACGTCAACAAGCCGGATCGCTGTCTGGCGGTGAGCAGCAGATGCTGGCCATCGCCCGAGCGATGATGAGCCGCCCCAAGCTCCTGCTGTGCGATGAGCCCTCGATGGGCCTCGCTCCGATCATCACCGCCGAGCTGTTCCGCATCCTCGGCCGTCTCAATGCCGATATGGGTACCGCGATGCTCATCGTCGAACAGAACGCCAACTTGGCGCTCACCGTCGCTGATCGCGGCTACGTGCTCGAGACGGGCCGCATCGTGGCCAGTGGAACCGCAGCCCAACTCCAATCGGACGACGCGGTGCGTCGTGCCTATCTGGGCTTCTAGGAGCATCGATGGAACTGTTCCTGCAACGAACGTTCGACGGCCTCAACAACGGATCGGTGTACGCCCTCGTCGCTCTCGCGCTCGTCGTGGTGTACCGCGGCACCGGCCATCTCAACTTCGCGCAAGGTGAGATGGCGCTGATGAGCACCTACGTGGCGTGGGTGTTCGCCGACAAAGGCTTCCCAGTCGTGATCGCCATCGCCATCGCCATGACGTTCGCCTTCTTGCTCGGGGCCGGGGTCGAACGTGCGCTCGTTCGACCCATCGCCAAACAGAGCGAGCTGGCCGTCGTGATCGTGGCGCTCGGCTTGTTCACCGCGCTCAACGCGCTGACCCAGGTGTTCTGGGATCCGACGTTGACGCGCGCGTTCCCCACGCCCTTCCCCAACGACGGCTCCAAGCCACTCGACCAGCGCGACGACTTTGTCACCATCGGTGGCGCGCACGTGTTCTACAGGCAGATCGGCGTGATCTTGGCCCTGGCGGCCTTGGTCGTGCTGCTGTGGGCCGTGTTCCAGAAGACGCGGTTCGGTCTGGCCATGCGGGCCGTGGCCATCAACTCCGAGTCCGCTCGATTGGCCGGCATCAAGGTGAGCCGCACCCTCATGGCATCCTGGGGGCTCTCCGGTGCGCTCGGTGCTCTCGCCGGTTGCCTCATCGCCCCGAGCGTGCTGCTCACCCCGCAGATGATGTTCGGCATCCTCATCTATGCATCGGCCGCCGCGACCTTGGGTGGCTTCGATTCGCCGGTCGGTGCGGTGGTCGGCGGACTCATCGTCGGACTGGTCGAGTCGTTGGCGTCGGGCTACATCGGGTGGGTCGGATCGGACCTCAAGCTCCTCACCGCGGTGATCGTGATCCTGGCGGTGTTGCTGGTGAGACCGAACGGCCTGTTCGGTTCAGCGAAGGTGGAGCGCGTATGAGCGGCTCGCTGCCCGTCGTCATCGACAAAGGGTCGGCCACGCACCGCGTGTTGATCGCCCTCGGATGCGTCGTGTTGGCGGTCGCGCTGTGGTTCGCGCCCACGCAACTGCCCGGCTTCCGACTCGATCAGGTCACCCTTGCCCTGATCTTCGCTCTCGCCATCATGGGGCTCAACCTGCTCACCGGATTCACGGGACAGATCTCACTCGGCCACTCGGCGTTCTTCGGCCTCGGTGCGTACACCTCGGGTGTCCTCATCGACTCCCACGACTGGGGCTACGCGCGCACCTTCCCCATCTCGATCGGACTGTGCTTCGTGGTTGGCGTGGTGTCGGGCTTGCCAGCCTTGCGTATCAAGGGCCTCTACCTCGCGCTGGTGACGTTGTCGATCGCGGTGGTGTTCCCCACGATCTTGCGTCGCTATGACTCGATCACCGGCGGTTCGAGCGGGCTCAACGTGTCGCGCCGGGCGATCCGCCCACCGGACTGGTCGAACATCTCGAGCGATGACTCCGAGATCTGGAACTACTGGCTGGTGGTCGGCGTCGGCGCGATCTGCTTTCTCCTCGTGCGCAACCTGCTGCGCACCAGGACCGGTCGAGCCATCATCGCGGTGCGGGACAACGAGGTTGCCGCGGCCACCGTGGGCGTGAACGCCGCGGTGTTCAAGACGATCGTGTACGGCCTGTCGGCAGCGCTGGCCGGCCTTGCCGGTTCGCTCTATTGCATCCAGACCCGAGCCCTGTCGCCCCAGAGCTTCGAGCTGACCCTGGCCATCCAACTGCTGACCGGCATGGTGCTCGGCGGGGTGGCGACGTTGGCCGGGCCGATCATCGGCGGCTTCATGGTGGTGTTCGTGCCGTACTACGTGTCAGACGCTGCGCAGCGACTCGAACGTCCGCAGTTGTCGAACGTGATCTTCGGCGTCCTGCTCATCGTGTTCATGTTCGTCGCACCCGGCGGACTGGTGGGGCTGTGGCGCAAGCTGACGGCGAAGCTCCTCCGGATCGTCCCCGTGGCCCGTCGACGTGAACCGCCAACCGCCCTGGACGGGACCGCCGCGGCCGTCGGGCGAACCTGATCGCGCGTGTTTCGCGCGTATCTCGCGCGACCCCGAGCGGCACAAACGTGTCAAAAGCGGACTAGAACTACGGCCAGCACTGGCCGTTCGATCACCAATCGAGCACCGGAACCCAGGGGGGACCCATGAGAAGTGCAATCACACGACGCCATCACGCCGTGGCCATAGCCGTCGCCGCGGCGGCGCTGCTGGCCGCATGCGGCGGCGATGACGGCGGAACCTCGGCCACCACCGCTGGAGGAGCCGAGACCACGGCATCCACCGCGGCACCGGCCACGACTGCTGGCGGCGGCGCCACGACGGCGGCACCGGCCACCACGGCGGCCGCCCCGGCCACCACGGTCAAGCCGGCATCGACCGGTTGGAAGGCCGATGTTGCCGACTGCCCCAAGGACGCCACGACGCCGTGGGCGGGTGACACGATCAAGATCGGTGTGACGCTCCCGCTTTCGGGTCCGTTCGCCATCTACGCCCCGCTCGGCACCGGCATCGAAGCTGCCTTCGCCGAGGCCAACGCCGCCGGCGGCATCGGCGGTAAGAAGCTCGAACTGGTGAAGAAGGACGACGCCTACGACCCGGGCAAGACACCTGCCGCGGTGAAGGAACTGCTCGAGGGCGACAAGGTGTTCTTCCTCGCCGGCATGCTCGGCACCCCGAACGTGCAAGCGGTGCGCGAAGACCTCAACGACGAGTGTGTTCCACAGCTGTGGGCCGCCACCGGCTCGTCGCTGTGGGGTGACGCAGAGAACTTCCCGTGGACCACGGGCGCGTTGGTCCCCTACAGCGCGGAGACGGCGGCGTACATGAAGTACTTCGCCGGTGTGAAGCCCGGTGGCACCGTGTCGTTGCTCGTCATCAACAACGAGTACGGCAAGGAGTTCGCCAACGGCATCAAGGAGGGCGCCGCGGCCAACGGGCTCAAGGTCACCACCACTGAGACGGTCGAGGCCACTGACACCGAGGTCGCCACGCAGATGACCAACCTGGCCAACGGTAAGGCCGACGCCGTGGCAATCGCGGTGGGGCCGACACAGTGCACCAAGGCGATGCAGGCCGTTGCCGAGTCGGGCTGGAAGCCCCAGGTGTTCCTCACCCAGAACTGCGCCAACTCGGCCCTCTTCTTCAATCCGGCTGGCTCTGCCGCTGAGGGCGTCATCACGTCGCAGAACCTCAAGGTGCTCGGCCGGCCCGACGCCGAGGCCGACGCTGGTGTGCAGGCGTTCAAGGCGGCCCTCACCGCGGCCGATCCGAAGGCATCGCCCCTCGGTATCGCGCCGACCGGCTATCAGGTCGGGCAGCTCACCGTCGCCACGCTGCAGGCCGCAGCGGCCTCGCCCGGCGGGCTCACCCGCGAGTCGGTCATCAACGCCGCTCGCAACCTGAAGGGTGTGACGACCAACCTGCTGCGCACCGGTATGACGATGAATACCGGTGACGGTGACTACTTCGCTCCGGAGGCCACGCAGCTGCTCAAGTACGACTCGGCCGCCAAGGTCCTGCAGGACTTCGAGGCCCCGATCGATTTCGAGGGCAAGACCAAGGTGGTCTCCAACACCTGACCCGAAAGGGTTGTCAATACTGATTGACGCGAAGGGAGCCGTGGCCCGAAGGTCACGGCTCCCTTCGTTTTTCTGCGCGTTGTTCTAGGCGGCGCTGCCGACTGGGTTCATGCGGCGCTGCCGACTTCGAGTTCGGAGAACCATTCCAAGAAGCGGTGCACGTCGGCACCGGCGAAGACCGCTCCGTGCTGGGGGCAGATCATCTCGATGTCGAGATGACGGACCCGATCGATCCACCGGGCCTTGGCCTTCATCGACGGCATCCAGCGACGGTGGAACCCCTCCATGAAGTCGATGTGGTGATCGAAGTCCTTCACGGTGACGATCGCCTCGTCGTCGGGGAGCAGCGCCGAGCCGATGTCACCGGAGAACAAGATGCGCGCTCGCGCGTCGTACACGCTGAAGTTGCCCGACGAATGGCAATAGTGCGCCGGGATCGCCTGCAGATCGTTGGATGCCCCGAGCCGCATCGAGCGGCCTTGGTCCTCGATGGCCTCGAGCGTCGCGCCGAAACCGAAGTGACTGATGAATCCGGTCCAGATCGATGGGCAGTGCACCACGAGATCGGGGATCAGCTTCACCCACAGCGACAGCGACGAGATGATGTCGGGGTCCTGGTGGCTTGCGAACAGTGCTTCGATCTGGCTCAGGTCGATATGGCGTGACACTGCGGCGACCACGACAGGGAACACCTCGATGCCGCCGGGATCGAGCAGCATGCCGCGATTGCCGTGGGTGACGAGGTACTCGTTGGTGTCGATGATCTGGTTCGGGCGCTTGGGATCGCGTCCGAAGAACGTCCAGGAGCGGATGCCATCGTCGAACAAGGTCTCAGCCAACATTGGCAACCTCCAAGGTGCGCAGCTCGGTGCGGAGCGGCGAGATGAGCGTGAGCGATGTGGCGATCAGATTGCGGGCCTTGGCGGACGCCTCATCGATGGTTGACGCGACCTGTCGGCACAAACCGCTGATGTCGCTGGCCAGCACCTCGAGGCCGAGGGTGCGGTCATCGAGCCGGACCGCTTCCACCTTGGCGTTCACCCCGATGAAGAAGCTCTCGACGCGCGCCGCGGTCTCGACGGCGGTGATCTGGTTGGACAGCTCGCGGGCGTGCAGCTCGAGCTGGCCGATCACCCGGAGCAACACATCGCGATCGGTTCGGATGGCCGTGATCACGTTCCACAATGCCGCCTCGCCGTTGGCTGCGCAGGCGTCGGCGCGCATGCGCCATCGATCGTTGAACCCGGTCTCGAGCGCATCGGCGGCGATCCCATCGCACCATTCGCGGCGATCCAACTCGGCCAACGTGAGCTCGAACACTCGGAGCCGGTCCTCGACCATGCCGATCGAGGCGACCGAGTCGACGATGCCGGTGAAGGTGAGTTCTACGGTGCCGATCAGCTTGGCCAGTTCGTCGCCGAGCACGCCCAGCGCGCGTGCCACGATGTCGAACGGGGCCCCGGCCTCGCCGAGCTTGTGGGTGACGAGCCGGGCGTTCATTGCCGTTCGGCGGATGCGACCCACCAGCGGGGGCACCTGGACGAAGGAACGGTTCAGTTCGATCGCCTCACGGCGGATCACGGTCAGGAGGTCGAAGGCGCGAGCCACACCTCTAGATCGGCTGGCCACACGTCTAAGCGAGTAGCCGACGCCGGGACCTCTGCCCCAAATTCAGTCAATTCGGATTGCCTGACGGTGCCGGCACGGCGTCGGTGAACCCGGCGAGCAGCCACAACAGCGCGGTGAGGCTCATCCCATCGAGCACCGCGCCGGCCCCCAACTCGGTGCGCAACCGAGCCAAGGACACCCACTCGATGCGGTCGGACTCGTCGGGATCGCTCGGCTCGCCGACGTGCTCGGCCCCGTCAGCGACGAACAGATGGAAGACCAGGTCGCTCTGGCCGTTGTTGGGGTGATAATCGAAAATCGGTCGGAGCGGGCCCGGTTGCCAGCCGGTCTCCTCGAGGGTCTCTCTCACGGCTGCCTGCTCGGGGGTTTCACCTTCGTCGATGCGTCCGGCCGGGATCTCCCAACCCCAGGTGTCCGTGGTGAAGCGATGCCGCCACAGCAGCAGCACCCCTCGCTCTGGATCGAACACCACGGTGCCTGCCGCGTCGGCTGGCGCGCGCACGACGTGATGATCGAAGCGATGCCCCGACGGCAGTTCGATGTCCACCAGGGTCAAGCGAACCCATGGGGAGTCGTAGATCGTTCGTTCACCGTGCGTTGTCCACTTCACCTGACGATCCTGCCAGCCGAGTCACGTGCCAGCCGGGACTCGGGGCGTCGAGCCACGGACCATTGCGATCAGGAGGACGCGGCGACGCTCACGATCGGCGCGGAGAGCGTCGAACCGCCGAGCGACCCGTAGAACGGATTGCCGAAGTTGAACACGCCTCCGTCGGCGCCCACCATCAAATAGCCCGATCCGCTGGCCACCATGCCCACGACGGGCGCGTTGAGCACCAGCGATCCGGTAGACCCACGAAACGGGGCACCGAAGGCAAAGATGCCGCCGTCTCCGGCCACGAGCCAATAGCCGGAACCGTCGGGGTCGGGCACGAGGGACCTCACGGGTTGGTTCAATCGCTGGCCGCCCATCGACCCGGAGAACCGTGCGTCGCCGAACGTGAACACGCCACCGTCGGAGGCGACCATGTAGTAGCCACGTCCGCTCGGTGTGGGGACCGAATCGAGGACCGGACCGTTCAGCACGGTGGCCGACATGTCGCCGAGGTGGGGAGCGTCGCCGTACACGAGCACGCGGCCCTGCGAGGTGAACAGCCAATAGCCCGCGCCGCTGGCGGTGGTGGACATGGAGGTGACGGTCTCGCCGTTGCGCAACGTCGGATCGGTCCCGAAGGTGGGGGCGCCGATGCCGGTTACGCGACCGGTGGACGTCACCGTCCAGTACCCACGGCGATCGGGCGTCAGTTCGATGTCCACCGTGCCACTGCGGAGCACCTGGGTACCGCTGTGCAGACCGCCGAAGGGATAGGTACGTCCGTCGCTTCCCACGAGCAGATAGCCCGGGCCCGTTGGTGCAGCAGGAGGCTCGATGATGCCCGTCGACGCTTGACCCGAGTCGGCCGCCACTTGCAGACCGCTCACGTCGATGGCTTCGAAGAGATCGGCTGGGATGGACTTGAGTTCGTCGAGCAGCTCGTCCGGCCAGTCGTTGGACGCTGCACCGGTGAAGTACCAGTTCGATCCGTTGTCGGCCAGCACCATTCCGTAGTTCTGCATGGCGCGCAACACAACTTGCGTATCGGGTCGATAGCGCGACAGATCGAGGTCGGCCCGCAGACGGAAGCGGGCACCCATCGGTGGGAGCGCGCTGTTGCTCGCGCTCCCGGCCTGATGGCGGGCCGGCCACAGATAGCTGCGATCGGTGCGCGATGCGGTGAATCGGATGGCATGGCTCACCTGACCCGACAACACCTCGTCGTAGCGCAGCAAACCGGGCAGGATCGGCAAGCCAGCGGCGTCAGCGCTGGTGTACCCATCGGTGCGCAGAGCGTTGGAGCGCAGGTCCCAGATCGCGCCCGAACCGGCACGTGAGCCGTTGACCGCGTACAACTCGTAGAGCTTGCAGCTGCTGGCGTCGACGATGATGGCGTGGCGATCGCTGCCCCCTTCGATGGCGATGTCCGATCCGAACGGATAGGGACCCGGGTCGCTCTCCTCGGGATAGTCGAACGTGAAGGTGCGGGTGGCGTGGCCGGCTCCCACGACCGAGATCGGGATCCCGTAGGGCTGATTCGGATCGCCGGACCGGCCGAAGTCGGGGTGCAGCCGTGTCGAGGCCGAGTTCATCGAGCCCATCCAGGCCGCGGACCGCGGATGCACGGGGGCCGAGGAGATGTCGGTGTTCCAGATGTTGTCGACCGGGAACACCGGGCAGCTACCGGCGCCGGGCACTGGTGTCCCCGCCAGTGCGCGTGGGGGGCGCGTCGATCCGACCAGAACCGTCGCCACCAGCAGTGATACCGCCGCGATGCAGCAGAGGTTGACGCGAGACGATCGGGGGCAGGTCATCGCGACATGATCGGCCGTCGTCCGGTGGGCCTTGAAGGGATGGCTGATGGTCCCGACCTGGCGCAAAATCCTCCAGAACGGGTCATCTCCGGCCGATAGCAAGCTCGTGGCCATCTCAGCATCGACTCCAGCGAAGACCTCCTTGGTGCAGGAGCTGCACACATTGCCGTTGCACAACGCCACGGCGCTGCAAGTGCTGTCGATGATCGACGATCCCGACGTGTCCATCGAGGCGCTGGGCAAGCTCATCCAAGGTGACGCCTCGTTGTCGACCCGCATTTTGCAGCTGGCCAACTCGTCGTTCTTCGGTCGCCGTACCGAAGTGGTCGCCATCGACAAGGCCGTCGTCGCCATCGGGCTCTCGACGGTTCGGACCTTCACGTTCGCTGCGGCCTTCGATCTGTTCAACGACAAGGGCTCGGCGCTGCCACCGTCGTTCCACCACCACGCAGTGACCGCTGCCGCTGGCTCGATGGTCGTGGCTCGTCGCTTGCGCATCAATCCCTCGGACGCCTTCTCGGCCGGCCTCATCCACGACCTCGGTCAGGCCCTGCTGTACCGCTTCGACTCGAAGCGCTACGACCAACTGCTGATCGATCATCCCGACGAAGAAGAACTCGCTGGTGTGGAGCGCCTCGTCTACGGCATGTCCCATGCCGAGGCCGCTGCCGTCACGCTCATGGAAGTCCGCTTCCCCAAGCTCCTGATCGACGCCGTTGCCGAGCACCACGAACCGGTCAAGCGCAAGCGCATCGGCAAGCCCGAACTGGCCGCCGTGATAGCGGTGGGCGAGCGCCTCGGTCGCCTGCTGCTCCCCGATGGGTCCCTGGCTGCCATCGACGAGGTGCCCGAATGGTTGAGCTGGCTCGGTATCGAAGGCGAAGCGAAGACGTTGATGGAAGAGGTTCAGGCCGCCCATCAAGACATCGCCGGATTCCTGCGCCTGTAGGACCGAGCAACTCGGATTGCGTCGCCCTGTGAGCCTGATGCGCTCGCCGACGGCTGCCTACGAGGCTGAACCGAGCTGACCGGAATTCACGCGTGCGGCGGCCACCGCCGCGAGTCGTTCCTCTTCTGACTCGCCACCCCAGAAGCCGAACTCACCGAGTCGCCGAGCTGTGGCCCGGCACGGATCGATCACGGGGCAGGTCGAGCACATCTGACGGGCCAGCGCTTCGCGTCGGGTGCGTGCCTGGGGTCGCTCGGAACGGGCTGCGAAGAACAACTCGTGGTGGCCACGACACGCGGCACGGTCGACCCATTGTTGGTCTCGGATCGCATCATCGGCGCTGGGCCGCTCGCGGGTGATCTCCAACGGCACGACTGTGCGTTGGTTCGCATCGGGTGGGTCTGCGACAGGATCGACGTGCGAGGTGGCCATGTTCCCCCTCATGCCCTTGAATCGACCATACGCCTCGATGTCGGCGATGACAACCTTTGTTGAACAGGCGATGTCGTGGTGCGACCGGCCGATACCCCGTCGGTATGGTCCCTGCATGGCGCAGAGATCACACGAGTCCGAACCGATGACGCCAGAGCTCGATGTCGCTCCGCGTGCACCGCGCACGATCGCTCTGGTGGCTCATGATCACATGAAGGCCGACATGCTGGCCTGGGCCCGTTACAACGTGGGCACGTTGTCACGCCATCGCATCATCGCCACGGGCACGACCGGTGCGTTGCTCGAACGGGAGCTCGGACTGGAGGTGACCCGCTTGCGCAGCGGTCCGCTCGGAGGTGATCAGCAGCTGGGGGCCAAGATCTGTGAGGGTGACATCGATCTGCTGTTGTTCTTCTGGGATCCCCTCGAGCCCCAGCCACATGATCCAGATGTGAAAGCGTTGCTGCGCATAGCTGTCGTGTGGAACATCCCCGTCGCATGCAACCGGGCCACCGCCGATTTCGTCATCTCGTCACCGTTGCTGGAAGGGTCCTACGAGCGGGCGCTTCCCGATCACGACACCATCGTCGAGGAGCGGGTGGAGACGGTGCTCCCCAGGCCACGGGCGGGCACGGCAATTGCCGTTGACGGCAGTCGAGAGTGACTGAGCGGTTCGATGTCGGCGGCGCTCAGAGCAACTCGGCCGCCAGGCTCGCAACCTCGGAACGCTCGCACGCCGCGAGTCGCATGTGGCCGAACAGTGATCGTCCGGCGAAGGTGGAGATGAGCACGGCCAGCGCGTTGTTGGACTCGCCCACATAGGGGGCATCGATCTGGCTGGTGTCGCCGGTGAAGATGATCTTCGTGCCCTCACCCACGCGGGTGAGGATCGTCTTGAGCGTGGTGGGCTCGAGGTTCTGGGCCTCATCGACGACCACGATCTGGCGATGCAGCGATCGACCCCGCAGGAACGTCACCGATTCGAGTGACAAGCGACCGGTGTCGGTGAGCTCGTCGATGAGGCGTCGGGCATCGTTGTGGCTCCGACGCTCGGTGAGAGCGACGATGGCATCGTGGATGGCGCTCATCCATGGGTCGAGCTTCTCCTCGAGTCCACCGGGCAGGAACCCCACGTCGGCTCGTCCCACTGGCACCAGAGGTCGATAGACGGCGAGTCGTTCGAATCGGCGCTTCTCGACGACGAGCTCCAGACCGGCAGCGACCGCCAGGATGGTCTTGCCCGTTCCGGCCCGGCCATCGAGCGCTACCACCGACACATCGGGGTCGAGGAGGAGTTCGAGCGCAAAGCGCTGCTCCTTGGAGCGGGCCCGCAATCCCCACGCTTCAGGACCGTTGCCGGCCAATACCGCGAGATCATCACCGCGCCGGCGTACGAGAGCCGACTGCTTGCCCGAACGGATGACGGCAAAGGTGTTCTCCGTGAGCGCGCTGGCGCCCGTCAGTGCGTCGACCTCGGACACATCGATGGTGCCGTCGTCGAACAGGCGGTTCACCAGCGCGGCATCGGCGTCGATGCTGGTCCACCCCGATGGCGAGCGGTCGAGGTCGGCACGAGCGATCGAGTGCTCGTGGGCATCGAGCCCCAGGTGCGCCGCTTTGATGCGCAGCGCCGCGTCGTTGGACACGAGACGGACCGTGGCATATCGGCTCTGCCCGAGCGCCGCGCCGATGATGCGATTGTCGGGTGTGTTGGCGTCGAGCCCGTGCTCGGTGAGCAGATGACGCTGGATGCCGTTTATCTCGATGCGCACTGTCGCATTGCCCGCCCCTGTGGGCACCGGTGCGGCCAGCGATCCACCGGCGGCGACACGCAGCTCCTCGATCGACCGCAGCGCGGCGCGCGCGGCGCGCCCGACGTCGTCCATGCGGCTCTTGAGACCGTCGAGCTCCTCGATCACCGTGAGGGGCACCACCACGTCGACGTCATCGAAGTTGTGCAGGCAGCCGGGATCGGCGATGAGGACGCTGGTGTCGAGAACCACGCAGCAACGTTGGCTCTGCTCGAGCGGCCCAGGGTCCAGGGCACGGTGATCACCTCCTTGCGCATCCAGCGTCGATGTGGGCTGGGCGAGGAGATCGGTCACGGCACCCCCGGTTGGTCGGACGGACGTTGCAGTCATCAGTTCACCGCACCGGTGTGACCGATGCGTGGATCGTTGATGACACCCGTGTGAATTGCCACTCGCGGTCAGAGACGTCCGGCCTCGATGATGCGCTTGAGGAACCCGCGGGTCCGCTCCGACGTCGGGTCGGTGAAGATCTTCTCCGGTGGGCCCTCTTCCTCGATCTGCCCCTGGTACAGGAAGCACACCTTGGAGCTGACCTCTTTGGCGAAGCCCATCTCGTGGGTGGCGAGCACCATGGTCATGCCTTCGGCCGCCAGTTCTCGCACGATGTTGAGCACCTCGGACACGAGTTCGGGATCGAGCGCCGAGGTGACCTCGTCGAGGAGCATCACCCGCGGCCCCATGGCGAGCGCCCGCGCGATGGCGACACGTTGTTGCTGTCCGCCCGAAAGCCGATCGGGGTACTCGTTCGCCTTCGCTTCGAGGCCGATGCGTCGCAGCAGACCCATAGCGGTGTCGGTTGCCTCGGCCTTCGACATCTTGAGCACCTTGGTCGGTGCCAACGTCACGTTCTGCAGCACCGACATGTGCGGGAACAGGTTGAAGCTCTGGAACACGATGCCCACATCGGCCCGTAGCGCGTTGAGATCGACGCCCGGTCCCGACGCCATCTCCCCATCGATGCGGATGGAGCCGGCATCGATGGTCTCGAGTGCATTTGTGCAACGCAGCATCGTGCTCTTGCCGCAACCCGACGCGCCGATGAGGCAGATGACCTGATGCTCCTCGACATCGATGTTGATGCCGCGCAGGACGTGGTTGGCGCCGAAGCTCTTGTGGACGTCGCGCATCTCTATGAACGCCATCGCTCAGCCCCCCGCCCGCATGCGTCGCTGATCTTTGCGGATGAGGTAGTCGGTGAAGCGCGCCATCGGGATGGTGATGATCACGAAGCACAACGCCGCGCCGGTGAGCGGGGAGAGGTTGAAGAACCTGTTCTGCACGAGCCGGGTGCGGTTGAACACGTCGAGCACGCCCACCACCGACACCAGCGCTGTGTCCTTCTGCAGCCCGATGAAGTCGTTGAGGAGGGGCGGGATCACCCGTCGGACAGCTTGCGGGATGACGACGTGGCGCATCGTCTGCGGACCGGAGAGACCGAGTGATCGAGCCGCCGCGGTCTGGCTCCAGTGCACGCTCTCGAGACCGGCTCGGTACACCTCGGCGACGTACGCGCCGTAGACGAGCACGAGAGCGAAGATCACCTTCTGATTGACGGTCAGCTTGTCCAGCACCGGGAACTGGCTCAGTTGGATACCGAACACGATGAGATAGATGGCCAGCAACGCGGGGAGTCCGCGGAACAGATCGGTGTACACGACAGCGAGGAAGCGAACGGGGGCGGTGGCCTTGCCGGGGAGCATGCGGAGGACGGCAATGAAGAGCGCCCAGATGAGCACCAGCACCTCGGCCACCATGAAGATCTTGATGTTGACCCAGAAGCCCTTTCGGATGGCCAGGCGCGTCCGCTCATCGCTGATCACATCCCAGTTGAGGAACGTGTGGCGGATGGTCCCGTGCTCCGCGGACAAGAAGTACAGCACTCCTCCGAGCAGCAAGGCCGTGACGCCCAGCCCGACGACGTACCAGCACCAGTCGGTGACTCGTTCGGCCTCGACTCGAGCTTCGTGCTTGCGGTCCTGCGATAGGAGTTGGCGCGATCGCATGGCGCATCGCGTGGCCTGTACAGCGGGGTAGAGCAACGACGTGGCGACGATTCCGATCGCGACGACGACGATCAACCAGATGTCGCTCGCCTTCATGCCGACATTGAGCGAGTCGTGGAAGTAGAAGAGCACCCACCAACACGCCGCGACCACTGCGACCGCGGCGATGAGTGCCGCCAGCGCGAGGTTCATCCGCGTGTTCACACGCGTTGACGCCCGGTGCCGAGCGGCACCGGGCGTCAACAGCGAGGGCGTATCGCGAGAGTTCATGTCAGCTCGGATTCGAACTCAGGTGAGTGCGATCTCAGGTGAGTGCGATGACCGGGACCGAGGCGGGATCGCCGCCGAGCCATTCGGCGGACAGCTGCGACACCGTGCCGTCGTCGACGAGACCCTTGATGATGGCGTCGATGGTGGCGACGTTCTTGGAGTCCTTGGGGTAGATGGCCCCGTACTGCTCGCCGGTCTTGAACTGTCCGACCACCTCGAGCTTGCCACCTGAGGCAGCAGCCTGACCGAGGTTGATGGTCGTGTCCATGATGACGGCGTCGACCTGACCGGCATTGAGAGCGGTGTAGGCCGCGGCGAGGTCTTGGAACGACTGTGCTTCCTTGGCCGGCTTCACTTTCTCGGTGACGAGAGCCTCACCGGTGGTGCCGGTCTGGACACCCCATTGGAGCTTCTGTGCATCGGCGAGCGTGGCGACCTTCGTTCCCTTCTTCACCAAGATGCCTTGATCACCATCGAAGTACGGCGTCGAGAAGGTCACGACCTTCTTGCGTTCGTCGGTGATGGTCACTTGGCTGAAGATGATGTCGAACTTGTCGGTGACCGCACCGGCAACGATCGAGTCGAAGCTGGTGTTGATGACCTTCACGTTGGCCAGGCCGAGCTCGGCGGCGATGGCTTTGGCGAGGCCGTACTCGAGGCCACCGCTGATATCAGCGGGGTCTTCGCCATTGAAGAAGCCAGGGGCAGGCAGGCTCGTGACGACGGTGAGGGTGTCGGCCGTGACGGGGGTGATGGTTGCGCCGCCGGCGCCGGCGGCCGTGGTGGTCTTGGCGGAACCGCCATCGTCGCCACACGCGGCGAGCACGAGGGCGCCGGCCAAGAGGGCGGCACCGAGTTTTGTGGAACGCACGTGACCTCCAGGGGGAAGGAGAGGGCGGCTGGTTTTCGGCGGAGCCTAACCCTCGCTGATCAGGGGGTCTGGAGGAAGTGACGAAGTGCCTAGGCCTTTGTGTCCGCGGGTGAGACGGTCACGTCCGAGAGGTGCCGAGGCGCGTCATGCCCGAATGACCATGGCGATACCGCGCGCATCGATTGCACCGTCACCGAACGTCATCGCGCATCCCCGCGCGATTCGTAGTGCGCTCCACAGCACGGCGGCTGCATCCAACACGTCATCGACGGCACATCGCGATGGTCGTGAACGGAGCAACTGATCGATCTCGGGCCATCGCGATGCGATCGCGTCGCGCCGTTGCTGTCGTCCGTCGAGTGTCTTCTTCGATGGCAACGGTGCACCCGTCATCAACGTGAAGCTCACCTCGGGATGGACCTCCGCAACGGGACACGAGAACGACGTCAACGCGTCGTCGAGATCGCGGATGCGCGGCAGGAGGTTGTAGGTCTGGATGCTGATGCCGTGACCTCCCGCCGCCCGGCTGAGGGCCGATGCGGCAGAAAATTCTTCGGCTCCGAGAGAATTTCTCGGAGGAGCGTTGAACACCGTCACGCCGCGACGGCCGAGCATTCGCCGAGCCTCTGCATCACAGGCGCGACGTCCGGTCTCACTGAGTCCGATCGGCATGTCGATTGCCACGATGGACGTTTCGTGTGCGAACGCCGCGAGGTCACGAGCGTTGCGGTGCAACGTCATGGAGAGCACATCGTCGACATTGTCAGTGATCGAAATTGCGATCCAACCGGCCCGACAACCGTCGACGCCGACGAATTTCTTCGATGCCGTGGCGATTGGTGGGGAGGGTGTCGATGACGGCAAAGGGTCCATTTTTCGAGCTTGGAGAATCGACATAGTTGCAAACGCAACTACATGTGGTGCCGAGAATACTTGACGTGAACGCTGGGAACAGATGGTATGTGCGGTGACCTCACACATCTGTCCTCGCTGCCGATGGTCAACCAGTACATCAACACCGTCTCGGGCGGTTCCGGTCAGCAGTGATCACACCGATCGAGACAGAAAAGAACGCCCGCCGCGGTGGCGGGCGGACCTACCCAGGAGGCACCGTGGCACCTGCCAAGAAGGCCGCTGCGAAGAAAGCAGCACCGGCCAAGAAGGCTCCGGCCAAGAAGGCTGTGGCGAAGAAGGCTCCGGCCAAGAAGGTTGCGGCCAAGAAGGCTCCGGCCAAGAAGGCAGCCGTGAAGAAGGCTCCGGCCAAGAAGGTTGCAGCGAAGAAGGCTCCGGCCCGCAAGGCCGTCGCCAAGAAGGCTCCCGCCAAGAAGGCCGTCGCCAAGAAGGCTCCGGCCAAGAAGGTTGCGGCCAAGAAGGCTCCGGCCAAGAAGGTTGCAGCGAAGAAGGCTCCGGCCAAGAAGGTTGCAGCGAAGAAGGCTCCGGCCCGCAAGGCCGTCGCCAAGAAGGCTCCCGCCAAGCGCGCTGCCAAGAAGTGATACCCGCATCACTTCGGTGATTGCTCGACAGAGGCCCTTCGGGGCCTCTGTCCTCGTTTTGGCCCCGGGTCGTTGCGTTGGGTCGCGGTGCTGGTGATCAGATCTCGGAGATGAGCTTGAACGCCTCGGCGGCCTCGCAGTCGGCGCGTCGACCGATGTCGGCAAGACGTTGTGTGATCCGTGCTCGGAACGCGGCGAGTTGCTCAGTGTCGGTCGCTTTCATCGTGGACTCGAACTGGGACTCATGAGCCTCGAGGGCGTGGAGTTTCGGTTCGACGTAGCTGTCGACGCGCTCGAGATGGTCGACCTCGTCGGCCTCCCACAGGAGCAGTGACTGGGGACGATGGTGATCGAGTTCCTGCTCGGGGAAGAAGTGCGGATCTCGCGCCGCCACGATGGCGTCACAGGCCAGGAAGCCGGCGTGACGATGATCGGGATGCAAGCGATAGCGCCGCCATGGATCATGGCCGAGCACGACATCGGGGCGCGTCTTGCGGATCCAGTAGGCAACTTGCCATCGCTGTCGTAGCCCGGAGTCCAACTCACCGTCGGGCCACGACAGGAAGATGACCTCGCCCGTCGAACCGAGCCGACGCGCAGCTTCGCGTTGCTCGTCGCGTCGACGAGCAACCAACGATGCCGTGTCGGCATGGACGTCCCACGTGCCCTTCGATCCGTCGGTGCAGATGAGGTGGTTGATGATGCATCCCGCTGCTGCCCACTTGGCCAACGTTGCGCCACATCCGAACTCGACGTCGTCGGGATGTGCACCAATGGCAAGTGCTCGCTCGGGAACGGGCAGATCGATCGACAGTGGGGCGCTCGTCAGTGCTGGTTGTCCGGGGAGATCCACGCTTCCACCCTAGAGAGATCGTCGGGTCGGTCGACATCCCAGCCGAGTGCCGTGTCGCGTACGACCCGCACGGGTAGCCCCAGAGCGAATGCTTGGTTGACATGGACGCGGAACGAACCCGGACCGTAGGAGAACACGAACGGCACATCGGTGGGAATGACCATCACGTTCGTGCCGTCCTCGTGGCGATCGGGAACGAGTGTCACGACACCGCGGCGGGGAAGTGGAGCGAAGGTGGTGGCCAATGGCAGATCACCGTGGGCCACCACCGCAGCATCGAACCCAGCGAGTGACAACTCGTCGAAGGCCGATCGGACCGCGCCGTTGAGTCCGTGATCGGGTCTCCACAACACTGCGGCTCCGAGGTCCTCGGCCCACTCGGCGACGCCGTCGTCGTCGCACACGACGAAAGCTGGATATGGAGCGGCGGCGCGGACCACCACGGTCGCCATCGCGCGGGCCAGGCCGGCGCGGTCGGCGGCCGACAGGACTCCGGATAGACGTTGCTTGGCCGCGCCGAAGGCCTTCACGGGCACGAGGACGGCGACCTGCACCATCGGAGCATACGGGCCTCGGCGTCGTCGGTCCCTTGCCGCCTAGTGTGATGCCCCGGTCGAGAGCGGTGATGTCGGCCAGGCAAGGAACATCAGGCAAGGAACACCAGGCAAGGAACGTCAGGCGAGGAATCGCGAACGATGACGAAACGATGACGAGGAGCAACACGTGACGGCGATCGGGGTCATTGACGGCATGTGGACGGCCGACGTCGCTGATGACGGTTCGGTCGTCATCGATGGCCGACGTGTCCAGTTCGCGGTCGCCGCCGAGGATCGCTGGCATCTCCTCTCCGAGGAACCCTCGCTGCGTCAGCGCTCCGTACGAGGTACTCCGGTCGTCGAGACGCGTGTGCGCGTCCCTGAAGGTGACGTGGTGTTCGTGACCTACGGCGTGGCTGACGGACCAGGTGCCGTCGCCATGGAGATCACCAACGAATCGCCTTTGGCGGTGGCGATCGCATGCAGCGATCCGAGCGTCGTCTCTGCTCGCCCGCCGGCCAGCGTCGCGGTCGAGGGTGTGGCGCTCCCGGCGGAGTCGGTGTTGTTCCCCCTCGGTCACAAGACCACCATCCGACTGGTGCTCCCGGTACAGGTCGATGCCGCGGGATCGACCATCGTGGCGGCGTCTGTTCCACCATCGGATCGGGTGGCGAACGGCTGGCGGGTGCAGGTGGACACCGGTGCGCGCTACACGTTGCCCGGTCTCGACGAAGCCATCGTGGCCGCTCGTTGTCAACTGCTCTTGCGCGGCATCGAGGGCAACAGCGTCGATGGGGAAAGATCCGATGTCCTCGCGGCGTTGTGCACAGTGGCCGAGATGGCACGGATGGGGCGCGATCCGTTCCTGCCCGGCGTGGACTGGGCCCCTGATCTTGCCGCGCTGTGCATCGAATCGGCCAAGCGCCACGGCAGCGATCCCTTGACGCGTCCTGCGCTCGAGGGTGCGGCGACGTTGTTCGATGCTCGCGGTGAGACGCGCGCTGCTCGTGACATCTTCCGCCTCGCCGCCAGGCTGGTGCCGGCATCGACGGCGGCCATGGCCGAGCCAGATCGCGACGTCGCGCCGGCGCGTTGGCTCACGTGGCTCGCTGCCGGTCTGGTGTCCGACGGGAGTGACGGCGTCGCGCTCTTCACCCGTTGGCCCAACGATTGGTTGGGTCAGAACGTCGAGATCCGTGATGTCCCGACACGCCACGGCACAGTCAGCGCGGCGATTCGTTGGCACGGGCCGCGCCCGGCGCTGTTGTGGGAGTGCAGCGCGCCGATGACGCTCACGTGCCCCGGTCTCGATCCGGGGTGGAAGGACGAGCGTCCGTCGGGTGAGGCGCTGCTCGCCGCACCGACCCCAACGTGATCGGCCTCAGTTCGCTTCGAGATCAGCTGATTGCGTGAGGTCGAGGACCAACTGATCGTCGTCGTGCACACCGGGCAGTCGCCACGAACTGCGATGGTGCACGCATGGCCCGTGCTCTCGCAGCGCGGCGATGTGATGCACGGTGGCGTAGCCCTTGTTCACGTCCCATCCGTAGTGGGGATGATGCACGGCGAGATCACGCATGATGGCGTCGCGCTCCACCTTGGCCAGCACGCTCGCCGCGGCCGATGTGGCACACAGCAGGTCGGCCTTCACCTGCATCACCACGTTGCTCACCGCCGCCGCCAGTGGAGAGCCGGGAACGCGCTGGGGACGGGTGAACCAGTCGTAGTTGCCATCGAGCAGCACGATGTCGGGCGCGTTGGTGAGCGCGGCCAGGGCGCGTTCGCCGGCCAGTCGTAGCGCGCGCAAGATGCCGAGCGCGTCGATCTCGGCTGACGATGCGTGGCCCACTGCGCTGTCGAGCGCCCACCGTGTGATGCGCGGGGCGAGCTTCTCGCGCGCCGCCGGTGACAACAGCTTCGAATCGCGCAATCCGGTGGGCGGACGTTTGGTCGACGCGTCGATGACCACGATGCCAGCGGTGACGGGCCCACCGAGCGCTCCGCGCCCGACCTCATCGCTCCCGGCCACGATCAGGTATCCCTCGGCGAGCCATCCGCGCTCGAGACGCAAGCTGGGAGCGGCCGACATGTCCCTACCGTTGCCGAGCCCGCTGTGCACGGGCAAGTGGGTGGCCGTTAGCGTGACCGACATGCAGCGACGTGAAGCACGGATCTTGGCCGCTTTCGGGATCTGGACGATCTACGTATGGATCACCCGGATGTGGAACATCCTTCGCGACGACGAGCACGATGGCGCGTTCAAAGCGGTGCACTCGGTGCTGGCCATCATCTCGATCGCGTTCGCCATCGCCTGTCTGCAGATCGTTCGGCGCGTACGAACACGGGCCAACGAGGCGCGCCGAGCCAACGGCGACGTGGTTTCGAGCAACCACTGAGTTGTTATTCGGCGGCGGCCTTCTTGGCTGCTGCTCGCTCCTTGGCCAGGCGGCTCTTCTCGAGTAGCGCCGCAGGGATGCGCGAATCGACGGCGGCGCCACCAGCCGCAGGAGCGTCTCCACCACTGGCGGCCGGTGCGGCTGCTCCACCCTCGGGCTCGAGCGAAGCCATGAGTTCGTCCGGCGTCGGAGGCTTCATCCCCGGCTTCCAGTAGATGTAGAGGTTCTCCACGATCTCGGCGAGGCCGTCCGCGGTGTGCCCCTTGTAGAGGTCGACGGTGACGACGTTGAGGTAGATGTGGACCGACTCGACTTTGCCGGTGAGGAACAAGCGTCGAGCCAACTCGGCCGACGGCCGATCTCCGATGGCATCGGCCGGTGAGCGGAACCGCTCGTGACCCATGCCGGTGAGGTTCCGGTTGGCCTCGAAACGGACGAGGCCCGGACGGCTACTGGCTTTTTCGACGACCGCAACTGGCTGACCCATCGCTGGAGAACCGTAGCGCCACAACCGCCCAAGGTCCTGATTCTCCGCTTCGTCGTCCGGCCGGATCGGCCGATACCGTTGCGGCTTAGTGTCAAAATCCCTGTGACCTGGCCGATCAACCTTGCGTGATCGACAGACACAGGGTTGGGGGGCACCGCGGCACCGTCCGTTGCGGTGACGACCAGCTGGAGGCGAAACCACCCATGACCAGTGTCGCTGGCGATGAACTGACCCTGCAGCAGGCAGCAGAGGAGCTGGGCGTCCATTACATGACGGCCTATCGCTATGTGCGGCTCGGCCTGCTGCCTGCAGTGAAACGTGGCGTGATCTGGAGTGTGGCGCGCGCCGATCTGGAGAGCTTTCGTCCGTCGCGTGCCGCGGGTGCTGTCTCGGGCTCTGGGTCGGGTGCCGGGTCGGGTGCCGGGTCGGGTGCCGCGGTCAAAGCGGTGCGGGGTCGGCCAGGTGTCGAGTGGGGGCAGCGCCTCGAGGCGCGATTGGTGGCCGGCGATGGTCGTGGGAGCTGGGGAGTGGTGGAAGCGGCGATGGCTGCCGGTGCCGATCTCGAGGCGGTGTACCTCGACGTGCTGTCACCGGCATTGGTGTCGATCGGTGAGCGATGGCATGCCGGTGAGATCGATGTCGCCACCGAGCATCAAGCCAGTGGGATCGCTGCTCGCATCGTGGGCCGGCTCGGTGATCGGTTTGCTCGCCGGGGCCGCACCCGCGGTGTCGTGGTGTTGGGCACTGCTCCGGGTGAGCGCCATGGTTTGGCAGTGACGATGCTGGCCGACCTGGCGCGCAGTCACGGCTTCGAGGTGGTGGACCTGGGTGCCGATCTGCCCGCCGAGTCGTTCGCCAAGGCGTGTGCCGAGGTCGATCGACTCGTGGCCGTGGGCATCAGCGTGATGCACGAAGGGCAGCGCGATGAGGTAAGAGTCACGGTGAACGCCGTGCGCGATGCGGTGGGCCCGGTGCCGGTGTTCATCGGTGGTGCCGGCATCGGTGATCGCAACGAGGCCCGCGCCTTGGGGGCCGACCACTATGCCGCTGACGGGCGCGAGTTCGCTCGGATCCTCGAGCAACTGGTGGTCTGAGCGCGTTCTCGGGTGAGCGGTGGGCTCGGCCCGACCCGGCCCCTTGAGCGATCGAACACCTGTTCGCTACCTTGGGGGGATGGCATCGCCGGCGATGACGCACAACTCGGGCGCTGCTGCGCTGGCAACGTCCTTGGGCGCGTTGGCGCTCGGGGCCCGGCCGGTGTCGTTGGCCGAGGAGCAGATCCTCCCGGTGTTGCCCCCGCTCATGTCGTTGCTGCCTGAGGGCGGGTTGCGGCGAGGCACGGTCACTGAGATCTCCGGGGGCACTGGCGCGGTGTCCCTGGCCATGGCCTTGGTGGTGGCCGCTGTCTCCAGCGGGCGATGGATGGCGGTGGTGGGCGCACCCGGTACATCGAATGGCATCTCGAACGGCCGTGATGTCAGCGGCGCACTGGGGTTGAGCGCGGCTCGTGAGATGGGACTGTCGCTGGAGCGACTGGTGATGGTCGATGTGCCGCCACGAGATCGTGTCGATGACCGCTCCAGTGGTGAGGGCATCGGTTGGGCCACGGTGGTAGCGGCATGCCTCGATGCGTTCGAGGTGGTGCTCACCTGGCCGCCGCGTCGTGCCTCGGCCAGCGACGGCCGTCGACTGGCCGCACGATTGCGTGAGCGTGGCTCGGTGATGCTGACCATGGGTGACGGGCCCTTCCAACCCGATCTGCGCTTGGACGTGATCGAGGCGACGTGGACGGGCTTGGGGCACGGGCACGGTCATCTGCGCGAGCGGCGGGTCACCATCGAGGCGACGGGGCGACGTGGCGCCAGCCGTCCTCGTCGATCGCAGGTGTTGCTCCCCGACGCCGACGGTGCGTTGGCCATCATCGAACCGATGGGCGCGGTGGCATCGCTGAACGCCCGTGCTCGATGACAGTGGCAGCGCGTCGGCCGAGCGAGCGTGAGCCGGGTCGGGTGTTGGTGTTGTCGTGGCCGCAGTGGTCGGTGGTGGCCGCCGAGGTGGCATCGGGTGTTCCAGCCGCAGTGGTGCACGCCAACCGGGTGCTGGCCATCTCGTCGATGGCTCGACACGAAGGTGTGCGCGTGGGCATGCGGCGCCGCGAAGCGCAGTCACGATGTCCGTCGGTGGAGATCATCGCCCACGATCTCGCTCGCGATGCCCGACGTTTCGAAGCAGTGGTCGCGGCGATCGAACCACTCACCCCGATGGCTGAGGTGCTCGCTCCCGGGCGGGTCGCGTTTGCGACGCGTGGGCCCTCGCGTTATTGGGGAGGCGATGAAGCACTGGCTGCGCTGGTGCTCCGTCACGTGCGCGATGCAATTCACATTGACACCAGTGTGAACCCCGGGCCGGGGGTGGGCATCGCCGCCTCGCGTTTTGCCGCCACGTTGGCCGCGGTCGGGAGCGCAGGTGACGCCACGACGTGCGGTGGCACGAGGGGCGACGACACGATGAACGGCACCGTGGTGCCGTTGCATCACACGCCACAGTTCCTCGCTCCCATCCCGGTGAGTGCGCTCAGCGCGGCAGCGGGCGTTGACGCTGGCTTCGTGGAGTTGTTGGGGCAGCTGGGCGTCACCACGCTCGGAGCGCTGGCCGCCTTCGACCGCGCCGATCTCCTGGCTCGCTTCGGACCCTTGGGGCACATGGTCCATCGGCTGGCCACAGGCGAGGACGATCGGCCGCTCGATGCTCGCCGCCCACCCCCCGATGTGGTCGTCCAATCCGAGATCGACCCACCGGCCGACCGTGTCGACCGGGTGGCTTTCTTGGCCAAGGTGCTGGCCGAGCAACTGCACGAGATGTTGGCCGGACGAGGATTGGCCTGCACCCGTCTGGCCATCGAGGCCGAGACCGAGCACGGTGAGCGATCGAGTCGGTTGTGGCGTCATGAAGGGGCGCTCAGTGTGGCGGCCATCACCGAGCGGGTCCGTTGGCAGCTCGACGGTTGGCTCACTGCGGCAGCGCGCGATCAGCGCGCCGCGGCCACCGCAGGCATCGCGCTGTTGCGCCTCGTGCCCGATGAGGTGGTGCCCGACAGCGGGCGTCAGCTCGGCTTCTGGGGTGGTCGTAGTGACGACGACGATCGCGCCCTACGAGCGGTGGCCCGCTTGAGTGCCATGGTCGGTCGCGATGGTGTTCAGGTGGCCGAGTGGCGTGGTGGTCGCGGGCCGGCTGAGCAGTTGGTGTTGGTGCCAGCCGATTCGGTGGATCTGGTGGCCCGTCTCGATGGGCGTCCGGTGGTGCCCGTGCAGATCCCCCCGTGGCCCGGTCAGCTGCCAACTCCATCGCCGGCGGTGGTGATGCTCGAACCGATACCGGCCGAGGTGATCGATGCTCATGGCGCCACGGTTCGCGTCAACGGCCGCCAGATGGTGGAAGCCGAGCCGGCGCGTTTTCGCGTCGAGGGCGGCAGCTGGCGACAGATCAGCGCGTGGGCCGGTCCGTGGTGCGTGCAGGAGCGATGGTGGGATGCCGACAACCATCGGCGCCGGGCCCGCTTCCAGTTGCTCGATGAGTCCGGCCGTGCCGTCGTCGCCGTGTTGGAAGGTGGCCGTTGGTGGATCGAAGCCGACTACGCGTAGGTCATCCACGACCTACGACCCAAGACCCCTGCGGGGCCAAGACGGGTGCTGTGTGGCGGAACGCCGTTCCATCGGCGGTTTGGGCGACGACACCGGGCGCAATGCTCTTTACGCTGGGGACATGCCCGAAAAGCTCTGGACCCATTCTGGCGACTCGCACTTCATCGAGCCCGAGGACCTGTGGCACTCGATCATGCCGCGGGCCCTCGCGGACCGAATGCCCAAGACCACCAAGCTCAGCGATGTCGAGGAGCTCGTCGAGGTCGACGGCGCCTCGTTCAAGCGACCGACCCCGAAGATCGCGTTGGTCCGCAACGCCGAGACCGGCGAGACGATCGGCGAGATGTCGAGCCGCCCGCCCGGTACACGCGACATGAAGAAGCGGATCGTCGACCTCGACAACGAGGGTGTCTGGGGCGAGGTCGTCTATGCATCGATCGGCATGTGGTCTGCGCTCATCACAGACCCGAAGCTGGTGAAGGCAGCGGCCCATGCCGAGAACGAGTGGATGGTGTCCGAGATCCAAGGCATCGCTCCCGATCGCATGGTCCCCGCGGGCTTGATGCCGATGCTCGACGTCGCCGACGCGGTCGCTGAGGTGCACCACTGCGCGGAGATCGGTCTGCACGCCATCAGCGTCCCGGCCGGTCGCCCGCCTGGACGTGAAGACCTCAACCATCCCGAGTGGGATCCGTTGTGGAAGGCGTGTGAAGAGACCGGCATGGTGGTCGGTGTCCACATCGGCTCGGCCGGTGTCGACCAGTCGTCGCAGTTCCGCGGCCGTGGCGGAGCGCTCATGAACTACGTCGAGTCGTTGCGTGACGGTCAGTACACGGCTATGAAGCTCGTGGCCTCCGGCGTGTTCGATCGCTGCCCGAACCTCAAGGTGCTCGTGTCCGAAAGCGGCGCCACGTGGCTGATCTACATGGCCGACAAGCTCGACGAGGCCAATCGCCAGCACAGCATGTGGGTGAACCCAAAGCTCGAGCGGAGCCCCAGCGAGTACTTGTTCTCCAACGTGTACACGAGCTTCCAGCACGACAAGTCGGCGCCTGCGTCGTACTGGGCGCACGGCTACAAGAACGCGATGTTCGGCAGCGACTATCCCCACCTCGAGGGAACGTACGGCCACACGCAAGAGACGTTGCAGGAGTTGTTCGGCGGTGTCGAGCCTGCGGTCAGCGAGCGGCAGCGGATCGGTGCGTTCAGCGAGCTCTTCCCGCACGTCTCGGCGCCACCCGCTGCGTGACGCCTACACACAACTGAGCGCAGCGCCGGAGCTTTGGGTGCTCAGCTCCGCAGTACCGTGAGACCCATGGCGGTGACGGGTCCGGTCGATGTGCACGTTCTGGAGCAGTTGGCGGACGATCTGGCCGATCGTGACATCGTTCGGTCGGTGCTCGTTGCTTATCTCGATCATCTCGCCAGCCGGCGCGACGGGTTGGCTGCAGCGATCGCTGGGCGCGATGTCGACGCCGTCATCTCCACCGCACACGCGTTGGCGTCGGCCAGCGTGACGGTGGGAGTGCGGGCCATCTTCGCCCCGGCGCGTGCCATCGAAGATCACGCCCGCTTCGGGGATCTCTCGGAAGCAGACGACCTGCTGTCGGTGATCGATCAGCAGGTCGTCGAAGTTCGTTCTGTTCTGGGCTCCTGGTAGGAGCGAGCCGGCCCCGCTGAGAGCTTCAGCCAGGCGATTGGCTCAGCTGGCGGCTTGGGTGATCTCGTCGCCGAGACGGAACCCGATGCCACGCACGGTCTGGATGTAGCGCGCCGAGCGGTTGCGATCGCCGAGCTTCTTGCGCAGGTTCGACATGTGCACGTCGACCACATGGGTGTCGCCGTACCAGTGCGGGCCCCACACGATCTCGAGCAGCTGCGTGCGGCTGAACACCATCCGGGGACGGCTGCACAACGTCGCCAGCAACTCGAACTCGATGCGGGTGGCGTCCACGACGTGTCCGCCGACCTTGATCTGACGAGCTTCGAGATCGAGCTCGAGATCGCCGAAGTTCTTGACGCTCTCGCCGTTGGTCGGTGTGGCAGTCGGGGTCATGGTGGCGGCCTCGGCGAACGAAGAGCTCACCCGCGGTCGGCGCAGCATGGCCCGGAGGCGAGCGATGAGCTCCTGCGGGCTGAACGGCTTGGAGATGTAGTCGTCGGCGCCCATCGACAGACCGATGATCTTGTCGACGGCAGCGTCCTTCGACGTGAGCATGACGATGTAGGCGTCGGAGAACATCCGGATCCGGCGGCAGGTCTCGAGTCCGTCGATGCCAGGCATCATCAGATCCAAGATGATCACGTCCGGGTTGAATGTCCTGCTCAGATCGATGCTCGTCTCCCCATCGGAGGCGGTGCGAACGTCGAAGCCTTCTCGGGCGAGGAGCGGCTCGAGCAGCATGCGCAGCTCGGGTGCGTCGTCGACGATGAGGGCCCGGAGCCGGTTTGTTGTGTCGGTGCGTGGTGTCGTGCTCATGACAAGGAAAGCATCGGCGCGGCTGAGACGATCTTGAGCAGGTGCAGAAGAAGCGTGTCACGTCGATCCGATCGACCTACTCGCGCCCGGGGTGAACTGACCGCATTGGGATGCACGTCATCCATTCCTGTCTCCGAACGAGGGGTTGACCGCGAGTGTTCATCGAACGTATGTTCGATTCATGGGGTTCAACAATCCATCGGTCCCGTGGCGGGAATTGGAACGCAGGTTGTCGGACAAGCCGGCACCGGCAACGTCCCCGGCATCATCGTCGACATCGCGTCTCGCCAATGGTCGGGCTCCCGGTTCGCCCGCTCCCCACGCCGGGGGCGACAGCCCGGCGTGGAGCCGTAAACGTCAGCCCTATGAGGCCCCTGCCCACGTGCATCGGGAAGGTTCGGTTCCCTATGCCGAGTTGCACTGCCATTCCAACTTCTCCTTCCTCGACGGCGCATCACATCCCGAGGAGTTGGCCGAGGAGGCCGCCCGCTTGGGGCTCGAGGCCCTCGCCCTCACCGATCACAACGGGTTCTACGGTGTGGTGCGTTTCGCCGAGGCGGCCCGGGCCGTCGGTTTGCCCACGGTGTTCGGTTCCGAGTTGTCCCTCGGCATGCAACGCCCGCCCATGGGGGAGGCTGATCCCCACGGCCGGCATCTGCTGGTACTGGCCGATGGCCCGTCGGGTTATGCCCATCTGGCCCGAGCCATCAGCGAAGCGCAATTGGCCGGCGAGAAGGGCGCCCCGTCCATCGCGCTCGATGCGCTGGGGGCCATGGCCGGTCATTGCTATGCGCTCACCGGGTGTCGCAAAGGAACAGTGCCGGCGGCGTTGCTGGCCGACGGTCCCGGTGCCGCGGCCGTCGAACTGCATCGGCTCATGGACGTGTTCGGGGCCGATCGGGTGTTGGTGGAGTTGTGGGATCACGGCGATCCACTCGACAGCGCCCGCAACGACGCGTTGGCCCAACTTGCCCATCGCGCCGGGGTGGAATGCATCGCCACCAACAACGTGCACTACGCCAACCCCGCTCGCCGGCCACTGGCCACCGCATTGGCCGCGGTGCGCTCACGTCGTTCACTCGACGAGATCGACGGTTGGCTCCCCGCCGGGGCCGGGGCCCATCTGCGATCCGGTCTCGAGCAATCGAGGCGGTTCTCCCGCTATCCGGGCGTGGTCCAGCGTGCCGCCGAGTTGGGGCGTGCCTGCGCGTTCGATCTGCGCTTGGTGGCACCCAGCCTGCCGCCGTTCCCGTGCCCGCCCGGTCTCAGCGAGATGGGGTATCTGCGCCACATCACCATGCAGGCGGCCAGCCGCCGTTACGGCCCGCGGCCGCGCCCGGTCGATGAAGCAGCGGGCGACAGCACCGACGAATCGGTGACAGCACGGGCGTGGCGCACCATCGATCACGAACTGGCCATCATCGAAGCACTGGGGTTCCCCGGCTACTTCCTCATCGTGTGGGACATCGTCGAGTTCTGCCGCACGAGCAATATCTATTGCCAAGGGCGCGGCTCGGCGGCCAACAGCGCGGTGTGTTACTCGCTCGGCATCACCAAGGCCGATGCCGTCTCGCTCGGTCTGTTGTTCGAACGCTTCTTGTCACCCGAACGAGACGGGCCACCCGACATCGATCTCGACATCGAGTCCGATCGTCGCGAAGAGGTCATCCAATACGTCTACGAGCGCTACGGGCGACGCAACGCCGCGCAGGTGGCCAACGTCATCACCTATCGCGCCCGCTCCGCCGTCCGGGACATGGCCAAGGCGCTCGGCCATGCGCCGGGCCAACAAGACGCGTGGTCCAAGCAGGTCGACGGATGGGGGCGCGTGCAGGCCACTGCCGAGCAACCCGACAACGACATCCCCGGCCCGGTGCTCGAACTGGCCCAACAGGTGGAGGACTTCCCCCGCCACCTCGGCATCCACTCCGGCGGCATGGTCATCTGCGATCGGCCCGTCATCGAGGTGTGCCCGGTGGAGTGGGCCCGCATGGAGAACCGCTCGGTGTTGCAGTGGGACAAAGACGATTGCGCGGCAGTGGGGCTCGTGAAGTTCGATCTGCTCGGCCTGGGCATGTTGTCGGCGTTGCACTACGCCGTCGATCTGGTGCATGAGCACCGCGGCTACGAGATCGATCTGGCCGCCTTGCCCCAAGACCGTGCCGTGTACGAGATGTTGTGCAAGGCCGACTCGGTGGGCGTGTTCCAAGTGGAGAGCCGGGCCCAGATGGCCACGTTGCCGCGCCTCAAACCGCGCACCTTCTACGACCTCGTGGTGGAGGTGGCCCTCATCCGGCCCGGGCCCATCCAAGGCGGATCGGTGCATCCCTACATCCGTCGCCGCAACGGGCTCGAACCGGTCACGTATCTCCATCCACTCCTCGAGAACTCCCTCGCCAAGACACTCGGCGTGCCGCTCTTCCAAGAGCAACTCATGCAGATGGCCATCGATGTGGCCGGCTTCTCACCGTCGGAAGCCGATCAACTGCGTCAGGCCATGGGCTCCAAGCGATCGCGCGAACGCATGGAGCGATTGAAAGCCCGTCTGTTCGCCGGTATGGCCGAGCGTGGCATCGGCGAGGACATCGGCCAGCAGATCTTCGACAAGATGGCAGCGTTCGCCAACTACGGCTTCCCCGAGAGCCATTCGGTGAGCTTCGCCTATCTGGTCTACGCCTCGTCGTGGATCAAGCTCTACGAACCGGCCGCATTCTGCGCGGCGTTGCTGAACGCGCAGCCCATGGGCTTCTACTCGCCTCAGTCGCTCGCCCTCGACGCGCGTCGGCACGGGGTCGTGGTGCACACGCCCGATGTGAACGAGTCGTTGGCGGCGGCCACGCTGCAGCCGTGTCCGGGGTCGCACAACGATGTGGCGGTGCGCCTCGGGCTCGGTTCGGTACGAAAGCTCGGCACCGAACTGGCCCAACACATCGAGCAAGTCAGGTTGACAGATGGCCCGTTCACCGACATGGTCGAGTTCACCCGTCGCACCGACGCCCCATTGCCGGTGCTCGAGACGTTGGCCACGGCGGGCGCGTTCGCCAGCATGGGGCTCGATCGTCGCCGGGCGCTGTGGGCGGCCGGCGCGGTGAGCCAGGGGCGATCCGATCGACTCGAGGGCATCGTGACCGGTGAGCGTGCCCCGCAGTTGCCGGGCATGAGCGAGGCCGAATCGGCCAACGCCGATCTGTGGGCCACCGGGGTGAGCCCCGATGGCCATCCCACGCGGTTCGTGCGTGATCATCTGCACCGCCGTGGAGCGGTACCGGCCAACGCGCTGTGCCGCGTGGAGCACGGGTCGAAGGTGTGGGTCGGGGGAGTGGTGACCCATCGTCAACGCCCAATGACGGCCGGGGGGACCACGTTCATCAACCTCGAGGACGAGACCGGCCTCATCAACGTGATCTGTTCCCGGGGGTGTTGGATCCGCTATCGACGGGTGGCCCGCGGTGCCCCAGCGCTGCTGGTGCGAGGTCGACTCGAGAAGGTGGAGGGGGTGGTGAACATCGTGGCCGAACGGCTGGAGTTGCTGCCGGTTGGAGCGTCGTTGCCGTCGCGGGACTTCCACTGACCATGCGCTCTATTGCAGAAATCTTTCTGACGGGTGGTGATCGGGCTCAAATCATCGGGCGATGTGGCCGATGATCGACGAGGCGTCAGCTTGCCCAGCCCGAGGTGAGCCGATGACGCAGTCCACGGAGTCGCGCCGTGTCCCTTTCCAAAGACGAGACGAACAACTCACTGCCAGCATTCGGCATCGATGCCGACGTGGCCGTCGCTGCCATTCAGGCGTTCAGCGAGGGATTGGTGGTGCAGGACTCCACTGGGATGATCGTGGGAGCAAACCCGGCCGCGGTCGAGATCTTGGGTCTGCCCATCGATCAACTCATGGGGCGCGACTCGATCGACTCCCGCTGGCGAGCCATTCATGAGGACGGCAACGACTATCCCGGTGAGACCCACCCCGCGATGATCACACTCACCACGGGCGAGCCGGTGAACGACGCAGTCATGGGTGTGCATCGGCCCGATGGCTCGCTGGTGTGGTTGAGCGTGTCGAGCCGGCCCATCAGCCGACCCAACGGTGAGCGATGGGTGGTGGTCGCTTTCGTGGACGACACGGAACGACGCACGGCGTTGACTCGAGCCCGCGGTGATCGCCGTTTCGCCGAGACGCTGTGGCACTCCAACGCGTCGCTCATGTCGGTGCTCGAGGTGGACGGGACGTTGCGAACGTGCAACCCGGCACTCGAGGCGTTCCTCGGGGTGCCGCTACGGGACCTGGTGGGCAAGCGCCTCGCCGAGCACGAGAACCTGGGCAACGATAGAGCCACGGCCGAGCGCTTCTACACCCACTTGTCCCAGAATCCCCGGCGATACTCCGACCGGTCGGTCATCCGGACGCCGAACGGTAAACGCACGATGATGTGGACGATCACCCCAGTGTTGGAGCACGGGCAGGTGCAGTACTTCGTCACCAACGGGCAGGACGTGACGGAGCTCGAAGTCGCTGTGCGAGAGGCTCGATCGGCATCGGCGCGGCTCGAGGTCATCTTCGACCGCGCCCCGTTCGGAACCGCCATGGTGGGCCTGTCCCAGAGCCGCCATCAGATCCTCCAAGCCAACTGGGCGCTCGCCGAGTTGATCGGTCTGTCCACCGACGATCTGCTGGCGTGCACAATGGAGCAACTGGTGACCGAGCCCTATCGCGATCTGCTCGAAGCCGAACTGAACGCGATGGCCGATGGCGCGAACTCAGAAGCGACGATCGAGGTGGTGCTGGCCACGATGGGCGACACCGAACGATGGGCATCAGTCACCATCAGCGCGTTGATCGACGAAGACGGCACCACGCACGCCGCCATCGCGCAGTTCGAGGACATCACCGCTGTGCGCGAGCGCGAAGCACTCCTGCGTTGGCAATCGACGCACGATCCGCTCACCGAGCTGGCCAACCGTTCGGCCTTCACTGGGCGAGTAGCCGCGGTCATGGCCGATGAGCGATCGCGCCAGTCGCTGGCGGTGATGTTCTGTGATCTCGACGGCTTCAAGTCGGTGAACGACACCTTGGGGCACGCCGCCGGTGACGCGTTGCTGCGTGAGGTGGCACGTCGATTGAAAGCAGCGGTGCGTCCGGGGGATCTGGTGGCCCGCCTGGGCGGCGATGAGTTCATCGTGCTTCTCGAGCGAGTGCCGACCACGGTCGACATCGAATGCATCGCCCAACGGACCGTGGATCATCTGGCCATGCCCGTGGACGTGCACGGGACCATGGCGGCGATCGGGGTGAGCATCGGGGTAGCCCGACCAACCTCGGCCAGCATCGAGGAGTTGATGCTGCGCGCCGACGCTGCGATGTATGAAGCGAAGCGTCGCGGCAAGTCGTGCTTCGTGCACGCCGACTGACCATCACGGGATCCACAGAGACGTCGACTGGGTGTAGTCGGCGATCGAGAAGCTGATGCCGTCGATGAGCACGAACCAGTCGATGAGATCCACCCCGGCGTCGTCGGCGAGCACACGCAGCGTGAACCAGGTGTGTAGATCATCGTCATCCACCACGGTGGTGGCGAACGGACGGGCAGTGGCCACGACGAGCCCGGCCAGCCACGATTGCTCGGCCAGACCGCACAGCAGCGTCACGATGCGCTGCACGCAGTCGGCGCTGGAGGCATCGTTGATGCACACGATGTCGGCACCGGTGTGCGCGTCGTCGAGCAGCAGCACGAAGGTCTCCTCCAGCGCGGGGCGAGATCTGGCTGCCTGGAAGATGCTCAACGCATCTTCGGGACCCCGCAAGGTGTTGGGTCCGGGGATGTGCTCACCGATGAGGCTCGGACTGGGTCCTCGTGGGTTTGCGCCGTCGCGGGTGGCGGGATCGACGGTGCGCAGGTTGGCGCGATTGGGGCGACACGGTGGGATGCGCATGGCGCAGACCTCGGGGGATCGAACTGCGCTATGCGCAGGTGCGGAAGGCATGTCGATGCCGATCTCCGCCGGGCCCGAGCGGACTTCGTGAACCTACCAAGGGGGTGTGATGCGCGGCCTTCGACCGTGATGTTCGGCCTCGTCTGGCACGATGATCGGCGTGGATCTCGTCGCCAGGTTGATCGTCGGAGCAGCAGGGGCGTTCCTGGTCGTCGTCATCTGCATGTCAGCGGTGCGAACCTTCGTGGTGCCTCGGGCCTCCGGTTCGTTCCTGACGCGGGTCTTCTTCATCGTCCTGCGTCGCATCTTCGAGCTGATCGCGCACGAGCGTCGCAGCTTCCTCGCCCGTGATCGCGTGTTGGCTGTGAGCGCTCCACTCGGGCTTGTGCTCATGCCCGGGATGTGGGTGATCGGGGTCATCATCGGCGGGACCGGCGTGCACTGGGCCATCGAGCAGCACGGACTGCGTGATGCGTTCTTGGTGTCGGGTTCATCAATGCTCACCCTCGGTGTGCGATTCAATGCCTCGATGCCTGGGGCGATCGTGTCGTTCATACAGGCCACCATCGGTCTCGGTCTGGTCGCACTCCTCATCAGCTACCTACCGACCATCTACGGATCGTTCTCCCGACGCGAATCGGCGGTTGCCATGCTCGAGGTCCGGGCCGGGACCCCGCCCAGCCCCGCTGAGATGCTCATCCGCTTCTGGCGCATCGGCATGCTCGAGAACTACGACGACGAGCTCTTGCCGCGTTGGGAACAGTGGTTCGTCGAGGTGGAGGAGAGCCACTCCTCGATCTCATCGCTGGTGTTCTTCCGATCGACCCAACCGGAACGTTCGTGGATCACCGCAGCGGGCTGTGTGCTGGATTCGACGGCCATCTATCTCAGTTGCATCGAGGGGGTGAGGTCCCCGCGCGGCGCCATCGTGCTGCGCACCGGCTTCGTGACGCTGCGCCGCATCTGCGACGTCTTCAACCTTCCGTACGAGCACGATCCTCGCCCGGGCGATCCCATCAGCGTCACGCGAGCGGAGTTCGACGCGACCTTCGATGAATTGGTGGCGTCGGGACTACCGATGAAGTCCGATCGCGATCAGGCTTGGCGGGACTTCGCTGGATGGCGGGTCAACTACGACCAACCGTTGGTGCTGTTGGCCAAGATGATCGTCGCCCCCGACGCAAAGTGGTCATCGGATCGCTCAGCTCCTCGCATCACGCCACCATGGACGCTGCGAGCCGCACGTGCGCAAGCCGCTCGAGGTCGGGTGATCTGAGATGGCGAAGGCGCCATGGACACAGCGCGGGCGCGTCCTCGCACTGCGCCGCCGGTTCGCGTTCGTCGATGTGTTGCTCGAGATGGTCGACGGGTTCCGTCGCCATCGCACCGGCCGGTCCGCGGCCCTGCTCGCCCACTACAGCTTCTTGTCGGTGTTCCCGCTCCTGCTGGTGCTCGTCACCATCCTCGGCTACGTGCTGCACGGCAACAGCGGTCTGCAGGACGACATCAAGGACTCGGTACTCGTCAACCTGCCCATCGTCGGTCGCACCATCGAGGAGAACGTCGGCAAGCTCAACGGCAACGTCGTTGCTCTCGTGGTAGGACTCGTCTCTGCCCTGTGGGCCGGCATGAAGGCCTTCGTCGGTGCACAGACATCGGTGGACGACATCTGGGACGTGCCCCTCGACGATCGACCGAACTTCTTCAAGGTCCGACTCCGCGCCCTCGCCACCATCGCGCTGGCCGGCGTGTCACAAGTGGGCGGCGCCGCTCTGGCCACCTTGGCCGGGGTCGCCGAGTTGCGGTTCGTCGCTCGCGTCGGACTCGTCGTCGGCGTTGTCGCGCTCAACACCGTGGTCCTCGGCGCGAGCTATCGCGTTCTGTGCTCTCGTCGGCTGAAGAACACACAGGTGGCGCCCGGTGCATTGTTCGCAGCCGTGGGCTTCGCGGTCTTGCAGCTGCTCGGCACCATCGTGGTGGGTCGCGCCATCGCCAACGCCTCCGATGTGTACGGCACGTTCGCCACGGTCATCGGACTGTTCACGTGGCTGTCGCTGCACACCACAGTGGCGCTGGCCGGCATCGAGTTGAACCGCGCACTCGACCTGCGCCGGTCGGGCAACAGCGGCACCAACGGAGCGGGCGGATCCCCGCTACCACCGCCGGTTCAGGCGACAGCCACTCGTCCATAGGCCGTCGTGCGCTGCTCGAGCGTTCGGCCGAGCGGCGCGACCAACGCGGCAAACGCGTCGGCGTCCATCTCCTGACCATGGCTCGCCCCCGCGGCGCGGCTGATGTTCTCGTTGATGAGTGTGCCGCCGAGATCGTTGCAGCCGGCTTGGAGCAACTGGCGCGCTCCGTCGACACCGATCTTCACCCAGGACGCTTGCACGTTGTCGATGAGCCCGTTGTAGACGATGCGGGCCACGGCATGCACGAGCAGGTTCTCGCGGAACGTCGGACCACGACGGGCCTTGCGCTGCAAGTAGATGGGCGAGGCCATGTGCACGAACGGCAGGCCCACGAACTCGGTGAACCCACCGGTGACGCGTTGCAGATCGCGGGTCCGCACGAGGTGGCGAGCCCAGCTGACGGGCTGCTCGACCGAACCGAACATCATCGTGATGTTGGAGAACAGACCGACCTCGTGCGCAACTCGATGGCACTCGAGCCACTGCTCGGTGTTGATCTTGTCGGGGCACAAGATGGCCCGCACTGGATCGTCGAGGATCTCCGCTGCGGTGCCTGGGAGCGAACCGAGACCGGCCTCCTTCAGACGCGTGAGGTAGCTGTGCAGCGGTTCGGCCAGACGACGAGCACCTTCGGTCACCTCGAGTGCGGTGAAGCCGTGGATGTGCATGCCTGGCACTGCGTCTTTCACAGCGCGCGTCACTTCGATGTAGTAGTCACCGTCGAAGTCGGGATGGATACCGCCCTGCAAGGTGACTTCGGTTGCGCCGCGCTCCCATGCCTCGACGGCACGCTGGGCGATGTCATCGAGCGTCAACAGATACGGCGTTCCCCGGAGGTTCAAGCTGAGCGGACCCTTGGAGAAGCCGCAGAACTTGCACTTGAACGTGCACACGTTGGTGTAGTTGATGTTGCGGTTGGCCACCCAAGTCAACGAGTCGCCCACGGCAGCACTACGCAGTTCGTCGGCCAGCACGGCCACCGCGGCCACCTCGGGGCCACGTGCGCCGAACAGCGCCACTATCTCGTCCACCTCGGGTGTCTGCCCAGCACGCACGCCGGCCAGCACCTCGGCCACGGCGCCCGACCGCACCGACGCCGCGGCGTCAGTGTCAATCAACATTGACGGACTGGCGGAGGCGCCCGAGTACCAAGCGGTGGAGCGATGTCCGACCAGCGTCACCTCGGCGCCATCGCCCACGACATCGGCCGCGGTGATCTTGTTGGGCCACACGCTCCCCGGGTCGTCGCGACCGAGCCCGGCCGCATCGCTGCGATCGAGCACCGCGAAGCGCAGGCCATCATCGAGCCAGCGCGCCGGTTGTAGGGCGTACTCGGGATAGATGGTGAGACGTGGCGCCAACGTGTGGCCGGCCGCTTCGGTCACGGAGCGCAGGCGATCGAGATCAGGCCAGGGTCGCTCGGGGTTCACGTGATCGGCGGTCACTGGCGACACCCCGCCCCAGTCGTCGATGCCGGCCGCGAGGAGCGATCCGAAGTCGTCGGAGAGGTTCGGTGGTGCTTGCAGATGGATCTCGGCCGGGAGCAACAACCGTGCCATGGCGATGGTCCACAGGAACTCCTCGGGGGGACACGGTGGTTCGTTCACCATGGCGGTGCGCAGCTTGGGCATGAAGTTCTGGACGATCACCTCCTGGATGTGCCCATGTGTGCGATGCGATGCGGCGATGGCCTGCAGGGCTTCGATGCGATCGGCGCGCGACTCGCCGATACCGACGAGGATCCCGGTGGTGAACGCCACCTGGGCACGGCCCGCCGCGTCGAGCGTGGCCAGACGGCGCGCCGCTGTCTTGTCCGGTGCACTGCGATGACAGGCCAGTGAGTCGTTGAGCGACTCGATCATCATCCCCTGGCTCGGAGCGACGGCTCGCAGGGCGCGCAGTTCGTCGTGGTTGAGTGCTCCGGCGTTGGCATGAGGGAGCAGGCCGGTCTCGCTCACCACCAACCGAGCCATCTCGGTGAGGTAGTGCACCGTCGAGTCGAAACCGTTGTCGGTGAGCCAGCGGCGGGCGACCTCGTAGCGATCCTCCGGCGCTTCACCCAAGGTGAACAGCGCTTCGTGGCAGCCCATCTCGGCGCCACGGCGGGCGATGGCCAGCACCTCGTCGGCACTCAGGTACGGCGACTCGAGTCGGGCCGGGGGTTGGGCAAACGTGCAGTACCCGCACGAGTCCCGACACAGCATGGTGAGGGGAATGAACACCTTGGGGGAGAAGGTGATGCGATTGCCGAACCGGGCGTCGCGCACAGAGCGAGCCATGACCAGCAGCTCGTCGAACGGCAGCGCCGAGAGCTGGTCGAGATCGATGTGATCGAGGCTGGTCTGCGCGGTCGGGCTACCCATGGGGTCACCCTAGAGGAGGTCAGTTCGAAAAGCGAACCAACTTGGTTCGTTTCGTGAACCGGCCTGGGAGAGCCCGTGTCAATATGCCCGGCAGGTTTTCGGGAGCGCTCAGCTCCCGAACGGGAACGGACCGCGATGGCCGTTCGGATCGTCGGCGTGGATGATCCGGATGAGGTTGACGGATTCGAGCGCTGCCGTGGCCGCTTCGATGCCCTTGTTGCCAGCCTTGGTGCCGGCCCGTTCGATGGCCTGCTCGATCGAGTCGGTGGTGAGCACTCCGAAGGCAACCGGGATGCCGGTGTCAAGTGCTATTGACGCAAGGCCAGATGCGCATTGTCCGGCGACGTGTTCGAAGTGCGCAGTGGAGCCACGGATCACGGCGCCGAGCGCGACGACGGCATCGAAGCGGCCGGTGTGAACCAGATGCTTGGCGATCACCGGCAGTTCCCAGGCCCCGGGCACCCACGCCATCTCGACGTCGTCGGCGGCCACACCGTGGCGCACGAGCGCGTCGGTGGCTCCGGCCACGAGGCGCTCGACGATGAGATCGTTGAACCGGCTGGCCACCAGCGCAAAGCGCAGGCCGCTGCCGTTCAGATCGGCCGAGAGGATGTTGTTGCTCATGACGCTCCGTTCGCGTGTTGATGAGTTGTCTGGTGATGCTCGGGGAGCACGAGCGGGACCCGCCCGGTGATGTGGAGGCCGAAGCCCTCGAGCCCGCCGTACGTTGCGGGGTTGTTGGTGAGCAGGCGCATGGTGGTGACGCCGAGGTCGGCGAGGATCTGCGCGCCGATGCCGTACTCGCGGCTGTCCACATCGGTCCCCGCGCTGTTGAATGCGTGGGAGCGGCTCTCGTGGCCACGCAGGTACACGATCACTCCTTGGCCTGCTTCGGCGATCTGACGCATCGACGCCTGCAGGTGCGCACCGCAGTCGCAGCGAAGGCTGCCGAACACATCACCGGTGAGGCACTCGGAATGCACCCGCACCAACACGTCATCGGCGCCGGCCACATCGCCGGCCGCGAACGCCACGTGCTGCTCGCCGTCGAGGAGGTTCTGGAAGGCGATGCACCGGAACTCTCCGTGTTCGGTGGGAATCCGGGTGTCCCCGACGCGAGCGATGAGCTTCTCGGCCATGCGCCGATGGCGGATCAGATCGGCGATGGACACGAACTTCAACCCGTGCTGTTGGGCGAACGCTCGCAGATCGGGGACACGGGCCATCGACCCACCTTCGAGCACGACCTCGCACAGCACGCCGGCGGGTGCTCGGCCGGCGAGCCGGGCGAGATCGACCGACGCTTCGGTGTGCCCGGCGCGCTTGAGAACCCCACCCGGGCGGGCGCGGAGCGGGAAGATGTGGCCCGGACGGTTGAAATCGTCGGGGCGCTTGGCGGGATCAGCGAGCGCATTGATGGTGGCGGCCCGATCGGCCGCGCTGATGCCTGTGCTGGTGCCGACTTTCAGATCCACCGTCACGGTGAACGCAGTTGACTGCACTTCGGTATTGGCCGATGGCGGCACCATGAGCGGCAGATGGAGCTCGTCGCATCGCTCCCCGGGGAGGCCGACACAGATCACCCCCGAGGTGTGGCGCACGAAGAAGGCGATCTTCTCCGCCGTTGCCGCGTCGGCCGCCATGATGAGGTCGCCTTCGTTCTCGCGGTCCTCGTCGTCGGCGACCACCACGATCTCGCCCCGGGCCACGGCAGCGATGGCGTCCTCGATCGGATCGAACGGGTTGGTCATGACGGGTCCTGAGATGTGGCCTGCCCCACCTGAACCCCGAGTTGCGGGGCCAGGAGGCGCTCGACGTACTTGGCGATCACATCCACCTCGATGTTCACCTTGGCTCCGGGCGGCTTGTGCCCCAACGTGGTGACCGCTGCGGTGTGAGGGATGACCGCGACGGTGAAGCCGTCGGTCATGGGCTGCACGACGGTGAGGCTCACTCCGTCGACGGTGATGGAGCCCTTCTCGACGACGTAGCGCATGAGCGGTGCGGGGATCTTGATGTGCAGATCTGGTGGCGTGGCGACGATCTCGCCGACCCCGTCAACGTGGCCTTGTACGAGATGCCCGCCGAGGCGATCGGCGAGGCGCACGGGGCGTTCGAGATTGACCGGGTCGCCCGGTGCCGTGTCGGCCAGCGAGGTGCGCGCCACGGTCTCGGGCGATACGTCGGCTTCCCACCAGTCCGGGCCGGACTCGACGAGGGTGAGGCAACATCCGTTGACAGCAATGGAGGAGCCGATCACCGAGCCTTCGAGCACGACGGTGGCGGCGATGCGCAGCCTGCTGCCTTCGAAGGACACCACCGTGCCCAACTCCTCGACGATTCCCGTGAACATGTCCGTGGCTCCAGTCCTGTCGTCCCTCGAGCGGAGACGGAGACCAGAGCGCGGGCAAGCACGAATGAGTCGCGTCCACGACGTGGACGCGACGAAAGCCGCGCTGGCTCGGGCCCCATGCTCCCATCCGGACTTTCACCGTCGGCTTCGGAGTTCCACCGAATCGGCCTCCCGATCGCTCAGGAGGTTCGCGGGCTGTACCGCCGGTCAGGAATTGCACCTTTCCCCGCACGGGGGGTTTCGGTTGTAGAGGCCGATGGTACCGAGGGGGCACCGTTCGGCAACAGCGGAGACGGGAGTTCTCGCCTCCTGCTTGCCGTGGCTCGGCGAGCGGGTACCTTGCCGGAGATGGGCAGGGGGATACGGGCGATACTTGTTGGCGCGGCTGCGTTCGGGTCCTTACTCGTGTTCCAAGCCCCACCGGTGAGTGCCGTGCCTGCCCCGCCCACGCCTTTGGCACCGGCCACGAGATACCACCCCCTCGTACCGGCGCGGTTGCTCGACACCCGGTTCGCCGGCACGACGGTGGATGGCGTTGGGACCCGGGGCTTTCAGCTCGGCCCCGGCATGGTCATCGATGTGCCTGTCCTGGGACGCGGCGGTGTGCCGAGCACGGGAGTGTCGGCCGTGGCGGTGAACGTCACCGTGACCAAGCCCACGGCGGGATCGGTGTTGACGGTGTGGCCAACGGGTAGTGCCATGCCGGGCGCGTCCAATCTGAACTTCTCCGTTGGTCAGACGACGCCGAACCTTGTCGTGGCCAAGATCGGCACCGGCGGTCGCATCAGCATCTACAACCTGTACGGGACCACCGACGTGATCGTCGATGTTGCGGGGTTCTTCCCGGCGGCGGATCCGTTCGTTCCTCTGGTGCCGGCCCGAGTGCTCGACACGCGCCCCGGCGCGCCGACCGTCGATGGTCTCGGCGTTCGTGGATCGCGCCTGGGTGCCGATGAGACGCTGGAGCTGACTGTCATGGGTCGGGGTGGTGTGCCGTCAACGGGAGTTGACGCAGTGGTGTTGAACGTCACGGCGGCCAACGTGAGCGAGGCTTCATACCTCACCGTGTGGCCGACCGGCGTCGCTCGCCCAACAGCATCGAGCGTCAACATGCGCCGTGGCGACACGGTCCCCAACCTCGTCATCGCCAAGGTGGGCGAGCGCGGGTCGGTGTCCGTCTACAACTACGCGGGCGCCACCGACGTGGTCGCTGATGTCCAGGGCTACTTCCCGACCGGCGGGAGCTTCGTGCCGCTCACTCCGTCGAGGATCCTCGAGACCCGGCCGGGCGGGTTCGTCGTGGCCGGTGGGACGAATACGGGTCGACCGATCAGTCCGATGGAGACCTTCGACATCCCCGTTGTCGGCATCGGTGGAGTGCCGACCGCGAACGTGTCGGCCGTGGTGCTGAACGTGACGGGCATCTCGCCGTCGATCCCCACCTATCTCAACGTGTGGCCGACCGGCGCGCCACGACCTGGTTCATCCAACCTGAACGTCACGTCCCCGTCGCAGATCAGCGCCAACCTCGTGATCGTGAAGGTCGGTGCCGCTGGTTTCGCCAGCATCTACAACGACTCGGGGCGGGTCGACCTCGTCGCCGATGTGGTGGGGTACTTCCGCGACGAACCGAACACGGTGAGGTCTTTGACCGCAGGTGCGAACGGCAACTGTTCTGTGACCCGCGATGGTCGTCTCGCCTGTTGGGGCGCGATGGTCCGCGAATGGTTCGCCCCGCCGCATACGCCATCGGCCACCGCTCCGCCGGAACCCCGATACCTGCCCGTACCTCTCGGCGCCGACGGGAAGCCTTTGGCTGGCTACACCCCTGTCCAGGAACCGCCGCCTCCCGTGCTGTCACCGCGAGCCGAACAGACGCGATGGGTGGTGCCGGTCAAGATGACGTGGTTCGACGACGTGGTCGACGTTGCCCTGGGGGCGATGCACACCTGTGTGCTCCGGTCGGATCGAACGGTGTGGTGCTGGGGTGAGAACATCCCGGGGACCCTCGGCGTCACATACGTGTCGAATGCCATGCCAGTTCAGGTGTCAGGCCTGAGTGGGGTGGTGGACGTCGAAGCAGCCGGGTATCACACGTGCGCACTGGAGGCTTCGGGGTCGGTGCGTTGTTGGGGCGATGGATTCGGTCGTCCCATCAATAGCGGGATCTTGAGCGAGGGGACGCTCTCCATTGCCGGTTGGAGCGACATCGAGCAGATTGCCGTGGGAGTCGCCAATGCTTGTGCGTTGCACTCAGGTGGCACGGTGTCGTGTGTGAACGCGGGCGTCAATCCGTTCGGGGCCGTTGGCAATTTGGACATGGTCACGATCCCCGGGCTCGTCGATGCTGACTCCATCAGTCTCGAATGGACAACGGTGTGTGCCACGCAGCGGTACGGACGGGCCACGTGCTGGCAGATGGGTACCCCCGGCAACCCGCCGCCCTATCTAGCGTTCTCTGCGGAGCAGATAGTGATGGCTGGGACGGGCCAACCGGCTACGGACGTTGTCCAGGTTCTCGGGTACGGCTCGGCCGACTTCTTTGGTGGGTATCGGTGCGTCCTGCGTGTCGATCAACGCGTGTACTGCTACGGATCCGCGCAGTCGGCAAGCCTTGGCATCGGTTCATCGCCGGGCGTCGCTTCAACAGGGCTGTCAACTCCAATTGCTGGGCTTCCGCCGGTCGTCTACATCTTCGGTGGGGAGAACCACATGTGTGCAGCGGCCACCGACGGAGGGATCTACTGCTGGGGCAAGAACGACTTCGGGCAACTCGGGAACGGGACCTTCACCAACAGCGTGACCCCAGTTCGGATTGGTCAATCGGCCTGAGGGGTGACGCGCTCGTGCAACAGCGCGGGCAGCACGATGGTGTGCAGCACCTTCACGATGAACTCGCGGTCGGGTGTCATCTGCATCACCAACGCTCGGTGCATGACCATGGCCGGGACGATCTCGAGGATGAGGTCGATCTCCAGATCCCGAGCCAGTTCGCCCCGCCCTTGCGCCCGTTCGATGATGGAACGGATGGCTTGCTTGCGTGGTTCGAGGAACTGGGTGCGAAGCGCCTCAGCGAGTTCGGGATCACGTTGCGCGGCCGACGCGATGCCCGCCATCAACTCCACCCCTGGGACGCGCTGCCGCTCCGGTGTTGCCAGCACCACCAGCATGTCGAGGTCGGCGATGAGGCTGCCTTGATCGGGTAGCACCGGTGCCGGCCGAAGATGGGAGAGGGCGTCGATGACCAGTGCCGGCTTCGACGGCCAACGTCGATACAGCGCACCCTTACCCGCCTTGGCCCTCGCCGCGACCATGTCCATGGTGAGGCCCTCGTAACCGACTTCGGCCAGGCCGGCCAGCACGGCGGCGCGGATCGCTTCGTCGCGGCTGGGGTCGAGCGCTCGGCCGCGTCGTGGGCGTGGCCTTGGGGCTCCGGTGGCTACTTCCGATGCATCGTCGGGGGGCACGACAACAGTGTAGGACGATTGAGTACCGGAACTCTTGTGTTCCGGTACTAGTCAGTTCTATATTGCTGGTCAGCGGACGGGCACTCGGCCCGACCAACACCTCCAGATGGGGTCACTCATGGCCGTCATGATCGATGTACGCCAGGTCGCCAAGTCCTTCGGCGATGTCCACGCCCTCACGGGGGTCGACCTGCAGGTCGAGGCAGGGACGGTGTTGGGCCTGCTCGGGCCCAACGGCGCCGGCAAGACCACCCTCGTGAACGTATTGGCCACGTTGCACAAGCCCGACTCGGGCTCGGCCACCATCTCAGGGCTCGATGTGGTGCGAGATGCCGTTGCGGTGCGCACGATCATCGGCCTCGCCGGTCAATTCGCTGCCGTGGATGAAGTGCTCAGCGGTCGGGAGAACCTGGTGATGGTCGGTCGGCTCTATCGGCTCGGTCGGAGAGACGCGGCAAGACGAGCCGATGAGGTTCTCGAGCGGCTCGGGCTCAGCGATGCCGCCGGTCGGCCGGTGCGTACCTACTCCGGTGGCATGCGTCGTCGACTCGATCTGGGGGCGAGCCTGGTTGGTAAGCCATCGGTGCTCATCCTCGATGAGCCGACCACCGGGCTCGATCCGCGTACCCGACTCGACCTCTGGGCCTTCATCAAAGAGTTGGTGGCCGAAGGGACCACGCTGCTGCTGACGACGCAGTACCTCGAGGAGGCCGATCACCTCGCTGATTCGATCGTGGTGATCGATCACGGCGCGGTCGTGGCTCGTGGCACCAGCGAGGAGCTCAAGGCGCGACTCGGCGGAGATGTGCTCGAGATCCGCTTGGTCGACGAAGCCCAACTCGATCAGGCGGCCGCCATCTTGGCCACGTTGCACGGTGATCGGCCGGTGGTCTCGCGCGACGAGCGACGCGTCACCATCGCGGCGCGTGACGGAGCGTCAAGTCTGCTTGCGGGAGTTCGCCTGCTCGACGAAGCCCATCTCGTCCTCGACGATGTGGCCTTGCGACGACCGTCGCTCGACGACGTCTTCCTCACTCTCACGGGCACAGGAGCATCGGTATGAGTGATGTCACGACCTCCGCGAGCGTCGCCACCATCGGTGCGCCGACGCTGCATCACCTCCCACGTGGCGCCGCCATCAGCGACACGCTGGTCATCGTGCAGCGCAACCTGAAGCGACTGGTGCGCACCCCGCAGCTGCTCTTCTTCGCCACCGTGCAGCCGGTGATGTTCGTGCTGTTGTTCAACTACGTGTTCGGCAAAGCACTCGTCGTCCCCGGTCGAAGCTACGTCGACTTCCTCCTTCCTGGGATCTTCGTGCAGACCGTCGCCTTCGGTGGCATCAACACCGCGGTCGGTCTGTCGTCCGATCTTTCGAGCGGCATCGTGAACCGGTTCCGCAGCCTCCCCATGGCACGCAGCGCCGTGCTGGCAGGCCGGACCATGGCCGACGCGGTCCGCAACCTCGCGGTCGTGGCGTTGATGATCATCGTCGGATCGGCGGTTGGCTTCCGGTTCCACAATGGATTCGTTCCCGCCCTTGGGGCAGTTGGGCTTGCGTTGGCCTTCGGCTTCGCGTTGGCGTGGCTGTTCGCCTTCATCGGTCTGAGCCTGAAAGAGGCGGAGACCGCGCAGGTGGCCGGCATCGTGCTCATCTTCCCGCTCACCTTCACCAGCGGTGCGTTCTCTCCGACCACCGCGATGCCTGGTTGGCTGCAGGCGTTCTCCCGCAACCAACCGTTCACCCATGTGGTCAACGCCATGAGATCACTCACGCAGGGTGGACCCGTGGCGCACTCGTTGACGATGTCACTGGTGTGGATCGTCGGGATGATCGCTGTGTTCGCCACGCTGGCGGTGCAGCGCTACCGCCAAGGCTGAGCTCGATCACTCGGTCATGTCGAGGAAAGCGATGACGCGCTCCATCAGCAAGGTCGCGGCCGCTTCGTCGTAGGAGGCGAGGCTGGCATCGGTGAACAGGTGCCCGTCACCGGGGTAGAGGAACAACTCGCCGCGAGCGGCGGTCGCGAGTAGTTGCCGAGCGGCGATGAGGTCTCCCTCGTGCACGAACGATGGGTCGTCGTCCATACCGTGGATCTGCACGGGCACGTCGCTGGGCCATGCACCGCCGAACTCGTCGACGGGGACACATGCTTCGAGCAACAGCGCACCGGCCGTGCCGGGCCGCGTCTGGGCGAGCATCTGTGCCGGGAGCACACCGAGGGAGATGCCCGCGTAGACGATGCGTTCGGGGAGCGCCAGGGCTGCCGCACGACCCCGCTCGATGACCGTAGCGAAGCCGATCTGGCGCGCGTAGCCAACGCCTGATTCGAGGTCGTCGAACACGTGACCGTCGTAGAGATCGGGTGTGTGGACGGTGTGCCCGGCCTGACGGAGATGCGCGGCGAACTCGAGGAACCCGTCGGTGAGGCCCTGAGCGTGGTGGAACAGCAGCACTTCGGCCATGCGCGTCCTCCTCGGCGTTCGCGTGTGTTCGGCTGATCGGCCGCTCTCGAGTCTGCCAGTTGTCCGCTGAACTCACCCTTGATCGATCCGCATCCACGGCGCATCATCGGGCCATGACATTCGGGCGAATGGGTGGTGGCGCGCGGCATTCCGTCGGCTTGAGCACGATCGCAGTGCTGAGCCTTGTGTTGTCGAGCTGTGGGGAGCCGCGAGACAACGGAGCGTCGTCGGATACCCCTCCCTCGAGCGTGCCTTCGTCTGTTTCAAGTGCGGTGCCATCGTCAACGGTGGAGTCCGTGATCGACTCCTCGTCGATCGCTTCGGCACCTCTCGTGTCATCACCGGCCCCGCCGCCGTTCGACCCTCAGTCAGTCGATATCGCTGCGCTGGCCGGGATCGTGACGGCGATGCAAGGTGCGAGCGCAGACCTTGCCGCGGCCAAGGTGGTGTTTTCGACGTGCATGAGGTCCGAGGGCTTCGAGGTGGCTTCGCCCGAGGACACGGGGCGGGTGAAGTCGCTCGAGGAGGAGCGCTTGTTCGGGCCTGACCATCTCGATGAGGAGCACAGCGTGGACGATCCTCGTACTGCGCCGTACCGCGAGTATGTCGACCGGCTCGATCGCGCCGAGCTCCGCTGTTATCCGCCTTATGACGCCGTGTACCAAACAGTTCACGATGCAGCAGTCGAAGCGTCGCTCGCGTCGACGCGCCCGCCGATCAGTCCGTCGGGGGGCTGCGGCAACCGGCCATCGGGGAGCAGTTCCGTGGACTTCGTGCCGGATGGAGGAACGTATGCCGCGTTCCTCCTCGCCTTCGATCCGCGCTCGCGCACTGCGCAATTCGATGTCGTGCATTGGCTGTCTGGAGAGGATGCGCGTCTGGCCTCACTGCACGACCATCCCGAGGACCTCGAAGGTCCCTCGAACGACTACTACCTCGTCAACGACAACGATCTGGTGCGAACGGCATCAGTGCGGACCGACGCCACCGTGCTGTTGACCCACCTGATGGACGACGCCCGCGCGGACCTCGAACCTGACACGCTCGACGCGTTGAGCGGGTATCTGTCGAGTGGCTCGCCAGAAGACGTGTACTGGCTCTCCTTCGCCGCCGGGGACATCACGGCGATCTGCGAGCAGTACCGACCGTGAGACTCCGTCGCTTCTACTTGGCGACCACCTCGTGGGAACCGTTGACCTGCCTGAAGACGTCGCAGTTGCAGACCGAGCGAACCGGCCGTCGTGCCAAGTCACGGCAGGGGGCCGCGATGCGCTGGCGGTACGGGTGGAAGCAGATGGCATTGGGCTCGGCGTTGCTGCTCGCTGCTTGTGGACCCGACGCAACGACAGGGCCGAACACAGACGCGACCTCGTCGCTGTCGGCGCCGCGTGCCGCGGACACCCAGCACTGCGCGTCCGAGCCGGTCGAGCAGGTGCACGTTCTCGGGACGACTTACTGGCGCTCGTTTTCAGATGTGCCGAAGCCCGAGGACCTCGGCGAGATCGTGGGCACCATCACCCTTGCTCTGCCTCCCGAGGCGTTCACGTGCAGCACTTTCGAACTGGTGGATGGGCAAGGCTCTCCGCCGAATGGGGCGATCGTGTACGCCATCACAGGGATACCGACAGAGTCGGCAGTGGCGACGTCGATCAATGGTCAAGTGATCCGCTACGTCAACGCTGCGACGTTCGGTCCCAACGCGACTCGCTGAGGCGACCGGGTCAACTGATCCTGCGATCAGGTGCCCGGCTCCATCGCCCGGCGAGCCAACTCCTTGCGGAGCACTTTGCCGAGCGGACTACGGGGAACCTCATCGGCGGCGATCAGCTCCCAAGATCGTGGCCGTTTGAACCGGGCCACCCGCTCACCCACGAAGTCGGAGAGAGTGTCAATGTTAATTGACGTACCTTCGGCGGCCACCACGTATGCCTTGGGGACGAAGCCGAACCGCTCGTCGGGCATGGCCACCACCACGGCCTCGGCCACCCCGGGTGCGGTGCGGATCAGTGTCTCGAGTTCTGCCGGGTAGATGTTCTCGCCACCGGAGCGGATCATGTACACCGCCCGCTCCAAGAACCGCATGCCGCCGCTGTCGTCGCGGTCGAACAGATCGCCGGTGGCGAACCAACCCGATCCCATCGCCTCGGCCGTGGCCTCTGGACGATGCAGATACCCGGAGGTGAGCATGGGGGACCGCACCATCAGTTCACCTGAACCCGGACCGTCGACGAACCGGCCATCGGAACCCTTGAGCGCCAAGGACGTCATCACGAACGGGTCCTTGCGATAGCTCGGCATCTCGCCGGGCTCGACCCATCGGCCGAGCACCGTCGAGACCTCGCTCATCCCGTACGAGTCGCGATAACGCACGCCGAGCCGCCCGGTCAGTTCGCTCAGCACATCAGGGGCCACGGGATCAGCCTGTCCCTCGGCAACCCGCAAAGAGGATTGACGCGGCGTCGTCAGAGCGAGATGTTCGCAGTAGCTCTTCAGGACCCCCGTGGCGGGTGGGAACGTGATCGCCGTCAAGTGGTGCGCGTCGATGAAGTCGAACAAGCGCGCCGGCTCGGTGGTGTTGATGATGCCGAGCCGTCCGCCGACGACCAACATCGCATACAGCGGCACGTCGCCACCGATGTGGAACATGGGCAGGTTGAGTGCGTAACCATCATCGGGGCCGAGACCGAGGGCCATCGCCTTCTCGATCCCGCGGGCCACCGCTGCTCGATGGCTGATCATCACGCCCTTCGGTGTTCCCGTCGAGCCACTGGTGAACACGATCGAATGGATGTCCTCCGATGCGACAGCGACCATCGGATCGACCGTTGATGCCTCCGACATCAGTGCGTCCATCCCCTGTGGGCTGATCTCGACCAGGGTTACGCCGGTCTCGTCACGGACCGCGGCGGCGACGTCGACCGATGCCGGCGAGTACACCAGCAAGCTGAGATCGGCATCGTTCACCACCGCAGCGAGTTCGGCCGCCGTGGCTCGCGTGCTCAGGTTGACCAACGTCAACCCAGCTTTCGCCACAGCGATGTGCAACTGCGCATAGAAGCGGCACGGCTCGCAGAGCACCCCGACGAGATGCCTCGCGTCCGATCCCAAGCAAGCGATGAGCGCGTTGGCCAACCGATTGGTGGAACGATCGAGCTCCCGATAGGACATCACGCCGTCCTCGGTGCAGATGGCGGATCGCTCACCGAACCGACTCGCGGCGCTGCGGGCCAGATCGGCAACCGTGAACGACACCTCAGCAACTCCCGGCACGACGTGGAACCGTAACCGTGGGCGCCCAGGTCGGGTGAGCGCGCGATCAGCTGATGACGAAGTCGGTCAGGTCAGGATCGCGAACCCACTCGTAGAATTGCTCGGCCTGCCACGCCATGTTGGCGAGGAGCCGACCGGCGTCACCGACGTAGTAGTTGATGTCCTTGGACTTGTCGTCGACCATGTAGATCAGTCCGCGCGCTGTCTCGTCCTGACGCTCGTTGTAGGTCTCGTAGACCTCTTCGCGCACCTCGGCTCGCGAGTTGCCGCTTTCGAGCATGGCGACGATGATCTTGGCGATGTAACGCGACCAGATCTCGAACCACTGGGGGAGGGCACCGCCGCCGGAGATCGGCTGCGAGTTGGGTCCGTACATGATGAACAGGTTGGGGAACCCCGGCACCGTCATGCCGAGATGGGCACGCGGTCCCTTGTCGGCCCACACGTCCTGCAGCGTCTTGCCGCCCACGCCGCGGTACTCCGCCGGCCACGTGTACTGGTTGACGTCGAAACCAACCGCAGCGATGATCATGTCGACAGCTCGCTCGGTGCCATCGGCAGTGACGATGCCGGTCTCGGTGATCTTGGCGATCGGGTCGGTGACCAGCTCGACGTTGTCGCGCACCAGAGCTCGATACCAACCGTTGTCGACGACCGGCCGGCGAGCCATGGGCAGATAGTCGGGGATGAGCTTGTCGATCAGGTCTTGGCGATTGTCGACCTGGTTCTTGATGTAGCCGGTGAGCAGTGCGGCCATGCCGTCGTTGCGGCGGTTGAACCGTCCGCCCGACTCCTGCCACTCGGGATCGGGCACGAGCAACTCGTAGAACGTGAACAGCGGCATGACCGCCGTGTAGTGGTTCCAGTGCCAGAAGTACGGGAGGTTCTCCTCGAGCCAACGAGCCTCGGGGGAGATCGGCTCGCCGTAGCGCTCACGCGGGCTGATCCACTGCGGACTGCGCTGGAACACGTGCACGTTCTTGGCTGCTGCGGCCACTGGCGCCAATAGCTGCACACCGGTGGAGCCGTTGCCGATCACGGCAACGCTCTTGCCTTCGGCGGTGTGGCTCGCCGTCCACTCGATCGAGTGCACCAACTCCCCACCGAACGAGCCGGCGCCTTCGATGTTCACGGTACGGGGAGCGGCGAACAGACCCGAAGCGCTCACGATGACGTTGGCGGTGAGGTCGACGAGACCCTCGGGGGTCTTCACGGACAACGTCCACGTCGAGGCCTTCTCGTCGAAGGTGGCCGTGGACAGATCGTGATCGAAGCGGATGTGATCGAACATCCCGTACTTGCGGGCGCAATGCTCGAGATAGGAACGTACCTCGCCCTGACGGGCGAAGTACTCCGACCACGGGTAGCGCTTTTCGAAGCTGTAGCAGTACGTGGCGCTGAGCGTGTCGACGCGGGCATCGGGATAGGTGTTGCGGCTCCAGGTGCCGCCGAGCTCGTGCCGCCTCTCGAGGATCGTGTACGGGATGTTCAGCAGCTGCATCTGCAGGCCCATCACCAAGCCACTGAAGCCCGCGCCGATGATGATCACGTGGAATTCGTCCGCGGCATCGGGACGCTCGGCGGTCCAAGCGGTGGCCCTCGGGAACCAGTCGAAGGCCAACAGATCGCGCTTGAACTCCACGTCGGCATCGGGGATCTCGAGACCCTCGGCCATCTCCAGCAGGAGCTTCACCGTTGCATCGTCGGGGACCTGCTCGATCTCCTCGAGCGGCTCGGGCCCGCGGTTCAACAAATACGCCACCGCCTTGTCGATGAGCTTCTGGCGATGTTGCTTTGCCACCACGGTCTGTGTCGCCGCGCCGCCTCGGATGACCTCGTGATCGAGTTCCATGGCCGCGATCTCCGGATCTCCGGTGGCTTGGAAGAGCGCCATTCGAACGGCGTTCAACTCGGCGGCTTCCACCGCCCGACGGATGAATGCCTCGTCGACCTGGCCCGCCGTGCTCCCAGCGCTGTTCCCCACGATTTCCCCCCGCTGATCTCGCAGCCACCCCAATGGCTCCCTCTGACGGTACACGGCGCCCTGGGCGGAGTCCGAGTGGAACTGCGGTCGGCGGCGCGTGGCACGATGTCACGGGGAACTGATGCAACGGGGGACGCACATGAGCACCGATCACCTGACGCCGGTGGAGCGCTTCAGCTCCAAGCACCGCAAGGGGCTCACCGTGGCGGGCAACTGCCATCGCGTGGCGGTGGCCATCGAGAACTTCGACGAGGCGGTCGACAACTGGCAGCGCCTGTTCGGTCTGGGCCTCATGATGGACCCGGTGCTCGACAGCCTGGACAACTCCAAGATGGGCATCTTGTGGGCCGGCAACATGCCGCTGCTGGGGCTCGCCTCGACCGACGCCGAGGGCACTGTCGGGCGCTATTTGCGCCGCGAAGGGCCGGGCGTGCAGTCACTCGCGTGGGAGATCGACGACATGTGGGGCACCGATCATCGGCTGCGGGCCAACGGCATCGCGGTGACCGGTGTGCACATCGAGGGTCGGCACTTCTTCATGCACCCGCGCGACACATTCGGGCTACTGCTGGAGTTCACCGACGACGAGCTCCCCGGTGATCCCCGTCACGACTACCCGGCTCCGCCGACGACCGAACCCATCATCGCCATCGATGGCATCGCCCGGGTCACGGCTGCAGTGGCGGACCTCGACCCGGTGGTCGAGCAGTTCCGGCTGATCTTCGGCGTGGAGCCGACGTTCGTTGCCGATGAGAGCGCACCGGCTGATCCCGCGGCTGACTTCATGCTCGGTGATCTCATGACGCGTCTCGTACAACCGTCGAGCGATGACAGCCCGTTTGCCGTGTCGGTGCGTTCCGGCAAGGGCCGCCTGCACTCGGTGGCGCTGCGGGTGTCCGACTTCTCGACCATCGATGCCGACGTGGCGCGAGCGGGTCTGGGCGTCGTCGCCCGCCACGAGCATTCGGTGTGGATCGACCCGGCCGACATGCACGGCATCCGATTCGAGCTGGTCGGCTGAGCGGGCCTGGTGCCGCCTGCGTCGGGCGTGGTGCTCGTCAGGCGGTGATGCCGAAACGGTCGAGCTTGAACGCCCGGATGGCGTTGCCCCGCATGAGCTTGTAGATCTCGTCGTCGTTCAAACCGGCCTTCGTGCAGATGTTCTGCGCCACCTTCTCGGTGTCGGGGAAGGTCGAGTCGGCGTGCGGATAGTCGCATTCGAACGTGATGATGTCCATGCCGATGCGATCACGGTTGGCGAGCCCCGTCTCGTCATCGAAGATGCAGCCGTACACCCGGCCGTTGAGATAGCTGCTCGGCGGGTTGGGCAAGCCCGATCCAAAGCTGTTGTCCACCCGTTCGTGCCACAGCTTGTCCATGCGCTCGAGCACATAGGGCATCCATCCGACCTGACCCTCGGAGTACGCGATGACCAGCTCTGGGAAACGGGCCAACGTGCCGGAGAACACGAAATCGATGAGCGAGCCCATGGCGTTCTGGAACGTCAACGTGGAACTCACGATGAACGGCGCGTCCGGCGTGGTGCCGGGCATCTTCGACGATGAGCCGATGTGCAGGCACAGCACTGTCTCGGTCTCCTGGCACGCGGCGAAGAACGGGTCCCATTGTCCGGAGTGGATCGACGGCAATCCCAGTGCATACGGGTTCTCGGAGAAGGTGACCGCGTGGCTGCCCTTGGCGGCGCATCGCCGGATCTCGGCGGCCGCCAGGTGCGGATCCCAGAGCGGGACCATCGTGAGCGGGATCAGACGGCCACGTCCGGCGCCGGCGCACCATTCATCGATCATCCAATCGTTGTAGGCCCGCACGCACAGGGCGCTGAGTTCCTTGTCGTCGCGCTCGAGGAATGCCTGGCCGCAGAAACGAGGCAGCGTGTTGGGGAAGCAGATCGACGCGTCGAGATGGTTGGCATCCATGTCCGCCAAGCGCTCCGCCTGTTTCCAGCACCCCGGCCGGATCGCGTCGAAGGTGGTAACGCCGAACCCGCGATCGCCGAGGCCGATCGCCGCGCTCAAGCGGAACAGCGGGCTGACGAGGTCGTCGTAGTACCAGACGTCGCCCCAGTCGCAGTTGTCGTCGCGCGTCCACGGACCGAGATCACCTTGCATGTGGCCGCGCTCTCGTACCACCCGTGGAGCACGGTCGGCGTACTTCGACGGGAGGCGGTCGGTCCACAGATCCGGTGGCTCGACGACATGATCGTCGACGGAGATGATCTTGGGGATGGTGGTCACGGCTTCTCCTGGACTCGGCGTCATGGCATGGTGCGTGTGTCGGTGCCGGTGGTGTCGCGCCCAGATCGGAGCACCGTGCCGGCGAGCGCGCCGCATGGGTGCCCGTCGACGACGGACTCGCAGCCGTTGACGTATACGCGCACGATGCCGACGGGATCGGACAACAAGCGCTTCGAGTCGCCTGGCAGATCGAACGCCAGCCGCGTCGGTGTTGCGCCGACCGTGGCTGGGTCGAACACGACGACGTCGGCGTGAGCACCCACGACGAGTCGTCCTCGGTCGCGCAGTCCGAACAGTCGGGCCGGCTCATCGGTCATCATCTGCACGGCCCGTTCGAGTGGTACCAGCTGACGACCGCGCAGACAGTCGGCCAGGAAACGGGTGGGATAGGCCGAACCGAGCATCCGATCGAGGTGCGCGCCGGCGTCCGACCCGCCCAGCAGCACATCATCGTTGTCCCACAACGCTCGCCGCGTCTCCCAGTCATCGGCCCGGTCGGTCGACGGTTGTGGCCACAGCACGGTGCGCAGATCGTCGCGTGACGCGATCTGGACCACCGTGGTGAACGCGTCCTGGCCCAGTTCCGCGGCGATGTCCGACACCATCCGATTGCGGTACTGCTCGTTCTCCTGGCAGTACACGTCACCGATGAGATAGCGATCGAACTGCGTCAGGGCGACGAGCGGGCGGGCGGGCGATGCCTCGGCCTTGGCCATCATCTCGGCTCGCACCGCCGGATCGTTCAGCCGGACGATCCGCTCGGGCACCGGCACATCGAGGACCTCTCGCCACCCCGGCAACAGCCACAGCGCACAGAACGTGAGGAAGCTCATGTTGTTGTCCGCAAACACCGGCATGGTGAGCGCTACGACCCGCCCACCGATCTCACGGGCCCGTAACGAAGGTCGCAATTGCGCCGTCGCCTTCGCTTGTTCATCGGCGGACGCGGTCAGCACGTTCCAGTTCAACGGGCGATGTGCCGCTGCGCTCATCTGGGCCAACAGCTCGACCTCATCATCGCTGAATCCGCCGAGGCACCCGGGGAAGATCCCCTCCAGCGATGTGCCATCGTGCTCGCCCACCACTCGGCACAGGTGCAGGAGTTCGGCCTCCGACGCCCAGCGACTCGGGACGGGATTGCCTTCGCCGTCGACATGGGTGGCCGATCGCGTCGTGGACAGGCCGAGCCCGCCGGCAGCGAGTGATGCGATCAGGAGATCGCTGATGCGGCGCAGTTCGTCGTCGGTCGATTCCCGGGCGAAGTCGTCGCCGAGGACGTAGCGACGCAGGGCGCAGTGGCCGACCAGGAAACCTGAATTGACCCCGAGGTTCCCCTCGAGGCGATCGAGATATTGCGGGAACGACTCCCACGTCCACGGCACGGCCTCTTCGAGGGCGATCAGCGGCATCCCCTCGACCTGGGCCATCATCTTGCGGGTGTAGTCGGCATCGCGATCGCGCAACGGCGCCAACGTGAACCCGCAGTTGCCGCCGATGACGCTGGTGACCCCGTGCGCGCTCGATGGTCCGGCATGAGGGTCCCAGAACAACTGCGCGTCGTAGTGGGTGTGGGGATCGACGAAGCCGGGCGCCACGATGAGCCCGGTGGCATCGAGGGTCGCCGCCGCCGGCTCGTCCAGTTGCCCGACGGCCACGATGCGGCCATCGCGGATACCGACGTCGGCTCGACGGGCCGGTCCACCGGTGCCATCGACAACGGTGCCACCGACGATCGCGTGGTCCAGCATCACACCCCCAAGTGCTCGACCGAACGGTAGCGGACGGGCAGGTTGGGTCGTTCGTGGTGTCCAGGCCGATCTGGGGCCTTCGGCGTTGGAAGCCTTGGGGGGCGTCAGGGCTAGGGTCAGGAAAAACGGACCCACCTGGAGTGCAGCGACATGGCTTACGTTCCCACGCCCGACATCATCATCGAGCACGACGGCCCCGTGGCCATCGTGACCTTGAACAACCCAGAGATGCGCAACGCCTTCTCTGACTCGATGCACGACGGCATGCAGGAGATCTGGACGCATCTGGCCCATGACCGGACGGTCAAGGCAATCGTGCTCACCGGTGCCGGCAAGGCCTTCAGTGCTGGTGGCAACATCCCCGGGTTCATCAGGTCCTACGAGGACCCCATCCACCGCGCCGAGTCGATGCGCGGCGCCCAGCGCCTGCTCGATGCCATGCTCGAGTGCCCCATCCCGATGATCTCGGCGGTCAACGGTCCGGCTGTCGGACTCGGCTGCAGCGTCGCCACGTCGTGCGACGTCGTGCTCATCGCCGAGAGCACCTTCATGGCCGATACCCATGTCCCGATCGGTCTCGTGGCCGGCGACGGTGGTGCCGTGCAGTGGCCGGTACTCATGAAGATGCTGCAGGCCAAGTACTACCTGCTCACCGGAGATCGCATCCCGGCAAAGCAGTGTGTCGAGCTCGGACTCGCCACCTTCGCGGTGCCGGACGACAAGCTCATGGAAGAAGCCATGCGCATCGCCAACCGTCTGGCGGCCCAGCCGATGCAGGCGATCCAGGAGACCAAGCGGGCGCTCAACCTGCACATCCAAGCTGCAGTTCGCATGGTGTCGCCGTTCGCCAACGCCGCTGAAGAGGCATCGTTCTCGACCGACGACATCCGCAAGACCATCGAGGGTTTCAAGAAGGCCTGAGTACTACTCGCGCCGCGTCGCTCAACGTCGTTCGAGGGGGACAGGACCACGGTCCTGTCCCCCTCGTCGCGTTCAGCCGCGGATGATCTTGTCCCCGAAGGAGTCGATGAACGCCAGAATCGACGTCGGGTCGTGCTCGGTGCACGTCACCGAGTTCCAGGTGATGCCCAGCTCCGCTTGGCGATGCAGGTCGTCACGCAACTTCGCCTTCTCGCCGTCGCTCACGATGCCGAACATGTCGTGCCACATCACGTCGAGGGGTGCATCAGCTCGCCCTGCCTCGGCCCGCAACGTCTTCAGTCGCCCCAGATAGGCCTCGAGATCATCGAGTCCTTCGAGGCTCGGTGAGCGCCGGCGGTTTCCCAGCGACGCCGGATTGTGCAGCGGGATCCATCCGTCGGCGGTGGTCGCCACGCGGCGCAGTGACAGCGTCGAGTTGCCGCCCACCCATACGGGGATGTGGGCCTGTATGGGTGTCGGGCGGGCAGTGTTGCCCTTGGCGGTGAAGTGCTTTCCGTTGTGCTGCACGCTCTTCCCCGTCCACGCCTTGCGGGCGACCTCGAGTACCTCGTCGAACAACTCGTTGCGCTCGCCGTGGTCGACGCCGAGCGCGTCGTACTCACCTTGCAAGTAACCGACCCCCACCCCGAGGGTGACGCGGCCGTCGGAGAGGAGGTCCAACGTGGCCACCGACTTTGCCAACAAGAACGGGTTTCGATACGGCAGCACGGTGAGGTTGGTGATGAGCCGCACTCGTTCGGTCGCCGCGGCCACGAACGACAACGCCACGAACGGATCGAGGGCGTCGTGCCCGCCGGTGGCCAGCCACCTGTCATCGGGGATCGGATGTTCGGTGAAGAAGATGCCGTCGAACCCTGCGTCTTCCGCAGCCTTCGCGTACTGACGTACGAACGAACGCGTGAACAACGCTTCGTCCGATCCCAGCTGCATGACTCCGAGTGCGTACTTCATGGCGTGTGCTCCAAGCGTTCACCGATACGTGGTGATGTCATCTTGTGTCCCGTTCTCCTCGTCGAGCATGTATCGCCACACATCAGGTCTCGATCCGTCGACATCGGTGAATCCGTACTCGACCGCCAGACGACCGGAATCCACGGACCGCTGGTTCCAACGGGATCGGTCCGGATCGCAGGCAACGGCGACGACAGCGCGCCCGACGAAGCGTGGTGTCTCGGAGAGCGCGAAGCCGGGCGGAGCGGTGGGCGGCTCGTTGGTGACAGCGTCCATCCAGTTCTCCTCGGTGACGCCGAACGCCTCGAGCATCATCTCCGAGCGCATCCAGCCCGGGGTGAGCGCAACCGCAGTTGCCCCATGGGGCGCGAGCTCGTGGCCTTGGGAGAAGGCCAGGCGGTTCACGCCCGTCTTCACCAAGTCGTAGAAGACCGATATCCGATAACGCGTGTCGTTGTACTCGTTCGCTCCATCCGTCACCTCCACCAACAGACCACCTGCGCGTTCGATGAGCAGGGGGAGGAGATGGTGGGACGTGATGAGGTGGGTCTCGAGACCGAGATGCACGATTCGCAATCCGGCGTCGAGATCGTGCGCCCAGATCGGCGTGTTCCAGCCGCTCGGTCCGCCGGTGAGCAGCTCGCCGCCCCACACGTTGTTGACCAACACGTCGATGTGGCCGTGATCGGCCGCGATACGTGCAGCCAGGGTGGCGACCTGAGCCGAGTCGAGATGGTCGACGGGCACGGCGATCCCGACGCCCCCGAGCGAACTCACGAGTTCCGCTGTCTCTTCGATGGTCTCGGCGCGGTCGTAGTCCGAGCGCAAGGTGGCGGTTCGACTGGTGCGTCCGGTGCAGTACACCGTGGCGCCGGCTTCACCGAGAGCGGCAGCGATGCCTCGGCCCGCGCCTCGTGTGGCTCCTGCGACCACGGCGACGCGACCTCGCAGTGCATCTGGATCGGGCATCCACGTCACCGATGCAGTCTGCCAGCCCGACAGGTCGGGGCCACCGGGCTGGCAACGCCGATCGATATGGTTCGCAGATGAAGACCGGTCGAATGGAAGCGTTCAGCGATGGTGTCATCGCCATCTTGATCACCATCATGGTGCTCGAACTGCACGTGCCCGAGTCGCCGGAGTTCCACGAGTTACGCGAGCTGGCGCCGGTGTTCCTCAGCTACATCCTCAGCTTCGTGTACCTCGGGATCTATTGGAACAACCATCACCACATGCTGCAGGCCACTGAGCGGGTCAACGGCGTTGTCCTGTGGGCGAACTTGCATCTGTTGTTCTGGCTCTCGCTGGTTCCCTTCACCACCGCATGGATGGGAGAGAACGACTTCGACCGGGTGCCGACGGCGGTATACGGAGTCGTGCTCCTCGCAGCGGCCATCTCGTACTTCATCTTGCAGACCCTGATCGTTCGCGAGAACGGCCGGGACTCGTTGCTCGCTTCGGCGCTCGGCCGAGACCTGAAGGGCAAGGCATCGCCGATCATCTACGCGGTGGCCCTCCCGCTGACCATCGTGAGCCGCTGGCTCGGCATCGCCGGCTACGTCATCGTGGCGCTCATCTGGTTGGTGCCCGATCGACGACTCGAATCCCGTTTGAAGTGATCCACGGCGCCGCGAGCGACGAACTGCCGATGACCGTGGCCGGAGGGACCGGCCTGGGATCGAGAGGGGATCGCCATGGCGGACAATCTGGGGACAGTGGGATCGATCTATGAGGCCTTCGGCCGGGGCGATGTCGACGCGATCTTGGAGCGCCTCGATGTTGATGTCGCTTGGGAGCACGGCATCCGTGACACCGGCTTGCCCTATGTGGTGCCAGGATCCGGCAAGGCCCATGCTGCGGCGTTCTTCGGGCATCTGATGTCCAACTTGCAGTTGACCCATTTCGAGCCCGGTGAGATGTGCGAGGGCGGTGATGTGGTGATCGTGCCGGTGTGGCATGCCGGTCGCATCATCGACGGTGGTGAGATCCCGATGAGCTTGGAGGCGCACGAGTGGCGTTTCGGACCCGATGGGAAGGTGGTCTCGTTCCGGCACATCACCGACTGGGCCCTGCACGAGCGTGCCGCCGCTGAACGCAACCGCCGACACACCGGTCGGACCCTGGACGTCGTCGGTGATCACGTCGAGGTGCTGAGGGCCGGCGGCCCATATGAGGTCTTCCGGGTGTCGGGCCCGGCTGACAGCGGACCGCCACCTCATGCCCATCCATGGGACGAGTCGTTCCTCGCACTGGCCGGAGAGGTCGAGGTCATGATCGCCGACGAGATGGTGCGACTGGGCCCGGGCTCGTTCGTATCCTTCCCTGCAGGGACGGTGCACTCGTATCGGATCGCGTCGAGTGATGCCACGTTCGTGGCGATCACGAGTGGACATCGGGCATCGTCCTTCTTCGACGATGTCGATGCCCATGTGCCACAAGGCCCGCCGAGCGCCGAGACGTTGCCACTGCTCATCGAGGTTGCGCGCCGGAACTCATTGACATCACCGCTCTTCGACTGACCATGGCCGCGGGGGTGATGGATCGGGCACCTGCCCGCGGATCGGGTGCTGTGTCGGCGGTAACGTCCGCGGCAGTGTCCGAGAGCACGGGGACCTGGGAGCGGCAGATGATCGCCCGCATCATGGTGGGCGATGACTCGGCGCTGTCCGCGATCTACGACCAGTACTGCGCGCTGGTGCACGGCATCGCGGTTCGTTTGGTGGGGAACGATCTGGCGTCGGACGTGAGCCAGGAGGTGTTCGTGGAGCTCTGGAAGCGTCCTGAAGCGTGGGATCCGGAGAAGGGGAGCATGCGCACCTTCCTCGCGGTGATCACGCGCCGCCGATGCATCGATCTCATCCGGCGAACAACGCGCCGGTCATCTCACGAGGAGCGTTCACGAACCGTGTCCGATGCCCCCACGCCGAACGTGGACGAGGCCGTGTTGGCTCGTGAGGCCGGAGCACTGGTCCGTCGAGCGCTGTTGGCCCTGCCCGAGGCACAGCGACTGGCGATCGAACTCGCCTACTTCGATGGCCTCACGTTCCGTCAGGTCGCCGAACGCACCGGGGCGAGCGAAGGCACGGCCAAGAGCCGCATACGTCTCGGCTTGCGGCGGCTCGCTGGCATCCTCGATCCCACAGAAGGTGTGGTGTTGTCATGACGAGCGGTGCCGAGGGTCTCGACGACGCACTCGCGACCTGGAAGCTCGAGCGCGTGGTAGCTGCACTCGCCGAAGCCGATTCAGTGACCCCGCCCTCTGGTCTGCGAGAGGTCATGCTGAAGCGAGCGGCGATGTCACCACGACAGCT